>CAZPKG010000010.1:55663-145135 GCA_964587105.1 uncultured Alphaproteobacteria bacterium | reverse complement strand
GTCATCGCAGTGTGGAAATGGGGGGCGACTTACGCAGGAATGGCCTACGGTTTCCTGTTCATTGGATTACTCGCTTTGGTCATCATTGACCTGCGGCACTGGCTTTTGCCGTTCGCGATCACAATCCCGCTCACCTTGATCGGGCTTGCCGGAGCGGCCTTTTTTGACATGCTCCCGCTGTCAACAGCCCTGATTGGCGCTGCTGTAGGGTTCGGTATATTCCTCTTCATGTTGCTGGGCGGCAAATTTGTGTTCAAGAAGGAAGCCATGGGCGGCGGGGATGTCGTATTCGGCGCGATGGCAGGGGCCTTTTTGGGCTGGCAATTGACGTTGCTAATGATCTTCATCGCCTCCGCCCTTGGGACTTTGATAGCATTGGTTTTTATGATTTTAAGGAAAGGAATTGCAGGGCGCGAGGTGCCGTTTGGACCATTCTTGGCGGTCGCTCTGGTAATTTGCCTTTTCTGGGGGCAGGGGTTTATTGACGCCTACTTGAAAATGCTGGGTCGGTGAAGAACCACTTGACTTTTTAGAAGTTGCTGAGTAATTTATACCGAATTGAATATTCGCTAAATCTCCAAATAATCACCTGCATAGACAACCTGCGTAATTCGCAGGAGCAAGAAAGGGAGTAACCCATGATCAAGAAGTACTTGGTTTTGACTCTTGTGCTGTCGGTTGCCGCGACGGCATGGGCGGCTCCGGCTACATCAAGGCGGATGGACACAAGCCATAAGACGCCAGTAGCTGGTAATGTCACAGAAGTCAATCACACACAGACCGTAGAGACTCGCTCGCCTGACGCGTCGCGCTCTCTGGACGTAATCGGTCGGCAGTTCCAAGCTGGCACGACGTATTACGACTACCAGCACAACGGCACCGCCGGTAAGATGATCGGCGTTGATGAACTCGGTTTCGTTCACGTAGTGTGGATGAACGGCATTGATGCGACGTTTACACAGCGTGACGCGTATTACAACTGCTGGGATCCGAACACCGCTAACTGGCAAGAATTGATTCCGGACGGTGGCGTCGCCGCTAACACGGTTCGCGCCGGTTATGTTACGAACGCCGTTCTGCCGAGCGGTTTCGCGTTTCCTGCATTCCACTCGACTCCTCCCGGCGAAGCTTCGTTGGGAACGCACGTCTCAATCGACTTTCAGGCCGCGGCCGGCGCCTTCACGCCGTTCCCGATTGGTCTGTTTGGAGCAAGCCAAGTTTTGTGGCCGAAAATCACCCGTGATGATGACGGCACGCTTCACGGCGTTTCGACGTCTGATCCGGATACCGATCAGGGCTACCACTATTTCAAGGCCACCCCGGTCTATGATCAGGGATTTGGTGTAGAAATTCAGTACACGACTTTCAGCACCGGTGATTTCTATCAGATTCTCGGCACCGGTGAAGTGATTGCCCCGGACGTTGCGGCATCGCCCGTTTCTGATCGTGTCGCAGTGATCTTCAATGATTCACGCGGCGGTGAAGGCGGTATTACTCAGATCAATAACGACCTGATGCTCGTTATCTCTGAAGACGGCGGTATGAACTTCGCTCCCCCGATCGACTTGACTGATTGGATTGAGCCTGATTTTGGTTGCGCTTCCGGCGACACCATTGCCTGCAACGGCGACACGCTTCGTCCGTATACCTGTTTGGACGTTGAATTTGACTACAACGACAACATCCACGTAGCCTTCACAACTCGTACCTTGTACGAGTTCGGCTATCCGGGTTATGACGCTCCGCCGACGGCCTTCATCAACATGTCGAGCATTTGGCATTGGGGTGAAGATACCGACGAATTCTCGAATATCGTCAACCATAACGCTTTCGCTACGTTCTCGAACGGCGATAGTTTAATGACGGACAATGCCTGGCAGTTGATGGTTCAGCGCCCGAGCATGTGCTTCGACACGTCCAACAGCGATTTGTATTGCTCGTTCATCTGGCATGACTCTACCCAGTACTCCGCGAACTACTTCATGAGCGCGGACATTTGGTTGGCCAAGTCTTGCAACAACGGCCGTACTTGGTTTGAGCCGATCAACTTGACCTCGACGGTTACGCCGGTGGGCGCCGCGCCGGGCGAGTGTATGCATGAGCGTGATCAGACCTTGGCTCCGCTGGTGACCTACGATGGTGACGACCGTATTCTCCATCTTGAGTACGTCCTTGACCTTGACGTCGGTGGTGTTCCGCAGACCGAAGGTGCAACAACTTTGAACAACGTGTATTACCAGCGTATTTCGCTGTCGGATCCGGAACTCGTTTTCGACACGCCGCACGACTACACGACGCCAACGTTGCATGTTGACGGCCGTCAGCACACCGGTACAGGTGCTGTGCCGTTTGATCCTGAACATCTCTGCGCCGCAGGAACTTCTGTCGGCCCGAATGGCGATGGCCTCCCGACGTCATTCCAGTTGTTCCAGAACTTCCCGAACCCGTTCAACCCGACGACCAACATTCAGTTTGACCTCGTGAATTCATCGAAGGTCACTTTGAAGGTTTACAACGTGCTGGGTGAAGTTGTAGCAACGTTGGTGGATGGTGAAGCCCTTTCCGCCGGCGCTCACACTTACGCGTTTGATGGCGCAAACTTGGCCAGCGGCGTGTACATGTACCGCTTGGAAGCCAACGGCGTTTCATCCACTCGCAAGATGATGTTGATGAAGTAATCTTACTGCGTCGCAGTAGAGATACTGATTGAGCCTTGATGGGGCCGGGTGTGAACCAAAGCGCACCCGGCCCCACTGCTTTAGATGAAGAGCGAAATATTACTGAAAAACTCAAGACAAGATATCATTGCGAATGTGTCTTTCTTGATTCAAATGTTTAGAAAGTTTCTATGTTTGTTGATCGGGCCAAAATATTTGTAAAAGCCGGAAATGGTGGAGATGGCCGAGTGTCGTTTCTACGTGAGGCCTATCGTCCATTGGGTGGACCGGATGGTGGCGACGGCGGCGACGGCGGCTCGGTCTATTTGATTGCCGATCCGCAGCTTCACACGCTCATGGATTTGCGGCATCAAATTGAGTTTTTCGCCGAACATGGCGAGATGGGTGGGCGAAAGAAATGTACGGGCCATGGCGGCAAGGATATTGAGATTCGATTGCCTGTCGGTACACAAGTTTATACTGAAGACGGGCTATATACGGATTTGGCAGAACCTGCGATGCGGATATGCATTGCGGAAGGGGGAAAAGGTGGCAAGGGGAACTACAATTTTGTGACGGCCCGCAATCAAGCCCCGCGCAAGGCCACACTTGGCAAGCCGGGCATAGAGCGGAATTTGTTACTCGAGTTGCGATTGATGGCTGACGTGGGATTAGTTGGCTTGCCCAATGCTGGCAAATCAACATTGCTCTCAGTATTAACGGCGGCACGCCCAAAGATCGCGGCGTACCCGTTCACGACACTCTCGCCGAATCTCGGAATTGTCAGACCGACGGAGTATTCAAGTTTTGTGCTGGCGGATTTGCCGGGTTTGATTGAGGGGGCATCGGAAGGAAAGGGCTTAGGATTTGAATTCTTGCGCCACGTCGAGCGTACTCGAGTATTGTTGTTCTTGCTCGATTGTACGAGCGCGGATATCAAAGCGGATTTGAAAGTTTTGAAGGCGGAACTCAAACGTTGGAACCCTGACTTGCTGAAGCGTCCGAGTCTGATCGTGCTTTCAAAGACGGATTTGCTTGAAGAAGGAACAAAGCCACCCAAAGGCCCGTGGAAACAGACGATATCGTCAGCGACATATGACGGCGTTGAAGAGTTGATTCAAAAACTCTGGAAGCTTTTGGAGAGTGCACCCGTGCCGCATATCTTCCGCGAGCCGGACGAGCTGCCTGACAGCCGCGAAAAATTAGCAGAGACGGAGTTCGACGACGAGTGGGATTAGGAGAATCTGAAAAGATTGCGTTGTTGAACTTGCTCGCCGTGCCGGGGATTGGTGCATGGGGCGCGATTCGACTTGTCAAAGAGTTTGGGCAGCCGTCGCGGGTTTTCACGGCGGGAGATGGAGCGCTGCGGTCGGTACCGCGCATCGGCGAGAAGGCAATCGAGGCCATTCACAAAGCAACTGCAACCTCTGATGTGGGCAAACGCCAATATGAGGCGTCAGTTGAGTGTGGCGCGCAAGTCATAAGCTATTGGGATGAAGAGTATCCTCCCTTGCTCAAAGAACTTGAGCAAGATGCTCCGGCAGTGTTGTTTGTCAAAGGAAACTTGCCTCCAGACGCTCGCCGCGTCGCATTTGTCGGAACCCGCCGAGCGAGCGACTACGGCAAGCGCGCTTGCAGAGAGTTAATAAATGCAATGAGCGGCGCGGGCATTCATATTGTGAGTGGTTTGGCCAGTGGAATCGACGGGGCGGCGCATCAGGCGGCGCTTGAGCGAAACATCCCGACTGAAGCGGTGTTTGGATGTGGAATTGACATAATCTATCCGGATGCGCACAAATCACTGGCGGAGAAGATTCTTGCCACTGGCGGAGCGTTAGTCTCTGAGTATGCGCCGGGCACTCAACCTTCTGCCTTCACATTTCCGCAAAGAAATCGCATCATTGCCGGGCTATCCTTAGCCACTATTGTTGTTGAGGCTCCGGAAAAATCCGGCGCACTAATAACCGCTCGCCTCGCGGTCTCTTATGGCCGAGAAGTTGGAGCGGTGCCGGGGTTTGTAGTCGGAGGGAGAGCTAAGGGATGTCATGGCTTAATCAAAGAGGGCGCGGCGCTCGTTGACGAATCGCAGGACATTCTTGATTTAGTCAAGATCAATGCTCGTGCTTCGGAAGCGGTTTCGGCTGCAGTTGCCCCAAATCTTGCCGAACCGGAAAAGAAACTGTGGGACCTTATCCCCGGGGCAGACAAGATTCATATTGATCTTCTTGCCGAAAAGGCCGAGCAAGGGACGGGGGAGGTTCTGAGCAGACTTCTGATGATGGAACTCAAGGGTTACATCAAACAACTACCGGGAAAGTTCTTCGTTCGTGCTTAACGTTGTTCACAAATTGATTGCACCACAGTGGCTGACAGCCAAGCGGATCGTCGTGTTTGAAGATGCCGCAACTGCTGACCAGCTGTTTCCCCTCAATGTGCTCAGACCGTCGTGGGAGATTCGAGCGGGATTGGGGTCGCTGAGGGAGTGGCTAAGCACTCTTCGTTCGGCGGGCTATAGTGTCAGTTTGAGACCTCGGGAGAACATGGTCAGTCGCTCGTGTGAAATGGCGGACTTTGATGATTCGTGGGCGGATTCGGGCGAACCCGTGATTTTCCTAAATGGCCGGGTGCTACACCTTCCGAGCATTTCCGGTAACCTACCGCAGGCAGTTCTCGACCGCGAGGGAGGTGTGTTGTGGGCAATGGTCTCAGGAAGCAGAGTTTCAGATTTATTGGGCTTAGTTGGAACCAAGCTTGCCGAAGCCCTCGTTAAACATGTAAACGGGGGGACTCAAATCGAAGCAATTGGAGGCCTAGCCGCAAGCTACGTTTGGGACTATGTTCCGGCCAATGAGCGGCTTTTGAAACTTGGGTTTGATCTTTCGGGCGAGGAGTTGCTTGGCTCAGCTAAACTTCAGCCCATGCAAGGTGTCCAAATAGTAGGAGAGCTGCCCGTATTTGCTGGAAGGGACACGCACATTTATCCGACGGTCGTGCTTGACACAACCGAAGGGCCAATATGGTTGGGGCGCAATGTGACTATCGAGCCACACTGCTTTATTCGGGGTCCGTTGGCGATGGGAGAAAATGGCCGCGTTAAGGCCGGGGCAGTGTTGTACGGTGGCTCGACATTTGGTCCGCAGTGCCGAATAAACGGCGAGATCAGTTCGTCAATCATGCAGGGTTATGCGAACAAACAGCACGCGGGCTTTCTGGGGAATAGTCATTTAGGGGAATGGGTGAATCTCGGTGCGGATACGACCGTATCAAATTTGCGCAACGATTACGGCAACGTTAAGGTCAAGGTAAAGCAAAAGCTTGTTGATACCGGTAAGCAATTTGTTGGATTGCTGTGTGGAGATCACACCAAGACGGGAATCAACACAATGTTTAACACCGGAACCATCGTCGGAGTTGGAGCAAACGTATATGGCGGCGGATATCCACCGCGATTTATCAGAAGTTTTTCTTGGGGCGGCAACGACGGCTTTCACGTCGAACCGTTAGCCCGAACAATCGAGTCGGCCAAGCTTGCCGTGAGCAGGCGGAGCCGCGAATTATCACAAGCTGAGATCGAGTTGTTGACAGAACACTACTCATCTATTGTCAAGCAGGAGAATTAGTTTGAAGCGATCCAGAAACTACTACGCGATGGCGGTCCTGGGTGTCATTATTGCCGGTGCAGGTTTACTGTGGGGGCCCGTGCTGCTCGCGGAGAATCCCGGCGATGTCAACATGCAGCTTAACAAGCTGAATTATATTTTGCGCGCTGTGCGGGACAACTATGTTGAAGATCCAGACGCAGCGAAACTGCTTGAAGGCGCAATTGAAGGGATGCTGAAAGAGCTTGACCCGCATTCAGTGTATATTCCGGCGGACCAGCAGGCCAAAATCACCGAACAGTTTCGAGGGGACTTTGAGGGAATTGGAATTCAATTCACAATTCAGAACGATTGGCTGACGGTAATCTCCCCGATTCCCGGTACGCCTGCGGATCGACTGGGGATTCGCGCCGGTGATCGAATCACACATATTGATGGACTCTCGGCCTACGGAATTTCCAACGAAGAAGTATTTGGAAAGCTGCGCGGTGAAAAAGGAACCACGGTTCGTGTCACGATTGAACGGCCATCGATTGAGGTACCGTTGGAGTTTGAGATCGTCCGGGACAAGATACCAATCTTTTCTGTTGGCGCTTCGTTTCTGCTCCCGGATAACGAAACAGGTTACATTCGGATTAACCAGTTCACGGCGACGACAACTGACGAAGTCGTCACGGCACTCGATAGCTTGAAGAGTAGCGGGATGAAGCGGTTGATGCTGGACTTGCGCGGTAACCCCGGCGGTTATCTCGATCAAGCTTGGCGCGTAGCCGATTTGTTCATGCCGCGTAAGGATATGCTGCTTGTTTATACAAAGGGCCGTACACCGAAATCTAACTCCGAGTTTCGTTCCACCGGCATCGGCGCAAAGTACGATATGCCGCTAATTGTTTTAATCAACCACGGCAGCGCCTCGGCGTCTGAAATTGTATCCGGCGCGATTCAGGATCATGACCGCGGATTAGTCGTTGGTCAAGTGAGCTTTGGCAAGGGCTTGGTGCAGACTCCATACCCAATGCCAGACGGTTCGGTTGTCCGCATAACGACGGCGCGGTACTATACGCCGACAGGACGTCTTATCCAGCGTCCATATGATAAGGGGTTTGCAGAGTATGTGATGGGTGGCCGCGATGACGAGGATCCTAATGCGCCGGAAACTGCCGCGCAGGACACAACGCCTCGGGAGAAATTCACTACCGATGGTGGTCGCACAGTATTTGGCGGTGGCGGTATTACGCCGGACAGCACGGTGGTACCCAGTAAGACCAACACGCTGACGGCTCAGCTCTTTAGTAAGAGAATGTATTTTGAATGGGCGTCACAGTACACCGTCAAGCATCCGAACATCAGCAAAGAGTATCAGGACTTCACGAAGTCATTTCAGATAACCGACGAGATGCTGGCGGAATTTAAGCAATTCTGCATCGACAGGAAGATCGAAGTAGATGACGCCCGTTGGGATCAGGACATCGTCTTTACGAAGACACAGCTCAAGGGGGAAATCGCAGGGTTGGTATTTAACAACCGCGATATCTATAACTTGATTAGGATCGAAGATGATGAGCAAGTGCAGGCGGCGATGGGGATGTTTGATCAGGCAAAATCGCTGGCCTCGTCCTCTGCCAAGCCTCGACCGTCTGACCGACACTAAATAGCTGGAAAACAGCACCATCTGAGAAGATCATCGGAGAAAGGGCCGAACGCGAAGTCTCAGGAAATCCCCGCCTTAACAGTACCCTAACTTGCTCTTTTTGCTTCGGTTGGGTATATTGAGGTCTTAATTCTTCAGGCTTCCTTTCGCCCCCGCCCTCTGGGGACATTTGTTCAATAAGTATGCGATTTCGACACCTACATTTTCTTTCCGTCGTACTAACTTCTGTTTTCGCCGCACATTCTTCTTTTGCGGTGAATCCGCCGCTCGATAAGGCCCGCGAAATGGCCAAAACGGGAGATTGGGAGCAGGTTCAGACGCTTGCCCTGGAAGGCACGAATCTCGAACCTAAGAATGACGAGGCCTGGCGCCTGCGTGGACGCGCGGAGTTGTTCTTTGGGGATACGACGGCTGCGATTGGTTTCTACGAGCAGGCGCTGACGCTGAATAATAAACAGGCCGACGCTGTCGTAGATTTGACGACTGTTTATGTTGCGATGAATCGTTTGGCTGATGCGGATCGAATCGTTGCCGCTGCCGAGAAGAAGGACCCGAAGGGCAAGATTGACGAAATCAAAGTTTCGCGGGCGCTGATACTGGGGAAGCAGGGCAAGATTGGTGAGGCAACTCCGATCTTAGCCAGCGCAACGGCAAAGCACCCCGACAATCCGCTCTACCCACTTATGCTCGCGCGCATTTACGGTAACGCGAATGTGACCTCGCTTGCAAAAGATAACTACGCGAAAGCCTGGAGCCTCGATGAAGGTAATCCGGACATCGCGTTTGAATACGGTCAAACATTGTTGACTCTGAAAGAGTACGATGAGGCCGACAAGCTCTTTAAGATAGTTCAAGAACGTGATCCGGACAACAAGCAGGTGGATTATCTGCGCGGTCGTCTGCGTTTTGCCGCAAAGCGATATGCCGAAGCTTCGGCAGAGTTTCAGAAGGCAGTAGATAAGGAGCCGGAGAATTTCCTTGCCAACTATTGGTTGGGCCGCAGCTTTGTTGATCTTTCAAAAGCGGAAAAGAAGAACTTCTACTCAGCAGCGTTGGCGCCGCTCCGAAAAGCGCTGTCGCTTAGACCTGATCGAAGCGATATCCAAGTCTCTTTGGCAGAAGCTGAGTATTTTGTCGGACGTTCGACATTCTTTACGTCACAGCAAGATTCGATTTCAGAAGAGTCGCGTTCGCGTCTTGCCGATGAGTACAAGAAGCAAGCGGAAGGCTACGACGCGCTGGCGCGTAATGTTCATGTCCCGATACCGCCAGTGCCTCCAATTGATCCGGGGAATGGAATTCCAGCAATTCCGGAACCGCCGCAGTTAACAGAAGCTGAGCGCACTGCTCAGGTTCTTGCGCTGGCCGCGCGGTATCGCTCTGCAGAAATGTCGCTTCGCGATCCGGCCGCAAAGCTCGACGGTAAGCATCCGCTACGAAATGAATTGCTCGAACTTTCGGCCGCTACGATGATTCATGCGGTGGGTACTT
Source organism: uncultured Alphaproteobacteria bacterium (assembly GCA_964587105.1). GTDB lineage: Bacteria > Electryoneota > RPQS01 > RPQS01 > RPQS01 > JABWCQ01. Next base: position 135,737 of record CAZPKG010000010.1, on the reverse strand, counting down.
CGCCGCAGATATCCAAGACTCAAGACGTCTATGCAAGCATCGCGCGTGCTTTTGACAAACTTGAGAAATTGGATTCGGCTTTGGTTTATACAGACAAGCAGCTTGAAGTGACACCCGGTTCATCCAGTGATGTAACCCGTAAGGTAAGCTTGTTACAACGAATCAATGACCAGGCCAAGCTCGCTGAGTACTTGAATGTCCTTGCCGCCGACACGGCGCTGCTGGACAAGTATGGCTTGATTTTGGTGAACAGTTATATCGAAACCAAGCAGTATGATCAGGCGCGCGATGCAGTGCGCAGAGTCTTGGCGCGCGATCCGGGGAATTGCGACGCGCATCAATTGAACGCTTATATTGACTTAAAGCGGGACCGCTACGGCGCGGCGATAAGCGCGTTGCTTGATGGCGTTCGCGCCTGTCCGAATAACGCGGACCTCTGGGTATTTTTAGGGGACAGCTACTATTTTTCGAATGAGAACGACAAACCGACTGTTCAGAAGGCCAAGGACGCCTATTGCAAGGCCTGCAATTTAGGTAATTCGACAGGCTGTGAGAAGTGTGAACAGATTGGTCAGATTTTGCAACAAATGAGAAGATAAACCTCCAATCCTCAAACCACCTGATTGGATAAAGGAACTTTGTTATGAAGCAAGGCACTTTTACGATTATCACGCTCGCCGCGGCGTTGACGTTATCACTGCTATTTTATTTCGGGATTCTTCCCGCCATGGATAAGGGCGTTGAAGAAACACCGTTGATTCACCAGATCGCATTGGCGGGGCCGATTGTGCCGTTGCTGATCACTCTTACACTTATGTTGTTGACGTTCATTGTTGAACGCGTTATCACATTGGGCAAAGCACGTGGCTCGCGACCGCTTCCGGTTTACTTCTCCGAATTTACGAAGGCCGTTCGCGAAGGCAAGTTTGACCACGCGATCAAGGTTTCCGACAACCAGCGAGGTTCCGCTGCCGCCGTTTTGAAAGCAGGCGCTGAGCAGTGGGTTCGCGTTGCGGGCGACAAGAGTGTCCATATGGAAAAGAAGATTTCCGAAACTCAACGGGCAATTAATGAGGCCCGTCTGTTGGAAGTTCCCTTCCTTGAGAGAAACTTGATTGCGCTTTCGACGATCGCATCGGTTGCTACGATGGTCGGTCTGTTGGGAACGACGATTGGTATGATTCGTTCGTTTGCCGCTATGTCCACGCAAGGCGCGCCGAATGCCGCTGAGCTTGCGCGCGGTATTTCCGAAGCGCTCGTAAACACGGCGCTCGGTCTTTTCGCCGCTATCTGCGGTATCGTTGCTTATAACTTCTTCGTGAACAAAGTTGACCAGTTCAACTACGAGATTGACGAAGCGGCCTACTTGATGGTCGAAATTCTAAAGGACAAAGAAGCCTAAACGGTTCCGGATTCAAGAAAGCTGAGGACTGACTATGGCTGCTCCAAAGAAACGGAGAATACCCGTATCGATTGACATGACGCCGATGGTGGACATTGCGTTCCTCCTTCTGATTTTCTTCATGTCAACTACGGTGTTCAAGAAGCCGGCGGAAGTTGAAGTGCAGACTCCGATGTCTCATTCGACGAGCCAGCTTCCGGAAACCGGGATTATCGTAATCACGGTTCCCAAAGATAGCCGCGTATTTATGACGCTTGACAACGCCGCTTTAGACGTGCAAACCGGACTGGCGGAATTGCAAGGACATCAGACTCGCGGCGTGGAATTTCAACCCGACTCGGTCGGTAAGATCATCGACAAGCTGATCGTAAGAGACCGTGTCGAGATCAATAAGGTCGTGTTGAAAGCCGATAAAGAGGCGGAGTATGGTACTATTGAAAAGATCATGCGCGTGCTCCAGAAGAATGAACTCTACTTCGTGAATATGGTCACGGAAGTGGAAGAAAGCTAAAGGAGTAAACAATGGGCGCTGTAGATCTTGGCGGATCGAAAAAACCCGGCGGCGGACAAGCATGGAAACGTCCGCGTGTCGCGATTCGCATTGATATGACTCCGATGGTTGACATCGCATTTCTTCTGTTGATCTTCTTTATGGTTACGACTGTGTTCCGTTTGCCGACGGCGATGGACCTCGTTCTGCCGCCGAACGAAGATACTCCAACGGAAGTCAAGGTGTTTGAAGAGAAGCTGATGTCGTTTTACGTGATCAACACGGATTCAGTCGCGTTACAGATCGGCAATGGCACTCCCCGTCCTGTCACGTGGCAGAATGTCAGGGATTCATTGCAATCCCGTTATGAGCGTTACGGCGACAGTGTGACGGTCGTCGCTCGTATTCACCCGAAAGCTCGTTATTCGACGCTCGTGGATTTGGTGGACGAATTCAACCTTGCGAAGATGACACGTTTTTCAATTGACCGTTACACGACGTGGGATGATTCGCTCTTGCGCACGGCGGGTTTCCAAACTGCCGGTCCGGCCGGACTTCCGACTCCTGAAGAGGCGGAAGAGACGCCGTCGGAGCAAATGTAACCAACCGCTGGACAAAAGAAAGGAAGGCGGACAATGACTAATTTTCTGCAAGAACTCGAAAAAGGTAAATACGGCTCGATTGAGCTGAAGTACTTTGTCGGCAAGAACCTCGTGCGCGGCCTCGTGATCAGTGTGTTAATTCACTCTGCTGTGGTGGCATCGCCTTATATCGCTACTTTGTTTCAGGACGAAATCCCGCCCCCTCCAAGCCAAGTGTACGATATTACGACGGCTTTGAAGAAACTGAAACAGCTTGATCCAACGAAAGCTCCACCTAAGATTGCGCGTCCAAAGCTTGCTCTGCCAAAAGTTGTTGTGCCAATCGCGGTGAAAGAGGATGAAGTACCGGAAGAACAGCCTGAGATGATGAAGCAAGAGGATATTGTCCAGGCAATCGTTGAGGACTACGGTACCGATTCGCTGGCAATTGATCCGAGTCAGATAGTGATTGATGACACTGAAGGCGAGATTCCGAGCTTCGAACAGTTTATTCCGTTCGAAGTTGCGCCGCAGCCGTTGCCTGATTTCAGCCCGCAACCTGCCTTCCCGGATATGGCGCAGCGCGCCGGTGTATCGGGAAAAGTAACGGCGCAGGTGTATGTTGACAAAAAAGGCGAAGTGAAGAAGTGGCGCATTGTTCAGGCAAAGCCTGAGAAACTGGGATTTGAAGAAGAAGTGGAGAAGGTTCTACCCAAGTGGAAATTCACTCCTGCAATTCAGCAGGGAAATCCGGTTGGTGTTTGGATCGCGATCCCGTTCAACTTCAAGGTTCAGTAGGTTCGCCGCGAAAGTATTGTGGACCGCGCGGCGTTTCGTCGTGCGGTCTTGCGCTCTGTAAGAATCATTTTTCTTCGAATGGGTCCCGGAGTTTCAAATTCCATGTCGCTGCTGCGACCAAGGAGGTGTTATGGAAACCGGATCGAAGATTGACAAGCTGGTGATTGGCGCGCGTGATCTTAAGGATCACCTCGGACGGTATTTGTTGCAAGGCATGGTGGCCAGTGTCTTTTTGCACAGTGCGATTATGGCGTTGGTCGGTATGTGGCCAAGCGAACAGGTTGCGGAGCAAACGGGCTGCGATTCGACGATAGTCATATTGCCTCCGATACCTCAACCGCGACGCCCCGACAACCCTGTCCCCGCGCGCCCCGTTCGCAAATCAGAGCCGGACGTGCAGAAGTACGTTCCAGTGATTGACGAACCGGACGTCATTGACTCAACCAAGCAGGATGATTTTCCCATGCTGACCGGCAAGGTTGATCCGACTGCGCCGATCGACTCGGGAAGTGGCGGTGATGTTCTAACAGGGATTATCGACACGACCACTGTATCCGCCGGTACCATAGATCCGTGGAAGATTTTTATTCCGCGCGAAGTTGAACCCGTTGCACTCATGGACATCAATCCGCAGCCGAAGTATCCGGATCTGGCGCAAAGAGCGGGAGTCAGCGGAACGGTAAATGTATGGCTCCACATCAATGAAAAGGGCGACGTCATCGCTTGGCAAGTTGTAAATGTGCGACCAGCCGGGCTGGGATTTGAAGACGAGGTTGCACGGGTTGTCCCGAAATGGAAATTCACTCCCGCGCTTCAGCAGAACAGTCCTGTTGCGGTTTGGGTTCACATTCCCATAAACTTTCGCTTGTCGAATTGACGCTACATAAGCACACAATGCTTACTCGTTGGATAATGCCGGTTGCCTTCGTTGTACTCGGAATCTTGATACTGACGGGCGCCTTGCTGAAGCAGATTCCCGCACAGACAGGATTGCGAACGATAATGGGAATCACTGTGATCCTGTTGGGGATTCATCGGTTTGTCGTTTCGCGGACTCCGCGCAACGAGGAGAGACGTTTTGGCGGGACATACAGACGGCCATGGGAAAGTTAAGATGATGAACAAGTTTGCGTATTTTGTGATTTGTGCGTGCCTGGTGTGGAGTTGTAAAGAACGAGAACCTGAAGAAACCTACACTCGCGGCTCGGCGCGTATAGGTGCAAGTGATGCGGTCTATGATCTGGCTTCTTACGTTGCCCGGCGATACGGCGATATCCACAGTATGGCGACGGTGGGAGTGTGGCGGCACTCAACGCAAGCTCTAATTGATTCTCTGGCGAACAACCGCGTCGAAGAGATTTTTATTGACCGCGCGTTTAGCAGTGAAGAATCCCTCGCCTTCTCACAGCACGGCCTCAAGCTCTATACATACCCTGTCGCGCACTATCCAACTTACTTGCTCGTACCTGAAAGTCTGGCGGTTGACGACATAGACAGCACGGGATTGCGACGCATTCTCGAGGGCCAAGCCAAATCATGGAAGGAATTCGGCGGGGCGGATGTGGCGATTACTCCCTATGCGCCTCTTCCGGGGGAGGGTGCGTGGAATTCGCTAATCAGTTTCTTTGGCGAATTGGATACAGTCGCGGCAGTCGTATGTTCAACGAATGCGCGCATGATGGAGCTTGCCGAAGGCGACCCCGGCGCGTTGTTGATCTATTCAAAGAAGACGGCCGAGGCCGTTGGGTACAAAAAGCTGCGGTGGGCGCAAGCAGAACTTCGGATTCCGGCCAATGCCAAGACGATATTGGAATCGCCGCGCTGGCCGTTCATGACCACATTCACATATGTCACGACGCACATGAAGAGTGACGTTGCAGCGGGATATCTGACATTCATTGTTTCCAACGACGGACAGAAGATGGTGATGAGCGAGGGCTATCGCCCTGCATCTGTGCCGGTGCGCGTAATTCAGTTAAAGGCCAATCCCGAAGCCGAACAGACCATCGTTGAAAAAGATACAACCTCGTAGGCGAGGCTCCGAATGAGACCCGCCTTCGTGTGAGAGATAATTATTAACCAAGTTTATTTGCGGAGCAATTTTGAAGAACACGGCACTAACCGCTGAACACGAGGCGCTAGGCGCGAAGCTCGTGGATTTTGCGGGCTATCGCATGCCCATACAGTATCACTCGATTCGCGCAGAGCACCTGCGCGTTCGCAATACGGTCGGAATTTTTGACGTTTCACATATGGGAGAATTCTTCGTGACGGGCAAAGACCGCGAAGAGTTCCTCCATCGCGTAACGGTAAACGACGTGAAGGGTTTGAACATCGGACAAGCCCAGTACTCCTGCATGTGCCGCCCGAATGGCGGCATCGTTGACGATCTCCTGATTTACAAAAGTGCGGATCACATCATGGTGGTGGTCAACGCATCAAACATGGAGAAGGATTGGAATTGGCTGAATGCGAACGTTAGCGGAGACGTAACGCTTGAAAATCGTTCAGAGCAAATGTCGCTAATGGCAATTCAAGGACGCAACGCGGCAGCCGTTGTGCAGACCATGACCGAGACGGATCTGACAAAGATCGCTTACTACCACTTTGCGTTGGGTAATATTCTCGGCAAGCCCGCCGTAATTGCCCGCACGGGCTACACAGGCGAGGACGGTTTTGAACTTTATGTCGCGAACGAAGATGCCGTATCAATTTGGCGTGCGGCCCTCGCTGCGGGCAAGCAGTTCGAAATCGAACCCATCGGGTTAGGCGCGCGTGATTCGCTCCGTCTCGAAATGAAGATGTGTTTGTATGGTAACGATATCGACGACTCAACGCATCCGCTCGAAGCCGGATTGGGCTGGATCACGAAGCTTGACAAAGGTGATTTCATTGGCCGCGATGCACTGATGAAGGCCAAAGAAGCAGGAATCAACCGCAAACTTGTGGCTATTGAACTCGACAGTTCTGCCTTCCCGCGTCATGGTTATGCAATTCAGGATGCAAGTGGCAAAGAAATAGGCCAAGTAACATCAGGCACGGTGTCACCGTGTTTGAACAAGGGTATTGCATTAGGTTACGTCCCGAATGAACACTCGGCGATTGGCTCGCAGATATTCATCGTTTGTCATGGAAAACCGGCTCCGGCGAGAGTCGTGAAGCCGCCTTTCTACAAGCGGCCCTACTAAACTCGCGGAGAGTACTTTGAATATTCGAGTGTTTGCCACTCCGCGAGAGTGGACGGAAGATGATGTGCGCGGCAGTGTCGCAATAGTTATTGACGTGCTGCGCGCCTCGTCAACGATTACGCAAGCGCTGGTGAACGGCGCGCGGGAAGTAGTGCCGGTTTCAACTCCTGCGGAAGCAGGTGAACTTGCCGTGAAAGCCGGACGAGCGGACGTAATCTTGGGCGGCGAGCGCGACGGAAAGTTGATTGAAGGATTTGACTTAGGCAACTCGCCGTTTGAATATTCGAGCGACAGGGTCGGCGGACGAACGGTGATCTTTGCTTCAACAAATGGTTCCCCTGCACTCGTTCGTGCAAAGTCGGCGGAACTTGTGACGATTGGTTGTTTCAATAACCTCTCTGTCGTCACAAGCAGCGCGCGCGAGACAGGCTTGGATGTTTCGGTGATCTGCTCCGGTCGTAATGGCAAATTTTCTCTGGAGGATTTTGTCTGCGCCGGCAAGATTGTCGAAGGACTCTCTGCTCCGCACAATTTAATCGCTAATGACGGGGCACAGGCGGCGCTCGACTTGTTCAGATATTACAGGTCGCAGATATCTGAAGTCGTGAAAAATTCCTATCACGGAAAGTATCTTTCCGGATTGGGATTTGATGCCGACTTGGAGCATTGCGCCAAGGTTGACATTCATCAAGTAGCACCGACTTTGATTGAAGGAAAAATCAGACTTCCGAAAGCTAATGGCGGTTCGTAAAGACACGGAACAACCATCCAAAGTAACAGAGCGCTCGTCCACGCCTATCGTGGCGGGCATTTTGTTGTTAGGGATTTCCGTGCTCTTGGCTGTCGCACTCGCCAGTCACTCGCAGTCAGATTTTCCGTATCACGATTTTGCGTCTAAAGCTGACAACGCCGCCGGGCGATTTGGCGAGTACATGTCGGCAATGCTTGGCCCGTTGTTCATGGGGCAATGGCCAGCACTTGTTATTCCACTGATATTTGGGATATGGGGTTGGACACTCGTTCGCCGACTTTCGCGCCGCAGCGCAACGATAGTATCAGTGTGGATTTTCGCTCTTGGGCTTTGGAGTTCAACGACAATCGGATTGGTTGGTGAACTGATTCATCGCGAGAATATTGCAAGTTACTATCCTCATTCCGGTGAATTTGGCTATTGGGCTTCACAGCAACTTATTCTGCTTGCGGGCCGCTTTGGCGCCGTGCTAATGATGTTCGTGTTGATGCTCGTCGGATTAACAATGACAGTGGCGGGATTTGCGGAGTGGATCGAGCGGCGCGCAGAGCAAACTGCGGTGCTTGCGGGTCGTGCGCGCAGCTTGCCGTTGCCTTCGATTGTACCCGCATGGAGATTCTTGCGCAATTGGCTCAGCGCAAGAAAAGAAGCGGAAAGCACGATTCCGGATATCGACATTGATCGCGCCACAACTGCCTCATTCGGCGCATTAGAAGTCAAGCCCTTTCCCAATGTTGCGAGTGCGGACGGTCAGCCCGGTAAAGTCATTCACAATCTCGGCGAAGAAATAGATCCACTCACCGGCGCGCGCAAAGCAACTTCCCGCAGTTCTGAACAGATTACGATGCCTGTCGACGATGAGACCGGCTACGTTTTTCCATCGGCGGATTGTTTCAATGCTCCGCCCGCCGACCGCGTGGGTGGAATGTCACAAGAAGAGCAGCAGCACAACTCCATGCTGCTCGAAAAGAGCTTGGAAACTTTTGGCGTCAAAGCAACTGTCACACAAGTCAATCCCGGCCCCGTCATAACACAATTTGAGCTTGCGCCTGCCCCCGGTGTAAAAGTCGCTCGCATCGAGGCGCTCGCGGACGACATTGCTCTTGCTCTGCGCGCCCGCGGTTTGCGTATTCTCGCTCCCATCCCCGGTAAAGCAGCCGTCGGAGTGGAGATGGCGAATCCGAAACCAGCGCTCGTGACGTTTCGCGAAGTTGTTGAAGCTCCACAGTTTCATGCCGCGAAATCAAAATTGACAATTGCGTTAGGCAGAACCGTCAATGGCGAAATCCTTGCTGCCGATTTGGGGTCGCTGCCGCATTTGCTGATCGCCGGTACAACCGGATCCGGCAAATCTGTTTGCGTGAATGCAATCATCACATCGATTCTATTGCGCACGACTCCTGAAGAAGTGCAATTTGTGATGGTCGATCCTAAGAAGCTCGAACTTGCGGCCTACAACGAATTGCGCAATCATCACTTGACCCATCGTCCCGATCTGAGTGAGCACGTTATCACAAAGCCTGACGAAGCCGTGAAGGTGTTACGAAGCTGTTTGATCGAGATGGAGCATCGCTACGATCTGTTGGCAGAGCGCGGCGCTCGTCAACTCTCAGAATACAATGAAATGGTCAAGGAATCGCCGCGCGAAGGCGACAAAACTCTGCCATACATTGTTGTGATCATTGATGAGCTTGCGGACTTGATGGTAACTGCGCAACGCGAAGTGGAAGAACCAATAGCGCGCTTAGCTCAACTCGCTCGCGCCGTCGGCATTCACATGGTTGTGGCTACTCAGCGCCCGTCGGTTGACGTCATCACTGGTGTGATAAAGGCTAATTTCCCGGCGCGCATTGCGTTTCGTGTGGCGATGAAAGTAGATTCGCGGACGATTCTTGACACAAATGGCGCGGAAATGTTGCTGGGTCAGGGTGACATGTTGTTTCAGCACCCCGAAGAACCCGCGCCGCAGCGCGTGCAGGGCGCACTCTTAACGTCGGCAGAAATCGCACGCGTAATCACTCATATTCGCAAGCAGCCGACGCCCAAGAACAAACTCGTGCTTCCTCTTGACCCGCAGGAAGAGCGTGAAGGAAGCTCAGTTGACGGCGGTTTTGAGGGTCGTGATCCGCTGTTCCTTGAGGCGGCAAAAATTGTCGTCAGAACAGGGCAAGGTAGTGTTTCAATCTTACAGCGTCGCTTGAAGGTTGGTTATAGTAGAGCTGCAAGATTGATCGACCAGCTGGAGCGTGCCGGAGTTGTCGGGCCGTTTGATGGTTCAAAAGCACGGGCAGTTTTAGCAGATGAACAAACTTTGATGGACCTTGAGCAACAGTAAGATACTAATCGTTCTTTTGCTGATTTGTGTCCCGGCATTCGCAAACAAGGCTGCCGAGGACTACTACTCAACCGTGGAACGGCATTTGCGCTCCTTGCCATCGCTTGAGATAGGCTATCGCGCAACCGGCCCTGATTTTCCTAAAGAAGGGCTTGAAGGCCGTATTGTTTTTCAGCGACCCAGTGGATTCTACCACGACACGCCTGAGTGGACGCTGTGCGAATCCGGGGCGGAACAGTGGCGGTATCTGAAGGAGCAACAAACTCTGTTGCTTGAAACGGCGGAAGGTCGATCTGACTGGTCGCCCGAAGTCGTACTCTTGAGTTTGAATCGCGAGCTTGTTCCCTTTGATCTGGTTAAAACCGCGTCTGGAGACACAACGCTCGTGCTTGACGCGATGTCCGCGCAAGTTTCCGGCCAAGTTGAAATGACTTTCGCAGCTAACAAGCGAGTGCCGAAAGAAATTTCTTTTAAGGATGACGAGGGCAATAATACGAGCCATTACGAGATATTGATGTGGCATGAGTCCGTCAAACTTGACAGTGGATTGTTCCTCGCGCCGGCAGTGCCTGCGGAAAACAAGATCGATTTTAGAACTCACTAATTGCAAAGTCATAGATGAAAAGTCGCGCCTCGAAGATTCTGTTAAGCCTTGCGATTAGTGGTTTCTTTCTATTTCTGACGGCGTTCAAGCCGCACTTCATTTCGCTCTTTTCCGGCAAGATGGGTGTTTATGAGGCGCTCTTCGGCTCTCCCAGATTCAACTTGTCTGAACTGGGTTCGGTGATTGCGAGTGCGAACTGGCTGTACATTGTCATTGCCGGAGTAATCTTTTACGGGACGCAGTTGCTGCGCGCGTGGCGTTGGCAAATCACGCTTCGCACATTGACTGAGATTAAGTTGCTGCCGACGTTTGGCGCAATGACGATTGGTTACATGGCGAACAATCTGCTCCCGATGCGGTTGGGCGAAGTCTATCGTGCACAAGTAATTCATCAACTAACAGGTTTGTCTCGTCCGGCGGCATTTGGGACTATTGTCGCTGAACGGTTGATTGATTTGGTTTACATGGTGCCGTATATCGCCGCTGCACTGCTGATCTATCCGTTGCCGGAAAAACTGCAAATGGGCGCATATATTTTGTCGCTCGCGGCATTTGTTCTGGGCGGATTTTGCGTATGGTTGGGAATCGACAGAGAACGTGCATTAAAGATGACGCGGTTCTTCTTAAGAGTTCTTCCGCAAAAGATCGCCGAAAAAATTTTCGACGTGTTGTCAACGTTTAGCGCCGGACTCGGTGTGATGGGACGGCGCGATTTGTTTTGGCGACTCGCACTGTCGTCTCTCGCGCTGTGGGCCATGTACACCTATATGGTCTATCTCGTGATGGCGGCCGTTGGGCTAACGGGGCCGGATTATCCGATGATCCACAACGATTTGGTAGGCTCCGTGCTGGTCATGCTTGTTGTTACAACTATCGGTTTCGTCATTCCGGGTGCGCCCGGAGCGGTTGGCACATATCACGGAATTGCAGTGTTGGGGTTAAGTTTGTTTAATGTTCCCGGCGATCGCGCGGCGGGCTTCGCAGTACTGCTACACGCCTTGAACTATATTCCTTTGACCTTAGTCGGATTGTTCTTCTTTTGGAAATATGGCTTGTCTTTTCACGGTAGTGAAATCGAGCCTGAGAATAGACCGGAACTTCGCAAAGTCGAAACCGCGTCCAGTCGCATATCGTAAGCTGAGAGGTGATCTTGGAGTCAAGAGACAACACAAGTCGGTTTTCGGAGTACTTCCGCATTCTGTTTCGCGGGCGATGGATTATCATCGGCTGCTTTTTTGCGGTTGTGGCCGCCACGACCTATTTGACGTACAGAATGCAGCCGGTATACGTCGCCTCATCCAGCGTGATGATACTGGATGACGATCCGGTCGATGTGACGATCCGAAATGCGAATCCCGCGCCGTTCCGCAAGTCAAGAAACTTGAACGAGACGGAGTTGCTCCGCAGTCGCCGTATCGCCGAAGACGTTCTGCGCTCATTGGCCGAGTCCCCTTATCGCAGCGAACTTGCGATTATGCGCGAGACAGACGTTGAGGGAAACACAATTACTTTTGACGACCGGGTGAGAATGCTTCGCGACAACACAAGCGTCGAGAACCTGAAGGATACAGACGTTCTCAAGGTTTCCGTCAAGGCGCCATCGGCGTTTGAGTGCGCGTTTTTAGCAAATGCCATTGCGGAAGAGTATTATCGCTACAAGTTGCGCGGTGCGCGCGGCGAAATTTCGGAAATCAGACAATTCCTTGAGCAGCAGCTCGAAGTCGTTCGCGACCAGCTTTCTCAATCGGAAGAACTGGAGAGAGCGTACAAGGAGAGCCGCGGAGTATCATCGCTGGACGATGAAGCGCGCACAATGGTGGAGCAATCTACGAACTTGCACGCGCTTTACAATCAAACCGAAAGCGATTTGAATGCTGAGTTGCGACGCATGGACTACCTCAAGCGCCAACTTGAGGATGTGCGCGGGTCGCTTGTCGAAGACATGAGCAACATTACAAGCCCGATCATTGAAACCTTGCAAAAGGAGATTGCAGATAAGCAGTCTCGCCTTGCCTCGCTCGTCTCCAATCCGGGCCCTGGAACCGAAGTTACAATCAACGCGCTTGAAAACGAAATTGAAACGATCAAAGGCAAGCTTGTTGAAGAGGTTCGCAAGATTGCTGGCGGTGCAGGTTCGCTTGAGCCGCTAAAGACGTCGCAGGAGTTGTTCGAGAGTATTCTTAAGAGCGAAGTCGAAATCAAGGCTCTGACCGCACGTGCGGAAGCGTTGCGCGAAGCAATATCTAATGTAGATTACGATCTTGAACAACTTCCTGAAAAAACTCTCGTGCTAGCCCGTTTGACGCGCGACCGAAAGCTGAATGAAGAACTTTATCTCATGCTCAATGAGAAGTATGAAGAGACCCGCATCAGCGAAGCGGCGAAGTCAGCCGGAGTCGAGATTGTTGACACGGCTAAGCCGCCGGAGTTTCCTGTTAAGCCGCGTAAGAAGCTCAACATTCTCTTTGGAATGCTGTTTGGCTTCGCATTGGGCGTCGGCATCACGCTGCTGATTGATTTGCTTGACGATACGATTAAGACTCCCGAAGAGCTTGAACGCATGTCGTTGACCGCTCTCGGCACGATTCCAATCGTGAACATTGAAGATATCCGCCGCCGCATGAAACGGCAAGGCAAAGAGCTGACGGCGCAAGACGAGGCTCGCATCGAATCCAAGATGATCACAAGGTTCTCGCCGAAGTCACCGATATCGGAAGCTTACCGTAGCTTGAGAACAAACATCCAGTTCTCGGATATTGACAATCCCAAACGCGTGATCCTGATGACGTCATCGGCAACGAAAGAAGGAAAGTCCACGACCTGCGTCAACCTTGCCATTACGTTTGCGCAGACAGGTTCGCGAGTTCTTCTTGTCGATAGCGATCTTCGGCGCCCGACTCTGCACAATTTCTTCAACGTTGACAAGATGTACGGCTTGAGCAACGTGTTGATCGGATCTTTAGCTTTCGGTGACGTTATCAAGCGCACGGAAGTGGAAAATCTTGACTTGATTACCGCCGGTGATATTCCCCCGAATCCCGCCGAGATGGTCGCGTCTGAGCGCATGCGCGTATTCCTTGAAGAAGCCCGCAACCGATACGACGTGGTGCTATTGGACAGTCCTCCCGTCGTTGCCGTAACTGATGCGGCGATTCTGACAACTCGCGCAGATGCGACGATCGTCGTTGTGAGTTCAGGTATGACGGGTCGCGCTGAGCTGAAGCGCGCGCTTGGTTTGATCCAGAGCGTGGGATCGAACGTTTTGGGAGTAATATTAAACGGGCTCGACATAAAGAAGATGTACGGGTCGTACTATTACTACTTCCATTACTACCAGTACTATTACTACTACGGATCGGAATCTGGCGCAAAGAAAAAGAAGAAATCTACTGTCAAGCATCGTCGAACGCAGAAAGCTTCATCGGACGTCTCCGACGCCACTTAGCCCGAAACTCAACTTAACTTACACGTCGCTCCGCCGGCCCTCAAATCGGCGGAGCGACTGTTTTTCCACAATCCATTTTCCTTGACAAGCCTTCCGCCGCGAGTCTATCCCGATGTACGCGAGAGCGCTTCGGGCTTCATCATTAGTTCTCCTGCAAAGGTGAACCTGCGGTTACGCGTCCTAAAGAAACGGAATGACGGCTTCCATGAATTGGAGACGGTGTTTCAGGAGTTAGATTGGGCAGACGAAATCCAATTTACCCAGTCACCCGAGTTTTCGCTCGAAATAAGCGGGGCTAACCTCCCGACAGACGACCGGAATCTGATAGTTCGGGCAGCACGTGCACTAGCGCTCGCATCAGGCCGTGAGCTTTGCGGAAAACTATGCCTCTCCAAAACACTTCCGATTCAGGGTGGGGTAGGGGGGGGCTCATCAAATGGAGCCGTGGCTTTGCTGGGGCTGAAACGACTATGGGGCCTAAATTGGCCTGTCTCGCAACTTGAACCGCTCGCGGCGCAATTAGGGGCTGATTGTCCGTTTTTCCTTCACGGCGGCCTTGCCAGAGGGATTGGCAGAGGAGACAATATTAGTCCACTGATCGGTGCCATATCGGGGGTATTTGTACTGCTTGTTCCGGATTTCGGGATCGAGACCGCTTGGGCATTCTCAGAAGTCAGGTTTCCCTTGACAGAAGTGGAGAAGAATGTTATATTTAGTCCTCTGCGGGTTTCAGAGGAGGGTGAAGCTTATCTGCAAATTTACCCTTGTAACGATTTGGAAAATATAGTTTTCCGTCGTTATTCTAAGCTTCAGACGTGGCGGGATAGGCTGCTTGAGTTGGGAGCCAACGTTTCGCTGATGTCTGGAAGCGGGTCAACGATATTCGGAATTTTCGATTCAGATGAGATAGCACAGTGTGCCGCGCTGGCGCTGTCCCAAGAACGCGACTTACGGGTCAAGGTGTGCCGCGCCGTGGCTCGAAAGCGATAAATAACAGCAACCCCGATTGGGGCCAGGTCATTCTTGCATGGGAAGCAAGGGGTCGTATCGTGACCATAACAGAAATTCATGTAAATCTCCGCGACGAAGAGAAGCTCAAAGCTTTTGTGAACATCACGTTTGATGACGTGTTTGTGATTCGCGGTCTCAAAATCATCGAAGGTAAGGAAGGCTTGTTTGTGTGCATGCCGAGTCGCAAGCTCGAGGACGGCACATACAAGGACATTGCTCATCCGATTACCAATGAGTTCCGTCGCCAGATGGAGACTCAGATTCTCGATGAATTTCGCAGATTATCCGATGAAGCGGCGGCAAACAACGTGGCGTCCGGCCACGGCGGCTTCGACAGATAACGCAAAGACGCATACTGGGGCGTCGCCAAGTTGGTAAGGCAGCAGGTTTTGGTCCTGCCATTCGGAGGTTCGAGTCCTTCCGCCCCAGCGAGAATGGGCTCTGGCAATAGCATATGATTCGAGAACGCGCGTCGCTGACGGTGTAACGGAGTAAAGGTCTATTGTATCGCAGCTACGAAATGAAGGTCTTTAGCGGAACATCGCATCGTCCTTTGGGCGAGCGAATTGCCGCTTGTCTTGGGTTGCCCCTGGGCGAAGTGAAGATCAGTCGCTTCTCGGACGGCGAGATCGGTGTACAGTTCGAAGAGAACATTCGCGGTCGCGATGTTTTTCTGATTCAGCCGACCTGTCCGCCCGCAGAAAATTTGCTGGAGCTATTGATCATGGTGGACGCGGCCAAACGCGCATCGGCGGGCCGCATCACAGCCGTGATTCCCTACTACGGATACGCTCGTCAAGATCGCAAGGACGGCCCGCGCGTGGCTATTACGTCGCGTCTTGTCGCGGATCTGCTGCAAGCGGCCGGTATCCATCGTATTCTGACAATGGATCTTCATGCCCCGCAGATTCAAGGGTTCTTTAACATCCCGTTTGATCATTTGATGGCCTCGCGGCTGTTCATTGATCTGTTCACGATGCACCCGATCGAAAATCTCACGATCGTTGCTCCCGACGTCGGTTCGACCAAGCTTGCGCGCTTCTATGCAAACTACCTGAAAACCGACTTTGTAATCGTGGACAAGTACCGCACGGGCCCTAATCAGGCGGTTGCCTTGAATCTCATCGGCGACGTGACAGGCAAGAACTGTCTAATCGTTGACGACATTGTGGATACGGCAGGAACACTATCCGCCACGCTTGTAATGCTGAAAGATCGCGGTTGCAAGGATATCTATTGCGCGATCACGCACCCGGTCTTGTCAGGACAGGCGGTTGATCGGATCGAGAGCAGTCCGATTACGGCGATGTGGGTGTGTGATACTTTGCCGACGCCGCGCGAACACCAGTTCAGCAAGATTCACAAATTATCCACGGCAAAACTATTTGCCGGAGCCATTCGCAGAATCCACGAAGAGGAATCAATCAGCCACTTGTTCCTCGATAGCCATGACGAGTCCCGGGAATCCATGGTTGACTCGGCTCAGCTTGAGATGCTTGCGGGCATGATTTCTTCAGATTAGTATTTTCTTTCACTTTTCATAAATTAAAATGTCTGAGCATTTGTCACTGTCCGCTGAAGCGCGGACGCCTCAAGAGCCGAAAGGCCATCAGCTTCGAAAGAGCGGCCGCGTACCGGGTGTCTATTACAATGCCAAGCGTGACGTAAAGTATGTCTCGTTTGACAAGTTTGAATTGGCGCGCCTGCTGCGTAAGGAAATGGCCGTTTTGGATCTCAATATCAGTGGTCAAACGCTGCCTTGCGTTATTCGCGAAGTACAACGCCATCCGGTATTCGGCGATGTTATTCATGTTGACCTGTACGGTGTTGACTTGACGCAGAAAGTGCGCGTACACGTTCCGGTTCACGCTGTGGGCACGGCCTATGGAGTGAAATTGCAAGGCGGTATTCTTGACGTCGTGATTTACGAAGTCGAAATCGAGTGCTTGCCGGACGCTATGCCGTCGCATATCGATCTGGATGTAACCGAACTCAAGGTTGGTGACGCTCTTCGCGTGGATGACATCAAGATTGAGGGTGTAACAGTACTCGGTGATCAACACGCCGTCGTGCTGCATGTGAGTGGTAAGAAGGCCGAAGAGGGAACCGAAGGCGCTGGTGCAGCGGGTGGCGCAGCCGAGCCTGAAGTCATTCGCGAAAAGAAGCCGGCTGCCGAGTAACGTCAGGTTTTTGCTGTGCGGCTAATCGTAGGACTGGGCAATCCCGGTTCGGAATATGATGACACCCCGCACAACATCGGATTTGCCGTTGTCGAAGAAATCGCGCGCCGCTCATCCGTGAGCTTCAAGCGCGGTCCGGTATCTGAGTGTATGATTGCTCAAATGCCTTTGCCCTACGAGGCAGTTCTTTTCCGACCGCTTTCTTACATGAACCTGTCGGGTCGGCCCGTATCCGCAGCAGCGCGTTGGTACAAGTTGAAACCGCAGGATATTATCGTCGTTTGTGATGACGTCAATATTCCGTTCGGAAGATTGCGTATCAGACAAAACGGTGGAGCAGGCGGACAAAAAGGATTGAATTCAATTGTGCAGACGTTTGGCACCGAAGATGTTCCGCGGATTCGCATGGGTGTGGGCGGTGGCTATCCGGGAGCGGATGTTGGCAATTACGTTTTGAAAAAGTTGCGCGGTAAAGACCTCGACGCATATCGAGAACTTGCTGCGCGCGGAGCAGACGCCATTGAGCATTGGTTGGCGAACGGACTTGAAGCGACGATGAATCGATTCAATGTCGCCGCAGAATAGATAGATTTTACAGTTCACCCTGCCTGCGCACTGCGTAGGCCGCAAAGTCCATAGGGAATAAAGAGGCCGAATGAAGACGTACGAATTAGTTCTAATTTTCGATCCGAATGTTGAACCTGAACAAGTCGAAACCGATTTGCGCAAGATTCAAGACAACGTTACAAGCCAAGGGGGCAAGTTCAGGCGCTGGGAGCGCTGGGGCAAGCGTCGTTTGGCTTATGAAATTCGTCACCGCCAATACGGTCAGTATGTGTTGACTGTGTATGATCTTTCGACCGCCGCCACCCACGAGCTTGATCGCTTATTGCATTTGACTACGTCGTTATTGCGTCATCTCGTGACAGTCGTTGAGCCGGATCGCGTTCCAGAAGTTGATGAAGAATCAGTCGCCTCGCTTGGTATAGCCAAGGAAGTTGCGCCGCCGGCCGAGATATCGGAGGTTATTTCGGCAGTGGAGCCTGACGCAATTGAGGATGTTCTCGAGGTCGAGGACGAGGCGGCCGAGGATCGTACCGCATAGGATACATATAAGCGACGACCGCCTTCAGGGAGGGTGGATCGTATAATTCGCGCATAGGTGGGATAACGAGGGAGAACGTATGGCGGACTACAAAATGCCGGATATCAATTGTGTTATTATCGCGGGCAACCTCATAAAGGACCCGAGCTTTCGGAAGACCACTTCCGACGTGCCAGTCGCCAATTTTACGATTGCTTCGAATCGCAAGTTCAAGGATTCAAGCGGCCGAATAAAGGAAGACGTCTGCTTCATAGGAATTGTTGCCTGGTACAAACTGGCTGAAAGCTGCAAGGAAAACCTGCATCGAGGCAGCGCGGTCCTCGTGGAAGGCGAATTGCAAAGCCGCAGCTTTGCAAACGAAGACGGAACGACGCGCAGTTGGGTTGAGATTAAAGCTCGCCGGATTCAATTCTTGAACCGCCGTGAGCACGTTGGCGAAGGTGACGCGCACGCGCATGTTGATTCGGTCGAGGACGATGAGCAGCATCATCCCGCCGTGGAAGACGATCAGGAGCACGCGCATTTCACCTATCGCAGTTTCATTCTGAACAAGCCATAACTTTTTAGATAGAGATCATGCAGATTATTCTTCGATCGGATGTAGAGTCCCTCGGGAAAGTGGGCGACTTGGTCACGGTTAAGCCGGGCTATGCGCGCAACTTCTTGATTCCTCGCGGCATCGCGTTTGCCGCTAACAAGTCAAATCTTGCGCGTCTTGATCAAGAGCGCAAGACTTTGCAGATGCGCGACCTGAAGGAACGCCGCAAAGCCGGTGACGTGTATTCGCAGATTAACGGCCTCAAACTTTTGAAGTCCGTGCAAGTTGGTGAAGAGGATCGCATGTTCGGTGCGGTAACTTCATCTGACATTGCCGAATTGATCAAGGAACGCGGTTACGAAATTGACCGCCGCAAGATTCAGCTTGACGAACCCATCAAGCATCTTGGTGAATACAACATCGGCGTCAAACTGCACAGAGACATTACGGCCATCGTCACAATAGACGTAGTACCAAACGTCTAATTGAGAAAATTAGTTAGAGGAAAGAAACCCGATCAGATGATCGGGTTTCTTTTTTGCAGTACATTCTGATTGGTTCTTACGCAGCTTCAAGCCGGCGGTCCTTGGGCTCAAGCACGCGGGTGTTCTTGCGCAGAAATCTAAGGACGAAAAAGGAAACGGCTGCGGCCACAAGCAAAACGTTCCAGATCATATCCGCTCTGAAAACACCTTCAACAAAGTAGTGCTCGACAACGTCCAGTATGTAAAAGGCGACGACAATACCAACGATTGAATAAAATTCGCTGCGTAATCCTGCAAGCACAGAAAATTTCAAAGTTGGTTTTACCCATCCAGAAAATTTGGGGATAAGACATGGAGTTGCGTCCGCCCAGACGTCGAGGGAGGTCCCGAACTTCTCGCGCAGGAATTGCTCTTCTGTCGCGATAATTCGTTCGTAATAGAGCACGAGACCCAGGCATCCGGCGAGCGCAAACCACGGTGACTTAGTGAACAACAACGCCGCAGTGTACATAATGATATTGCCGAGGTAGAGCGGGTGCCTGACAAGAGAATACATACCTTTCGTATTCAAGGCATCGGCGACCTGTCCCGCACTGGTGTTACGCCCGGAGGTCCCAGCTTGAGCATAGCCCGCAGATACAAAGCGTATCATTGAGCCGAGCAGTGCAAGTCCGAAGCAAGCGAAATCCCAGATTGTGTCATAGACATGCGACCCGCCGACATATTTGTCATAATATGAAAGCTGCCAAATGCCGAACGGAACAAGCACGAGTGGCAAATATGTGCGGTAGCGAAACAAGAACTTGCCGTGCCGACTCATTTCATCCTGTAGCATGCATCCTCCTCAGTTGTACTCCGAGCAAAAGATAGTGTAGGATGCATCTGGAGATCAAAACGGTTTCGCAGTTAGCTAACAACAAGCTTTGCCGCCATCCAGCCGGGGAGTTCATTCATTTTGATGCGGAATTGCTCAAGCGTATCGCGGTCGCGCAATGTGACGGTCTGATCTTCTTTGGTTTGATAATCGACCGTAATACCCCAAGGGGTGCCGATCTCATCCATCCGCCTATAACGACGACCTATCGAGCCTGAGTGGTCCACAAACACGGCGCCGACCTTGCGCAAATCATTCGCAAGCTGATCGGCCAGCTCGGCCAAGCCGTCCTTCTTAACAAGCGAAAAGACGCCGGCCTTGAACGGCGCAATCGCCGGAGCGAGCCGCAAAACGGTTCGAGCCTCGCCGTCCTGCGTGTCTTCGTAATAACCGTCAACAAGACATGTCAATAATGTGCGGTTAAGACCTGATGATGTTTCAATAATGAACGGAACGAAACGTTCTTTCGTCTCTTCATTCATGTAACTGAGGTCTTTGCCGGAAAACTCCGTGTGGCGCTTCAGATCGAAATCCGTGCGATTGTGAATCCCTTCAAGCTCCTGCCAGCCGAACGGGAATTCATATTCAATATCGTATGCATCAGCGGCATAGTGCGCAAGCTCTTGTGGAGTATGCTGATGCAGCCTTAGTTTCTCGGGTGTTATGCCTAATTTCTTGTAGTACTCAAACCGTTTATCGCGCCACGAGATCAGCCACTCAGTTGCGTCGGCAGGGGGCACGAAGAACTGCATTTCCATCTGCTCGAACTCGCGTGTACGGAAAATAAAATTCCCCGGCGTGATCTCGTTTCTAAACGCTTTTCCGATTTGTGCTATACCGAACGGCAATTTGACGCGCGCGGTGTTCACGACATTTTGGTAGTTAACGTAAATCCCCTGAGCCGTTTCCGGGCGGAGATACACGACTGCCGCGCTCTCTTCCACGGGTCCGAGAAAGGTTTTAAGCATCAGATTAAATTGACGGGGCGCCGTAAGGTTGCCTGTTGTGCCACATGACGGGCATGCCGCTTCAGCCCAGCGCACCTTCATCAATTGATCTATGTCGCCTTCACCGCCATCAGGGATGTCGCCGTCCGAAATCGCGGCTAACTTCTTCTTGGCGCGCCATTGCTTAATCAAGTCCTGCGCTTTGAATCGGGCCTTGCACTGCTTGCAATCCACGAGCGGGTCAACAAATCCATCCACGTGGCCCGAAGCTTTCCAAACTTGTGGGTGCATAAGAATGGCCGCATCAACTCCAACGATATTGTCGTGAAGCTGCGTCATCTCGCGCCACCAATAGTTGGCGATATTATTCTTGAGGGCGATCCCAAGCGGGCCGTAATCCCATATGGACGCCAGCCCACCGTAGATTTCAGATGATTGAAACACAAAGCCGCGCCGCTTGCATAAGCTGACGACTTTGTCCATTACATTAGATGCCATTCGATATTCTTAGTTTTTTAACTGTCTTTTCGTCGGATCCACCGCAACGCATCAAGCGAACGCGGTTGAGCAGGTATAAGTAGATGTTCTGAGAGATAGTGCGCGAGCCAACGAGTTACCTCGCGTTCAGCTGCAGCTGTCGTTCGAAGTCTCGCGGCCATCGCGAAATCCGAATTGTTGATTTTGCGAATCAGCGCGAGCGACTCGCCGGAAAGTTTGAACGGCAACTTGGTGAAATCACCAGGATCACCGACTGCAAAACCCAGCTGCGACAAGAGAACCAAGTGAAATTTCCAGAATACCGGCCAGCGCGCCGATGCTGCTGATTCGCAGGCATCGAGCAACCGTGCGGTCGCGCAGAACAACTCAGGATGTGGATCGTCGTCACTCTGCGTGCGCAAGAGCAGTTCAATTGCCGAGCTTGCGATTACAATTGCTTCAAGTGATTGACGGATGCCAAAGTGTGGATTTAGTAGCGACGATTCGCGCACTATTTGCAAGTCGCGTGAACTCTTGTGCGCCCAAACGAACTCCATTTCGTAACCCGGTTCAAGCACAAGGGCGCTACCATTCTTAACTTTGCGCCGCGCGCCCTTGGCCATCAATCCGATGCGACCATGATGTTCCGTGAAAACCGTTAAAATCAGTGACGTTTCACTGAACGGCGTTGTGCGCAGCACAATCGCCGGGTCTCGAATCAATTCGCTCACGAGCGCGGCTTATCAATTCTTGCCGCAATGTTGCTGATGAGTGTGCACCATTCGCCGACGCCGAGCGACTCCGGCCTTCGCGTGAAATCAAATTCAATCGACTGCCACATCGGGTGTACACCGGCCAACTGTGACAAAGTTGACTTAAGCATCTTGCGCCGCTGCGAGAACGTGAAGCGAATTACGCGCTCGAAAAGTTGATAGTCGGATGGATAGTGCTCCGGTAGCTTCAGAAACTCCATGCGCACAACACCGCCATCCACCTGCGGCATCGGACGAAATGCAGCCGCCGGTACAATACTGTGCAGGTCAACTACCGCCTCAGCTTGAACAAAAATCGAAAGTTTTCCATAGACACGAGTGCCCTCCTTTGCCACCATCCGCTCCGCGACCTCACGCTGCATCATCAAGACACCAAGCGTGAACCACGGGAGTGAACTGTCGTTTCGCGCCGCGCGATTATGTTCAAGAAGCTTATAAATTATTCCGCTCGAAAGATGATAGGGAAGATTTCCAACAACTTTCAGATTCGGAATGCCCGCCAAAGCGGACAGATCATAGTTCATGAAGTCCGAGTGTACAAGAGAGAAATTTGCTGCGGGCTTGAATTTGTCGGAAAGGAATTCCTGTAGTCGGTTGTCAATCTCAATTCCGATAATCTTTGCAGGAGTATCGACGAGCAACTCCGTCAGAAATCCGCGCCCCGGACCAACTTCTACAACGGTGTCTCCCTGGCGAATCTGCAAGGCTGCGACAATCTCACGCGCGTACTGACGATCTGTTAGGAAACACTGTCCGAGACTCTTTTTGGGTAGCGGTGGAGATTTCAAAACAGATAATCAAGCTGTAGGCGGAATGACCAAACGCGGCCAACGACGTTGTCGCCTCCAAAACTTCGACCCGGAACAGGATCGGGATAGCTGTTACTATCTCGTGCTTGGACGAACGTCTTCGTTGAAGGGCTGTCACCAGTAACCTTAAAGCGTGCGGTTAACGAATTGGAAAAACGATTGGTCAATGACATCCACCAGCGAGTCGATTGGCCATCCACAACCACGAATTCCGTGTCCTCAAAATTCCAGAGAAAACCGTCATACATCAACCACGCAGTTTTGAGTTTCAAAGACGGCGAGAAATTGTGAGTAACTTCAATGCCCACTGCTTCCTGCGGCGACGCGCCTTGTGCGTCGAGCGGATTCTCGCCTGTTGGATCAGGATCGCCAACTAAGCGGGGACGATGCGTGAAGCTTGTGTAGCCGCTCGAATACATTAATTCAAGCTCGTCAAAGCGTGAAAGTCGGTATTCAAGATTGATGCGATTCTCGTACGTTTGAAACCCGGCGGGTTGCGTCGGATTGCTGTTCCACCTGCCCTGAAGTTTCTGGCGCAAACGCAGCTGAATCGGCCACACAGGTCGATAAGTGATCTTGCCTACCCAGCGAAAGTAATCGGCTTGATCGGCCACGCGGGTCCAATTATCAATCTCGCCGACAAATAAGACGGGCCGGGACAACTGATACCGTCCCTCGAAATACACGCCGCGCTCCGCTTGTGGCGCAGCGGAGTTTCGTTCAAGCTGTGCGAACGTCTCGGTCGCTAAGTAAAACTCGTCCTCGTATGTCGTTCCATTATAGCGCGCGTAGTTTGCGAAGCCGCGCGAATAAGGATTATCATAACCAATAGAATAATCGCGGTAAACACCTAACAGTGTCAATGAATTCCACTGCGCGTGCGCTGACCCGACTAATCCGTGGGGGTCATCGCCAATGCTAAGAACTCCACCATTCTTTTCAAGCTCCGCATACTCAAACTGGAACGTATAGTTATTAACCACCTGCGAGAGGTCAATTCCAAACGTGCGTCGAACGCCCCGCGCATCGCTCCAAAGTCCTCCAGCAATATCGGAATGATACCCGTTTCGGATTTCGGAGTTAATCACGTTGTCAGCAATTTCATCGCGCTCTTGCGGGTCGATCACTGAGTAAACGTTTACAACTGTGTCTTGTCCTCCGCGAGTGATCGCGTTAAACTGATAGGCCTTGCCCAAAGCCGGTTCTATTGGTTTGTCGTAACCAAACTCTGTTGCAATGAAGCCAATTGAAGAGCCGACGAACGGTCGATAGGCGATTTCACCTCCGAGCGCAACTTCGCGCACGGCATCAAGCATCGATTGATTGCCATCAAATGCCGGAACGGTAACCGTGTCACCGTTGGCAAGTTTCTGCAGAGTGGGATAGATATCTTCATTGACTCGTGGAACAAGGGTAATCAAACGGTTCATCGATCCGTCAGGATTGATGATTGCGTCTTTGAGCTGCGATGATCCAAATGCGATAGTCTTCCATTTTCCGTACGATGCCTCGACCGCGAGACCCTTCAAAGTAAACTCGCGTGAGCGCGATAAGTCCGGCGCAATTCCGGTTAGTCGCTTATCAAACCCAAATCCGGAATAGCGTGGATTGAAATAATCACCGCTTTCCATTGTCACGCCTTGTCCAAGCGAAATCTGATAGTTACCGACATACACTCGGTCGAGATGAACCGGGCCGAGCAACTTCTTTTCCACGCCGCCAAACCACTTGAACTGCGGCAAGTGCGAACCGGCCACGTCCCAGTATTGAGTTTCTTCACCCAAACTGCGATGCCACAAGATGCCTGCCTTGTAGTCTTGTGTGTAGTTCAGACGGAATTTGTGGCTGACGTCGGGCGTCGGATCAATCAGCAGCGCCGGATCAATCGCCAACTCTTCGTCGGCGAAAAACGGTGTGTCATAGGCGCGAAATGTGTACGCACCGTGAAGTTCTTTCTTCATGACACGCGGGTCGTAAGAAAGATAGTTGCGTGCGTTTCTGTATCCCCACGAGGACAAGCCGGGCACGGCGCGCAAATCACGCGAACCGCGAATTCCGCCTTGCAGCTTGACTTGATTGTAGATCGCGACGGCATCGGCGGGCGACACATTTTGCAAATCCATCAATTCATCAAGCGATGCTTCATTCACGTTCATCGGCTCGAGCATTCGATCGATCCACTCATCCACCAAGCCGACGTTTGTTCCCTCTTCCGTTCCTAAATTTTCGATCCGGTAGTAGGCGTCTTCAATCTTATCGAGGCGGTCATCACCCGGACGGGGGGGATTAATCCGGACGAGCGAACGTAAGTTCAGCAATGTTGTCGGATCAATTTCCGGCAGATCATTCAACTCGTACAGATTCTTGAATGGGCCCTCATAGACAAGTCGCTCCCAAATCGCGTTCGCTTGAGCGGGCGTAATTGGGAGTGCATCCACCTCAGAACGGCTCGCGGAATTTAGGTCAAGCACTGTCTGCGCTTGACCATACAGCGCGCAGACAAACAGGGCAAGTACTATCCAAAAGACACGAAGCATCATGCACCCGGCTTCCAAAGCTTGCCCAGACTTTGCGGAACATCGAAACCGACGCTGAAGGAGTGCGACGGCGACAGGATGGGATGATACAGAAATGCGTAGTCAACCACGATGTCGCGATAGAACAAGCCAAAGCCGGCTGTGAAAATATTCGGATTTGTCATCACGCCGACGCGAATGTGAAACGGCTTCACAACCTGCAAGTCACCACCGGCTTTGAATATCGTTCCGGCGTCAAGCCTGCGCTCGATGTCAAAATTTGTTTTCACGCCGAAGTACGGTTCATACTGCACACTCGCTGACATGGAGCGCGGTAGATCGCGCTTGAGATCGGCGCCCATTTGCGGATGATTGATGTTGTGGAATGCGCTTGCCAAAAAGAACCTGTCCCACACCTTTGCGGTTGCTCCGACGTCAATTCCCACAGTTGTCGCGCTGCCTAAGTCGTAAGATCCTGATGGCCCTTCAACGGATTCTCCGAGACTCCATGAAATAAGCTTCAACGCATATCCGACGCTTAGAGCAGAGTGAATGTCTTCTTGCAGAAGAAGTCCGTGCGCAACAGCGATTTCAGTTTCACCGGAAATTGTTTCGCCGCCGAGTCGCGTGCTTAAATTCTGGATTGCCAATCCGACCGCGCCGTATTTTTTCGGCAATGATGTGAAACCGGAAACGGAAAGATGCGACAAGAAGCTTGCGCTGTAAGGTTGGTGATAGGCAAAGCGCCCACCGGTGCCATGACTCATGCCCAAGCCTGACGGATTCCACATCACGGCATCACTTCCGCGAGCTGCGGCGGTGTAGGCACCACCCATTCCCTGCGCACCGGCCGTGGGAAGATTAGGATTCGATATCAATTGAGCTGCGGCAGCTGAACACAGCGCTAACAGCGCGATTAGCAGGAGCGAATATTTCTTCATCACAGGCGGGTCCCCACTACGATTGGTTTCGTTAGAGACTCCGTCTCTCCGTTCTTAATAGATTCGAGATGCAAAATGTAAGTTCCGAGCGGCAAGAGTTCATTGCGATCATCGCGTCCGTCCCAATCAATAGCTTGCGGACCGCCCGCTCGTTTGTCAACAAAGGTGTTCACCAATTGACCACGCAGATTAAACAAGCGGAGCCGAACAGCGCCCTCGGAGGGAGCATCGAAGAAGATCGGGAAAGTTTGCCCGATATCGGGCGCAAAGGCTCTATTCTGCACTTCGAGAATCAATTTTCCGGAGGGCGGCCTAACTGAATTTGTGTCCGGATCGGTGAAGTCTTCTGTGTATCCTGCAAGCATTTGGAAGTCGCCGTTAAATGTTGAAGACGGTCCCGCAATGCTGACGCGCTTTCCAACGAGTTCGCCTAACAGCATCCATTCACCTTCCACCATAACGCTATCGAGATTCATCGAATCCCAAACGCGAACGGTCAAATTGCCCGACCCGTCATCAAGGAAAATATTTGTACCGCCGCCGACGTTTTCGTCAACTTGATAAATTGTTCCCGTGGCCTTGCACCATGTGCCTGAACCGTAAAGTATCGGATCTGACACCGCAACAATTGAAGCCTGCGTTCGTAGGTCGCCGGTGCGAATAACAATAGGTTCTGGCAATTCCTGGTATTCTGCGAGTACCTTTATGTCTGCTGAATTAGCACCGGAAGCGAACGACCCAAGTTGAATCGCGCCAGAGAATTCATTCACAACGCCGGTAATCTCGATCAGGTTGCCGCGCTGAATGCCGGGAAATGTTGACGCCGCACCGGTTTGCGAAAGGCTGAAACCGCGGCCGCTGTTGTCCTGAATGAACGCCGAGATGCGGCGGGAGCCGGAAGTCGTTGTTACGTCTTGGACGAAGTTTACGATGCCACGCAAGGTAACAGGCAGGCCTTCATATGTGTGAAAATCGTTGTAGATGTCGTTTATCAGCGTCACTTCAGTGGCGCTATAGCCGCCAAATCCCAACGTGGCTTGCTGCAGCACATTCCCGGAAACATCAGAGATGTCTGTTACTTCAATCTGATAAGCTGATTCACCCGGGAGCGATTCAAGAGTCTCAATTTGAATCGTCCGTCCGTCATTGAAAAGCTGAGCGGATTGAATATGTAAAGTCGGGAATTCAGGATTTGTGACTTCAGTAATTTCAAAATGTCCCAAGTCATTGACAACGGTCGGATCGATTCGCTCATTGAACCGCAAGTTTGCCTGATGCTCGGTGACTGCCTCTGCAATCAACAGTTGCGGTGCTCTACGATCAATGATGCCCATGTCTTCGTTGCGACGCGGAGCAATCATGTGTCCGGGGTTACTATTGAACGTCACGCAACCTTGAATAAATTGAAAGCTATCTCCTTCTGCCGGAGTGTAGTCCAGTCCAAAGTCTCCAAGGATAATTCCCTCTCCGCTTGCATCCCGAACCGCCCACTGCCCGAAGTCTCCGTAGTCGTCCGTGTTCGTAACCACGCACGGACCGATATAAACAAAGCAGCCTTCATAAGCTTCGGAAGAATCAGGCAGCATTCCGGCATGAATCGTATCCGGCGGAGCGATGTGACCTGTTCCCAAAACCGTGACATTTGAAACACTCGACATTTCTGTCAGTTCAAAGTACTCTTGGACTCTTGCTGTAACACGCACACAATCTCCTTCTGCCGGGGTCGCGGGCGGATTGAAAACGAGCACCCCGCTCCACGGTCCGCCGCCCGGATCGCTCATAAAGAAGCTGCCGCCATCAAAGTTTGACCCAGTAACAATTCCTGTGACGGTTACAATCTGTCCATTAAACGGTGAATCGCCGCCAGTTGGACTATCTACAAACTGAATGTCAAAGATTGAAAGATTGATTGAGCGAATAAAATATGAATATGTTTCCGTCGGTGCGTTTTCGGGTGACAGCCCGCGCGCGCCGTCGGCATCACGTGCAGAGATATAGTAATGTGCTTGTGCACGCTCGGGGCCGGCCGGCAGAACTCCTCCCCAGCGACCATCAAAGGCCGCGCCGTCCCCATGTTCACCGTCGTCATGCATAGTAACCGCAGCAAAATCTCCCGCATCGCCAAATCGATAGAACACGAGTGCCTCTGACAGCTCATTGTTGTCGTCGCTTATGAGGGCGGTTACAGTAACAGGGTCAACTCCCGTCGGACGGTCCGGCGCATAGCTCACTTCACTGATCAGCGGGGGGCGGTTTGAAGAGAACCCAAAGTCGAAGTCCCCACGCGGATTGATGGCAAACTCTCCGCTGGTGTATGACACTATTCCCTTCAAGAATTGCAGGGTGTCGCCAACAAACGGTTCATACAGGAAACTAAAACCTTCGCGCACGCGCAATGGTCCGCTTCCGTCGTTTACAATGAACCCGCCGCTAACAATCTCGGTCACTACGGGGTTCGCCAGAGCAATGAACACGCCTTCAAGCGATTCGCCGATTGCTCCGGTCGTTGCGCTAAACTGCGCGATCCCGGTAGAACTTGCATTGACGCTCAGTAATTCAGGGGAGTTCAGCCTCGTTTGACTACTCGATTCTGTGACCGTGGCCCGCACAACAACCGAGTCGCCTACGGCAATCGTTCTGGACTGCGTGTCAAACACGAGTACGCCGCTCCACGGGCCGCCGCCCGGGTCTGAGATGAAGTACTGCAGTCCGGCGCTGCCAAAGCCGTAGGCCGACACCAAGCCGGTGACCTCCACAAGTTGCCCGTTCCGAGGCGAAATCCCGTCAGGCGATTCAGTAAACTGAACTTCGTGAACAGAAATCACTTGGCCACAAGCGCAACTAATTGACAATAAAATACTTACAGCGAAAATCGCTAAGAAATGCATAGGTATCCGAAGTAGGGAAAGGGGAATCTGGCGGGGGAATTGATTAGACTCGTCAAAATACGGAATGCTCTCTCGATATTCAAGGGAAAACAGGCCGAATTACTCACGAAATGCGTTAGAGTTGGAGGCGATTCAACTGGGTTAGAGAATTGTTTTTTCGGTGGGTTTTTCGTAATTTCCCTGATGCGCTTGATAAATATCACATTGTTCGTTAGTCTTTGCCTGATAGTCAGCTCCAAAGCTTACTCGCAGACTGTTGGACTTGCCTCGGATTCCGCCCGTGCCGCCCGGTTCTGGGGGTACATAGAGGCCGGGGATACGACAGGCGCGCAAACAGCGTTGGAGGACGCTAACTCGCCCGAGTCTCCTATGTGGGACGAGTTGGCCAATTTCCTGACAGCCTATGTTGCCTATACGGATTCCAATTTCGCGATTGTCCCTTCGCTGCTCGAACTCGGAGTTACCGACGAACTTGCCGAACATGCAGCTTGGTTACGCGGAAAAGCTATGGCCTCGCTTGGGCAATCGCATTTGGCGGGAATTTATTGGCGGCGGCTGGTTGACTCGAGTTTACCCGACTATCGCGAGTTAGCGATTACTGAGCTATTCACTGATGCGAAATCATTGGGCAAATTGGACACGCTCCAATCGATCTCGCACATCGCGCGAGAGAAAGATGCGTCGCGTGAATTGCGGCAGCAGATTGATCTCGAAATCGCTTCGTTCCTGACCCGCGCCAATCGCCATGCTGAAGCCGCAGAGAAACTGCGCGCGGTTTTTTTAGTCTCACCTGCAACGTCTTTTGGAAAGCAAGCCAAAGAACAGCTCGACCAATATGCACTTCGATACGGCTATACTCCGCCGCAACCGAATTGGGACGGGGAATGGGAAGAGGTAGAGCGGTTAGAAAAGACCGGGCAGAAGGCTCAGGCGTTCGACAAAATCGCCCAGTTGCGCAAGCGCGGGCGTTATGCCGTTCACGACGAACTTTTGATCGCGCGGCAAGTCAGGCTCGCGATTGCCCTGCGCCGTCATGGAGACGCGCAAAGTCTTGCACAACAACATCTGAAGCAGTTTCCTAATTCGACTTACCGCGACGAAATGCGTTTCTCGCTTGTTCGAGCGGCGTATTTAACTGATCAGGATGATTTGGCAATCAAAACAGCCGAGGACCTCGCACGCACTGGAGCAGATGCAAAGCAGATCGGTGAAAGTTGGCGTTTGATAGGTTTGCTCCATATCGACCGCGAACGCCCTGCCGATGCCGCGGTTGCCTTTGACAAGTGGTGCAAGGCCGTGGCGGGTGGTGACGGCGCCGACGATGCACTTTGGAATCGTGGATGGGCAAGATTTCTTTCGGGGAGCTATGATCAAGCGGGCAGGGACTTTGAACTGCTTGTACAATCATTTCCTAATTCAGGTTATGTTATCGTCGGAACCTATTGGGCTTCAAGAGCGTACACAGAAGCCGGAAAGCAAACGCAAAGCGATAGCTTATGTAACGTCTTGTTGTCGCGCTATCCCTATTCATACTACGCTCAACTCTCTTGCGACCCAAGCCCGCGACCCGATCCTGAGCGTCGCGATTTGCACGTTTTGAGCCTCGATCAGCTCGCCTCGCTCGGTGGCAGACACACGCGCGCATTTGCGCAACTTACAGCGCTTGGATTGTGGGAGTTCGCGTTACGGGAATGGCCGGAAGTCGAGGCCGAGTGCGGTCAACGCGCCGACGTCGCCTGGTGGCGCCCTGTGCTCCACTGGAATAACGGCGAGCGATTTCAAGCTTGGCGCTGGATCATCAAAGAACTGCGCAATGAGGCGGCGTCGTTTGGAGACCGGCCGGATGATTTCTTCCGGCTTTGGTATCCGCTCGACTATGAGCCGCTCTTGCTCGATCTTTGCAGCCGCTACCAAGTTGATCCCTATCTCGCTCTCGGTGTTATATGTCAAGAGAGTCATTTCGATGACAGCATCGTCAGCCCCTCCGGCGCAATCGGTTTGATGCAGTTGATGCCCGCTACAGCAAAGGAGCAAGCACGCCGCATCGGCCAAACAGTTCGTGAAGATGAACTGTTTTACGGCCCACGCAATCTCGAAATCGGAATCGCACATCTTGCAGATTTGATGCACGACTTGAACGGAGATACGGTTTTGACTCTCTGTGCGTACAACGCAGGAATTAGCGCGGCGCGGCGTTGGCAGAGCGAGTTTGGACAGTCCGATCGCGACGTATTCGTTGAGCGCATTCCGTACAAGGAGACTCGACTGTACGTCAAGCACATTTTGCAGCACATGGCGGCCTATCGCCGTCTCTATCCTGATTTGAAACTCTCCATACCCAGAGTCGAACCCTAATCTATGTCCTACACGAAAGACGAGCTAACGAAGCTCACTCATCTCGTGCGCTGCGCCGGTTGAGCTTCTAAGATGGATCCAGCGGTGCTGGATATCATGCTTAGTGGTTTGCCTACGCGCAAGGATGACAACTTACTCGTAGGGTTCGACTACCGCGACGATGCGACGGCCTATCGCTTGCCGTCGGGTGAAGTCATCATTCAAACGCTTGATTTCTTCACGCCTGTTGTGGACGACCCATACGATTATGGCGCCATCGCAGCCGCAAATGCCCTTTCCGACGTCTATGCGATGAACGGCAGGCCGCTCTTTGCGCTCAATATTTGTGCGTTTCCCAAAAGTTTGCCGGCGGAGTTATGGCGCGAAGTCTTGCGGGGTGGCGCAGACAAAGCACTTGAAGCGGGCATCGTTATCGCGGGCGGACATACCGTTGACGACACCGAACCTAAATATGGATTGGTTGTTACCGGCATTGCTAACCCCGTGAATATCTGGAGCAACAACTGCGCGCGCCCTGGAGACATCCTACTACTCACCAAACCGTTGGGCACGGGGATAATTACGACTGCATTGAAAAGTGAGTCCATTTCGGTTAAGGAAGCCGCACCTGCAATCGCTTGGATGAAGCTTCTCAATCGCGACGCCGCGCTCGCGCTGTCAGATCACGGGATCAAGTCCGCGACCGATGTTACGGGCAACGGATTTTTGGGGCATGCTGCTGAAATGACGAAAGGCTCGAACGTGAAAATGGTGATCAATGCAGCCAATATTCCCGTGATCGACGAAGCATGGCCGCTTGCAGAACAAGCGAAAGTACCCGGCGGCACAAAGATGAACAAACTTTATTTGGGCGATTACGTTACTTTTTCAGGCGTGAGCGATGCTTTGCAGTGGATATTATATGACGCTCAGACTTCAGGCGGCTTACTTTTAGCCGTGCCGCGCGATAAGCTTGATGCTGCTCAACAATTGCTTTCCGAGAAGAGTGTTTTCTTTGCGCAAATCGGAGAGATTGTCGATGGCAAGGGAATCGAGGTGCGTGCCTAATGAAACCTATTCGTTTGGCAATCGTTGGCGCAACAGGTATGGTTGGTCAAACCACTCTCTCTGTCTTGCACGAATGGAATGTGCCTCTAATTGAATTGAAGCTCTATGCATCCGCGGCATCGGCTGGCAGAACGATGCCAATGGGCCAAATTAACCTGCCGGTGCACTCGCTGACCGATGACGTACATTGCGAGTTTGCAATGCTTGCACTGTCGGCGGATTTGTCGAAAGACTGGGCGCACAGGCTTGTTGATCGTGGCGTCAAGGTAATTGACCATTCGAGCGCGTTTCGAATGAATGATGACGTACCGTTAGTGATTCCTGAGATCAATTCGAACACGATTTCTGCAGATACCCGGCTCGTTGCCAATCCGAATTGCTCGGCGTCTGTTATCTTGATGGCGCTCGCACCGTTGGAACAAGCAATTGGTCTGAGACGAGTAATCATTGCGACCTACCAAAGTGTAAGCGGCGCGGGCATTGCTGCGTGTGATGAACTGAAAGACCAAACCGCCGGACTCCTAAGCGAACCAAGAGTTTTCTCCCATCGAATCGCAGGGAACTTGTTCCCTGAAATCGGATCGCTCGACGCCACATCTTACACCGGCGAAGAAACAAAAATCAGTCAGGAAATCCAAAAGATCCTTGGTCGTCCCGGTTTGCATGTGTCGGCAACGTCAGTGCGGGTTCCCGTTGAAATTGGCCACAGCGCGGCCGTGAGTATTGAGCTAAACCGCGTAGCAGACATTTCTGAGATTTGTTCTGCTTTGCAGAATTTTCGCGGATTAGTCTGTGATGGAACAGACTATTCAACTCCGATAAGCATCGCAGGGACACAGGATGTTCACGTAGGCCGAGTTCGCCTTGATCCTCAAGACAAAAAATGGCTGCATTTCTGGGTAGTGGGAGATAATACTCGCAAAGGAGCGGCGTCCAATGCCATTCAAATTCTTCAACACTGGGCTGCTCTTTAGCACGGTATTGGCGCTAATTGTCGCTCCGACAACCTATGCCCAATTGGATTGGGATGAGGATGTTGTGGTGTTCGGCACAGATGGGATTGAATACGGGCCGTCCATTACGTCAATTGGCAATAGTCAATTTCGCGCAATCTGCAGTTCGGGGATTCAGTCCGTGCTCACGCGCCGTTCTCAAATTGGCGGCGAAGCTTGGGGCGTGAGCGACGAACTGATGTTCGATATTGAAGTTTACGATCATTTTCGTGCGGTCTCAGATAATCAATATGCATACATGTGGGACGAGGCAGGCGGCATTTGGCGCATTCCGCATACTCAAACGGAGTGGCCCGATGATGATCCCGTGATGGTGTTTCCTAACAGCACATTTATGTATGACTTGAATTTCGTTTCGGATGCTCCAGTTGAACCTGTTGACTCATATCTGCATGGAGTCGCAGTTTATCAAGATAATCTCGGCGAAGTACATTTTAGTTATTGTCGATCTGCAGACCACGCCGGGACATTTTCCTCATATGGGGAAATTGACTCGGCTTTCTTGTATAATGGTCCATCAATAACCGTCGCCGCAGCATACACGTGGACGGGCAATGATGAAAGGCTTTGGGCCGCGATAACGCTCGACAGGCCAGGCACCATAGGTGAACAAGTCACGCTCTATTACTCCGACGACCTCGGACAATCGTGGTCGAGTCGGTTTACACCCGACTCAAGCTCCTATGAACAACTAAGCCCATCCATCGTTGGCTTTGGTGAAACGATCATGGTTGCCTATGAGCGACGTAATAGCGCATCCGTGGCCCACGACGTGTATTTTATTTATTCACCAGATAACGGCGAATCGTGGTCAGAACCAATACAATTGACCGACCACACATTTGATGACACAAAGCCGGAACTTGAGTTATCCGGGAATACTGTTGGATTGTTCTACTCTCGCGCGCAGGTGCAGGCAGCAGCCGGTCAACTTCTCTTTCGCCAAACGTCTTTAGACCAACCGTGGGCCTGGGAGCTTGAAACGATTGTAAGCGAGCCAGATGCTTTCATGGTTGCCGAAGGGTATTCCGGAACAAGCAATGAAAATGGATTTGCAGCAGTTTGGAGCGGAAGACTGGTCGGCGACGACGGCGATATCTTCTTTGATGCATCGTGGCGCGGCCTGACGGTGAACGAGCGCAGACGATCAGCGCCATCGAGAGCGCGATTGAGCCAAAATCCTCTCACTGGGCGCATCGAGTACGAGCTTCCGCGCGGTACCCAAATCACGGCAACTCTTTTTGACATGTTAGGCCGTACCGTGAATCAAACCACACTTGTCGGCTCAAACGGAGTCTGGAATACTCCGAGTTTCCTGCCGAGTGGTACTTACATTCTCTCTGCACAATCAAGCCTGCCGCTGAAGATTCAGATAGCACGATAAGTTTAGCAGTCATAAATGCAAAGAGGCTCTCAATCGAGAGCCTCTTTGTGTTCAGGGAGGGGTGGTTTATGCCGGCTCAGGCGCAAGCACGTCACGCTTTGGTGTGCGAGCTATCAGCATTTCCACAATCAGTAACCCCAGCGCTAAATAGAGGAACAACTTCCAGAGTTCTCGTCCGTAACGTCCTTCGCGAATTGCAGACTGCACATTTTGCCCTCCAGCTAAGGTCATCTGTTGACCACCGAGTAGTGCGAGCGTCTCGTCAGCCGCAACTGGGGCGATGTTTGACTCGCGTTCGGAAATGTTCACAACGATGGGGCGAACGGTTCTTGAATCCTGCTTCAACAAATAGTCGCCCGTTGATGATATCGGCGGGAGGTTCAACAGTTGACCGCCCGTAACAGGCGTCGCGGTTAAACGCACGCTGTTCGCATCCTTGACCAAATCGTATTGTAAATGCTCGGTGTTTCTAAGCAACAACTCAGAACCCTCGCCGACTGAAATAGCATACTGCGCGCCTGCGCCGCCAAATCCCGCGAGATAAGCTGCACTTCCAGTCATCAGCGGCGAGAAGATTCCGGTGCGATAAAGTGATGACCATTGCGGATCAGGTGAACTGGTCAAGAACAGTGCGCGACCGCGACCTTGCGTCACTTCCACCATGAACTGCGTGCCACCCGCACCCTCAATTACGGACGCCGCAGTGGAAGCGCCTTTGGACAGCGCAAGTTTCGTTTGAAAGTCCGGTGATACATCAGTCGGTTTTTCTTGAAACACGCCTTCAAACAGCGGATGATCCAAATCTACCTTGTTCCAACGCGCGCCGGGATCACCGAGCGATTCAACATTCACGGGAGCGGGCAAACCGATTTCCTGCATCCAAGTTGCGTGCGCGCGAATATCAAAGTTCGGGCCGCCGGTAATGAAGAGGCCGCGCCCAGACTGCAAATATGCGCGAGCGCGCTCAGAAAATGAGCCACTGAACGCCGGCGCATCAACAATGAAGATCGCATCGAAAGCAGACCAATCTTCCGCTTCGAGTTGCTGCGATGTAAGTTCGAGCGTGTGAACGAATGATTCGCCGCGGCCGCTTGGATCGAGTGCCAGCGCAGTCAACCGCCGAGCCGGTCCATCGGCCCCGGCTACAGCTGCATTAAGTCGAGCAGGAACACGCAGCACGTACCGCCGTACATCGTCGTCGGCAAATGCGTCGGTGTCTTCCAGCCGAACGTACCCAGATAAATCACCGACGCTCTCAGGCACGAATCGAATTTGTTCGGTTCTCGCCTCGCCTGCGCGAACGGATACGCGCGTTTGCGCAACGCGTTTTCCATCGAGATACGCGCTTACAATTCGGTCATTACTGTCGTCTGCACCGCTATTCACAACAGTGAAGCTAAGTTCCACCGGGCGTCCCGGTGCAATAAGCCGTGATGTGATCTCTGCTGATGTCAATCCGACATTTGACTCATTTGCTGAGCCAAGCTTAACTAAATAAAGTCGCACATCATCCGGTAAGATCGGCGCATCAGGCAATTTCTCCGGCCATGCACTTCCGCTAAAGTCCGACAATACATAAACTTCTTTCAACAGGTTTTGCGATTTGCCCAAAAGCGAACGCGCAATTCCAACTGCGTCGGTTATCGATCCACTTGCTTCGGAGACTGCCGAGGACTCGATTGCCTCGCGAATCAATGCCCGGTGTTGCGTTGGGGAATCCGGGAAAACCGTCGGCGTAGCGTCGGCCCAGACAATTTGAACTTCGTCATTTGAACCAAGTGATTGAATCAACTCTTGCGTGCGCACCTGCAAATCTCGATAGCGCGTGCCTCCTGGTGATTCAGTACTCATCGACGCGGATCGATCAAGCACAAGCACCACACTTGTGCGAGTGTCACCGCCGCCAATGAGACTTGCCTCTGAGCGCAGTACCGGCCTTGCCATAGCGAGGACCAAGGCTAACACTGCAAGCGTCCGCAAGGCCAACAGTATCCACTGCCTCACTCGCACACGCCGCATCTTTTGCCGCTGCATCTCCTGCAAGAAGCGCAAAGTCGGAAAATCCACCTGTTTGAACCGTTGCCGGTTGAGCAGGTGGATCAAAATGGGAATCAATCCCAAAGACAAAGCGGCAAGTAACGCCGAATTGAGAAAAGTCATCGAGTATGTCGCAAATTATCGTCCGGTCGTGAAAGCAACAAATCTTCAATCAGTTCTACAAGCATATGTCCGCACAGCAAATGCGCCTCTTGTACGCGCTGACCTGACGAAGAAGGTATCCGCAAAGCATGATCAAGGTATCGATCGAGCGGTGTGTTGCCGTTGCCCAAAAAGCCCACGCACTTCGCGCCAATCGCTTGCGCCGTCTGCGCGGCCAAGATCAAGTTTTGTGAGCGACCGGAAGTGGAAAGCAGGTAAACAATGTCTCCTTTGTGCGCTAGTGCCTCAAGCTGCCGCGAGAAAATGCGATCAAATCCATAGTCGTTCGCGCATGCCGTGAGCAACGACGTGTCGGTCGTCAACGCAATAGCCGCGAGCGCTTGCCGGTCACGATGGGCTGAAAGTCTGACGACGAATTCAGTTGCCAGATGCTGACATTCCGCTGCAGATCCGCCGTTCCCGCAAAAGAACAAGCGTCCACCGCTACGCAAACAAGTTGTTGACGCCTCAGCAATAGCAGTCAATTCGGCGAAGCAAGCGGTTGCAAGTTGACTGTGCATCGCGGCGGCATCCTGAACCGCGCGCTGAAGTTTTTCAATAGCGTTGATAACCAAATGGTCGCCGTGCTTCTGTTCGGAGTTGCTGTGGCTCATCTTATGCTTTCGCAGGATCCATTCGCTCAATAACCGCCGCCGCAGTAGCTAATACTGCGCTAAGCGCGGACGTATCCTTGCCTCCGGCTGTTGCCAAATGCGGTTTGCCTCCACCGCCACCTTTTAGCGGTTTGGCAAGCTCTTTCACAATCGGAGTCGCGTCCCAGCCGCTCTTGACAAGATCAGGAGTTACGACCACCACGAGCGACGGTTTGTCTTCAACGATCATGGCCAGTACCCCGATGCCGCTGCCGAGACTTTCGCGCAGCGCATCACCCATTTCTTTTAGTTGATCCAGATTGTGCGCGGCTACTTTTTCCGCAACGATGCGCATATTCCCGATCTGCTTTGCATTGGCAACCAGAGAGTGCATCGCGCTCCCCGCAGCTTGAGCGCGCAGTTGCTCGAGTTCCTTATGCAGTTTGCGTTTCTCATCCAGCGCGAGTTTCAATTTCTCGGCAGGATCGCTTCCCGCGCTGCCGAGCATCTCAACAAACTCTTCGACTTTCGCGCGTTGTTCAGTCAGGTATTGCCAAGCGGAATCCCCTGTAAGCGCTTCAATTCTCCGCACGCCGGCCGCTGCGGAAGTTTCGGCTTTGATGACAAACAGGCCAATATCTCCGGTGCGCTTCACATGACAGCCACCGCACAATTCGCGCGATACGATCATATCAGAATCGGAAATCTCGACCATGCGTACTTCATCGCCATACTTTTCGCCGAACAGTGCCATGGCTCCAAGCGATTGCGCCTCTTTGAGGGGCATGACGTTGGGCGCGACGGTAAAATTGCCGCGAATCCAGTCGTTGACCTGTGTCTCGATGTTTGTAAGCTCTTCGTGCGAAGGCTTGTTGAAGTGCGTGTAATCAAAACGTAAATAATCGGGGCCGACATACGAGCCCGCTTGGTGTACATGATCGCCCAGGGCAACGCGCAGCGCCGCGTGAAGCAAGTGCGTGGATGTATGATTGTACTCAGTCGGCAACCGATGTTCACGCGAAACGGTCAGATATGCTGCAAGCCACTTCTTCTGCTTGACGGCCTCCTGAACGGTTGGTGAAATTCCGTCTAATGTTGCCAAATGGAGCACAGCCCTATCGCGACGAGACACTCCATTCACGTGTGCGACAATCAATTCATCACCAACCTGAATTTCCAATCTGCCCGTGTCGGATACTTGACCGCCTGACTCAACGTAGAATGGTGTGAGTTTAGACGTGAAGACAAGCCGACCATTTTCAGGATCGAATTGCAACGGGAGAATCTCCGCTGCGACCGCCAGCGCAGTGTAGCCCGTAAATTCGGTTTCAGGCAACTCGCCCTCAATGAGAAGCTCCTCGCGCCCCAACTTGAATGAGCCTGCGGCGCGCGCTCGAGCGCGCTGCTGTTCCATTGATCTTGCAAACCCGGCATCATCGACGGAGAGATCGTTCTCTCTTGCTAATAGCTGCGTCAGGTCCAACGGGAATCCAAACGTGTCATAGAGCTTGAACACCTCTTCGCCCGGAATTTCGCTCAATTTGCTCTTGCGCAATTCCGCAACGACCGAATCAAATTGTTCAAGACCTCGGTCCAAAGTCTTGCCGAAATGCGATTCTTCGGCTTCAATAACGCGCGCAATGTGCGCATGACGATCTCTTATCTCCGGGAAGATATCGCCCATCGTATCCACAAGAACGGGGACAAGCTTATATAGGAAGGGTTCGTGTAATTCGACCTTCCGCCCAAATCTCGCCGCGCGCCGAAGAATGCGACGGAGCACATAACCACGCCCTTCGTTTCCCGGCATGGCTCCGTCGCCAATTGCAAAAGTCAGACAGCGTAAGTGATCGGCAATCACGCGATGCGGAATGCCTGATTCGTCATGCGAGTATGCTTTGTGGGTTCGTTCGACAATCGCCTGAATAATTGGCTGAAACAAATCCGTATCATAGTTTGACTTGTGCCCGCCCAAAACCGTGGCGAGTCGTTCCAGCCCCGCACCCGTATCAACGTGCTTAGCCGGAAGCTGCACAAGCTTTCCGTCAGCTTGTTGGTCAAACTGAATAAAGACATGATTCCATAACTCGATGTAGCGACGCGAGCCGCTATTCACGAAGGCGTTCGGGTCGCTGTCAAACTCAGGTCCGCGATCAATATGAATTTCCGTACAGGGTCCGCAGGGCCCTGTATCGCCCATGGACCACCAATTATCTTTCTTTCCAAATCGAAGCACGTGCGACGGAATAATGTCGGTTTCCGAACGCCAGATATGCTCCGCTTCATCGTCCGTTTCATAGACGGTAGCATACATCTTGTCTTTGGGAAGTTTGAAGACCTCAGTCATCAACTCCCAGCCCCAACGAATCGATTCCTGCTTGAAATAATCGCCAAAACTCCAATTGCCGAGCATCTCAAAAAACGTATGATGATACGGTGAAACGCCGACCTCTTCCAAGTCATTATGCTTGCCCGACACACGAATGCACTTTTGAGTGTCGGCAATACGGGTCGCCGCAGGTTTCGCCAAACCGAGGAAATAGGGTTTGAACTGATTCATACCCGCATTCGTAAACAGCAGCGTCGGGTCGTCTTGCGGAACGACGGGAGCGGAAG
Source organism: uncultured Alphaproteobacteria bacterium (assembly GCA_964587105.1). Taxonomy (GTDB): domain Bacteria; phylum Electryoneota; class RPQS01; order RPQS01; family RPQS01; genus JABWCQ01. The sequence continues at coordinate 95,392 of CAZPKG010000010.1, read as the reverse complement.
GAACAATCAGATGTTGTCGTTCGCGAAAGAACTCAAGGAATTGATGGCGGATTTCTGCAGCGGTCATAAAGGTGCGTACTTACTCAATTTGCTAATTCAAAATCATAGAAAAGCCGCATTGCAGGCCAACGTAGCCTGTCGCGGCGGTGTTATCCAAACGTAGTAACTCCGTTAACGGCCATGCCGCAACGAGCTTCAGCGAGGCGCCGGAAACTTCAGGATTTCGGAGCGCCCAATGAGCAACTCCGCGCGCCATCAATGACTTGCCCTCGATTGACCGGCCTTCGACAAAAACATCCGTTTCCGTCTGCCGGGCATTGTCCTCAGACGCCGTCCACCAAGCCATCGAAGAGCCAACTCCAATATTCAAGCGGCCCATCTTCGCGGGTGAGAACAAGGCGTCAACGCCAAATTCCCGTTGATGAAATCGCACGTCGAACACCGTTGGCGCCGTCGGATCACGACTCACTTTTCCGTCAGTCGTCAAGAGCGCAAATGTCGGGCTCAAGGTCAAGCTCTTGAATACGGGGAAGTAGCCGCTGAACATCAAAGTCGTTCCGAGCGAACCCGGAGCGACGCGCTCGCTTTCGATGTCTTGAAAGGTATCAAGTCCGGTTGAAGTCGCCAGCCCCACTTGAATTTCAGCATAGGTCGATCGGGCGAAATCTGCGGCCATCGCAAAACTTGAGTAGAGCAGGAGGGAGGCCAGAATTGAGCGCATTCCACAATTCCTTTCACGAAGCAATAGATAACGATGCAAGGAAGAAACTGCGCTCAATGCTCAATAATTTTCCTCTGACAGTGATTCGTCCGGCGGCATTGCCAGAACTTTGAAAATAGTGCCCGGTCGAAAACCTCGGCGCGAAAGCAGCGCGATCAACCTGCGTTTGCGCGTGTCGCGATCGAGGCTATCGTATTGTTTGCCTTTTCGCTCTACAAGTTCTCGTGCCAACTCAAACTCTTGCGCTTCGGTCAGGTTATCGTTCACAGCTTGTTTTGCCGTTGAGCCGGAAATGCCGCGCGCCAATAGATCGCGTACCAAAGCGGATTTCCCGCGTGGGTGAGTTTCGATGCGCGACCTTACAAACCCGTCCGCGTATCGCTCATCATCCAGCAGCCGCTTCTCTTTGAGCTTTTCAATCGCCGTGTCAATCTCTTCCGCGAGATAGCCTTTCAGCCGCAGTTTATCGCGAAGCTTTCTTGTCGAATATGACCGGGATGACAACAGCTTAACGGCATACGGCAGCGCGGGTTCGCTCGGCGGCTGCTTTGGCCCGCGTCTCATTGCCCGACCATGTTCATTGAATCGAAAAATACACCGATCTGAATAAGATACGCTTTCGCCGGGCCAATAGTGTTAAGCCCGGAGGGCTGATCAAGTCCCCAATGATACGACAATTCGCCCATAACTCCGATTCCATTCTCTCTCGCGTCGGTCTTAATGCCCGCATGTATGGAAGCCGTCGGGAAATCACCGTCGAAGGTGTAATCATAGCCGTCAAAAAAACGGTCTTTGTATTTCCCCTGAGCAAACGAATATCCGACGCCTGCTCCCGCGTACAAATCAGGTTCAGCTGTCATACGATAAGACATTCGCCCACCCACTTCAACTTGAAAGTAGTTGGTGCGTGCGTCGAACGTCCTATTTCCGGTAACGTTGTTCCAAAACAAGAACGACGGTCCCCAAAACAAATGCGCGGTTTTATTCTCAAATCGAAAGTGCGCAGTGTACCCGCTGCCGGAGCCGAACAAAGTGCTTCGCTCAACACCGGGTCCGGTATTCGGAGTGCCCGAATTTGCGTAGCCCGTTGCAAGCACAAGATGATACGCTTGCGCGTCAATGCTCACCAACATGAGCATGACGGCAAGGTGTACTATGAAATGCTTACGATTTCTTGGCGCGGGATTTTGAGTTTTCAGTTTCCTGTACCACCGGCTGTTCAGTCTCAACTGCGAGGAAGCCCATCTCTCGACGAACCTCATTTTCGATAGCCTTCAGCATCTCGGGATTCTCTTTCAAGGTGCCGATGACGCGCTCACGGCCCTGGCCCAATCGCTCATCTTTGAAAGAATACCACGTGCCGGACTTGCTCACAATTTCTAATGTAGCGGCAAGGTCGAGCATATCGCCGACTTTCTCGATGCCCTGACCATAGATAATGTCAAATTCCGCTTCACGGAAGGGTGGAGCCACCTTGTTCTTTACAACTTTAACCTTAGTCCGGTTCCCGATAATCGTCTCGCCGTCCTTGATTGAGGCCATTCGGCGGATTTCCATCCTGATCGAGCTATAGAACTTGAGTGCGTTTCCGCCCGTCGTCGTTTCAGGATTTCCAAACATAACGCCAATCTTCATACGTAGCTGATTGATGAAAATCAATGACGTCCGTGAACGAGCGACGACTGCTGTTAGTTTACGCATGGCCTGGCTCATAAGACGAGCCTGCAAACCGGGCAGCGAATCACCCATGTCGCCTTCGATTTCGGCCTTCGGCACAAGCGCGGCCACTGAGTCAATCACAATCACGTCCAATGCGCCGGAGCGAATCAGCATTTCGGCGATGTCAAGCCCTTGCTCTCCCGTATCCGGCTGGGAAACCAGCAGGTCGTCAATATCCACACCGAGTGCACGGGCATAGGCCGGATCAAGCGCGTGTTCCGCGTCAATGATGGCCGCCTTACCGCCCTTTTTTTGAGCTTCAGCGATAATTGTGAGCGCAAGCGTAGTTTTACCCGAGGATTCCGGTCCGTAAACCTCGATCACACGTCCACGCGGCACTCCTCCGACACCCAGCGCGGCGTCGAGTGACATCGAGCCGGTGGAGATGACGTCCAACTTGGCTATTGGGCCACTGTCTCCCAATCGCATAATTGAGCCCTTGCCATACTGCTTGTCAATCTGCGACAGTGTCAGATCGAGATTCTTCTGCTTTTCCGTGTCAATCGTTTTGCTCATTGGATCACTCACAAGCGTTAGAGTTTATACCGGCCGACCCGTCTCGGCATATGTTTTAAGTCTTTCAAACCAGAGTTTGTATTGCGACAACAACGCTCCCATGATAACCTTTTCGAGCATCTTGTTCATGAAGCCCTTCATTTCGTAGTCAATCGTGAAGCTTAGAGCGCAGCGCTTCTCGGCGAGTTCAATCAAGCGGAAGATCACTTTGAGGTGCTCGACCTTCTCGTGCAGCCCCGCCGTGCCACCCGAAACGGATTCAGCGAACATCTCGTTCGGGACGTAGTGCGTCACCGTTGTCTCCAGAGTGACGTCTTTTCCGCCCAAATCGATGTTAAAAAATCTTTGCGAGTCCTTGGCGAAACTGCCATTCGGCTCGACTCGCAGGTCGCGAACATTTGGCGCCCAGAATTCAACTTCTTTCGGCACCGTCAGCGCCGACCACACCTTCTCGGTTGACGCTTCAATTTCTGTGGTAATAATTTGCTTTGGCACGAGTTATCCAGTCTCGTTAATGGTATTCCAAGACTACGAACTGAGTGAAAAATCTTTTAGCACCGTGTAGATCGGGCCTTCCTGCTTAAGCGTACTCTGCACAAGGCTCACGCGCTCCACAACAAACGGCGCACTCCGCAATTCAAAATTCAAAAAGGCTTGCGTCATCCGCTCTTTGCCGATCGGCTCTTTTATGCGCGCGACGGTTAAGTGCGGCACGAATTTCTTCTCTTCCGGCTCAAAGCCCAGAGCTTCAATGCGTTCAGAAATAGTCTCCTGCAAAGTCTCCAGTGATTTAGACTTTGTCAGGCCGGCCCAGTAGGCGCGCGGTCTTTGCTTCGTTGGAAAGCACCCGACGCCTTGAATCGCCATCTTAAACGGCTCAATCCCATGACATGATTCAAAGATTGCGTCTTCTACTTCCGGTACCAAAGTATCGGGCGTGTCGCCGAGGAATTTCAGCGTCAGATGTAAATTCTCCGGTTCGACCCATTTCACACCACGCCCTAACCAACCGATCTTCTCTTGCGGTTGCCGAAGAATGGCCTGCCACTCTTCAGGAAGCATGATGGCAACGAAGAGTCTCAAGAGTCAGCGCGCCGCCGTAAGTTGTCGATAGAGCAAGTAGAGCGCGTTATGCGCCGCTCGCAACTTCACCAATTCTCTGCTCCGGCTTCCCACCTGAATCCGCCGAGCGAAAATCTCAACTGAATCCTTGCACTTGTGCGCAATGCCGATCCACACTGTTCCGACGGGCTTTTCGGGAGTCCCTCCGTCCGGTCCAGCGATTCCGGATAGACTAACGGCCCAATCTGCATTTGAGGATGCCAATGCTCCTTCTGCCATTTCGCGTACGATCGCTTCCGAGACGGCGCCATGCGCGTCAAGTGTAGCGGGTTTTACTCCGAGCATTGACTGCTTCACTTCATTTGAGTAAGCAATCACTCCTTGAGCAAGCCAGCGCGAAGCGCCGGGTGTGTCTGTCAAGAGCGAAGCAACTAAACCGCCCGTACAACTCTCGGCGGTGGTCAACCATTGCGAGCGGTTGACAAGAATATCTCCAATTACTCGGGGCAAGGTATCACGGCCCGCCGCATAAATGTGTTCCCCAACACGTTCACGAATGTAGTGCTCGGCAAAGGCGATGTCCGCATCAGCCTCCATCTGATCCTGTGATGCGGACGTCATACGCACGTCGAGTAACCCTTGATGCGGCAGGTATGCCAGTGAGACTCGCCGCGCGAGCAAATCCAAGTCGCCCAGCCGCTCGAGCAAAACTGACTCGCCGATTCCGGCCATTCTTAATGTCCGAGCAAAATACTTTTCCTGCCCAAAAGTGCGGTTAAGAATTGGCTCAATTTGATCATCAAACATTCGCTCCATCTCGGGTGGCACTCCTGGTACGGCAAACAGATGCTTCCCTTTGCGTTCCAGATGGATTCCCGCAGCAGTTCCGAGCGGATTTTCAAGACGCTCCGTTCCACCCAGCACCAGAGTCTGGTTCATGGATTGCACGGGCAATTCGCGTCCAAGTTTACGGAACATTTCTTCAACCTGAGCACGCTGTTCCGGTGATTCCACAAGCGGCAAACTAAAAAGCTGTCCAATCGCATCGCGTGTCAAATCATCCGGCGTTGGTCCCAATCCGCCAGAGAGCACAATCACGTCGGCACGATTCATCGCCAAGCTAATCGCTGCCTGAATCTCTCCCAAATCGTCCGCAACACACGATGACCACCGGGCCGGTACGCCGCATTCCGCAAGTCGCTGCCCCAAAAAAGCGGCATTGCTGTTCACCGTGCGGCCAATGAGCAGTTCGTCGCCAATCGTGATAATTTCACTATGAATCTTGCCGGTCATCAGAATGCGCTCAGAAGACTCGGTTGCCAACTATTCAAGCCGAAAAGCACCAGCGCGCCATAAGTTCCTGCCAGTACGTCATCGAGCATTACGCCCCAGCCGCGCGGAAGTTTTTGCAGTTGGTTGGCTCCGAGAATTTTGAAAATGTCAAAGAACCGAAAGAGAAAAAACGCCGCGCCAAAGCCCATCACCGAATGCGGAGCAGCAAGCAACACTATCCACTGTCCAACTAATTCATCAAAGACGACCGGGTCCGGATCATCTTTCTTGGGATTCTTACGCCTGACCGCCGCGAACTTGCCGGGATCGATCACCGAATAGCCGTCAATAAACCTGTTCGCAAGCCAAACCCCAACAAGCGTCAAAATTGTCAACGGTAATATCATCCAAAGGGATAATGCTTGCGGTACAAACCACAGGATTGCGCACACAAGAGCAGATGCAACCGTTGCAGGAGCAATCGGCGAATAACCCGTCCAGAAGACGGTGGTTATCATCTCTTCAGCGCGGGTCATGAATTAAATGGGGCGACCCCGGTGCCGAATCTCTTTTAGTAACTCGCGATTTCCGTGCAGGTACTCAATAAGTGTGAAAACAGTATAGGCCGTAACCGCAGCCAGTATCCACCACACAATTTTCTCAAAATAAGGCACAGGAGTCAACCGCAGATTCACCCAATGCAGGGTGAGTATTGTTAAGGCCACCGCGCCTTGCAAGATTCCTTTCCACTTCCCGCTCGTTCTGCGACCCATTGCGGTTCCTGTCAACGCCGAGAACACGCGCAAATAGGCGACAACGACGTCTCTATAGATAATTATTGCGACCATCCACGCCGCGGCAAATCCCATCACAAGGAAACCGATGAAGTAAGATATTCGCGCGATCGTGTCGCTCATCGGATCCAATAGTTTTCCCACGTCCGACACTTGTTTGCGCGAGCGTGCCGCAATCCCGTCAGCCACGTCAGTCGCTTCGATCAAGATCGAAACTGCCAGAGCAAATTCCACCGAATACTTAAACTCGCCGAGGTAGGCAAGCAGGAACAACGGTCCCAATGCAAGTCTGGAGAGCGTAAGCTGGTTCGCGAGATTAAAACCTGGAATCATCGATTATGCTTCTGCGCGAGTGCGTTCGGCCATCGCCCGCGCTAAGGTAACTTCGTCCACCTGTTCAAGTTCTGCTCCAATCGGCACTCCGCGCGCAAGTCTTGAGGCTGAAATACCCCGGTCTTTCAGCTCTCGCAAAAGATAAAGCGACGTCGCATCTCCATCAGCTGTCGGGCTAAGTGCCAATATCACTTCACGAAAAGTTTCCCGCTCTGTCCGATTCCACAATTCTGCCATTCTAAGTGCTTCAGGGCCTACTCCATCCAATGGACTTAAGACTCCGCCAAGCACATGATAGATTCCACGAAACGCGGTGGCTTTTTCAAGTCGCAGAATATCTTGCGGTGACTCAACAATGCAAAGCAATCCGTTGTCACGTTTGGCGTCGGAGCAAATCGAACACAATTCAACTTCCGTCAAATTCCCGCAGCGTGCACACATGTGGAGTCGCATTTTCACTTGCATGATTGCTTCGGCCAGTGCCCGTGCGTCTGATTCGGATTGCTTCAAAATATGCATCGCCAACCGCAGCGCCGATTTCTTTCCCAAACCGGGGAGTTTTGCGATTTGATCCACAAGCCGTTCAAGCGTGGGCGACATCTGTGACATCTTATTTACCCGGCTTATCCATCTTGGTGGTCACGTCTTCGCCGCCGAACTGCGACATTACGCTTGAAAACAAATCGCCCGGCGTCTTGCCTCCGTTGCTCTCGTCTTTTTTCGGAGTTGCGGGCACAGCCTCGTTACCTGCTGTTGCTTCCACAGCTACAGACGCAGTTACTTTGACTTTGCCTCCGGTGACTTGCAAAATCGCCTGTTCAAGCAAGGCTGAGTTTGACTTCAAGGATTCCAAATGAAACTTGCCCGGAAGCTTCGGGCGAACCGTCAATGTCGGGCCATTTAGTGAAACCATTTCCCAATCATTGTGCGCAAACGCGGCAGCCGCACTGCTAATTTTCTCAAGGGCATCACAAACAGAATCCCACGAATTGCGAAGCTCCTCGATGTCTAATGGTTTTGTCCGTTCAGTCGCCGCCACAACCGCAGGTTCAGGTTTAGGAGCAGTTGGAGCAGGGCGCGCCGGCGCCGCTTTCGCAACGGGAGGGGGCACCGTTGGCGATGCATGAGTTTGTGGAGTGGTTAGAGTTGCCGTCCGCGGCGCAGCTGGAGCAGAAGACTGGCCTGATTTCAGTTGTTCGATCAATTCTCTAATTGAAACGGCGCGATCAAGCGTTACCCATCTCAGCATCGCGATCTCAAATCTTGTGCGTGGCGAGACAGACCACTTGATGTCGTCTTCAAGCGTTGCGGCGAGACGAATCAAACGAAACATATCTTCCACGTTCAGTTCGCCGATTGCGCTTTTCAGCGCTGCACACTCTTCCTGTGATCTCCCCGGCACAGTTAATCCCTGCAACAAGAACACCGCGTCAGACCAATAACTCTGGAGTTCACGCAATAGCAAGCTGTACTCTGTTCCCTGACGCGCCAACAGATCAAAGTATTCCGGCAATCCGTTGATGTCCTGACTTGCCACTAACTGTGTTGCTCGTTCCAACACGACAAGTGAAAGCGTTCCCAGTACCTTGCGTGTCTCTTCAAGCGTGATGTTGTTGGCGCAGTATGCCACTACCTGATCTAACAGTCCTTCGGCGTCGCGAAGTGATCCGTCCGCTGCTCGTGCTATCTGGAACAGCGCTTCGGGTTCTGCATTCCAACCTTCGGCATCCGCGATGATCCGGAGGTGGTTAGAAATTTCGATAGGTGAGAGCGGGCGAAAATCAAATCTCTGCACTCGCGAGCGAATCGTTCCAGGGACTTTGTGAACGTCCGTCGTCGCGAGAATGAAGATTACATGCGATGGCGGCTCTTCCAAAGTCTTCAAAAACGCATTGAAGGCCGCAGTTGTAAGCATGTGAACTTCGTCAATGATGAAGACCTTTTTCTGTCCCGCTGCCGGAGCCAATCGCGCAGCTTCATTCACCCTACGAATATCTTCGACCTTGTTGTACGAAGCGCCGTCGATTTCGACGACGTCAAGTTCGCGATCTTCCAGTAGCGCGCGACAGGTTTCGCATTCATTGCACGGTTCAACGGGTTTGATCTGCCCCGCACGCTCGCAATTGATCGCTCTTGCCAGAATTCTTGCCGTAGAAGTCTTGCCGACGCCGCGCGGTCCGGTAAACAAAAAGCCGTGCGCAAGGCGTTCCTGCGCAATCGCATTTTGCAGCGTTCGGGTAATGTGTTCTTGGCCAACGACGTCCGCGAATTTCTGCGGACGCCAGCGGCGGGCAAGGACTTGATAACTCATTTATTAAACGGGAAGCGAAAGAGGGCGGTGAGCAGATAATGCAGCAAACAACTGGAAGGCTACCCCAATGCACGCAAACACGAAAGTAGTCCTTTTTTGCCGGAAAGTCAACGGTCTGAATGAAAATTCTGCACAAATGTTCATTTCCAGTTTGCTATTATTCCTACACTTATATCTATTCCACTCAGCCAAACGTCAAACTGCCTCTTGGCTGTTCGACCTAAGTCCCGCAACCTGTCTGAAAACTGCCAACAGGCCGATTAGCAAAGTAGTAGCACCAAGCAGTTCCGATGACTCTTCAATGACTACTGCCATTCGTAGTCCCGCATCTGTCAGAGGACCGGCCCAGCGCGGGGCAGTTTCAGCAATGAGTACAACAACCCATAACAATATTGTACTGATCACAGGCCAGCGAATCACAGGAAAGACCGTTGAGACTTTTTGCGAAAGGCGGGCAAGCATGAGCAACACGGCCAAACACACCGGGGAAAGATAGATGACCCATAGTCCTTGTCCGCCTGTCCTAAGGACTTCACCTGTGCGAATAGTGTAGATCGCCGCCGAGAGTCGTTCATGAAACATCGCAGTTTCAGACATAGATATTCCCAATAGCGCAATCGCGGCAATGCGAAATGTCCACAAGAATTGACTCTGCATTCTTGCCGTTAACAAACAAAGTAGCGCTGCGCAGAACAGCTTAGAACTGCTGTACCAAGTGACAAAGTTACTCTCGGCGTCAAGCGATAGGAAATGATCGACGCCGCTATTCCCCGTCGGAAATACGTTTAGCAATACTATTAGAAAGTCAAGACCAAGCAGCGACCAAATCAGGAAAGAGGACTCATTTTTCGTCATAGAAACCTCTTACAGCCTAATCCTCAGGCTGCAAACTTCAAGGAGGGTTTTGAGAATTGCTAAGAATTGATTTTCCCGAAGGATATAGAAAAATATAGTAACACTAAGACTCACGGGAAACATACATTTAGGTGAACGTTACTAATCATCAAAAATGAGGGATTCCTTGACTCAATCTTATGACTTCAGGGTGAAACGAGGTAAATTTAGACCGTAAGCCAAAAGAGCGAATGGCTGTATCAAAGGCGGAAAAAAAAGCTCGGCAGATAGCGCCAGGCGGTCCGCACACAGCGATGAACCACTTACCGTTGCTACCTTCCGGTCCTGGCGGGTTTGGGCGGCCACCTCTTGTACGGGGCCCGGCGATATCTGCCGAGTGAATTTCGGAAAACGAACTTCCAGATGTGGAGCAGAGCGGGATCGAACCGCCGACCCCCACGTTGCGAACGTGGTGCTCTCCCAGCTGAGCTACTGCCCCGAAAGACGGGCAATATACGGAGCAAGTCTCGAATTGTCAAGCCTCAATCTTCTTGGGGGCAATCGAGATTTCCGTTTGATTCTCCGCCGAAGTGAATTTAGATGAACGATAACAATATGTTAAATGAGGGAACACAAACGATGATGAAGAATTTTAGACGTGTTTTCATCCCCAGAACCTTAGCGGTCGCTGGTTTGGTGATGCTCTTAAGCTTTTCGGCTTGGGCTATAAACCCGAATGAAAGCGAAATCAGCGATCCGAATCGCGGCGCCGCAGTACTGGATGACAATTGCGGCGATTGCACAATTGACTACTTTGGCCTCCGCTATGCGGGCACCGGTGGTCAAGGCGGTCGTGGCACCATCAACTGGCCAGGCGGATCAACCGGAAACAACTATGGCCAGATGTGCTTCACTTCCACATGCGAAATTGGAGATCCACTCTACGGTTGGTGCGTGGACCTTTATCACCCCGCACAGACGCAGAATTATGGCGTTGACGTTTTTCCGGCAGTTATCACTGATGATTCTTGCAGAAAAACCCAATTGACAGCTCTCGCATATTTGATGGCTTGGAATTACCCGACCACCACGTTTGAAGACGACGCGATGCAGTTGGCGATCTGGAAACTCTCAAGCATTCGCGACGGCGGAGCCAACGACGGCCTGCCGCACTTCTGCTATGACGCCGGTCGTGGCTACCCGAATTTCGGCGATACTCCGACTTATCCTTACGTAAATACCGTGTACGGCTCTAATGTCCCGCGCAATGAATGGGCAAACACGCGCGTTCTTGACGCCATCGGTAAAAACGTTTGGCTTCCCGGCGATGAAATCACAAATACTTGCATCGGTCCGGTCGTGGAAGATGATTATGCCACAGTGACCTTGAAGTTCTGTGTCGTCCGCGGCACTCAAGCAGTGGAATTGAATGATACTTGTGTATCCAACATCAAGTTCAACGGTACCGTACAAATCGGTTCGAATCCGGCTGAAGACGCGACATTCTATACCGACGAGAATGGTTGTATCGAGATTAACGTAACGCAGCCGACACTAAACCCCGACTCAGTTTACGTTACCCTTTGCACCAAGTCATCATGGGCACTGGCGCTTGTTGGTTGTGATGAAGCCACCTACGACAACAATCAGTGGATGGTTTGGGCGCTTGAACCCATCGACACATGCTTCAACTTGGCCTTCCCCGGCGACAAGTGGTTGTCTGTTGAGCTTGCAGGTTTTGACGCTTACACCACTACTGACGGTGTTGATCTCCAGTGGATGACCGCTTCCGAAGCGAATGCGGATCATTGGGAGATTGAACGCTGCGTAACTGGCCAGGGCGGATTTGAGTTGATTGCTCAGATTCCTGCTCAAAACAGTGCCACTGGTGCAACCTATTCATTTGCCGATCGGATTGGATTGAACGGAATCTCCTATGACTACCGCTTGGCCGATGTTGACGCAAACGGCGTCCGAACGGTTCATCCGCGAACAGTGACGGTGCTATATGGCGGCCATCCGGCAAGCGTGACGGAATACTCCTTGGCTGACGCCTACCCGAATCCGTTCAACCCGACCACGACGATCTCCTTTACAGTTCCCGAAGCCGCGAATGTTCAACTTCGTATCTATGACTTGACCGGCCGTGTGGTTGCAGAACTGATGAATGGCGTCGTCCAAGCCGGTGAGCATTCAATTGAATGGAATGCCGAGAGTATGCCTTCCGGTACCTATTTCTACAGCCTCACTGCTGCAAACTATACGGCAACAAAGAAGCTCCTGCTGTTGAAGTAAGCCGGACCAGAATTTGTTATGCAAAAAACCCCGTCGAAAGATGGGGTTTTTGCTTATAGGGCTGTCTTGCAAATCTGCTGTAGAAAGCCTATACTCTATCGTTGAACAAACAGGTATTCCCGTTATGAACAGCCTCCTTTTGGGCATTCTGCTGCTTGCAGCATCACTTTTCGCGCAGGAAACTCCCCAACCTGGCCCGAACTTGCCATTTGATCAAGCCAATGCGGTCGTTCGTTACGATTGCACAAGTGTGGTGGTCAATGCTGATGGATCTGGTGAAACCCTGCACCGTTACAGGGTTGCCCTGCTTTCGGACCGGGCGGTTCGCCAGTATTCGCAGGACGAAACTGTGTATAACCTTGGTTATGACACGATTGAGGTTGTTGCAGCGCGCGTGCACCTCCCCGACGGCAAGGTAATTGAAGTTGACTCATCTGCCATCAAGGACGTCCCACTTCCCGCTTTCGGCAAGTTCTTCTTGCAAAATGTCAGGGAAAAGATAATTACTTTTCCTGCCTTAGAGAAAGGCGCCGAGATTGAGGTAGTGTACAAAGAGATTACGCACGAGCCGCCGATGGACGGCCAGTTCGGGCTATCTGATTACTTTGAGCACACCGACCCCATGCAGAGCAAAGTGGTAGAAATCTCCGTTCCACAAGAAATGGAGCTTACATGGAAGGTTCGCGGATCAGGTGTTTCGCATCTGAAATATGATCGCGATGGGCGTACCCACCACTCTTGGTCGATCCAGGATGTTCCACAAATGGTGCCTGAGCCAGGAATGCCGCCATTTCCGGAAACCGCTCGTCAACTCTTAGTTTCGACCGTGAAAGACTGGGAAACTTGGTCGAAATGGTATTATGACTTGGCGGAACCAGAAATGACAGCGGATTCAAGCATCAAGGCAGAGGTTGCAAGCCTGACAGTAGGCAAGAGTCGCGACGAGTCCATCCGCTCGATTTTTCAGTTTGTTTCAAATCGTATTCGCTATGTTGACACTGCGCTAACGGGCCGTAAGGCGGGCTACAAGCCCGAATCTGCTCCCGTGACTTATCGAAACAAATATGGGGTTTGTCGCGACAAGGCCGCTCTGATGGTGACAATGCTAAGGGAAGCTGGAATCGAATCAAATATAGTGCTGATGAATCCGTCCTGGAAGATTGATCAGGATGTGCCCACAGACCAGTTCAACCATGCAATTGTGTCCGTAACGCAGGGCGATTCGCAGATTTTCATTGACCCAACTGTTGAAAAAACCACCGAGTTTTTGGCCGCAAACGAGCAAGACAGGGCAGTTTTGACCTGTACTGAAGAGGGGAAGGACCTCGCGTGGACGCCGGTAGAAGAGGCCACGAAGAATCTCTATCGTGTATCCGCAGCCAGCAAGCTAACAGACGACGGCAGCTTGTCATCACTTATCAAGATTGAATCGCGTGGATTTCCCGATCTTGCCTTGCGAAGCTATCTGCAATCAGTTTCCCCGCAAGAGCGTGAGATCATGTTCCAGGGATTTGTGCAGGGCTTGGCACCGACGGCTCGGCTTGACAGCTTAACAATTTCAGAGTTAAGCGACCTTGATACGCCACTGGACATTGAGCTTCGGGTTAGCGCAAGTGACTATGCAATCAAGGCAGGACAATACTGGCTGCTCAATTCGATCGCACAAGGTCGCAAACTCGATTTTCTGTCGAGTTGGTTAATGTCGGGTTCTGAATTGACAGAGCGCCGCTATCCGTTGCGCTTGGAATCTACTTTTGCAGTTCACATGAGTGAAACCGTTGAGTTCCCAAAAGGCTTCAAGGTACGAAGCCTGCCTGATCCGCTCGAGATAGTTGAGGATGAGTTTCGGCTTTCACGGACCTGCACCTCGCAAGGCCGAAAAGTCACGGTCAAACAGGCGCTTGAAGTCCGCGCCCTGGATATTCCGTTGTCGCGCTATCCCAACCTGTTGGAGATGGTAAACAGACTCGAAGCACTTGAGCGTGGGAAAGTGGTTTTAACAGCAAAATCTTAGCGTTTCACACGGGCTGGATTCTTGCTGTAACACTACTCTATGGAAAAAGACCAGTCTGAATTGACAGCGCAAGCGACCCGCGAACTCGAAGAGATTCGCAATCGCAAAATCCTTTGGTGGTTCTTGGCATTTGTCAGCGCCGCTGCCGGGACAATTGTTCCCTTTATGCTCACGGATCAAGCGGGAACCATCGCTTGGTCGTTGGGAATCGTTGCCGCAGGAGCCGTGCTTGGCCTTCTTGATTCACGCAGACCGTGGGTCTTTCCTGCCATGCTTGCCGCCGGATACACTCTTGCCGGATCTCTGCTTGGTGGAATGGATTCGGCTACCGATTTGATTATTCGGTTACAACTTGGCGCAACTCTCGCAATTCCAGCCGCGATTGGATCATATGCCGGCGCAGTGGTACGCAAAATCGCACGTGGCAGACTGCAACTTTCCGGTCCCGAGACGCCGCGAATTGCACGCATGATTGCCATTGTTATCGGAATGTTAGCCTCCATCGTTTTCGTCAAACTTCCCGGGCAGAATGGTATAGTGTTCGCAACCCTCATGTTGCTGGTTGCTGCCTTGGTTCTGGGCTACATGTACAGCGACCGTTTGTGGCGCTGGGTGGTGATGCTCGGTTTCGGTATTCCACTCGCTGCCTTGCTGCGCACGATCCTTGAACTCTATTATTATCCTGAATCCAACGGACTATTCCCGATCGAACTCTCGTTGGCCGTGATTCTTGCAGTTTTGCCGACATTGCTTGGCACAATGATCGGACGCGCGCTGCATCGCTATCGATTGCGCACGCACTAATCTCTTTCCTCCACAAAATCTCTCCGGATCCTCCCATGCCGAAGCGCATTGCATTCGTCGTGTTGTCGTTGCTCCTCCAAACGACCTCTTATTCTGTAACAGTTCCCAAATGGCTCGAAGCACTCGCGGCAAACGCACCCGGCGCCGAGACCTTTTCCGATGCCTCCGTGCTGATCTTGAAGGATTCTCGCTTGCTCGAAATTGACTCAGCCGGAGCCGGAACGGCTTATGTGGAACAGTGTATCAAACTCATTGATGACCGGGCCAAAGATGAGCAGGGTGATCGCTCGATCCGTTTTGATGCTGAACGTGACACGGTTATTTTTGACGCAGTTTACACTCGTCAAGCCGACGGAACGTGGATCGAACCTGAGAAAGATGCATTCACGGTTACGAGTGCACCTGAGGTTCAGTGGGCGAGCGCATACTCGCAACTGAAGCAGCAGAACGTCAGCTTTCCGGGGCTTGCGGCTGATGCCGTTATCTATTGGAAATACCGGGTCGTTCCAAAGGCAGGCCGCGATCCATGGGCAGATGACTATTTCGGCGGCGTTGTTTCCTTCGGCGGATTCGAACCGGTCGCCGAGCAGGTCTTCCAGATTAGCTGTGACACGACACAATTACTCAAATTTGAGATGCAGAATTCGGAGTATGCGCCAACCGTAGAAATTAGCGGTTCGCGTAAGACGCTGACCTGGAAATTTGAGAACATGGCTCAGTTGAAGCCTGAGCCGAATATGGTTTCGAGTTCACATCTTGTTCCGCGAATGATCTTTACCTCCTTCAAGGACTGGAGTGAGATGGGGCTTTACGTAGGCGAGAAATTCTGGAAGTCAGTGGAAAAGGCAGATTTTGCTGAATTGGAATTCTCAAGGTTAGTGAACTACGGCCAGATAAGCGGCCGACCACTCGCACAGAACATTGCCTTCTGGGTTCAACAAAATATTCGATCTGTGGCGCTTTCTCTTGGAGCCGTGGGATTTCAGCCGAACGATGCCGATGATGTGTGGGCGAATCGTTACGGTGACGTGCGCGACAAGCTTGTGTTGCTGTCAGCCCTGCTTGGCACTTACGGAATTGAGTCCTATCCCGTGCTCATGCAGTCAAGCAATGCGCCGTTCAGTCATCTTCCTGCACTCGATCAGTTCAACCACATGATTCTTGCCGTCCCGTTGCCCGATGACACGCTTTTTCTCGACCCCATGCCGCGATTTTCCGCGCCCTATGAAATCGGTTACTCGCGCACGCAAGGGATGTGCTGTCAGTTGATTCACGGTTCGCCGATCGTCGAGGCCGCAAAAGAAATTGTTCATCTGGATCGCAAAGCGTCAACTCGGATGTCTGTCACCTTAGATACACTTGGCACGCTTTCAGGGCGCGCCGATGCCGAGGCCTATGCGGACTTTGCCAACACGGCTCGGAGTACCTTCAGTGATCAGAAGCAACAGGAAAAAGAGATTTACTTCCAGCGAGCGGCCTCACGAATCGGGCAAGGGTGCGAAGTCATTCAAACGGAAGTCTCTGACCCGGAGCAATTGACGCAGCCAATGCGCGTTGGAATGGACTTCTCGTGTGCGGGCTATGCCATCAAACAAGGCGACCTGATGATGGTGGATTTACCGGTGACGCCGTTCTCGTTCACCTTGTCAGGATTCTATCCGTCTATGCCTGAAGTAACATATCCAGTTGATCTGCCTATTGAGGGAACGAGCGAGACGACCATTATTTTGACCTATCCAAAGGGCTACACTGTTTCTTACCTTCCTCCCGCAGTGCTTGTAGAAAACCCGTATGTCGCTCTATCCCTTGTTCCCAAGAAGTTTGATGATAGGGTCGAGTGGGAACAAAGTGTGAGCTACAAGAGCGACTTCGTACCTGTTGACAAGTATGCCACATTAAGGTCAGCGTTCGAGGAATTGGTGGCGCCCAAGAATCGGCTGTTGGTGTTAGAAAAAGCCAAGTAGTTCTAAACAGCGCTGGGTGGAGGCGGCGGGTTGACAAAGCCAAAAGTTTTCCGTAGTTTACCACACGATTAGGCAGGATTAACAAGTTCAGGCACTAAACGCAAACGCTTGTAATCAAATAGGTTAGATAATTTGGGATTGATTTTAGAGAAATTTCCACAATTTTCTAAGCGCCTCGTGAAAATAGTAGCAAGCTTTGGCCACCTCCCGCACCTTCATGCCGGACGCCCTCCACAATAATAACCTTGTAGTCTTCTTAGTTTTGCTTGCTGCTGTAGCGGCAGTCGTGGGGCTGTTTGTGGGATTGACTGTGCTGGTCGGCCCGAAGCGTCCGAACGAGACTAAGAATGCGCCGTTTGAATCCGGGTTTGTCTCAAAAACGGACGCCACTCAGCCGTTTCCGATTAAGTATTACCTCGTTGCCATCTTGTTTGTCGTTTTTGACATCGAGGTGGCTTTTTTGTACCCCTGGGCCGTCAGTTTTCGAGAAAACGGCATGATTGCATTCATCTCGATGAACGTATTCCTCGCAATTTTGGCCGTCGGGCTGTATTACGCCGTGAAGAAGCGCGTGCTGGAGTGGAAATAGAATGAGCGAGTTGATTCAAAGCCCGATGCTGGATATGTCGCGTTCGTTGTCCGGCCAGGTCGTGACCACGAAGTTCGACAAGATTCTCGGCTGGGCTCGCAAATACTCGCTGTTCCAGTACCCGTTTGTGACGGCATGTTGTGGTATGGAGTATATGGCCACAGCGTGCTCGCACTACGATATTGACCGCTTCGGCGCTGCGTTCGCTCGTTTCTCGCCTCGTCAGGCGGACGTGATTTGGGTCGTGGGTACGATTAGCCACAAGATTGCGCCGATTCTGAAAACGATTTACGACCAGACTGCCGACCCGAAGTGGGTGGTGAGTTTTGGCGCTTGCGCAAGCTGCGGCGGACCGTATGACAATTACGCCACTGTGCAGGGCATTGACACGATTATTCCAGTGGATGTTTATATTGCCGGTTGTCCACCTCGCCCGGAAGCAGTTCTGGACGGATTGCTGAAACTGCAAGACCTGATTCAGAACCAGAAGCACGATTGGAAATAGGCAAATCCGACAACGAGAAGTCAATCGCGGACGAAATTGCGCAGATTGATGTTGGGATTCCGCACTTCTTTCTTGTCGGCGCTGGAGCAAGTCGCGCAGCCTTTCCTAAAGGGGATCGAAATGGTAACAAACTGCCAGTGATGGCAGATTTTGTAGAAACACTTCGCATTGACGGTGTGCTTTCTAGGGCAGGTGTCAAGTTCAAGGGGCGGAACTTTGAAGACGTGTATACAGAGATGAGTTCTAATCAGGGGCTATCAGAGTATTTGCCGGAACTGCAGGATGCCATATTTGCCTATTTTGCATACTTAGAGCTGCCTGACGAGCCGACAATTTACGATTACCTGCTGTCAGTACTTCGGCCCAAAGACGTTATTGCCACATTTAATTGGGACCCTTTCTTGTTGCTGGCTGCAAGGCGCAGTCAGATGGGGGCAAATCTTCCACGGTTGCTTTTTCTTCACGGGAACGTCATGGAAGGATTCTGCGAAGTAGATCAAGTAACAGGCGTGTGGGGAACGATCTGCTCGCGATGTGGTCAGCCATTCAAAGATGTTCCGCTTCTCTATCCGATAGGGAAAAAGGATTACGCAACAAACCTTGCGATAAAAAATGCGTGGGATCACGCGCAACACGCGTTAAAACACGCCTTCATGGTGACGATCTTCGGTTATGGAGCGCCAAAGGCTGATGTCGAAGCTGTGCAGCTTCTGTCGGGCGCGTATGGGTTGTCTAAGCTTAAAGAATACGCGCAAATCGAAATCATCGATATTCGCCCAGACGAAGAGATACACTCTAGTTGGTCAGATTTTATAGTGTCCCATCACTTCGAGATCCATCGAGATTTTTTTGATTCTTGGGTCATGAAGCATCCCCGCAGAAGTGGCGAGGCATGGTGGAATCAATATATGCAGGCTTTTTTCATTGAGGATAATCCTGTCCCGAGATTTAAGTCTGTGAAAGAAATTCATTCATGGTTGCGTCCTCAGATTGAAGCAGAAGAAATGCAATCGCATCATTGAGCAACATTTTGTCCAAGTTCCCTGAACATATCGCCATCGAAAAATTGCATCCCACAGCTGTGCTGGATTGGCATGAGCGTTTCGGCGATCGCACGTTGATTGTCGAAAGCAAGCAGATTGTGGACGTCATCACGATTCTGCGTAACAGTTTCGGGTACAACATGTTGGTCGATCTGACCGCTGTGGATTATTTTCCGCGCCGTCCGCGCTTTGAAGTAGTCTATCACTTTTTGAATGTCGACAGCCATGCTCGTTTGCGTGTCAAAGTGCAGCTTGAAGAGTCGCACACGCACATTGCGAGCATTGTCTCGCTTTATCCGATTGCGGACTGGCTCGAGCGCGAGGTTTGGGACATGTTCGGCATCAAGTTCGACGGCCATTCAAACATGAAACGGCTCTTGCTGTACGAAGAATTTGAAGGCCACCCGCTTCGCAAAGACTATCCCAAGACCAAGCGCCAGCCGCTCATTGGTCCGCAGAATTAGCCGGATTTATGTCGAACACCGATCATCTTCCCACACTCGACGCAGCAGTTCCTGCCTACGAGCCGGAGTTCCAGCAGAAAGAGATGCTGCTGAACATCGGGCCCGCGCATCCTGCTATGCACGGGATTATCCGCATTCAAACGAAACTCGAAGGCGAGTTGATTGTGGATTCAAACGTGGAGATCGGCTATCTGCACCGTGCATTTGAAAAGTCCTGTGAAGAGAGCACGTGGAATCAGGCGATTATCTACACGGATCGTTTGAACTACGTCTCAGCGGCGATTAACAACGTTGGATATTGTATGGCTGTCGAGAAGCTCTTGGGAATTGAGCTTCCGCCGCGCGGTCAGTACATTCGCACATTGCTTTGCGAAATTTCCCGTATCGGTGATCACTTGACATGCGTCGGTGCATCGGCGATGGAACTCGGCGGATTCACGGTGTTCTTGTATATGATCAAGGGTCGTGAATATCTGTGGGAACTGATCGAGGAGTATTGTGGCGCGCGAGTGACCACCATGGCTTCGCGGGTCGGTGGGATGCCGCATGACTTACCCGAAGGTTGGCTCGACAAGTGCTTGTGGGTCGTCAAAGAAGTTCGAGAGATATTGGCTGAATGCGATATTCTGCTCACGAACAACCGCATATTCGTCGAGCGCATGGAAAATGTGGGCGTCATGTCCGCAGAGAAAGCCATCGCATGGGGCTGGACCGGCCCATGCTTGCGCGGTAGCGGCGTCGCTTACGACGTGCGCAAAGATTTTCCCTATTTGGTCTATGACCAATTGGATTGGGAAGTACCGGTCGGGCGTCGCGGTGACAATTTGGATCGCTACCTTGTGCGCATGGAAGAGATGGAGCAAAGTTGTCGCATAATCGAGCAGTGCGTTGCCAAGATTCCCGGCGGCCCGATCAGCTGCGACAACAAGCGCGTCTCGTTGCCGGACAAGAAAGATACCTATGGCAATATCGAAGGCCTGATGAATCACTTCAAGTTGATCATGTATGGCCACGGTATCCGTGTTCCGGAAGGCGAAGTTTACTTCCCCGTCGAGGGCGGGAATGGCGAGTTAGGCTTCTATGTTGTGAGTCACCCGGACGAGCACTCCAAAGACGGATGCAATGACCGTGCATGGCGCGTTCGTTGCCGTCCACCGTGTCTGCCGATGGTTGCCGGTCTGCCCGAAATTATTAACGATTACATGATCGCCGACATTGTTCCGACCTTCGGTTCTGTGAACATGATCGGCGGCGAGTTGGATAGATAAACGTACATGCCGATTTCGGAATCGCTGAAGAAGAAAGCAGAAGAGATTGTCTTCCGCTACCCCGAGGATAAGCGGGCGTCCGCCTTGATCCCGTTGCTCTTTGAAGTGCAGCGCGAGCTTGGTTGGATTACACCCGAAGCCGAGCAATGGGTTGTGGAGACGCTTGGCGTGACTCCGGTGCGCGTGCGCGAGGTCATCACGTTTTATTCGATGATGCGCGCCGAACCGCACGGCAAGTTCATTATTCAGTTTTGTGAAAATATCTCGTGCTGCCTGACCGGCGGTGAAGAGTTGCAGCATCATATCGAGCACAAGCTTGGCATCCATCCCGGTGAAACTACAAAAGATGGACTGTTTACGTTGAAGTGTGTTGAGTGCTTGGGCGGCTGTTCGTGGGGTCCGATGATGCTGATCAACGAAGACCAGTACTTCCAATTAACCAAAGAGCGAGTGGATCAGGTGATTGACGGTTTGCGTTCTGGGACGCCTGTGAAGCCGGATCATCCGACGCCGCTGTTGGGAAATGTCGCCGGAGAAAATGCCTGATGGTCGGCAACGGTTCAACAAGATTGCTGTCGCGCAATTTTGCCATCGATAACATGGCGACTCTTGACGTCGCTTTGAAGCACGGCGCTTACGATCAATTGAAGCGAGCGGTCAAAATGAAACCGGAAGAAGTCACGGAGATCGTGAAAGCTTCTGGTTTGCGTGGTCACGGCGGAGCCGGTTTTTCGGCGGGTACCAAGTGGGGATTTATTCCCAAAGACAAATTCCCGCGCTATGTCACGGTGAACGGCGATGAATCCGAACCGGGAACGTGCAAAGACCGCCTGATTTTTGAGCGCGATCCGCACTTGATGATTGAGGGAGCGTTGATCTGCGCTTATGCAGTGCAAGCCGAGCGTATCTATATTTACATACGCGGCGAGTATTTTTACCCGACGCGCGTGGTCGCTGAGGCCGTCCAACAAGCCTACGCTAAAGGTTTTGCCGGAAAAAACATTCTGAACAGCGGCTGGTCATGCTCCATTCACATGCATAACGGCGCGGGTGCGTACATTTGCGGTGAAGAAACGGGCTTGATTGAGTCATTGGAAGGGAAGAAGGGCTGGCCGCGATTGAAGCCTCCGTTCTATCCGGCCGCGATTGGTCTGTGGGGTCAGCCGACGATTGTAAACAATGTCGAAACACTCGCGTTCGTTCCGCGTGTTTTGGAAATCGGCGCTGAGAAATTTGCCGCACTTGGGTCGCCTAAGAATGGCGGCACGGCGCTGTACTCGCTATCAGGCAATATTAGCAGACCCGGTGTTTACGAGCTTCCGATGGGCACGCCGCTAATGGACCTGCTGAATAAGTTTGGCGGCGGTATTCCTAACGGACGTAAGCTCAAGGCTGTTGTTCCCGGTGGTTCTTCGTCGCACATTCTGACGGCGGAAGAGTGCGAGAATCTGCCGCTTGACTTTGAGTCCGTTGCCGCGCGAGGTTCCATGCTTGGCTCAGCCGCTGTAATGGTGATCGATGACTCTGTTTCAATTCCCAAGTTGATGCATTGGATGGTCCGCTTCTATGCGCATGAGAGTTGCGGACAGTGCACGCCCTGCCGCGAGGGCTGCGACTGGCTCCTTAGGCTATCCAAGAAATTCGTTAACGGTACTGCGCGCAAGAAAGACATCGACGACATGTGGGAGCTGGCGGATAACATTGACGGCAAAACGATTTGCGCTCTCGGGGCCGCCGTCGCCTGGCCGACAAAAAGCTATCTCGTGAAATTCCGCCACGAATTTGAAGCGGTTTGCAAGAATTGAATTGTTGTTTCGTCGTTACGAATTAATCGTCGCATCGCTGTTCTTTGTTACTGCCCTTGTTTGGAGCCGGCACATCCCACTGTTTGAAGCTCCTGACGAGTATTCGCATTACAAGTATGTTGAGTTCATCGCGGATCATGGGCGGCTTCCGCAACAAAGTGACGTTGTCACACCTGATCTTTGGGAGAGCTTCCAACCGCCTTTGTACTACGTCTGCGTGGCGTCGCTTGTTCGGTTAGGTTGGTGTGAAACCGGAGCGACCGGTATCTATGCTGCGTCTGAAGTCGTGAATGGCGATGACGTGATTAGCAAGCTCGATCACAACGCAATGGCGGCCGTCAACACTGTTTCGCAATCCGAAGGTGTTTTGCGAATGCGTTCTTTGAATTCCCTGTTCGGCGCATTGCTCTTGTTGGCCGGTTTCTGGTTGATGCGCGAGTCAGGAGCCGAAGGGAGCGGCTCTTTCTTGGTTGTAATATGGGGATTCCTGCCGGCGGTAGCTTTCTCTGCCGGTACGATGACAAATGATATTTTGGCGGCGCTGCTCTCTGTGAGCGGGCTTGCGGCCTACCAGCGCTATCGATTTACCAACTCTATTAAGATGCTGTTACTGTCAGGCGTCTTTTTCGGATTTGGTGTGATGACTAAGTCAACAGTGCTCTTTCTCTGGACAACGCTCATGGCATTCGAATGGTTCAGGAGCCCACGTTTTTACCCGACTCTCTCGCGGGTGTTGTTAACATTGGTTCCACTCGCGATCGGGGCGCCATCGATCATTCGATCCCTGTCAATGCACCCGATGACGGCTCCCGATCCGCTTCGTTTGCAGTGGATACAAAGCAGTCCGATTTGGGCATTCGCTTCTTGGCCGCTGACGCTGATTAAATCAATCTATTGGTCGATTCCGACAGCCGTTGGCGTGCTTGGCGCCCAGACCATCTGGCTGCCTGCGTGGGTCTATGGATTGTACTCTGGACTGCTTTTCGTAGCACTTAGATGGGCATGGCAGTGCAGGAAGCCTAAGCTTGTTCAATTTTCCAAATGGGTAACGTCAGAGACGGTAGTTGCGGCATCGCTGTTTGCAACGCTGCTTCTCTTTGCGTTGACAATGGTTCGTTTCCGAGAATCAGGTGAGTCAATGCACTCTCGGCTATTGCTCGGCTATATTCCGGGAATGCTTTGCGGATTGGCCATTTGGCTAAAAGGATTTGACTTTCAGAAGGTGGGATTCCGCAGAACAAAATCTACTCAGTTCCTGGTCGTAGGGACTGCTCTTGCAGTTGGCGCCGTGGGGGCATCAAAAACCATAGTCTGGCAGATTGCCGAAAGCTTCAGATCTGGTTTACATCTTCGCAATAGTACATTGCACTACGCCGAAGTCCTGTCACGAGGCATAATCGCGTTCGTCAGCATTGTTGTACTTTTGGTAGTCGCTCCGCATGTTTACAAATTTTTCGAGACGAGAATTGTTCGCCGCGAGACACTCATAGTCTTGCTCGCCATAGCGGGAAGCTGCTTGAGCGTTGCACTTCTGTATTTCGTCGTTATACCAGCATTCGCAGGAAGGCCTGCGTAAAATTCCATACTTTTCACAATGCCTTTGCTTGAAATAGACGGCAAGCCGGTCGAAGTACCGGTCGGATTGAACCTCATCGAGGCCGCGCGGTTGCTGAATGTGGAGATTCCGCATTACTGCTACCACGCCGGTTTGACTGTTGTGGGTTCATGCCGTATGTGTCAAGTTGAAGTTGAAATCGGCGGGCGGAAAAGTGTTGCGATCGCTTGCAATACTAAGGCCGCCGATGGTATGAAAATCATCACAAAGAGCGATGTAGTTCAAAAGCTGCGCCGCTCGGTGCTTGAGTTTTATCTGCAGCATCATCCTCTCGATTGCCCTATTTGCGACGACGCAGGCGAATGTGATCTTCAGAACTACTACATGGAGCACGGGCTGCACGACAGCCGTATGCCCTTGTTAGAGAAGAAGCACAAGCACAAAGTGATGGATGTCGGTCCGGGCGTCGTTTTGGATAGCGAACGTTGCGTCGTCTGTACACGTTGCGTGAGATTCTGCCGTGAGATTACGGGAACAGGCGAGTTGGGTGTGTTCGGGCATGGTCGCGATGCTGAATTGCTGAACGTGCCGGGCAAGACGCTTGATAACGATTATTCCGGCAACGTCGTTGATATCTGTCCAGTCGGTGCGCTGACCGACAAGGATTTTCGGTTCAAACGCCGCGTCTGGTATATGAAACGGACGGCGTCTGTTTGCACGGGATGTGCGCGTGGCTGTAATATTTTTGTGGACTGGGAATCGGATCGTCGCTATAAAGACCCCGAGCGTCGGATTCAGCGCTTGAAGCCGCGTTACAACAAAATGGTAAACGAGTGGTGGATATGTGATCAGGGCCGCTACAGCTACCATTCTGTGGATGCGCCAAATCGCCTGCTTGCCCCCAAGACAAACGCGCAAGCTAACGGGCACGCGCCGTCATTAGATGAAGTCATCGCACGTGTTGCCGCCCGAATCGAAACCGCGATTGAAAAGCAGGGTGCAGGCTCGATTGCAGTGATGGCTTCAGCGGCATCGTCCAATGAAGACTTGTACCTCTTGAACCGCCTCTTCATAGACAAACTCAAAGTTCAAAACGTCGATGTTACATTTGGCTTTGAGCCAAAAGGCAAAGACGATGAATTGCTCAAGAAAGCGGATTTGACTCCAAATCGACGCGGAGCGCTTGAATTAAAGATTAAGCCCTGGGGCGGAGACGGTCAAGGCGGGGATGATCTTCTGGCTGCCGCAGTTGAAGGTGAATTTGATGTTCTCGTAGTCGTTCGCCACGATATTTCAAAGGCAATTTCTGAGCGTGAACTGGCTAAACTGCGCAAGAACACGAGTTACATCGTTTATCTGTCCGCGCATGAAAACGGGTTGACCGAGATCGCAGATGACGTGTTGCCACTGGCAATGTGGGCAGAACGTGAAGCAACCTACACGAATTTTCAAGGTCGCATCCAAAAAACTGCCAAACCCATTGATCCGCATGGGATGTCAATACCCGAGTGGGAGATCTGGCAGAAGCTCGGATCGCAAATCGGTTTGAAATCGGAATACGCAACTGCGCAGCATGTGTTTGATAGTCTCGGCGCGCATTTCGACGGCTTTAAGGGTTTGACATGGGATAGTTTGAGTTCAGGCGGAAAGATGCTGAACGGAACTCCTGAACCCTCATACAAACGCGTGCAAACTTCCTCACCTCTATCGGCATACTAATCGGATGTTTGTAGATTTAGGCATAATCATTGGCAAAATTGCTTTCGTGCTTATCAATATTTTGAATGGCGCGGGCATTTTGACGTGGGTTGAGCGCAAGCAGAGTGCATTGATTTCCGATCGTATCGGCGCCAATCGGGCTTCTATTCTTGGAATCAAGTTGCTTGGTTTGGTCAACTCGCTTGCCGACGCAATGAAATTGATCTTCAAAGAGGATTTTGTTCCTCCTAAAGGTCTCCGTGTTGTTCACTTCCTGGCTCCGGTTTTTGCCTTGGGTCCCGTTTTTCTGACGATGGCTGTGATCCCATTTGGACCGCCGGTTGAGTTATTCGGCAGACATTTCAAACTGCAAATTCTTGATCTCGATATTGGCGTACTGTTCATTCTGGCCTTTGGTTCGATTGCGGTTTACGGCGCCATGCTGGCAGGTTGGGCCTCGAACAGCAAGTATGCGTTATTGGGCGGTATGCGCGCATCAGCTCAAATGATTTCCTACGAGATCATTCTCGGTTTGTCGCTTATCGGTCCAATTCTGGCTTTTGGAACAATGGAACCCGGCGCCATGGTAAATGCTCAGAATGAGTATCTCTGGGGTTGGATTCCTAAGTGGGGCTTGATAGTTCAGCCAATTGCTTTTCTGTTGTTTCTTCCTGCGGCGATGGCCGAGACCAAACGCGCGCCGTTTGATATGCCTGAAGGCGAGTCGGAAATTATCGGTTTTGCCACCGAGTACTCTGGTATGCGTTGGGGAATGTTTTTCTTAGGGGAGTTTGCCGAAATAGTTGTCCTCGCCGGCGTCATGACCGCCATTTTCTTCGGCGGTTATCACATTCCATTTCTATTTGACGCAATCGAAAAAACCGGTCAGGCCGGGTTCCACTTCCCGTGGGGAGCTTACATCCCGCTTGGAGAATGGACGGTGGTCATCTTGCGCATGTTAGCATTTGGCGCAAAGCTCGCTATCTTGATGTGGCTGCAAATGCAGATTCGTTGGACCTTCCCACGCTTCCGCTACGATCAACTGATGCGCGTCTCGTGGAAAGAGATGATGCCGGTCGCGCTCGTAAATATCGCCATTACAGGCCTGGTTGTACTCTGGTTGAATAAGTAAGATGATAACGGTCAAGCAAGTCCGCGAAATTAAGCTCAGCATGTGGCAAAACACATACTACCCAGAACTATGGCGTGGTATGGTCGTGACGTCGCGGCATTTCTTCCAGAATTTCAACAGATTTGTCGGGCGTGCAATTGGCCTGAAAACCAAACGCCCGTTGGTGACCTTTCAGTATCCTGAAGAGCGCCGTCCAATCGCGCCGCGCTGGCGTGGTCGTCATAGATTGATGCTGCGTCCCGACGGCGCACCGCGCTGCGTCGCTTGTATGATGTGCGAAACCGCCTGCCCGGACAAGTGCATTTACATAACGGCCGGTGAATCGCTCGACGGACGTATCGAAAAATACCCGGTTGCTTTTGAACTTGATCTTCTCCGGTGCTGCTTCTGTGGATTGTGCGTGGAAGCATGTCCCGAAGATGCTATCCGCATGGATTCCGGTTACATTGATTTGGGCGGCCACAGCCGGGGCGAGTTCTACATGGATAAGGATTTCATGTTGAAAGATTCCGCACTCACGACTCATTCGCAATATCGCGGAGAACTTGACGGAGTGGTCGTCACGCGCGTGGACTTATTGGCGCAAGCGAAGCAGCACTAAACGTGTTGCCTACGAATTTCGGAACTACAGCGAGCCGTACGGGAGCAGTTCCGTGCGGCTTGTGCTTATGAAAAGGTTAGAGATGAGAAGCGACTTAACTTGGCCTTCAAATAGAATCCAGTCGCTCTTTGGTGTACAACTTCCCATTGTTCAGGCTGGAATGGTCTGGACTTCGGGCTGGAAACTCTGTGTCGCATCGGCCCGCACAGGCTGCTTGGGGATGATCGGCGCAGGTTCAATGAAACCTGATCTCTTGCGCCAGCACATCACCGATGCTCGCAACGCACTGCCTGACGGTACACCGTTCGCGGTGAATATTCCGCTCTTGCGCGGCGATGTCAAAGAGCTTGTGCAAGTCTGCCTTGACGAGCAAATCAAGATCGTATTCACATCAGCCGGAAACCCCGCGCTGTTTACTGAGACGCTCAAGAAGTCCGGTGCAATCGTCGTGCATGTTGTACCGACAGCAAAACTCGCAAAGAAATGCGAAGAACGCGGAGTAGATGCAGTCGTGTGTGAAGGCACCGAGGCAGGTGGGCACAACGGCGTTGATGAAATTCCGACATTTGTCTTGGTGCCACAAGTCAGAGACGCGGTTCAGATTCCTGTGATTGCGGCAGGCGGAATTTCAGATGGTAGAGGAGTCCTTGCCGCATTCGCGTTGGGTGCGGACGGAGTACAACTTGGCACCCGCTTCGCCGCAACAACTGAAGCCTCTGCACATGATAGATTTAAGCAGGCGATCGTCGAGGCCGGAGAAACGGATACGGTGCTCTCGCTCAAGAATATCGGGCCCACGCGCATGATCAAGTCGCCGTTTGCGCTAAAATGCTCCGAGTTCGAGCATCGGTGCGCAAGCCCCGAGGAAACGCGAGAACTCTTGAGTCAAAAACGTGAGCGCGCGGGGATGTTTGAAGGAAATTGGGAAGACGGCCAGTTTGAAGCGGGAATGGGAGTAGGTTTGATACACGACGTCCCCACCGTAGAACAGATGGTTTTCCGCCTTCTTGAAGAGTATCGCATTGCACAGATGCGGATTGCAGGACAATAAGGACAAGAGTATGTTGCGCGAAATGCTTGGCGGTAAGATACACTCCGCCACACTAACAGAAACTCGACTTGATTACGAAGGCAGTTGCGCTGTCGATCGTGATCTGCTCGATGCCGCCGGCATTGCTGTTTATGAACGCGTGCACATTTACAATGTCAACAGCGGCGTACGCCTCGACACCTACGCAATTCCCGCCAAACGTGGATCCGGTAAGGTTGGTCTGAATGGCGCTGCGGCCCGTCTCGGCCAACCCGGTGACAAAGTGATCATTGTTAGCTACGTGCAACTTACTGACGAAGAGCTTGGCAAGCATCGCTGCAGAGTCGTGTTGGTGGACGGAAAGAACAAGATTACGAAGCTCATTGAGCACAAGAGCGAGCGCCCGAAATGAAAATTACAGCTACAACCGGTTCGCTGAAAAGCAAACCCGATGCAATCGCCGTCTGCTTGTTTGATGACGAACTTAAAGCGCCCAAGCTTGCAGGGTTGGATCGCCGCACCGTTTCCGCTTTTGAGAAACTTATTGCGGCCGCGCGTTTTGAAGGAAAATTTAAAGAGACGGTTGCGCATTTTAGCGACGGTGCGCAAGCGCCACTGCTCATTCTGCAAGGACTTGGTTCGCGCAAAGAATTTTCATGGCATCGCTTGCGCCTCTCTGCGGGTTCTGTAATGCGGACCGCCAAAGGGAATGCCGCCAAATCACTCGCTGTTTTCAGTTCCGCGAGCTACGAGGACGACCTTGATGCTGGCACGACTGCACGTGCCTTGGTGGACGGGCTCGTTCTTGGTCACTGGAATTTTGAGCATTACAAAGCCAAGAGCAAAAAACCTGCGCATTCAGTCGCATCCGTTGATCTCTATTTCAGCAGCATTGCTCGCAAGAACGCCGCTGACAAATCGATCCCGGCCGCGCAAGTCATGGCCGAGTGCCAACTGCTTTCTCGCGAGTACGGCACGCACCCGGCCAATGTGGTTAACACGGACTACTTGAAAGCTGAAGCCAAGAAGCTCGGCAAATTCGGAATCAAAGTCACGATACTTGAGCGCGAACAGCTGAAGCGCCTCGGCATGAACTTGATTCTCGCGGTAGGGCAAGCCAGCACAATGCCTCCTCGTGTTATCATAATGGACTATCATCCGCGCGGCGCGAAGAAATCACTCGCGTTAGTCGGTAAAGGCTTGGTGTTTGATTCAGGCGGTTTGAATATCAAAGTCGCCATGATGGAAGAGATGAAGTCTGACATGTGCGGCGCCGCCGCCGTGCTCGCCGCGATGCACGGGGTCGCTAAGCTGAAACCAAAACAGCGTGTCATCGGCGTCATTGGAACTTGCGAAAATGCAATCAGCGGCAATGCCTATCGTCCGTCTGATATTTACACAGCTTATAATGGGATTACGGTTGAGATCGGCAATACCGATGCAGAAGGTCGCCTCGTTCTCGCCGATGCGCTGTCGTATGTCGCCGATAAGTATAAGCCTGATTTGATGGTCGATATTGCAACATTGACAGGCGCGGCCAAAGTTGCTTTGGGCAATCATGCCGACGGAGTATTTGCCAATAGCGATCGTGTATCCCAAAAAGTTCTGGCAGCTGCCGACCGTGCACTGGAACGGATGTGGCCACTTCCGATGTACGAAGAGTACCTTGACGAGATGCGGGGCGACGTTGCCATGTTAAAGAATGCCGCTGGCCACCGCTGGGGTGGAGCATCGTTAGCAGCTGCCTTCCTCAAGGAGTTTGTCGGCAACATACCGTGGGCGCACATTGATATTGCTCCGACTTCTTTTCCTGCCTATCCGACTTCGTTGTCACCCAAGATGACGGCCAGTGGGACCGCGACGAAGACGTTGATTGAATTGGCGATGGGGAACTAAATAACCCATGACTCGCGAAACTCTTCCAATTGATGTTTTGATTGTCGGCGCAGGTCCTGCCGGGCTTTCGTGTGCGTATCATTTGAAGCAAATGATCAAACGCGCGAATGCGGCGGGTAATGGACCGGGCGATGTCGAGATCATGGTCATCGAGAAGTCTCGCGAAGTTGGCGCGCACAATCTGAGCGGCGCCGTTATGGACCCACGTGCAATCGCAGAACTCTTCCCTGATTGGAGAGAGCGTGGCTTCCCGATAGAGCGAATAGTTGAAGACGAGGGCGTTTACTACCTGACGTCAACTAACAAGATGAAGGCTCCGTGGACGCCGCCACCACTCAACAATCATGGCTTCCCAATCGTTTCGATCAACCGCGTTTCGAAATGGCTCGCCGAGCAATGCGAAGCTGAAGAGATATTGATCGCGACCCAAACACCCGGCCAACAAGTTTTGTACGACGGTAGCCGCGTCGTTGGCGTACAAACAGGTGACAAAGGCGTCAATAAGCAGGGCGAACAAAAGCGCTCCTTTGAGCCCGGTGCAAATATCGAAGCCCGCGTAACCGTGCTTACCGAAGGCACGCGCGGCTCGCTGACGAAGGAAGCCTGCAATCGGCTGAACTTGCACGGCGAAATGCCGCAAACATATGTGCTCGGTGTAAAAGAAGTTTGGGAGCTTCCCAAGTCGCTGTCAACGCGCGGCACGGTCTATCACACGCTCGGCTACCCGCTCGGCGACCTGTTTGGTGGGAGCTGGGTCTATTCGATGCGGGATAATATGGTCTCGATCGGTCTTGTGACTGATTTAGGCTACACGAACCCGTACACGGATCCGCATTACAATTTCCAGAAGTTCAAACAGCATCCTTGGATTCGCGAAATTCTGCGAGATGGCAAAATGCTGGGCTATGGCGCCAAAACCATTCCCGAAGGCGGTTGGTTTTCGATGCCAAAACTATTTGCCAACGGCTTGCTCCTCGCGGGTGATAGCGCCGCTTTCCTGAATGCGCAGCGTCTAAAAGGAATTCATCTCGCGATGAAATCCGGAATGCTCGCTGCCGAAACGATCTTGCACGCGCTAAAGAAGAACGATACGTCCGCCGCAACGCTCAAGACGTATAAAGAGTCCGTAGATGCGAGTTGGATTAAAGAAGAACTTTGGGCGGTGCGCAACTTCCACCAAGCGTTTGAGTCGGGCTTGATTACAGGCATGGTCCACGCTGGCGCGCAATTCTTCACGGGCGGTCGTGGTTTCACGTCGCAAATGCTTTCTCCCGAAACACACACGCACATGAAGAAGGTCAAAGAGCTTGGCCTAAAAGATCGTGATGACGTGATTGCGTCACGCGCCAAAGAATTTGATCTGAAACTCACTTTTGACAAGCTGTCTGACGTTTATAAGAGCAAGACGCTTCACGAAGAAGATCAACCCGTTCATTTGCATGTAGCCGACACGGAAATTTGCCGGACGAAGTGCCGCGAAGAGTTCGGCAACCCGTGCCAATTCTTTTGCCCGGCGAATGTGTACGAGATGGTCGCCGACGAGGAGCGTGGTGGCGTGAAGTTGCAGATCAATGCATCCAACTGCGTTCATTGTAAAACGTGCGACATTATGGATCCGTACAAGATCATAACGTGGGTACCGCCGGAAGGTGGCGGAGGTCCAGAGTACACAGACTTATAAGAGCGCGTGTACGATATTCATAATCACGTGCTGCCGCAAGTGGACGATGGAGCAACCGGTATGCGCCAGTCCATCCGTATGCTTGAATCCGCCATTCATCAGGGCATCTCGCACGTTATCTGCACACCGCACGCCAACGATCACTCAAATTCACACGCGAACGATCTCTTCAATGATCGCTTGAACGCTCTGAAAACTGAAGTTGCCAAACTCGAATTGCCGATTGAAATCGGACTTGGCGCCGAGATAATGTTTGGCATAAACATGCAAAAAGTCCTCGCGCAGCCGTTTGCTACATTGAATGGCAAAGGACGATACTCTTTGATTGAGTTTCCGCGCCAAACGCCATTTGAAGTCATTCATAACGTTGTTAAGGCCGTAAGTAAGTGGGGCTATGTTCCGGTTATTGCGCATCATGAACGGTATCCGCTGGCCTTTCGCAACGTTGATCAACTCATCAAACTGCGCACGGATGGAGCTGTCCTGACGATGGATGCAGGCTCGTTGACCGGACAATTCGGTCTGCCTATGAAGCGGCATTCGCGTGATCTGCTTGCAACCGGTCATATTGAAATTCTCACGAGCGATGCGCATGATGACGACAAACAGAACTTTTGTCTCGCCGCCGGACGCGACGAAGCCGCGTCAATAGTTGGTGCACCTGCCGCAAGGCAGATGGTGACAGACGCACCCCGACGTATTTGGAATGGCGACGAGTGGCCTAAGTACAAAGCTGCATGAAAATCGCAGGGTATGAGATAATCCCGCTTAGAGTCGGCGAATTCAAGCTTGACGGCGGCGCAATGTTCGGAGTTGTTCCCAAGCCGTTGTGGGAAAAGCAATGCCCTGCCGACGCAAAAAACCGCATCGAAATGACCGCACGCGTTCTACTGCTCAAAATGCAGGGGCGCAACATTCTGGTTGACGCAGGCATTGGTGACAAGGATGACGCGAAGTTCCGCGAGATTTTTGACATCACATTCCCGCATGGCTCGCTGGTAGATGAACTCGCTCGTGTAAAAGTCACGCCGGAGCAGATTACACACGTCATCTACACGCACTTGCATTTTGATCATGCTGGTGGTACCACAGTCTTGCATGACGGCGCCGCTGTCCCGCTTTTTCCGAATGCGAAGCATTATGTTCAAAGCGTGCAGTACCAGCACGGACTGACGCGTAATCCGCGCGACCGAGCAAGTTACATTGATCCAAACTATGAGCCGGTTCGCTTGGCCGGGTTACTGGAGCTGCTTGATGAAGATACTGAGCTGATGCCCGGCCTGTTCCTCGAGACGACAAGCGGTCACACTCCGGCGCTCCAAATGCTCCGCATCACCGATGGCAAGCGCACCTTGTTTTTTCCCTCAGATCTAATTCCGCTCTCCGCGCATGTGCCGCTGCCATACATCATGGGTTACGATCTTTTTCCACTCACGACGCTGAATGACAAAGAACTCTGGCTTGATCGCGCGGCTCGCGAAAACTGGATTATCGTTCTCGAACATGATCCTCACGTAGAGGCAATTACCGTCCGGCATGACGAGAAAGGTCGCATCGTAATTGACAAGTCGGGTTCAATATCAGAACTTGCGGATGAGCTAAAATGAACTTTAGAGCGCTGTTGGCGGAGTTCATCGGCACATTTGCAATCGTTTTCATCGGCGTGGGCGCCATTGTCGCGGACCATCTTACAAATGGAGCGGTTGGTCTAACTGGAATTGCCCTCGCGTTCGGCTTAGTTGTGGCTGTTGTGGCCACGGCCACTATTCCGATCAGTGGCGGTCATCTGAATCCGGCAGTGAGTTTTAGTATGTTCATCATAGGGAACATGGGGTTCAAAGAATTCGTTGCCTATGTTGTCATGCAATGCCTCGGTGCAGTTGCTGCTTCGTCAATCATGATGTCCGCTAATTCTCCTCTTTCACTCGAAGCGGTAAATTTTGGAATTCCGATGGTAGGCGAAAGCGCCACGCCGGGAATGGCGGCTGTCACGGAAATCGTGCTGACTTTCTTACTGGTGTTTGTCATCTTTGGAACAGCGGTTGACAAACGTGCGCCCAAGCTTGGAGGTCTTCTGGTTGGGTGTGCAGTGGCGATGGATGTCGTGATGGGTGGGCCGGTTAGCGGTGGTTCGATGAACCCTGCACGCTGGTTGGGACCCGCAGTAGTCGGGGGCGACTACATGAATGGCTGGTTGTATTGGGTCGGCCCGTTTGCAGGCGCTGCGCTCGCGGCAATTGTTTATACATCGGTTTTGCTGGATAAGAAAAGTCAACCTGAGTAAAAGGTGTACAAGATTGAGTCAACGTCGGAATCAGGATTTGCTGGATCGTTTGCGGTCGGAAGTAATGATTGTGGACGGTGCAATTGGAACCGCACTTTATTCACAAGGCTTCTCTCATCGCACCTGTTTCGATGAACTCAATGAGACTCATCCTCAGATCATTGAAGATTTGCACCGCGACTATATCGCGGCCGGCGCGCAGATTATTGAGACCAACACCTTCGGCGCAAATCCGTTTCGCTTGCTTGACCATGGTTTCGCCGAAAAGACCAGACTGCTGAATCGATTAGGCGCGGAACATGCCCGCCGCGCAGCCGGTGATTCAATTTATGTTGCAGGCTCAATCGGTCCTCTCGATCGAGTTCTTGAACCGATCGGCCCGATTACGTTCGCGCAAGCGCGCGCCGCTTTCAAGCAGCAGATTGAAGGCTTACTCGAAGGCGGAGTTGACCTTCTTATTATTGAGACGATTTCAAACTTGTTTGAAATGCGTGAAGCGATCGCAGCCGCGCGGGAGCTTTGCGACTTGCCGATAGTTTCGACGATGACGTTCACCGAAGACGGCAAAACCTTGGTCGGTGATAAACCATCGCAAGTGGCTCGATCGCTGATTGAGTACGGTGCCGACGTTGTAGGAGCAAATTGCACAGTCGGTCCGCAATCAATGTTGGAAGTTCTGGAGCGCATGTCCGGCTCAACCGTTCCGCTTTGTGCGCAGCCAAATGCGGGCAGTGCACGTGTAGTGGGCGGTCGGTTCATGTATTTAGCGTCTCCGCGTTACTTCGCTGAGTACGCAGTCAAATTTGCTGACGCGGGAGTGACGTTGCTCGGCGGATGTTGCGGCACAACACCAGAACACACGCGAGCCGTTGCAGATGCTGTGAAGGGGCGCAAACCTGGTAAGGTTCAGTTCGCGGTTACCACTGAAATTGAAGAAGACAACAGAGTAGAGGGACCGCATCGCGGGCTTCCATTCTCGGATTTTCGCGCGAATCTCGGCAAGCGCTTTCAGGTATCAGTCGAGATTGATCCTCCCCGCAGCTACGATCCCGGGCCGTTTATTCGTCACGCGCAGCGCTTGAAAGCTGCAGGCGTCGATCTCATAAACGTCGCCGACTCACCGCTCGCGCGGGCACGTATGAGCGCTGTTTCAATGTCCCATCTGATTCGACGCGACGCCGGAATGGATGTTCTCTTGCATGTGTCCTGTCGTGATCGTAATGCCATCGGATTGCAATCTGAGTTGCTGGGAGCGCACACGCTTGGTGTGCTAAATATCCTTGCCGTCACGGGCGATCCGACAAGTGTTGGTGACTATCCATTCGCGAAGGGCGTATTTGAACTTGATTCAATCGGTCTTTCGCGCATGGTCACGCAACTAAACAACGGTCGCGACCTGACTGGCCGCGACCTCGATGAACCGACGCATTTTCTGTTAGGCGTCGCAGTAAATCCGACTTCGCCGAATCTCGAACTGGAATACGACCGTTTCAAACAAAAGCTCGATGCGGGCGCTCAATTCGCATTTACTCAGCCGCTCTTTGATCCGCGCACGCTTGAAGATTTTCTGAACAGAATCTCTTCATTCTCCAATATTCCAGTTTTCGTTGGCATCATGCCGCTGAGATCCTCAAAGCACGCCGAGTTCATTCACAACGAAATCCCCGATATGTTTGTCCCCCAGGATATCCGCGACCGAATGAAGGGTGCAGGTACCGAGGGGGCCAAAATGGGCGTCGAGATTGCTCAGAAATTCCTACTCGACACGAAGGAAATGGTACAAGGCTGTTATCTGATGCCGCCATTCAACAAATTTGACATGGCGATTGATGTAATGAAAGTTCTTGACCGCGATCCGTTGACGAACTAAGCATATGCCGCGATTCCGGTGAGGTCTTCACCGATAATCAGCGTATGAATGTCGTATGTTCCTTCGTAAGTGTTGACGGATTCGAGATTCGCCATATGCCGGAACGTTTGATACTCGTTTGAAATACCATTCGCTCCCAGGATGTCCCGGCCAACGCGCGCGATTTCCAGTGCGGTTCCAACGTTATTCCGCTTTGCCATCGAGACGTGCTGCGGACGAATCTTGTTCGCCGCTTTGAGCTGACCGAGTCGCAAGGCAAGGAATTGGCTCTTTGTAATCTCCGTTGCCATCCACGCAAGCTTGTTTTGCACAAGCTGGAAGCTTGCGATCGGTTTGTCGAATTGAATCCGCGACTTTGAATATTGCAGCACTTCGTCGAACACAGCCATCGCAGCGCCTGTAGCACCCCAGGCAATGCCGTAACGTGCTTGAGACAAGCAGCCCAACGGACCTTTCAACCCCTGGACATTCGGTAAGATATTCTCTTTGGGAATTTGGACGTCCTGAAGAATCAGGTCCGAAGTCACGCTGGCTCGCAACGAGAACTTATTCTTGATTTCTGGCGCCGAAAATCCTTCGCGATCTGTCTCAACGATAAATCCTCGCACAACGCCATCGAGCTTCGCCCAGACGATAGCGACGTCGGAGATCGTGCCATTAGTTATCCACGCCTTGCTGCCGTTCAGGAGATAGTAAGAACCCTTATCTTCTGCTCGAGTTAACATGCCGCCCGGATTTGAACCGAAGTCGGGCTCAGTTAACCCGAAGCAGCCGATCTTTTCCCCTGCCGAAAGTTTTGGTAGCCAGTAGTCTTTCTGCGCCTCGCTTCCGTATGCGAAGATCGGATACATTACAAGGCTCGTTTGGACTGAGACGAACGATCGAATTCCTGAATCACCACGTTCAAGTTCCTGATTGATCAGTCCATAAGCAATCGGCCCCAAGTTCGCGCATCCGTATTTTTCGGGATACGGCGCGCCGAGCAAACCAAGATCAGCCGCAGGCTTGACGATTTCTTTCGGAAACCGGCCTTCCATATTACAATGTTCAATCACCGGCATTAGGTTGTCGGTCACGAACTCACGCACAGTGTCGCGAGTCAATCGTTCTTCTTCAGTCAGCAAGTCATCCAGATGATAATAATCGAGTGCCTGATAGGCCATGTGTGTCTCCTTGGGACGTGATATGCCGGAAGATACCCAAACTGTGACAAAGAAGCAATCGGCACTTTGGAACATTCCGCCTGACTGGGAAGGAGTAAGTGGTGGAATTTCAGACACATCTGATGGAATCCTCGCATGGGGCAGGGCCTCGACCACTGAAGTGGCTTCAAATAGAATTGAATGGACTGACAAACATAAGATAGACCATTCGAAAGCAGTCACCCTTGAGCAAGTACATGAGGCTCGCGTCTTGCGTGTTGACCACACGCATTGTGGGTCAGGTATCGTTGACCCACTGACGCGGATTCCCACAACAGATGGAATGATCACTGTTGATCCAGATGTCATATTAATAACATCTCATGCGGATTGTGCCCCGATCTACCTCTATCATCCGAGTGCCAAAGCAATTGGCCTAATCCACGCGGGTTGGCGCAGCACTCTCGCGGGAATTGCATCAATTGCAGTCGGAGAAATGTCTCGCGAATTCGCATTGAACCCTGAAGAAATTCAGATATCCATCGGTCCCATGATCACCACTTCCAACTACGAAGTGGGAGATGATGTTGCCGAAAAGTTCGTTTCCAAATTTGGACCCTCTGTTATCGTCAAGTTCGGTGGCAAGCCTCACCTTGACGTTTTTGCAAGTATAATAATTGACTTACTGCGGGCAGGCGTTGCGACGGCGCGATTTTGTCCGCGACCCCCTGATACATATTCTGACTTCCGCTGGAGTTCTTTCCGCCGTGACGGGGAACGCGCTGGTGGTATGTTAGCATACTTCAAACTTAATTAAACGGCGCTCGAGGGTCGAGTGCTGATCCGTCGTTTTCACCTCCTATAGGTCATTGAACCACAGGAAACCCTATGAAGAAGAAAGAATCTCCCAAGAAAACCTCTGCGAAGCAGAGCAAGAATTCAAGTAAGAAAGAAGAGAATACAGTCATGGTCTCGTCTGGCAAAGCGGGAAAGGGTGCCAAAGCCGCCAATGCATTTAATCCGCGCACCGAAGGTCTTCAACCGCACTCAGCGTTCGACAACGCGATGAAGCAATTCGACGCCGCCGCAAAACTTCTCAAACTTACGGCCAGCCAAACCGCAATGATCAAGCAACCGCGCAAGATCGTCGAGGTCACACTGCCCGTTCGTATGGACGACGGCACTATCCAGACCTTTACTGGCTATCGTGTGCAGCACAATATCGCTCGCGGCCCAGCAAAGGGTGGTATCCGTTATCATCAGGATGTATCGCTTGATGAAGTGAAGGCGCTCTCCTTTTGGATGACCTTCAAGTGCGCCGTGGCCGATATCCCGATGGGCGGAGGCAAGGGTGGTATTATTGTTGATCCTAAGAAACTTTCATTGGGCGAACTCGAACGCCTGTCTCGTCGTTATTTCTCTGAACTTGAAGAGATGTTTGGCCCAGATCGCGACGTTCCAGCACCTGACGTGAACACGACTCCGCAAATTATGGGTTGGTTCATGGACACCTATTCCATGCACAAGCGCGAACACCTTCCCGCTGTAGTCACAGGCAAGCCGCTCGAAATCGGCGGCAGCAAGGGCCGTGTGCTCGCAACTGCAATGGGCCTCTTGTTTGCGACCCGTCGCGCCGTTGCTGCTCACAAAGAGAAGATGGCCGGTTTGACGGTTGCTGTGCAAGGTTTCGGCAACGTTGGTGGCAATGCTGCAATGTTGTTGCATCAGGATGGCTGCAAGATTCTTGGTATTTCGGATCAGTATGGCGCCTATTACAATATGAGCGGTATCAATATTCCGGAAGCCATGAAGTATGCTGAGAAGAACGGCGGCCTGAAGAATTTCGAGAGCACCAAGCTCGCCAAGAAGTTTGACAATCCGGCAGACGTTTTGGAAATGGATGTTGACATCCTCGCTCCGTGCGCGCTTGAACTTGTCATTACGGCTAAGAACGCCGGTAAGATCAAGGCTCGTTACGTCGCTGAAGGCGCAAACGGTCCGTGTGACTCCGAAGCCGACGCCATCTTAAACAAGAAGGGTATCTTCGTGATCCCGGATATTCTTTGCAATGCAGGTGGCGTTATCGTAAGCTACTTCGAGTGGGTGCAGAACCGCATGGGTTACTATTGGCCGGTCGATCGGATCAATTCGGAACTTGAAGTCGCCATGAACTCGGCCTTCGACTCAGTGTACGATACCTACTTGCAATACAATTGCCCAATGCGAGTTGCGGCATTTGTGATTGCCATCCATCGCGTTTCAGTCGCCTCGGAAATCCGTGGTCTGTACGCGTAAGCGTGCGCGAAATTGATCGAATAGGGGAGTTGCTCCCCGCCAAGATCGATGCTTTGCTTGTTGCGGGCGGGACTCGTCCCGCTCGCAACTTGTTTACACTAACTGCGTCACGCGCCTCGCACGTTGTTGCCGTTGATGGTGGATTGCGCCATATACGCCATTTTGCCATAAAGCCCGAAGTCGTCATTGGCGATTTTGATAGTGCAAAGCCTGAAGATTTGACGTGGGCTCG
>CAZPKG010000010.1:0-55653 GCA_964587105.1 uncultured Alphaproteobacteria bacterium | reverse complement strand
GCTGTCGAGCTTGCGGAGAGC
This sequence comes from uncultured Alphaproteobacteria bacterium, assembly GCA_964587105.1. Lineage (GTDB taxonomy): Bacteria > Electryoneota > RPQS01 > RPQS01 > RPQS01 > JABWCQ01. The sequence continues at coordinate 55,632 of CAZPKG010000010.1, read as the reverse complement.
GCCGGTGGGGCAGGCCTTGGTGCAGGCGAGGTCCGCACAATCCGGCATGACTTCCATCGAGAGCGCGAGGCGGTCGCCTTTCGGCGAAACCTCGAGGGTGCCGACGTCCAGAGGATAGTCCGTCACCTGGGTGGGCTCGCCGCCGGCGAGCCCACGTCATTTTGCGAACAGATCAGGAATCCTCCGACATGGACAAGGCGCTCGTATATTGCCGGGACATGGGCTGGAACACAATCGTGATCGCGGCATCTGACGGCAGCCGACCCGACCATTTTTTGTACGCAGTCAGCAAATCTCTGAGTTCGCAAATTTCCTCGCTCACCTACCTCTTTCGCAACTCATTAGCCCTCACTCAGGTCGGCAATTCAAGGATATGTCTTCCAATCGGGCGTAACCACACATTCTCATGTTTTGGCTTTTTGCAGGCGACCGGAGCCACGCTTTCGGGCGTGAAATGGCCGTTTGCAAATAGAAACCTTGAGTACGGAAAGTTCGACAGTCTCTCAAATGTCGCGACCGAAGATGTCGTCGCGTTTTCGCAGAACTCAGGCCGTTCACTGATCATCATTCCCACGGGCAAAGTATGAATATCCAGTTTAAGCATGTACTATTGAGCCTCGCATTGTTTACACTCACGCCGACATTTGCCGTCGAGCCGGTCAAACTTGTTGACGATGCCCTTCAGCGCTTTGGATTGGCTCGCGATGCGTTCGATTCAGATCGAATTTGGGTCGAGGATGATACGTTTCTGCTTCCGCAAATTCGTCATGCCTTATCATCACCGCTCGCGGCGCGCGAGGTCGCACATGTCGCTGCGGATTTCGCGCCGGTGACTTTCGACGACCTTCGTCGTTATCCAGATCTTGCGTCGTTACTAAATGTCTCGGTGCCGCAGGCAATCTACGCCGACATTGATTCACAGCTTGCGAATGCTCCAATCGGCAATCCTCTCGAGCCACTGCAAAGCGCACTCGCTCTTGCCGAAGGTTACCGCAAACAAGCGTTTGATTCGTTGACTCCCGATCTGCGACAAGCATTGCTGCTCTCTATTCCGCTTTGGTTTGAAGACAACGAGACTCCGACAGATGACAGTTTGAAAGGCGCGCTCTTTCACGCTTTTGGCATCGAAACCGACACGTCACAAAAGGTAACTGCCGACAGCGTTTTAACTCTGCTGTCGCGTGTTAACAGAAATGCTCTCGCTGCGGCAGGATATGCATTCCTTCGCGGCGTCGCAATCTACAGCAAGCAGGAGCCGACGTTTGCTCCGCAAGCTCCTCCAAAGAAAACAAAAGGCAAGAACGACCCTACCCCCGCGCCGGTAACAGGGGTTGAGGGCGAGGTCCTCTTCTTTCAAGATAGTCCGTTAGGCCGCATCGTCGTGGGCGGCAAAGGTCCCAATCGCTACACTGAAGAGTTCGCAGTTATTATCGATCTTGGCGGCGATGATAAGTACGTGGCAAGGTGCGCCTCCGCAATTGGAGGAATTCGCCGTTCAACTTCAGTTGTGATTGACTACAGCGGCGATGATTTTTATGCCCCGGCGGGTTGGCTCTCACAAGGTTGTGCGGTGATGGGACTCGCCGCACTGGTTGATCTTTCCGGTGATGATACCTACAGAGCAGGAGCATTTTCGCAGTCGGCGGCATTCTGCGGTGTTTCGATGTTGTGGGACGGATCGGGCGACGACCTCTACACGGCAAGTTGGTTCACTCAAGCTGCGGCCGTTTGCGGAATCGCGCTCTTTACGGATGTGCAGGGCCGTGACCTTTACGATGGCGCGGGATACGGCCAAGCATTTACCTCAACCTATGGTTATGCCGTGCTCAATGACCTTGAAGGCAACGACATCTACCGCGCAGGTGGCTTAGTCAAACATGAGCCGCTACGCCCAGAAGATTATCGCTCACTGTCGCAAGGTTTCGCTACAGGCTCGCGTCCGCGCGGTGGTGGCGGCTACGCAATCTTGCATGATTTTTCAGGCAATGATTTTTACGACGCTGAAATCTATGGTCAGGGCGTCGGATATTGGTATTCGCTTGGTGCGTTGCTTGATGACGGCGGCAACGACAGCTACAGCGCAACTCAATATGCACAAGGATCAGGCATTCATCTCGCTTGCGGTGTTTTAGAAGACTTGAGTGGCGATGATCGCTACACCGCGCGCTTCGGCCCCAGTCAAGGCGCCGCGCACGATTTGGCAGTCGGAATACTCTATGATCAATCCGGCGATGATTACTATACTGCGTCAGGCGGCCAAGGGATGGCGATTACGAATAGCGGGGCACTTTTCGTTGACGCACAAGGCAATGATCTCTACTCCAATTTGGCGCCGACACAATCCAACGGCGGAACAGGTCCGGCCCGCAGCTTTGGAAATCTCGCGCTTTTCGTGGACGGTGAAGGGAAGGATGTTTACACCGGTGACGGCGCAGATTCGACCGTTTGGTTTCACGACGCATACGGCTACGCAGTTGATATCTCGTATGACAGCACACGCGCTCGTGAAGCGGACGTCGAAGTTACACTTAATCCCGCTGACACCACAAAGTCAATCGAAGAACTTTTCAAAGTCGCCGCGATGTGGGAAGTCACCGACAATCGCGTAAGAGTTCGTCAGGCTCGCTTAGCCCTAAAGGCGTTTGGCACACGCGCAGTTGATTGGGTCGGTCAAAACAAATTGACTACCAATGATGGCCTCGAACGCAGAGCCATCGTTGATCTCTTCAAGGAGTTTCCGGACGCCGCTCTGCCGTATCTGCGCACAGCTTTTGAAAGCTCACATCCCGAAGGCCGCCGTACTTCCGCATCAACCGTTGGTGAAATGAAAGCGACTGCGGCAGCGGAATGGCTCGTCCCAAAATTAAAGGACGAGAGTTACGCCGCGCTTCGACCTACGATTCTGCGCACATTGGGTGAAATAGGCGCCACGAATGCACTTGCTACGCTGAAGGATTATTCCAAGAGTAAGTCGGAACGGGAGCGCCTTGCCGCAGTCGTTTCACTTGGAAAACTGAAACAGGCTGATGGCTATCAACATATTTTTGACGCGTTGAAAGATTCGCTTTTCACCGTGCGCAGCGCCGCAATCTATGCCCTCGCCGATCAACCGCAAGACGTTGTTCCGGCAATGCAGAAAGCCGCCGCCGAAAATCGTGATCCGGCCTACATCGAGCAAATTCTGATGTCGGTTCCTCTGCTTGTGGACAAATGGAAAGCGGATCCTGCCTCGGCCAAATCCGTCAAGGCAATTTTGCCCCTGATAAAAATGTACCTTGAATACCCATCGCCAAACGTGCAAGGCGCTGCGCTTGTCGCGGCTTCCTCCGCATTTGATGACAAAACTTTCGATAAGTTGAAAGCCAAGTATTCATCGGCGTCTGATCCGGTTCTCTCTGCGCGTTGGAAACAAGCCCAGGCGCGCCGCAAATAGTCTTTACCAAGAACAACAATGAAATTTTACGTTGATCTCCTCCGCGAACTCTCCGACGCATTTGGGCCATCAAATCATGAAGAGCAAGTTCGCGAAATAATTAGCCATGTTATCAAACCTTTTGTCAGCGATATTAAGGTTGACGCGCTCGGCAATTTGATTGCGCATCGTCCCGGCACAAGCGTTAAAAGATTGATGCTCGACGCGCACACGGACGAAATCGGTATTATGGTGCGTCACATTGATTCACGCGGCTTCGTGAAGTTTGCAACTATCGGCGGCTGGGATGATCGCATGTTCCCCGGTCATCGAGTGACTTTCAAGTCGCGTGATGGCCGTTTCTACTACGGCGTGATCGGTATGGCGCCGCCGCACGTGCTGTCACCTGCTCAACGTGAAAAGGGAATTCCAGCCGAAGATTACTTTGTTGATCTCGGAGTTGATTCTGCTGAAGAAGCAGCTGCTCTGGGCGCCTCCGTCGGCGACCCCGGAACTCTTGCCTATCCCTTTCAAAAACTCAAAGAAGACGTCTATATTGGCAAAGCATTTGACGATCGAGTCGGATGCCTGACAGTAGTATCGCTTCTGAAGGCTCTTCATGAGGGTGAGATCAAAACAGAGATGGACGTCTATGCCAACTTTGCAACAAGTGAGGAAGTCGGTCTGCGCGGTGCAGGGCCAGCGGCCTTCGGAATTGATCCCCATGTCGCGATTGCATTCGAGGGGACAATCGGATCAGATTTCCCGGGCGTCCCAGAAGACAAACGGCCCTGTGCGCAACGCAAAGGGCCGGTAATCTCGATTGCCGACAAATCTATTCTTGTTCCGCGCAGAATGGTGGATCTTATGACGGACTGCGCAAAACAAGTCGGCGTTCCGTATCAATACAAAATGCCGATTTATGGCGGCACCAACGCCGGTTCCATTCACACGGCGCGTGCTGGAATTCTTGCAGGATGTATTGCCACTCCGTGCCGCTACATTCACTCTCCGAATACAACGCTCTATTGGCCTGACTTCGAGCACACGCTAAAGCTTGCCAAACGCGTCGTCGAGCGCGCGCACGAACTGGCTTAACGAATCAGAATTACTTTGAACGGCACAGAGTCACCGCTGCGTATCCAATAAGTACCACTTGACAATTCTGGCGCTGATATATGCAGAGTATTGACCTGAAGATAAAGCTCCGTCGTGATACTTTTTGCCAAACGCCCCAAAACGTCATAGAAATTGATTGTTGTCAACCCTGCGCGGCTCGGATTAATAGACAAGGTCAAGTCGGAGTTAAATGGGTTGGGAAATGCGCGCACAATTTCAGTGCGACTTGGCACGACGTGAGTCGAGTCAAAGGATAGGACGAAATCATTTCGTCCATTCAGATCAATCGTTAGATTACCTTCACTGGAGACTCTGTAAAGCGTATATCCATCCAGCTTTGCAATACTATTGCGAGGCATGTTCGTCAAAGTAATTTGCGTATGTTGATCGACCGGATCCGTGGACTCCCAGTTGCAGAATAGCGTATCAATCTGTCCCCAAGGAAAAACGAAGTTCACCGTAATTACCGCGACATTTTGAAGGCACGCAATGTCGAGCCGCTTGGACTCTTGATCTTTGCGGATATCCCACCTTGCGAAAGCATAGGCCGAGTCTCGTAGCATGACGTCGCAGTAGTAATACCTCCCGTTCTCGTCAGCGGCCAGTGAAAGCGTGTCGGGAAATCGATTTGCCTCAAACTGAGCAAGCCACGGAATTACTTCTTGCGGAATCATGATATTGAATCCGTGGCCTTCCCAACTTTGCACTGCGAATCTCGACTGCGCGCCGTTCTGCCTGAGGATCGCGTAGCGCTGCGCGTTATACCCATACGCATCCCATTCAAACTGCTCGGCGCCCCAGTTGCTCCAAATTGGGACGGTTAGGCTGTTGAAGTGCATACTCTCGGTCGTGTCTGCAAAATGCACGGCGCTGTAACGATGGTATTCATATGCGATTGAATCCGATTCGCTGGGCAACCCACCAAAAGCCACTCGCATCGAGCGGTTCGTATCACCTGAAGCAAGGTATTCTTCTTGCCTTAGTTGACAATCGAGGATTTGGGACCCACCGGCGGTTGCTGCAATGAAGTAATTATCGTCATAGGCACAATTGTTGTTGTGCCACACTTGCCCCGCCGCCGCACCCATAGAAGCGCCGCACATGTAGATTGAATCGTGCGAAAATGGATAGTGCTCATCCAGCCACTCCAGCATTGCGCGGCAATGAAGTTGCGGCAACCGCGTGTTCCAATGTCTGTCGTTCGGCCCCTGGTGACTTGCGATAATCCATCCTCGTTGATCGCACATCTCATCATACTCATGGGCGAAAATCTCAACTTGCGATCCGCCGAGGGCGTGCCATCCAACGATGATCGCAGGCGGATGAGCAGGATCATAATGTGACGGAATCTGCACGTGGAACAACGCTGTGTCACCGAACGCCGTCGTCGTAGTGGTTTCAAATTCAAGTGGTTGAGCAACTGCGGGAACCGCAATCGCGAACCACAAGCAAATGAATAGGACAGTCGGCATATGAATTATGAGTTGAATGGTAAAGTTGCTCTTGTAACCGGCGCAGCGCGAGGCATTGGTCGCGGCATTTCGCTCAAACTTGCGCAAGCGGGCGCCGACGTCATTGTAAATTTTCTTGAGCGCGAAGACTCCGCCAACGAAGTAGTGGAGTGGATTCGCGGATTCGGTCGCCGCTCGGTTGCAATTCAGGCCGACGTGTCCACAGAAGAGGGTGTTGATCGGCTGTTCACACTGATACCGTCTGAATTTTCGCGGTTAGACATTCTGGTGAACAACACTGGGCCGTTCAAAGTGAAAAAGGTGCTCGAGACAACTTCCGCAGAATGGGACCTCATGTTGCGCGGAAATCTCATGAGCGCTTTTTGGGTGACTCAGCGCGCAGTGCCGATAATCTTACGCTCAGAAAACGGCGGTTCAATTATTTTCATCGGCGCCCCGAATGCCGAGCGGGTCGGATCACAGCACGTTTCTTGCGCATATTCGATTGCCAAAACTGGAGTGGTGATTCTCGCACAGACTCTGGCTCGGGATCTTGGACCAAAACACATTCGGTCAAACGTGATAAATCCGGGTTTTATTGAGAATGATGTAATGACTCCCCGGATGCGTCAATGGATGCCCTCTGAAGTCCCGCTGGGAGAAATCGGCCACCCCGGAGATATCGCGGAGGCTGCTGTATTCCTGTCTTCAACCCAAGCGAGCTACATCAACGGTGCGGTACTAAACGTCCACGGCGGGCTGTGGATTTAAGCCTAATTCAATATAATGCCTCTGACAAGAGATGCAAACGCGGCACATGCTCTGCTTTGACAAATTGTTAGGCCTCGGACCTATGAGTTTTTTCGACCTATAAGTTGTTGCAAAATATCCTGTTACGATTATTCAACGGCAGGGTTTTGAGAATTAGCTTCAGAAAATGTGCGCACGGCGCGCATTTTCTGCATTTTGGGGTACTGAGGACTTTTTTAGATTTCCCCCACGTAATCATTGCATACCTGACTTTTTCCCTCTATTTTCACTCGGTCTAAGTATTGTTTTTCACCTTTTGTCCCGCCTTTTGGAGGATAGTATGATTCGCATCCCAGCACGGTTCACATTTGGCCTGCTGACCCTGCTTGTTGGGTACGCACTCGGCCACGCGGCAACAGAGAATTCGCCCTACCTTCATGTCTCCAGTTTTGCTCCCGAATACACGGAGATTCGTTGGGACGACCCCGAATTCAATGTTACCTCAGAGATGGTTGATGGAGAACTGCTTTCAGCTGTGGATATTCCCGGCGAACGCATTATTTATCGCGAGGGTTATCCTGCTTTACCCCATGTGACACGCATATACCGAATTCCCAATACGGGCTCGGTTGAACTTGTCGTGAACGGCGCAGAGTATCGCGTTGAAGAGGGTTTCTATCCGGTCCCCACCCGCAGCGAAGAGGTATCTGGTTGGGGCGCGCCGGTGAAATCCCCGGCAGTCTATGGCGTGGATGATTGGTATCCGCCGAATGTTGCCGAAATCAGTTCGCCCAAAATTTTTCGCGATTTTCGTATCGTGACAGTTACACTGTATCCTGTGCAAGTAAATACTGTAACACGTCAAGCACGATTCTACGACAATATCAGCGCCGACATCGTTGCAAACGACACGCCCGGCGAAAACGAGCTACTGGTCAGTCGTCGCCCCAGTGGAAAGTGGGCGCCGATGTATGCATCTTTCATCGAGAATCTCGATGAAAACGCCCTCGATGACGTGGACTACAATCCCGGCAGTTACGCGATCGTTTGCAAGAACAATTCGACGGCGCTGCAATGGGCGGACACCCTGAAAGAATGGCGCCAACGTCTCGGCTTTACTGTAACGGTGGAGGCCCGTGACAATTGGAATTCAAGTACTCTTCTCAGCTATTTGCAGGGTCTCTACACGACTTCCAATCCTCCGCTCGAGTTTGCCTGCATTATTGGTGACCACACGGGAACATATGCTGTGCCAACGAACTATAGTGGCAATGATTTTGGGGACGATTGGGACCACTATTATGCCGACCTCGCGGGCAACGATGATTTTGAGGAAATCGGTGTTGGCAGACTATCTATTGGTCAAGCTGGGCAGTTCCCGACGATTTTTAACAAGATCATGACATATGAGCGTACGCCGTACATGGACGATCCATCTTGGTTTACTCGTGCATTTTTATACGCGGGTATTTCCGGAAATGTTAGCTCGAACGAGATTCTCATGCTTTGGGCGGCGGATATGTTCCGAAATTACACAGGCGTCACGACACCTCAAGTCTCAACTCATCAGGGCGGCGTGAGTAATCAGTTGATTGGCGAACGACTGACTGAGGGCGTCAGCTTCTTTCTCTGGCGTGGAACAGTTGTTGGTGAAATGTCAGACGCGGCCGCGATTTCGATGACTTCGTCACCGAAACTTCCTGTGGTGCTGACAATCACCTGTGGGTCAGGCAATTTTCATGAAGAGAGCGCCGGAACGAATGTGACCGAAGCATGGTTGCGTGCCGGAACTGCAACCGCGCCCAAGGGCGGCGTTTGCTGCATCGGTACGGCGACATTCAATACTCACGTCCCGTTTAACAACACGGTCGCAGGTGGGCTGGCCTACGCGATTACAAATCTTGACATTCAACATGTCGGTACAGCACTCTCTGCGGCGAAAGTCCAGCTGTTGCGTGCTTTCCCTGGCGATGGCACTGGTTCCCGTTTCGCCGCTTGGAATAACCTGATGGGTGACCCCGGATTGTCGATGTGGACAGAAGTTCCCGTCGTGATGGACGTAACTTATCCGACCACTGTAAACGTTGGCGCGCGCCGTGTCCGCCCCCAAGTCGTCAACGATGTTACCGGCGATCCGATTGCCGATGCACTTGTCGTAATCATCAAAGACGACGAGACATTTGTTAAGGGTTTCACGGATGCCGGTGGTTTTGTGGACTTGCCCGTAGAGGTCAACTCGACCGGTGTCATGACCCTAACCGTCTCGAAAAGGAATCACAAACCGTTCTTGGCCGACATCAATTGTGTAACTTCGAATGAAATGGTGACGGTGCAAACGTATTCGGTTGACGATGATAACTCTGGCGGCACAAGCGGCAACGGAAATGGCCAGTTTAATCCGGGCGAGATTGTCGATATGTCCGTCACGCTTCGTAACTTCGGAACAACAACCACTGCCACGAATGTCAATGCAACGGTCACATGCGATAACCCGGATGTCACTGTGTTGCAGGCGAATTCGACCTATCCGTCATTGGCGCCGAGTCAGCAGGCAGTGGGGAATTCCGCATTTCGCATTCAATTGGCGCCCACGATGCGTCACAACGAGACTGCGAAATTGACGTTTGAAGTGTCTTCATCAACAGGCACGGCATTCAGCACCGTTGAGTTGAACATTCAAGCCGGCAGTGCTGTGTATGTTTCCTCGCAGGTGACAGGAGGAAATAACAACAACCGTCTCGATCCGGGTGAAACTGCAAACTTGCGTATTACCGTTCGCAATTCCGGCGGTTTGGCCATGAACGGTGTGACGGCAACACTCATTTCGCAATACAGTCTGCTCTCAATCAACGACGGAACTGGCTCCTTTGGCGACATTGCCATTGGCTCAACGGCCACCAGCGGCGCCAACGATTTTGTTGTGCGTGCTAACAGCGTCGGCTATCCCGGCAGCTCAGGGAATCTGGTTGTGATTCTCCAAACGCCAAGTGGATTCATTGATTCTGTCGCGTTTACACTCCCGATTGGTGTTGCCGCTTTGACAGATCCTACCGGCCCAGACCCCTATGGCTATCTTGCGTATGACAATATAGACGTTGACTACGAATTCCATCGTGATTTCGAATGGACCGATATTTCGGCGACGGGTGTTCGCTTGACTCATGCGAGCGCTGACCCGGGCGAGCAGTTTCCAAACGGTCAAACGAACAGCGACGCGATAGCGTTGCCTTTCGATTTCATGTTCTACGGCACAACTTACGACACATTGACAATCTGCTCGAATGGTTGGGCCGCGTTCGGAAATCAAGCGCACCTTGACATGTTCCGCAACTATCCCATCCCCGGCGAGCAAGCGCCTGAAGCGATGATGGCTCCGTTTTGGGATGACCTAAGAACCAATGGTAACGGCGACGGCGTTTACTACCTAATTGACGAGACAAATCATCGCTTAATCGTCGAATGGAATGCCACCGGTTGGGTCAACACTGGACAAAATCTTGACTTTCAACTGATCTTGCTTGATCCGCAGTACTATCCGACAAATGACGGTAATGGCATTATCATTTTCCAATATGATAACGCGCAGTCCATTACGCAGGACAATTTCGAGGATCAAACGGGCGAGACCATCGGTATTCAGGCGCCGCGCTCAACATTGGGCCTGCAATACCGCCACAGCGGTACCAACGCGCCGGGCGCAAATGGTATCGGTACTGACCGTGCCGTCGTGATCACGACAGAGAAACGCTTTGCAACAGGTATCATCACCGGCACAATAACGGACGAAGAGAACAGCAATCCAATTCCGGGTGTTGTAATCTCTCTTGACGGAGAAGAAGACGTTGCCACGACCGATGCGCAAGGTCACTACACAATGATTGACGTCGAAATTGGGACCTATACCGTTCGCGCGACGCGGTTTGGCTACAATCAGGGTTCAACGGCGAATTTTGTTGTTGAAATGGACAGCACCGAGGTTGCAAACTTCAGCTTGACTCACCCAGAGATTACTCTTTCAACGAATTCGATGAATGTGAATCTGCCCGGTGATCCGACCGAGCAATCCTTTGATATCGATAATGGCGGCAACGGACCACTTGATTTCCGTATCAGCCTTGAATATCAGGCTCTAAACGGCGAACGCGGGAACTGGGCTACTATCGCGCAGGAGAGCGTTACACAAGAGACGGGTGACGCCCAAATCTTAGGTTGCGCTTTTGACGGCAATCGCTGGGTCGTGAGCGGCGGTTCAGGTCCGACAGGCCCGAATTTCTTCTACTACTACGACCTGAACGGTAACTACACTGGCTCGGCAAATCAGCCGACGTCCACACAATTCGGCTACTACGATTTGGCTTTTGACGGTCAATATATTTACGGTAGCACGGATGGTTTGCAGGAGTTGCAGGGCGTAGATTATTTTGGCAATATTCAGACGACAGTACCGTGCTCGCAAGTGAGTCCTGCGCGCTGTATCGCATATGATGCTGCGTTGGATCAGTTCTGGGTTGCAGATTATAGCACGGCGATTTTCTGCATCGACAGGCAGGGGAATGAACTCCATCGGTTTGCTAACAATCTTGACAAGACGGGATTGGCATGGTATGCCGATGACCCCGATGGCTACAAACTCTATGTGTTCCATTGGAATTCGCAGGGAACTGGCGGCACTCTTGTGAGCAAGGTTCATCCTACCTCCGGTGCACTGTTGGCGGTCACCACGATTAATCATCAGACAGGCGATCGAGCCGGCGGCTGTGATATCTCATCAAATTGGAATAGTATGCTTACCGTGTTTGGAGGCGTCTTCCAGAATTCGCAAGGGGATAGACTTGAAATGCGGCAGATGAGATTCGATACGGACTGGATTGGCATATCTCCGTTGATTTCTTCCGTTCTTCCGCAAAGCTCACGTGATATTTCGGTTTCAATTGATCCCGCCGACCTGCGCGATTTGACCTATCATGTGAACATCCTCGTACACAATAATTCGTTGGACAGCACCGTTGTCTTACCGTTGACGTTAGGTAGATATCTTGTGGCCGAAGAACCCACGCCGGATATCCCGACTCAATTTGCCCTCTATCAGAACTACCCGAACCCGTTCAATCCTTCAACTCAAGTTCGCTTTGACTTGTCAGAAGCCGGATTAACGACCTTGAAGATTTACAATGTGCTCGGACAACAGGTGCTTGCGCCTATCAATGCCGAGCAAATGAATGTTGGCCAGCATTTTGTCAACATTGACATGGCCGGGCTTCCCTCAGGTGTCTATCTATATCGAGTCGAGAGCGGCAACTTCGTTGAGACAAAGAAGATGGTCTTGATGAAATAACGCAATAGGCAGAAATTGGTTGTGAAAGTGCGGCGGCTACTCTGTAGCCGCCGCACTTTTTTCGCCAATAGTTGATTTCATCCCTGCTGACGATATAATCAGATTCTAAGGCCAGACCCCAGTAAGTGTTAAGCCTGCAAGAGCATGCAGATTTTTTGAACGGATGGTTACTTGATCGTCTCATTAGGGCTATTCTTGTAAAAATTTATATATATTAAAGTTAAATTAGAATTGACACTATCAAGATGCTTTAAGGTGGGCAGATCAATCTGTCAGTGCAAGCGAAGACTGGCTCAGGAGTTGCACGTTTGGCTCTGGCAAATCTCCTTAAGATTACTTTCTGCGTGCAAATAACCAATAACATCGGCAAAGACATCGTACGAGTACAGAATTGAGCGTATCACATAATGAATGAACTCGAAACAAATAGGCTCTTTCGACAAGCGCAAGCAGTAAGCGGTGCGATTGTAATGGCCATAGGGTCAATTGCAAGCATCGGCTGGATTTTCGGTATTGAGGAGTTGAATCGAATTTCGACCGAGTTTATTCCTATGGCGCAAGACACGGCCATGATCTTCATCTTGTTCGGGCTTGTCCTACTTACAATTGATCCCAAGAAGATGTCTCTGTTACATCAAATCGTAACAGTGTTGGTGTGCGGATTGGTAGGTTTCTACGGATTGCTAATAGTGCTTGGTTATCTGGTTGGTGCAGATTTATCTTTGCCCGGATTGTTATTGCCAGTTAGTGAGTCATTTGGTATCTATACAATAAATCGAATGTCACCGATCGCTGGGGCGATATTTTTCATTGCCTGCGTAGCGATTTTAGTTTTGGAAACTGCAAAATACGGGAAGCGAGGCCGTAACTTTGCGGGTTGGGTTGGAGCCGCTGTGTTTGGAGTGGGCTCTCTGATGACATATGGCTACGTCCTCGGCGCCCCCTTTCTGTACAATGGTAGTATCATCCCGCCATCATTTCTAACCTCTGTGAGTTTTTGCTTTCTGGGAGCCGGGCTCATAGCTGTTTCCGGTCCGGAATCTATACTAAAGCCGTTCTTCGGACAAAGCACAAAGAGCCGCATTTTGCGTCTATTTGTACCTTTGGTTGTTTTGACCTGCTTTGCTCAACAGACGTTTCACGAGTATTCCAGTTCGACCGATCTAAATCGCACAATAGTCCTAATTCTAACCCCACTTGCAGCAGCATTGGTTGCGGCAGTTGCCGGTAGCCGACTTGCCGAGTATCTCTCTATTAAGTTGAATGCTGCGAATCAACTTCTTGAGGAAAGCGAAGAGAAGTACCGCACTGCAATCGAACATTCACACGACATGTTTTGGACACTTGATTTACGGGGAAACTTCAAATTTGCCAATAAACGTTGTACTGAAGTCTCCGGTTACGAAGTATCAGATTGGATCGGCCGCAGTTTTGTCGAGATCCTGCATCCCCGTGACTTGCAAAGGGTTCAAGGCATTTTCGGCAAAGTCGTGATGGGCGAACCGCAACAGTATGAAGTTGAAGCCGTACGCGCAGATAGATCAGTGTTTTATGTAGAAGTTGAGTCTGTTCCAGAATATGAGCATGGAGAAATAGTAGGCGTAGCAAGTTTTGGTAGGGACATTAGCGGACGAAAGCAAGTAGAGTTTGCGTTGAGCAAGAGCGAAGCGCTACTCCGAGAATCACAGTCTGTTGCAGGGATAGGTAGCTACGACCTTGACATTCAAACTGGTGTGTGGACAAGTTCTGAAGTCTTGGACAAGATCATGGGGATTGATGCGTCATTCCCACGCACGATCGAGGGATGGGTTTCACTGATTCATCCTGAATGGCAAGAGACTATGGCAGTGTATTTTCAATCAGAAGTCATCGGAAATCGCCAGAGGTTTAACAAAGAGTATATGCTGATCAGGCCGTCCGATGGCACAGAGTGCTGGGTACACGGGCTTGGCGCGCTCACATTTGATGAACAAGGTAACCCACTCAGGATGTTGGGGACAATTCAAGACATTACGGATCGGAAGAACGCAGAAGCCGAAAGAGAAAATCTTGAGTCAAAGCTTCGGCAGGCGCGGAAAATGGAGACAATTGGAACACTCGCGGGAGGTGTGGCGCATGACTTTAATAATATTCTGACACCGATACTTGTTTATTCTGACATGGCTGCCTTGGAGCTGAGCGAAAACCATCCGCTTCGAAGCGATTTGGAACAGATCATTGCAGGGGCCAACAGAGCTAAAGACCTTGTTAAGCAGATATTGACATTTAGCCGTCAGATGGACAATGAGCAGATTCCTGTTCAGTTATCACCGGTTGTCAAAGAGGTCATAAAGCTCTTCCAAGTATCGTTGCCTTCCAACATTCAAATTGTTACAAAGATTGAGACTGAAGGTACAGAAGTAAGAGGCGATCCATCGCAGATTCATCAGGTACTTCTTAATCTTTGCACAAATGCCCATCACGCCATGCGGGGAGAGGGCGGCGTGTTAAGTGTTGGGTTATCCGGCGTGACCTTGAACAGTGAAGACGTGCGAGAAATCCCACCGCTTCGGGCTGGTGAATATGTGAAATTGACGGTTTCTGATACGGGATGCGGTATGAGCGATACAACTCGAGAGAGAGTCTTTGAGCCGTTCTTTACGACCAAACCCGTTGGCGAAGGCACTGGTTTAGGGTTGTCTGTCGTACACGGAATTGTGAAGAGTCATGATGGTGCAATTGCTGTTTCAAGCGAGATCGGGAAAGGCACAACATTTGAGATATACTTACCGAAGCTAAGACATGCCAATGCTATATCGGCTGCAGGAACAGAAGCGTTACGTGGTGGTAACGAGAGCATTCTTGTTGTAGATGATGACCCATACGTCGCCGAGGTTATCAAAAACGCATTAGGGCGGTATCTGGGTTACAATGTCACGGTCTGCGTTGAAAGCACAAAAGCGCTTGAACTTGTTAGGAGTCAACCCAACAAGTTTGATCTGCTAATCACAGATCAGAAGATGCCCACTCTGGCTGGCATTCAACTTGCGCAAGAAGTAATGAAGATTCGCAAGAACCTGCCAGTAGTGCTGATGACCGGTTACAGCGAAAACGTGGACGAAGAAATGTGCCACCAATTAGG
This sequence comes from uncultured Alphaproteobacteria bacterium, assembly GCA_964587105.1. Classification (GTDB taxonomy): domain Bacteria; phylum Electryoneota; class RPQS01; order RPQS01; family RPQS01; genus JABWCQ01. The sequence continues at coordinate 40,444 of CAZPKG010000010.1, read as the reverse complement.
AATTTCGGGTTTTATCTTAAAACCACCGGATACAAGCGAATTGGCTCGAACGGTACGGAAAGTTTTGGAAAATTCCAAGTCAGAATTCACGCACATCGAGTGAATTAGAACACATAATAGATAAACGGGTGCTGCCGTAAGCACATAGAGCAAAAAGCGCGGACTCAATCGAGTCCGCGCTTTGCATTTGGCGCTGTGAATGGTTAATCGCGGCTATTACGCAACAAGATTAGCCGAAGCATTTGTAAGAGCGACATTGTCGCGGCGGCTACATAGGTCCACGCAGCCGCGCTCAAAACTTTCTTCGCGCCGGTCACTTCGTCAGGCGCAAGAAAGCTCCCGTTGCCTAAGATGGCAATTGCGCGGTTGGAAGCGTCAAACTCGACCGGTAGCGTGACAAGATGGAATAACAAGGCTGCTCCAAAGAAGATGATGCCAACGTCCATCATCCAACCAATTGACGGCACGAGCATACCAATGAAGAACAGCGGCATCGCGGCCATGCTTCCGATATTTGCGACAGGTACAAGACCGGCGCGCCAACTCATCGGCGCATAACCGACCTTATGTTGAATGGCGTGTCCAACTTCGTGCGATGCAACCGCAAGTGCAGACAGGCTGGTCGAGGCAAATATGCCTTCCGACAGGCTCACTTTGCGATCACGCGGGTCATAGTGGTCTGTTAATTCACCGGCAACCGGAACTACCGGCACATCGTGCAGACCATTCTGGTCAAGAATCCGGCGCGCGACCTGCTCACCTGTCATGCCAAGGCGGGAGCGCACCTCACTAAACTGGCGATACGTGCTCTTGACCTTCCATTGCGCCCACAACGCCAAAGCGAATGCAGGTAGAATTAGGATCATTGTCGAATCAAAAAACGGAAAGAAGAACGCTGTCGAACTAAAGATCGAGATCATTGCTTCGTGGATACTCCAAATTGGGTTTATTCAAATCTGTCTGGAAGGGTGGGGCGGCCTCGCAAGTACTCGGCGACGGACATCTCTTTCTTCCCTGCAGGTTTCACACTCTTAAACTTGATAGGGTAGTCTGCTGTTCCGACAATTATAGAGTCTTGTAAATGAAGAACTTGCGCGGGTTGTGCACATTTGCCTCCATCACTCACTTCGGCTCGGAGGACTTTGAGCGAGAATTCCGTTGCCTTTGCTACTGCGCCGGGTGCAGGAGAAAATGCCCGGATGCGATTGAGCAGTTCGGAAGACGTAAGTCGAAAATCGAGTCTGTAGTCTTCAGGCTTAAGCTTACGAGCCGTGGTGACTTTCGATTCGTCTTGCGAAATTGGCATAATTGATTCACCGTTGCCGAATCGATTGAGTACGCCGACCAACATACGCGCGCCAATCACAGAGAGTCGATCATGCAGGTCGCCAAAATTTTCGTCTGCTGCGATCGCTGTTCGCTCCTGCGCTAACATTCCGCCTCCATCAATTTCCTCAGTCAGACGAATAATTGTCACGCCGGTCTCAATTTCGCCGCGCAAAAGCGTCCACTGAATTGGCGCAGGGCCTCGGCACTTGGGAAGCAGACTCGGATGAACATTAAGAGCGCCGAATTTCGGCAAGCTGAACATCTCGCGCGGCAAAATGCGAAACGCAACGACGATCAGTGCGTCAATATTCAATTCGCCTAATTGACCTAAGAAGACTGGGTCTTTCAATCGCGCAGGTGATAATACAGTGAGACGATTGGCCTGTGAAAACTCCTTCACGGGCATAGGTGCAAGTTTTCGACCTCGCCCCTGCGGTTGATCAGGGCTCGTAACAACCGCAACAACTTCATGTTCGCTGTTCAAAAGCGCTTGTAAAGTTGGCAGTGCGAACTCAGGATTGCCGCAGAATACGACGCGCAAGTTCTACGACTCCTGTGACTCGCGTTCAAGCCGCTTCAGCTTGCCGCTCAACAACGCTCGACGAACCGGCGAAAGGTGGTCGATAAAGAGAATGCCGTTCAAATGGTCAATTTCATGTTGAAGCACTCGTGCAAGCATCCCGGTTGCCTTAATCGTTTTGCGCTCGCCTTCAAGTGTGTCATATTCCATCGTCAACGAGTCCGGTCGAATAACAGAATCGCGAATGTCCGGAATAGAGAGACAACCCTCTTCCATATCATAGCTTCCCGAAGGCTCCTTGACCACCGGATTTGCCACAGCCATATAGAACATTTGCTCGGTTTCTTCGTCCGGTACACCAACCACAAGCAAGCGGATCGAGCGGTCAACTTGCGGCGCTGCAAGCCCGATGCCTTCGTATTCTTCCATGGTGGCAAACATCTCGCGTGCGAATTCGCGCAAATCGTCATCAAATACGGTAATTTCCTCAGCACGTCGCCGCAACGTCGGATGACCGTAAATGATCACCTTGTGTTTCTTGGTTGATTCGTCAAAGGGCTTTGTCATGCACGCGCTCCCAAGTTTGCGCCAACAACCATCTTATGAACCCAACACTCGGGTGATTGATCCGCGCTCAACTTTGATTTTCACTTCATTGGCAACTTTAAGCCAAACTGTGTTTTCTTTCTCATCAATTCCCGCAATTGTTCCATAAACTCCGCCCATCGTGACGACTTCGTCACCGGACTTAAGGGCGCCAAGCATGGCGGCATGAGCTTTCTGACGTTTCTGTTGCGGACGAATCATCAGGAAGTACATCACGACGATAATGAGCACGAACGGCAACAGCGCTCCAAGCATACTCGGCGGTGCAGCGGCTTCGGCTTGGAGCAAAGGAAGAAATACAGGTGACAGTGCAAAGTTAGGCATTTTGCCTCCGGTTTAGGAATCTTTCTGTTCAACGCGCGGCAGAACGGAGCCAAGCCACGACGAGAAATCGCCGGCCTCGATATGCTCGCGCATCTGTCGCATCAGGTCTTGATAGAAGTGAATATTATGTAGTGAAATCAAGCGCAAACCAAGCAGTTCATCGCACACAAACAGGTGCCGCAGATAAGCTCTATCATACGTTTGGCAAGTGTAACACGAACAGCTTTCGTCAAGCGGAATGAACTTCTCTTTGTGGCGCGCAGCTTTGATTATCACGCGTCCGTTCCAAGTGAACGCACATCCATTGCGACCGTTGCGCGTCGGCAAGACGCAATCAAAGAAGTCAATTCCCCACGACACACACCGAAGTAAGTCCTCTGGAAAACCGACTCCCATCAGGTATCGAGGTTTATCTTTCGGGAGAAGTTCGGTTGTGAACGGAACCAACTCATGAAAAATACTCTTTGGCTCACCAACTGCCATGCCGCCAATTGCATATCCAGGAAAGTTCAAATCGATCAGTGCAGCCGCAGACTCGCGACGCAAATCGAGAAAGGTCGAACCTTGCACAATTGCCCAAAGGTTCTGCCGATGACCGTACAGAAGCGGTTGCTCGATCTCGGCGATCTGTGCCATCCTTGCCCATTTTGTCGTCAAGCGATTCCATTCATCCGCTTGGTCGTGTGAGCATGGGTAGGGCGGACACAGATCGAGTACCATCATCATGTCACTGCCGATATGACGCTGAATGTTTACAACAGAGGCCGGAGTAAACTCGTGATAGCTCCCGTCAAGGTGCGATTGAAAACGCACGCCGTCCTGATGCACCTTACGAATATCCGCAAGCGAAAAAACCTGAAAACCGCCGGAGTCCGTCAGAATCGGCCTTTCCCAATGCATGAACTTGTGCAAACCGCCCGCTTGCCTCAGAATATCAAGTCCCGGCCGCAGGTACAGATGATAGCTATTTGAGAGCATCGCCTGCACATTGGATTCCTTAAGCTCTCGAGGAGTAAGCGTCTTGACTACGCCAAGAGTCCCGACCGGAAAAAAATGCGGCGTTTGAATCTCACCGTGCTCTGTTGAAAGTACAGTTCTGCGCGCGCTGGTTCCGGACGAATCTCCAAGCAGCACTCGGAAAGGATGCGGTGCTATTTCTGCCACGGCTTCTTCAAGGCTGTTCTCAATTGCTCAAAAGCCGTCGTCGGCAGCTCGCACGTGAAGTTGCGGCAGAGATAGTAGGAGGTTGTATGATCTGCGGTTGCTTTGCCACTTAGTAGCGGCAGTAGCGGATGATCATTGCGTAAATTATCGATGACGTCGCCCCAAATATTAATCACTTGCCTGTTTGGAGCGATGAGGCCAGAATACTTTGTATCTCCAAAAAGTGGCTGCGGCCAAACAATGACAACTTGTTCAGGTGGGTACAAGAGCCATTCTGCCGTAAGTAAGGCTTGCGAAAAAGCAGTTGGCATTCGCTCAAGATAGGGCATCAGGGCATTGACCTGTTTTTCAGCTCGCTCACGGAATTTATTTTCACTGGTAAGATAGTAGAGTTTGATAAACAGATTACCAGCAAGCGAGTTTCCCGATGGCAGTGCACTGTCATAGATATCCACCGAACGAACTCCGGCTACGGAGTCCTCACTCATATAATAGAGCCCGTCCCCTTTGGCAAATCGACGCTCGATGTCTTCAGCGAGCTTGTATGCACCGTCAAACCAGCGCAGTTCCCCACTTGCACAGAATAAGTCTAACAGGCCGTTGCCAAGTGCGGCATAGTCAGCGAGTAATTGAATTCGAAGTTCCTTGTCACCAAGAAAGGAATGAACGAGTTCGCCGTCTTTCTCATAGGGAGTCAAGAACCGACTTGCTGTAGATTTGGCTTGCTCGACTAAGCCGACATTCGCGAACGAAGATACCATGAGACCATTCCAGTCGCATAGCGCCTTTTCATCACGTGCAGGCGGGACACGAGTCTGGCGGGCTTTCAGTAAGCTCAGTTTTACTCGAAGTTCAGGCAAATGCGCTTCGGCATAAGAAGGAAAATCATTGTGCCTCGACAATTGATTTGGAATCGATTGCCCGTTCTCAAAATTGCCTGATTTAGTTATGTCAAAGCGTCTACAGAATTCTTCGTAGTATTCTGGCACCACGGCGGCGATTTCTCGTGGTTCCCAAACGTAATACTTCCCTTCTTCACCTTCAGAGTCTGCATCAAGTGATGATGCATAGCCTCCTTTTGGAAGGAGCATTTCTCTTTCTAACCACATTATGATGTCACCCGTTACGGGAGACACGAGCGGATTGAAACTCTCTGCGTCATGATAAACTTGTAAAAGCAATGCATTGTCATAGAGCATCTTCTCAAAATGCGGCAGGAGCCACTTTTCGTCCGTCGAGTAGCGGTGAAATCCGCCGCCAATCTGGTCGAAGATGCCGCCGCGTGCCATCTTGTCGAGGGTGAACTCGACCATATGTTTGACGCTATCATCACCTGTGCGTGAGTAATAACGCAACAGCATCGCGAGTTCCATTGCGTGCGGAAACTTGGGTGCTCTTGAGAAGCCGCCGTTAATCGGATCGAAATTGCGCTTGGATGCTGCGACCGCGCTGTCTAGCAGGGCAGGGGAGAGTTTGCTTTGAGACGGTGCCAGAACAAGCTCTTCATGGATCGCATCGTGAAGTTGCGTGGCAGACAAGACAAGCGAGTCGCGCTCCGTTTCCCACGCCTTTGCGAGCCCCCTCAACACATCCATAAAGCCTGGACGGCCATAACGCGCTTCAGGCGCCCAATAGGTTCCAGCGTAGAACGGCTTGCGATCAGGCGTAAGGAAAACCGACATCGGCCACCCTCCAGAGCCCGTCATCTTTTGCACTGCCTGCATATAATGATGATCGACATCTGGCCGCTCTTCTCGATCCACTTTGATCGAAACGAAATGTTCGTTGAGAAACTTGGCAATCTCTTCATTCTCAAACGACTCATGCTCCATCACATGGCACCAGTGACACGCCGCATAGCCAACGGACAAAAACACAGGCTTGTTTTCAAGTCGAGCCTTTTCAAATGCCTCATCCCCCCACGGCAGCCAATCGACGGGATTGTGTGCGTGCTGAAGGAGATATGGACTGGCTTCGTGATTGAGCGCGTTGGTATGCATGTGCGGCTTGCTGGAGCAGGAAGTAAGCAGGAGGAGCGTGAGGAAGACGATTCGCATGTCAGCGTTTGCCGATAAGAAATCTCTCTTTGCCTTGCATATCGCGATAGATGTTCACTTCAGTCAGCAATGGTGCAAACAGTTCGCGGACCATGCCTTCCTGATGAATGCCAAATTCAACAGCGAACGTGCCGCCGCGCCTGAGAACCGCCGGCATTAGCTCAGCAAGCCGTACAAAACACTCATATCCATTTACACCTGCCGCCAATGCATGAGGTCGTTCATGGTACTTGACTTCAGGTTCGAGCGTTTGCAACTCATCATTCCGAAGATAGGGAGGATTAGAAACGACCACGTCAAACGGCGCCTCAATCTGAGTCGAGAATGACAGTGAGTACATATTCCCGACAAATGCAGACACTCGCCCCGATACTCCGTTGAGGGCTGCGTTACTCTTTGTTATTTCCACTGCGTCAGGGTCAATGTCAACTGCAATCACCGCACATGTATGGAGATTTTTCGCCAACGCAACTGAGATGCAACCCGTCCCGCATCCTACATCGAGAATTCTTGAGTTGGGCGGGATTTTTTCAAACAGCCTCGCCGTCATCTCTTCCGTCTCTGGTCGTGGAATAAGCAATCCCGGAGTCAAGGCAATTCGCGCTTCACAAAACTCAACTTCGCCGACAAGATATTGCAATGGCTCGCGCTTTGCCCGACGGCGGATCAACTCGCGGATTTGTTCCAGTTCGTGCTCTTTGAGCGGTCTATCGTGCTGTAAATAGAGTTCAATCCGCGGAAGTTGAAGAGCTTTTGCAAATAATGCTTCGGCGTTTCGGCGCGGCGAATCGATTCCGCGAGTTTTGAAAAACTCATCCGTCGCTGCAAGCAGATCAATCAACCGCTTGCTGTCACTCACGCCATGCTCTCGGCTGCTCGATTGAGCTTTTCTGTGCGGTCAGCCATGCGCAGCGCTTCAATCAATTCGCTGATATCGCCTTCCATCACTCTGTCAAGTTTGTAAAGAGTCAAATTGATGCGGTGGTCCGTGACGCGGTTCTGCGGGTAATTATAGGTACGAATCTTCTCTGAGCGATCACCGGAGCCGATTAATCCTTTGCGCTCCGCCGAGAGTTTTGCCGCCTCTTCTTCGCGTTTCATTACCAAAAGTCTCGACGTCAGAATCTTAAGCGCTTTCGCTCTATTTTTGATTTGCGAACGCTCATCTTGAATTGCTACAACTAAGCCCGTTGGCAAATGCGTAATGCGCACGGCGGATTCCGTTGTGTTGACGTGCTGGCCTCCTGCCCCTGAAGAGCGATAGACGTCGATCTTTAGATCGGTAGTTTTCACTTCGAGATCCGTTTCTTCAGCTTCCGGGAGCACGGCAACAGATGCCGCAGACGTATGAATACGCCCCTGTGCTTCCGTCACGGGAACTCGTTGGACACGATGCACGCCACTTTCCCATTTTAACATGCCATACACTTCTTGTCCACGAACTTCCACAACGACCTCTTTTATGCCACCGGCTTCCGCTTCCGTCACTGACGCAACCTCAAATTTCCAGCGCATCGTTTCGCAATACCGCATGTACATCCGGAATAAATCTCCGGCAAATAGTGCCGCCTCTTCTCCGCCCGTACCCGCTCGGATTTCCAGAATCGCGTTGCGCTCATCGGCTGGATCGCGGGGGAGCAACAGATTCCGAAGCTCATCCTCAACCATTTTGAGTTGGTTTTCCAAGCTCTCTAACTCAAGCGAGGCCATTTCCCGCATCGCAGGGTCAGATGAGGCCGAAAGTTCTTTGGCCCCTGAAATCTCGTCAGATACCTTCAGATACTCTCTCGCTTTGTCAACAAGCGGCACAAGGTCCTTTGCCTCTTTGAGAAGAGGGGTAGCGATGGATTGGACCGATGCCACTTCAGGTAACGCGAGTTTCGCCTGGATGTCAGCGGCGCGTTTCAAAATATGTTCAATCTTATCAAGCACTTAAGAATACTTCCATTCGAATCGGTTCGGCTCTAATCCAGATAATTTACGGAAGTTGAACTCTCCAAACAAGCACTACCCCAATCTGATCATTGCAACTTCGCATTCTCTGAGTTAGTGCCTCCGAAAAATGGGCGCAATCGGCAGCGAAATTATCAAAAGCAGGCGCAAGAAACTATTTTGTAGATACATAACGATGCTCAAAAGAATTTGAAGTTTCTTTAATGCAACTTGACAACATGTTATGGCGTTCTTATATTTAACGCAACAAGAAAAGGGTGGGCCGATTCTTAAGGTGAGGAAAATCAGATGAAGAAACTTGTTTCCGCAATTTTGCTCGTAAGCTTGTTATCAGTAGCAAGTTACGCTGCATTGAGTCCGATCGTACCGCCGCAACCCGGCAAGGGAATCTCGGCGCTGAGCCCTATTGTTCCCCCACAGCCGGGCAAAGGGATATCAGCTTTGACTCCAATTGTTCCGCCGCAACCCGGTAAGGGTATCTCGGCCCTGAGTCCAATTGTTCCGCCGCAGCCAGGCAAAGGGATTTCTGCCTTAAGTCCAATTGTGCCGCCACAACCCGGTAAGGGCATTTCGGCACTCAGTCCCATAGTTCCCCCTCAACCCGGTAAATAGTTAGTCTTTTTTGGGCTCTGCCCAAGCGACCATTGGCTTGTAGATTGCATATCTACGAGCCAATGGTCGCTTTTCTCATTTATGGGCTTATCACCCTAACTATGCTTGGGGTGGCTTTGCTGCATCCCAAAACCCCGGAGTGGGTTTGGGAATTCAGCTTTTTGGGGAACATCGCGATCTTGGCAGTGCTTTCCTTGCTCAGTTTCTTGGCCTATCAGCGCGAGCGTCACTACAGGCATGTGTTTTTCACACTCTGGATTGTCTTCGCTGTAAACGCATTGGTCACACCAATCTGGGTGATTTTTAGTTCTGCTGACGATTTTGTGAACTCCTTAAGATTCTACGTGTGGTATCCTGTCATCGGAGTTCACTCGGCATTTGCGTGGGCGGTAACGACCATTACGATCGGGTACATCACAAGCCCGAGCAAACGTCTCGTGCATGTTGCAATGGGTGGGTTGGCGCTTTTCATCATGGTGGGGTGGTTGTATTCCCCCTACACATGGGACCCGCTTGCGGCCTTGGTTCAAGACAGCAATGGAAAGCAAATCGTAAACTATGCAGAATTAAATCGTTCCTCGGCATTATTGGATGTGTACAGTCTGCTCGTGCTGTTGGCATTCTATGTGCATAAATATCGTACGGATAGACCGATTGGTGCATTTGCCGACACATTGTTATTCCTGTTCGGCTTGGCGCTGGCAATCGACACAGCTGAGATGATGTTGCCGAGTTCTGAAATGGCGTTTCTTGTCGTTTCACAATGGGCAATAATGATAACAAACATCGCGATGGTCATTTGCTTGGCCTTGCGGCTGAAATTCAAGTCACAAACAATAGCAGACTATTATGAATCCCAGTGCTTATCTGACGACCCTGCTATTGATCGGCGGATCGGTAGGTTTGATCGCCTTATTCTACGGACTTTTTTTGATCCGGAAAAGATTGGGCAGAAGATATTCTTTGGGCCCGGCTCGGCACGAATGAAAGTGCGCAGAACACCAACTCATGTAGCTCGGCGCGCGAATAGTTGATGAATTGTTTAGTTGAGGAGATGAAGATGTTAGAAAAGAACTGGATGGAGAGTCGGTACACGATCGGGTCGCTTGTGGCCAGAAGTGCGGCCATGCAGCGCCTTGTGAAACAAGCCGGCCAACACATACATAGCGAACGCCCACTGTTGATCGTGGGTGAATCGGGCACGGGCAAAGGCGTTCTGGCGCGTGCAATTCATAACTCCTCCTTGCGCTCAAGCGGACCGTTTCTCAGCGTCGCGGCTTCACGACTCACGCCTGATTCGCTCGATTCGGTCTTGTTCGGTCAAACAGCGCGCGAGCAGGGTGTCATCACGCGGTCGCACGGCGGGTCGCTCGTTATTACAGGGATTGAGCAGCTACTTCCGATTGCACAAGAGCGCCTCCTCCAGACTCTTGAACGAGCGGAGTACACAACTTCGGCGGGTGAACGCATGACGCTCGACGCAAGGCTAATGCTCACCGCTCACGCGGGTGACCTCGCTGCACAATTGTCGCGGGGCATGTTTTCTGAAAATCTGTATGGCAAGATATCCGAATCTGTCTTGACCGTGCCTACATTGGCAGAACGAAATGCGGATATCCCCTACCTTGTCGCGGATGTATTGCAGTCGTTTGCTGCTCGTGAACGGGTGACGCGCCCCTCGGTTCCATATCACTATATGGAACTACTAACGCGGGTTGAATGGCCCGAGAATGTAAGGCAGTTGCGAAACCACGTGGAAAGCGTGATGTCTTTGTCAAACGGCCAATTCGACCCGGCAATCCTGCTGGCGCATTTTGAAGAGATCGAGTCGCCGCAAACGCTTAAGAGTCTTGTCCACGACTTGCTGGAACGGATGGTGAGTTCGCCGAAAACGGCCGCCGTCTCTGCCACCAATTAGTTGCGGAAGAAGCCAATGAAAATCGCCGGAGCAATTTGCTTCGGCGATTTTTTACTTTTTGATGATCTCTCCGGCAATTCGATCTACTGTGATTTGATTCATGCACCACGGTGGACCGACCGTCCATCTGCACATCTTTTCACCATGCCCCGATCTTGGCAAACAACAAGGCACACCGGCAGCAATCGCCTTATGCGGCATCGGGAAAGTGTAATTAACTTGTGTACACCCGTACAGAACCAGCACCTTTTCACAGCCCGCAGCGATCGCCAAGAATGATACTCCCGTATCGTTTCCGACGGCAACAGAGCACATGCTTAGCAATGCCGCACATTTTCTAAGCGATTCCTCTACAATCACAGAGCGCACGTCTCCGGCGACGTCAATCTCTGACTTGAGTGAAACTTCACTTGGGCCAAGAAAAACGAGAACCCGGTTATTCGCATGATGTTGAAGCCATCGTTTCGCGAGTTCATTGAAATTCGCAATATCCCACTGCTTCGTTTTGCGGGCAGAACCGGGAATTAGCGCGAGTGTAGATGCTGAATCTGCTCCGTATTCAGCAAACCGCTGCCTAGCCCAAAGAACATCGTCAGGCGACAGTCCGACTTTCAATGGTGGTGTGTGGTCCACCGGAACAATCGCCCGCAATAAATTCAACCGCCGTTCAACATGATCGGGCTGAACGGAGAGGTCATTGCGCACAACTTTCGTAAACGCCCGCGAAGACAACAGCCCGGGATGACCGACACGAATTGGAGCATCGAGCATCGCACACAACATCCTTGATCTCATTGATGGATGCGCGCACAACACAATATCAAACTTAATCGAGTTAAGATCTGCGGCGAGCTTCTTCAGTGCCAACACGCCGCCTTCTTTGCCGTGCTTATCGAATATCCGAACGCTAGAAAGCTCAGGGTGATGCTGCACAAGCTCCTGTGCTCGCGGTGCCGTCACCAAATGAATCTCCGCCTGAGCCCATGCTTCGCGCACGGCGCCAATCAATGACGTCGTAAACAACACATCACCGAGCCAAGCGGTGTCAATTATGAGGACGCGGGCGGGGGAGTTTTCCATCTTTTGTGCATCCAAAACCACTGCTCAGGCGCTACTCGAACAGCTTGTTCAAGCTTCGCGGTTAGCAAACTCATGATTTGTTCCTGATCGGCTTCTTCAAGTGCCGCAACGTTTTCAAGCTTGAACCGGTATTTTTCACTCGGCAAACGATAGGAAGACATGAAAATCAGTGGCGCCCCGGTTCGCAGATGAAACACAGCAGGTCCTCGGGGTGTCGAGCTGAGTTTCCCGAAAAACGGAACAAATACTCCGTCTTCATGCGCATCCTGGTCAATCAGGATCGCCACAATCCGATTCCTTTGAAGTGCCGATAAAACACCTTTGATGGCCTGCTTTCTCGGGATGATCTCAACTCCAGCTCGCCTTCTAACATTGTCCAACCATTCTTCCACGAGCTTGTTACGTTGCGTGGTCACAACAAACGAGACTGGGTAACCAAGGCGCGCACAAGTTGCTCCGACGATCTCCCAATTGCCAAGGTGCCCGGAAACTACAATTCCCCCTTTGCCTCCTATTAGCGCTTGATCCATGCATTCCAGACCTTCAGGGAAAATCCATTTGCCGATGTCCTCTCGTGTCACGCCGGATGTAAGTGAAAGGCTCGTGGCAACCGTCCCAAAGTGTTCGAAGCATCGCCGGGCAATAGCCTCTTGCCCAGCTCGCGGGAGGGTCGGGAATGCGATGCTCAAATTCTGAAGAACAACACGCTTACGAATGCCGAAACGGTAGCCAAGCCATCCAAGAGCGATACCGATCTGCCCTCTAATTCTGCGTGGTAAAAGACCAAACAGGCCAAAAAGAGCGCGAATGGCAACATACTGGATGTAGTGTGAGAGAGTGTGGGGCACGGAAACTCTATGTAGGTTGACGGAGTCTAAATAACAGAAATTCCCTTGCGTTGTCAACAGAAGGGAATCCACAGTCTTGCGTTTCTCTCATAGAATTGCTTAATTTCACAAGGATTGACCTATGCCAACGGGGACAACGGCATCGTCCGCACGTGTTGTCGCGGCTGACGCGCTGACAGAACTTGAAAAAACGGAGGACTACGCGGACGAGGTTCTGTCTAAGTATCTCGGTTCCTCGCACCTTCGAGGCAGTGATCGCGCGCTGGCGGCTGACTTATATTGGGGCACCATCCGCTGGCGGGGGCGGTTGGACAGCATTTTGACCCCTGTTTTTCACGGAGATTACCGCCGCGCTGACCCTGTGGCTCGGATTCTCCTGAGAATGGGGGCTTACCAGCTATACGGTCAGGATCGGATTCCAGACCACGCTGCCGTCAGCCAGACCGTTGAGCTGGCGATTCAGCGCTTGGGAAAGAAGGCCGGGGGTCTGACGAACGCGATTTTGCGCCGCTTGGCTCGCGAGCGCGAACGTTGGAATACGCCTCCGGAAGGGGCCGACGACCTGGCTCGCCTGTCATTTATCTACTCGATGCCCCGTTGGATTGTCAGGGAACTCGTTGAGCGGTTTGGACAGGAGGAGGCCGAACGTGCCCTGGACGTTGCCAACCACCGTCCGCCGATCAGTGTATTTCTCATGGATGCCAACGGCGCCGAGGACTTCGAACGCGAACTGGATTCGAACGAAGTCAAGTGGGAGCACTCGCCTTTTCTTGAAGGCTACTATCGTTTGCATGCCCCGTCCTTCCCTGTGATTCAGCCGTGGCTGGATGAAGGCAGGATCACGGTGCAAGACGAAAGTGCAGGCCTCGCCACTGCGTTGCTTGATCCGGCTCCGGGTGAAAGCGTGCTCGATTTATGTGCGGCCCCAGGCGGAAAAACATTAGCCACTTGGCGAAAGATGGGTGGCACGGGTGAGATCACTGCATTGGATGTTGAACCGTCTCGCTTGCAGCGGCTACGAGAGAATCTCGAACGTGTCGGCGCGCAAAACGTAACAGTTATCGAGTCGGACGCTACAAAATTCGCGTCGGACCAATTTGATCGCGTGATCGTGGACGTGCCGTGCAGCGCGACGGGTTTGTTAAGGAAACAGCCGGACTTACGTTGGCGGCGCAAGAGTCACCACGTCGGATTGCAGCATGCGCTTCAGCATGAAATATTGGATCACGCGGCTGATTTGGTCAAGCCGGGTGGAGTGTTAGTCTATTCGACGTGCAGTATATTACCGTCGGAGAACATTGAGATCGTGCAGTCATTCTTGAAAAATCATCCGGAATTTCTGCGCGAAGACGCGCGCGGGTTCCTGCCGGAATCCGTTGTTGGTGAGCACGGTGACCTTGAGACATATACACACATACACGAGACGGACGGAGCTTTCGCAGCACGACTGCGGCGCATGTCCCATTAAGCATGACTGACGAACGCGTGTCAGGCAATCGTCTGCGCACGCTTGGCGCAAGCGCGCTGCTACTTTTTTTGATTCTCTTTTTTGTGGGCATGGTGACGGATTGGGTCATCATGCCCCTTTATACTCGTCATGGTGCCGAGAAGCCTGTGCCGACATTTGTAGGCATGACGGTCTTGCAAGCCAAGACGCTTGCTGAGGGTGAAGGCTTCCGTATCGTGGAAGAGCCGGCCAAGATCGGCGGAAATACACCGGAAGGTACGGTATTGGAACAGCGTCCGCTTCCTGGGTCATTCTCCAAACCCGGACGAGTAATCCATATCGTACCCGCCCGCGCAGGCACCGCATCTGAGATACCTGACCTGACGGGACTTGATCAACGAACAGCAGAAGTTGAATGCCGAAATCTTGGCTTGCTCGTTTCTCCATCTGGAACGAGTTACGATTTTTCGGCGATTGTTCCAAAGGGCGGTATAGTTCGCCAGCGCCCGCAACCGGGCTCGCCCGTCATTAGCGGTCAAGCTGTGTTACTAACTATTTCGCTCGGACCACGTCCCAATGCGATCATTGTGCCGACGCTTATTGATTTGTCTCTTCACGAAGCTCGTCAGGCAATCTTGGAATCAGGATTGAAGCTTGGAGAGATTACTCGCAAAGAAACGAACATCTTCACGGCGGGAACAGTGATTGCCCAAAGTCTTGCGTCAGGTACGGAAGTTGAACAGGATACGGAAGTGGATTTGGTTGTGGCAATTCCCGAAACTGACACAAGCGATGCGCAAGTAGAAACTCCTTCTCCTCAGGCAGACTAATGACACGACCCGTAGAAACTCAGATTCACATCGCTCCGTCGCTGCTTGCCGCCGACTTCATGCACTTGGAAGATGAAGTTCGCCGCTGCGTTGCCGCAGGTTCGACAGTTCTGCACTGTGACGTAATGGATGGACATTTTGTCCCCAATTTGACATTTGGACCTCCGATCATCTCACAATTACGCAGGATCACCAAACTCGAACTTGACGTTCACTTGATGATCGAAGCGCCTGAACAATCGATTGAGCAGTATGCGAGCGCAGGAGCAGACGCGATCACGGTACACGCAGAGGTGAGTCCACATCTACATCGGACGCTCTCGCTAATCAAAGAGATTGGCTGCAAAGCCGGTGTTGCTCTGAATCCGTCCACACCAATATCGCAAATCGAGCACGTCTTATCATTGTGCGACATCGTCTTAATAATGAGCGTGAATCCCGGCTTTGGGGGGCAGAAGTTTATTACGAGTGCGCTCGAAAAACTGGCGTCACTGCGAGTATTGCAGCAGTCAGGCCGAGGAGACTTCATGCTCTCCGTGGATGGCGGAGTGGATGTAACGACTGCACCCTTAGTCGTCGAAGCTGGCGCCGAACGATTGGTTGCCGGAAGCGCTTTGTTTGGCCCTGACTTCTCAAGCAATATTCAAAGGTTGCGGCAGGCCGCAGGATGTTAAGAATTCACTCGCTTGAGGTTGGTCCTTTCGCGATGAACACAATTGTAGCGTGGTGTGATGAAACCCGCGCTGCGATTTGGTTTGATCCCGGTGCGGAGAGTGACACGATTGTCCGCTGGATAAAGTCCAATGAATTGAATATCACCCGCATCGTCAATACGCATGGACATTGCGACCACATTGCGGAAAACGCATTTGCTAAGGCAGCATTTGGCGCCCCGTTATCTATTCATCCACTTGATCGACCCAAGCTCACCAGCCCGGTGCTGAACTTGTCAGTCTTCACCGGCGTCGAAGTAGTCTCGCCCGATGCGGATGACGAATTGAACGAAGGGGATTCACTTCGGTGCGGAAATGTAGAGTTCAAGCTTCTTCATGTCCCCGGCCATTCTCCAGGATCTCTGGTGTTCTTTGCAGATGGAATTCTGATCGCAGGTGATACGCTCTTCAACGAATCAATCGGCCGCACGGATTTTCCAGATTCAAACGAGTCAGATTTGCATAGGGCTATCAAGACCAAAATTTACACTCTGCCGGACGAAACAAGAGTTTATCCCGGCCACGGAGACCCGACAACCGTTGGACACGAAAAACGCTACAATCCCTTTGTCCGACCTTGACGCAGATCAACTTCGCTTAATCGAGGATTGGTTGCGTGCGCGTCGCTACGAACAACAAATCGCTGAAAACACCGTAGCGGCCTATCGACGCGATATTTGTGCTTTGGCAATCAGACTTTCTGCTAATGGGATATCGTTGCTTGAGCCCAATCGTGATCAGCTGACTTCCGCGCTGCACGACCTTTCGAGTGCATCTTCTCCGAGAACTGAAAATCGCAGACTGTCAGCCGCTCGGAACTTCTACAAATGGCTTTTCCGCGAACGGCGAATCAGCAACAATCCGGTAACTGACATGCAGGGTAGTGTGGCAGGACGAAAGCTCCCAAAAGTCGTTTCCTTGCAGGTAATAGACGCTATTCTCGCGGTAACGTCAGACGACGACCCTGTTTCACTCCGGGATCGCGCGATGATCGAAATTGCCTATTCCGCCGGTTTGCGCGTCTCCGAGTTGTGTTCTCTTAGAATCTCACAGATCAATCCTGCCGAGCGCGTGCTGCGCATTAGAGGTAAAGGCGGCAAAGAACGTCTTTGTCCCTATGGAGATGCGGCGGCAATTGCACTGGTGAACTACATTAACAACGGCAGATCGAAAATCTCTTGCGATACAAAGACGGGTGAACCATTACCGTTGCCAAGTCGCGCTGAAGATTTTGTTTTTCTTTCACGTCGCGGCAGTCCCTTGACGCGCTTTGGTTGCACACAAATTATTCAATTGTTGCGCAAAAGAGCCGGGATTTCCCAGCACATCACCCCTCACACCCTAAGACATAGCTTTGCAACACATCTGCTTGAAGGCGGAGCGGACCTGCGTGTCGTCCAGGAGCTGCTCGGCCACTCTTCAATCTCTACGACTGAAATCTACACACACCTCGACCGCGAATATCTCACCGAAACTTTGCGTTCGTTCCATCCTCGCGGATAGCATTCGCCTGTCCTCTATTCGAGCCTTCAACGTAGGTGCATGCATCGTTTCAGCACTTTGCCTCGCGTTCATACAGGGGGCATTTGCGTCGGATCTCAAGTGGCAAGTTGACTCTCTGTTAAGTCTTGAACCGGTTTCCGGAGCGTCCTGGAGCGTCTTATTCTCGGAAGTTGAATCGGGAAAGGAGATCGTCGCTCACGATCAAGATCGCCTTCTTATTCCCGCATCTGTGACCAAGATTTGGACAACTGCAACCGCCTTCGAGGTATTGGGCGCTGATGCAAAGTTCGTAACCAAATTCACGGCGGCTTCAAATCTCGATGGTCAAGGAGCGGTGAACGGCAAGCTGCAAGTTGTTTGCAGCGGTGATCCGGTGTTCGAGCAGAAGTATCGCAAGGACTTAGGCAAACCTTCTTTGGACAAGATCGCTGACGAACTTTACGCAAAAGGTTTACGGAAAATCAATGGTGACATTGAAATAGTTTTGAACGGTTACGATCGATCCTGCGGAAACGGCGTGTGGGAAATGGGCGACCTGCGCGAAGGCTTTGCGCCGTCGGTTGACGGTGTAGGCTTCAACAGTAATGTCTGCCACATTGCGATCGGACCCGGCGCAAGTGAAGGCGACAGCGCATCGGTTGTGTTAGATCCGCCATTTGCACCGGTGACAATTCTAAATGGAGTAGTAACTGCGTCCGGCGGAAATGAAAGTTGGGTGGAATTCAATGTTACGCCCTGTCGCGATGAACTTGAAATAACCGGCGTAATGTCTCGCGGCGACTCGCCCCAGTACATCTGGTATCCGATTCAGAATCCCGCGCTGTATTTTGGATTGTCGCTCCGTGACGCGCTTACTCGCAAAGGGATCACGATCGCCGGACAAGTCCACGTCGCTCGTGATGTTGCCGTAAACTCGGTAACATTGTATGAGTTCAACTCGCTTCCGCTAATAGACATTGCAACAATCACGAACAAAGAGAGCGACAACTATCTTGCCGAGTACCTACTATCTGCGGTCGGGAGAAAGTCTTTCAGCCAGGGGTCAACTGAAGCGGGTTTGCGGGCCGTTCAAAAGTACGCACGCGATTGCGGCGTCCAACGCGATCAAATTTCATTGCAAGATGGCTGCGGGCTCTCGCGGCAGAATATTGTTTCAGCCGCTGCTTGTGTAAAGTTGCTTAGCAAAATGGCAAAATCGGAATCTGCGAATGATTTTGAAGCGTCACTCTCCCAGTCTGGCGTCGATGGAACCATTGGCGGCCGAATGTCCTCGGATGGAATGCTGGGGCGCGTTCGAGCAAAGACAGGAACGATGACAAATGTCTCGGCGCTTGCAGGGTACATTGCACTGGACAGCGGAAAGCAGATCGCTTTTGCAATTCTCTGCAATAACTTTCGTTGCTCAAGGAATTTTGTCAGGAATATTCAAGACAATCTTGTACGCGCGGTATTTCGCGCGGTAAATTAGGCGAATATGAATAGTAAACCTATTGTTGAATGCGTCCCCAATATTTCTGAAGGCAGGGACAAAGCAAAGATCGAAAGAATCGCCAGCGTAGTGAGAACGGTTCCCGGAGTCAAATTGCTGGACGTGGATCCGAATGGCGACTACAATCGCTGCGTAATCACCTACGCAGGAGAGCCGCAGGCGTGCGTGGAAGCGACATTTAGGCTAACCGCCGCCGCAGCGGAAGAGATTGACATGGCTTTGCATCATGGCGAGCATCCACGCAGCGGCGCGGTGGACGTCGCTCCGTTCGTGCCGGTAAGAAATATTACCATGTCCGAATGTGCGGAGCTTTCAAAGCAATACGGAAAGCGCGTTGGCGAAGAACTCGGGATTCCCGTGTTCCTGTATGAGGCCGCCGCTGCAACTCCCGATCGCAAGAACTTGGCAAAAGTGCGCAAAGGTGAGTATGAAGCTCTGCCTGAAAAAATGCAAAGCCCCGAGTGGGTGCCGGATTTTGGCCCGCACAAATTCGTACCTAAGTTCGGATGTGTTATTACCGGCGCGCGGTTCTTTCTCGTTGCCTACAACGTCAATATTCGCACCTCAGACGTCGAGGCCGTGCATGATATTGCGTTGCATATCCGTCAGATGGGTTGGCCGCTGAAGCATGATAACGGAGAAGATGTCTTAAACGCCGCAGGAAAGACCGTCTATCATCCCGGGCCGCTGCAAAACTGCAAAGCAATGGGTGTATTTCTCGATCAAGAGCGGTTTTGTCAAGTGTCAATAAACTTGACCAACTATCTGATTTCAGCGCCGCACATCGCATACGAACAATCCGTGTACGAAGCGAAACAACGTGGTCTTAACGTATTTGGGTCAGAGGTTGTCGGACTAATTCCACTTGAGGCTGTGTTGCTCGCTTCAAACTATTTCGTGTGGAAAGAGAAGCTAACACGACCCAAAACCGACCGCGATGCTATCGCACTCGTGGAAGACAAACTCGGGCTGTCATCCTTCAATGCATTCGAGCCTGAGAAGAAAATTATTGAATACGCAATTGCAGAATAGGAATAATAATATGTCAAATATGCCGGATTTGCCCGCTAAACTTGTCTATCAACCTGTTGCTGGTTTCGTTGAACAAATTGCCGCGAAATCTCCGGCGCCTGGCGGCGGAAGCGCGGCGGCGCTTTCAGGCGCGATTGGTGCAGCTTTGTTGGTTATGGTATGTGAGTTCACAATTGGGAAGAAGGGCTTTGAGTCCGTAAGTGAAGAACTGACGACAGCAAAGAATATGCTCGACGAACGTCGACATAAACTACTTGCACAAGTTGATGAAGACACGTGGGCTTTTTCGCGCTTCAGGGTGGCTAATAAACTCCCCGAAAGCACGCCGGAAGAAAAAGCGAAGAAACTGAAAGAGGTTGCCGAGAGTTCTGCGCTCACAATTGAAGTGCCCCGACAAACCATGCTACAATGTGCGAGTGCATTATCATATTTGCACACTATCGTTACAAATGGAAATCCAAATACGGTTTCTGATGCGGCAACGGGAGCGGAGATGCTGCTTGCCGGTTTGGAAGGTGCGGCTAACAATGTGTTGATCAATTTGCTTGGTCGGGCAGATGATGAGGCAAGTGTCTTGCGCATAGAAGTGTCACGTGTTCGCTCGGAAGCTCGCATGAAGCTTAATGCTGCTCGCGAAATAGTTGATCACAAACTTCGTGGCTAAGATTCGCATATTGCCTGAGCATCTGGTGAACCAGATTGCAGCTGGGGAAGTCATCGAGCGCCCTGCGTCCGTATTGCGTGAGCTTATGGACAATTCGCTCGATGCCGGAGCGTCTAAGATTGATATTGAATTGGAAGGCTCGGGCCGCGAACTGATTGCAGTCAGAGATGACGGAATCGGCATGTCGCGCGATGATATGCTACTTTCGCTCGAGCGACACGCGACGTCAAAGCTTATCGAAGGATCAAATCTATTCGCGATTACAACTCTGGGATTTCGCGGCGAAGCGCTGCCAAGCATCGCATCGGTCAGCGATCTCGAAATCGTTTCACGCGAAGCCAAATCCGATCTCGGTTTTCGCCTTCAGGCTATCAGCGGCGATATTGCGCACGAAGAGGCTGTTGCAGCTCCTCAAGGGACATTGGTGAGGGTTCGCTCAATCTTCTTTAATACTCCCGCTCGCGCAAAATTCTTGAAGGCCGACGCAACTGAATTGTCACATTCAATTCGAACGTTGCGTACGTATTCGCTTGCCTATCCAGAAGTCGCTTGGACTTTTCGGCACGGTGAATCGTTGCAGTTCGTGTGGCCGGCCGCGACATTTCGTGGTCGAATCGCAGATGTATTTGGTGTAGGCATCGAAGCAAAACTGCTGACGGTTGAGCACGAAATTCGCGGAGTGCGCGTTCATGGAGTACTCGGAAACCGCGAGCTAAACCGCCGCGGCCGGGGAGATCAATTCTTCTTCGTCAATCGTCGCCCGTTTCAGAGCACAGGACTTTCAGGCGTTACGCGAGGTGCGTTACGAGACTGGCTTGAAGATGGCGAGTGGCCATTTTACGTATTATTCATCGATTTGGACGCCTCTTCTGTTGATGTTAATGTGCACCCGGCAAAACGAGAAGTTAGATTCTCAGATGAACGGTTGATTCATGCTGCAGTATTTGAAGCGTTGCGTGAAGCGCTAAAAGGTCAGCAGGCATCATTGAGTGAATTGCGTCAATCGTGGGCGACACCTCCATCAAGTCCGCAAAGTGAGGCGCCGTCACTGTTCACGCCGCCACCCGGTTCATACTCGCCGCCTTTGGTGCAGACGTTCTTAGGAAGTGCCACCGCACAAAGCGCGCTCCCATCGCAACCGTTGCAGGTGACCGGCCAGCAGCCTGCAAAACTACGCGCGCAAATATATCAGGTTCACTCGAAGTATTTGATCGCGCCGATACGATCAGGCCTTGCGATAATTGATCAACATGCAGCACACGAACGCGTGCTATACGAGCGCGCGTTGAAAAGTTTTGATAATCGGTCTTTTGCATCGCAACAGCTTTTGTTTCCATTGCTTCTCGAGTTGTCGCCAGAGGAAGACGGAATATTTCACGAAATGCAGAAAGACCTTTCTGTATTTGGATTTGTATTACGGGAATTTGGACCTCGCGCCTACAGTATTGAAGCGGTGCCGGCAGGTCTTCGACGTGCCTCCGAGGCAGGAATGTTGCGTGAGATGATAGCGGAGTACGAGGAGTTTCGCCGAGCGCGCTTGGGCCCACGCGAGTCATTGGCTGCAGGATTTGCTTGCAAGGCAGCTATCCGCACAGGCGACGAGCTTTCAAATGAAGAGATGACGGCCCTTGTCGATGAGCTTTTTGCAACTCAGCAGCCAGGCAGTTGCCCGCATGGCAGGCCAACATTTATCGAAATCAAATTGAGTGAGTTGGATCACCGCTTTGGCCGTACAGGATAAGGGATCATCAATGGTTCTGATTCTTGCCGGAACGACCGCCTCCGGCAAGACGGAGGTGTCCATTCCTCTCGCTTTAAGTCTGAATGCAGAGATCATCAACGCAGATTCGCGTCAAGTCTATCGCGAACTGAAAATCGGTTCAGCACCTCCGAGTGACGTTCAGCTTGCTACAGTACAGCATCATTTTGTGGCCACGAAATCACTGACAGAGCGTTGGACAGCGGGTGACTTTTCGCGCGAAGCCAGAGCAATAATCACGGCACGTGCGAACCAAAATCAACTCACCGTCGTTGTCGGCGGATCGATGCTTTATCTCCGTGCTCTGATTGATGGGCTCTACCGTGCTGAGGATGAACCTTTAATTGACTATGCCACATTACAAGCCGAGTGGAAGCAACGCGGATCGGAAGAGATGATGCGCGAATTGGAACAAGTTGATCCGGACATCGCTGCGCAAACCAACATGGCGGATTCACATCGCGCACTTCGAGCAATAGGGCATTTTCGGGCCACCGGCAAGCGACTCTCAGATATGCGTCGTATCGAATCCGAGCCTCTTTCGCAATCGTTCAAGTTGTATTTTCTTCACGGCGATCGCTCGGAAACTTACGCTCGCGTAAATCGCCGTGTAGATGCGATGCTTGAGCAAGGACTTGTCGAAGAGGTCAGGGAGCTGTCAGCAGCAGGGTTTAATGACACGAATTGCAACGCTTTTCGTACACACGGATATCAGGAAGTACTCCCGCACTTGCGCGGCGAGTACGACTTCGAGACCATGCGCGCTGAGATTCAGAAAGCCGTCCGTCACTATGTTAAACGTCAGTTGACATGGTTTCGCCGCGACCCACGTGCAATTTGGATTGACCGATTGTTTACGGACAACCCAGGAAAAATTGCCGAGCGTATTCGTAAAGATTTCATCAGTTAGGCACACCTTACGCAAAACAAAACCCGCCGGTGACAGCGGGTTTTTTCTTTATGGACTTAAATAAGTACTAATCTTGCATTTCGCTTAGTTCAGATTCCGTGGGTTGATTTTGAGCTACCGGTACGAACAAAGTGAATGTCGTGCCTTGACCAACCTTGCTCTGTAGATCAAATTTGCAACCATAGGGGGCGAGCAACTTCTGAACGGTTGACAAGCCAATTCCGGTTCCTGTTGGTTCTCCGTTGCTGGACTTTCCTACGGCAGGCTTAGTCGTAAAGAACGGTTCGAACACTTGTGCCAGATGCTCCGTTTCGATACCCGAACCGGAATCGCATATCGTTATCGAAATATCATCGCCATGCTTCTTCGTTGAAACAAACAATTGTTTGGTGCTTGAATCGTGCATCGCATCGAGAGCATTTCGAATGATGTTCAAAAAAGACTGCGAGAAGTCACTGTACCGGCCCCATATCGGAGGCAAATCAGGTGCAAACTCAAATTTCTTATCGACGTTGTGTTTGAATTCCATGTCGGCCTCGAGGAAGCGAAGCTCTTCTTGCAACATTACGTTTATGTCAATGTCTTGTTTTGCAAGCTCCTGCTCTTGGCGGCTCTTCCACATTAGATTGCGAACGATGCCGTTGATTCTCTCGACTTGCGCGATGACTCCGTCAATGTCTTCTATGTCCGGGTGCTTTATCTTGATGAGCTGCGCCAACCCGTAAATTCCCATCAAAGGTGTGTTGATATTGTGCGCCACACCGCTCGCCAGAAGTCCAATGTTGGCAAGCCGTTGTTCGCTCATCAATTCAAGTTCCATTAGGCTTGCGCGCTGCGCGAGTTCGTTTTGATCCGATGCGTCGCGTGCGACTATTTGCAGAACCGTATCGGTCCCCAGTCGGACGCGGTTGATCGTCGCACTCGTCATTCGTTCATTTAGGTCACGATCTCTGACGACCAGCTCATTGACGCGCCAAATACGGTAGTCGTCGCCTTCTGACTCGAGATAGGCGTCAAGCTGATTGCCGACATATTCTCTGATAGATGTTCCCTGAATGTCGAAGGCTTTGCGTCCCAACAATTTGCCTGCAGCGCCGTTTATTTCCGAAATCGCTGCATTAGCCGGATTTACCAACAATATTGCGTCAACCGCGTGGTCGAACAGAATCCTATAGCGCAACTCGCTTTCACGAAGCTGTTCTGTCTTTCGCCCAACTAATTCTTCAAGCTGCAATCTATAGCTCGCATTCTCGCGTTCGAGTCGATCTCGCTCCGCCTGCAACTCATACCTGTCAAGCGCCATTTCGGCGACTCGAAGCAGTTCATCGCGGCGCACGGGCTTCAACAAATAGTCATATGCCCCCGCCTTCAAAGCCTGCCTCATGCTGGCAATCGTCGGGTCGCCCGTAATCATGATTACTTGAGTCTCAGGGTAACTTGACTTGATCGCGCGCAGCATTTCTCCCGAATCTCCAGGGAGGTGAACGTCTGAGAGCACAATAGGCCACGAGTTCGTGGCCATCTTCTTCAATGCCTCGCTTGCCGAATATGCGTGGGAAACCTCCCAACCTGCCTCAGCGAGAATGCTCTCTGCTATCTCGCATATCACTGCGTCGTCATCAATAACTAAAATGCGGCGGAGTGATTGCTTGCCGCCATTGGTAGATTGTTTTTCCGTCAAGCTGTGAACTTCCAAATTCATACGTAAACTCTTTATGCCGCTGCGTTGGATGGAAGCGTGCGCTCAATTATCTGACGCAACTCCTCAATTCGGAACGGTTTTCCAAGGAATCCGTCGGCGTGATACTCGCCCGCCGTTTTGCGCGCGTCTTCAACCCCGTAACCGGTTACAAGGATAACGGGAAACTCCGGATTCTTTGATTTGATCGAGGTCATCAGTTCGATGCCGTTCATGTCAGGCATGTGCACGTCACTTACGACCAAGTCAATCTTTTCCACCATATATTTCTCAAATGCTTCCCGTCCGCCAAATGCCGAAATGACGTCATACCCGAGGACTTCGAGAATCTTAGAGAGAGTATGCACCATAAATTGCTCGTCGTCCACGACGAGAATCTTTTGACGTTTCGCGGGATCGTTGGAGATCGGAATAGCTTTCGCACGCGGGACATCAAGGTCGATCATCCTATGCTGTCCAACCGAATACTCGCGGGTTCGCGCCGGATTTGCGACGGTGGCGAGTTTCTGAATGACGGACTTTATCTTTGCCACCTCTTGCACGATGAAGTCGAGAGATTGGCGCACATCCGTTGCATCTGGTAATCGTGTCAGTCGAATGTACTCGGCGCTGTTCAGGATTACATTAAGCGGCGTATTAATTTGGTCGTTGACCGTTACCGCAGTCTGCGCAATCGCCTTCATCTTTTCGCTGTCAAGCTCTTTGGCGCGAAGTTCAGCTCGCATGTCTGCTCGCTCAATTCCGAGGCGAATACGATGAAGGAGTTCGTTGTCATCGCAGGGCTTGATCACATAATCGGCCGCACCGCGACGCAATGCATCGACGGCGCCACGCACGGATGCGAAGCCCGTAACGACAATCACCACGCAATCGGGATCAGCGGAGAGCGCGGCATTCAAAACGTCCATACCGGTTACGCGCGGCATAAACAGGTCAGTTAAGACCACCGTGAAACGCCGTTCTGCTATGATGTCAAGGGCAGCCTGGCCAGTGGAACAAGCGATTACGGAATACCCGGCGCGGCTAAGAACTTCGCGAAATCCCGAAAGAACCAATGGGTCGTCATCGACCACCAAAATTTGTGTCAAATCGGTCATAAAGCAGTCCACATAATATCACATTTTAGCATCTCAAATCCAAGTCGCAATGTTCAGATAAACTTCGAATGTACCCATATCATCTTCTCTTACGAACGAGCTCCCGCCCGCGCTGTGCATAAACTCACCAATCGCCGCCGGGTAACCAGCGACGGCGACCGCGCTGCTTTCCTTACAAACGACCGCGCCTTCTCCATTGCGCAAACGAGCGCTTAGCGTCCATCTGCCGCTCGCTTGCTCCAAACTGATGCGAAGAGCCTGCTGACCCTTCTGTTCTCCCGCCGCCCAATGTGAAAGCAAAACCGGAATCGCGGCTCCATGAAGCTTCAAGACTACCGGATGCTCGGGCCACTCTTCAACCTGTGTTTTCAAGTTTACGGCGCCGCACTCGGAAAGTATGTCGCTAAGTAAGCGATCTGAAGAAACGGAAGCGGGAGGAGTGAGTGATGAGTCCTTGACAGCTTGGACGTTGCGAATAACAATGGCAACGCGCTCCAAAGCCGTTTCAAGCCCTTGTACGCGCGACATCGCATCTGCGGCAGAGAGAGGCTCATTTTGTAGCAGCCGGAGCGTCGTGCGCGCGGCCTGCACCGGATTTGCCAATTCGTGCATCATCACTTCAACCAGCGCATAGGCCGGGTTGAATTGGTCGGGTGGAACGGTCTTTTTTATCTCAACGGTATTCACAGTCTATTCCATTTAGGAGCTATCTAAGGTAAGCTCGTGAAGCGGAATGCGCAATGTTCTAACTGGATCAGGTAGATTATATTATTCACATGATATATTTACTACACTCATGGTCACGCTTGTTACATTTACTATATTATGTATGATTGTGGAAAACAAAAAACGACCCGAAGGTCGTTCTCGATTAACGAAACCATGTTCAGTAGGCTCAGTCTGTGGCGGAAGATTCACGCAGTTCACCTGCGATTGAAGCCATCTGCGCGCGCAAGGTTGGTACGAGTTCCAGAAGCGTCCGCAGCTCTTGGACCTGCGGATATGTGTAGCTTGCGACGCCTAAGGTCTTCTGTTGCCTCAACCAGCGGAGCAGGTGGATTTGCACCGTGTCCGGCGTCACCTGCTGGAGCATCTCCGGGCCAAATATCTCATTTAGCCGGATGATCTGTTTCCTCAGGGTCAGTAATGCGTCCTCTCCGGCGGCACGCTGTTCCGCGAGCAGCTTCTCTTTGTTGAGTTGCACGAACTCATTATTCGTTGAGACATTCGCATAAGCTTCCGCAACGCCGCCCACGATGTTATCAGCAATTATCTCGCGGGCAAACACCGTGCAATCGGAAACTTCACCGATAAGTTGGGCAGTCAAACCAACTTCGCACATCGTTTTGAACATCGGACCGTGTACGCAAAGGTGGTTCCCTACGGTTATCGTTGCTTCGCCGACTCCGCCAAATATGCGCAGATTGCCTGAGACTTGGATCTGCGAACCATCTGCAATATCTCCGTAAAATACGCAGTCGCCATTCACCATCAAACGTGCAGGTTCGTCAAAGCTTCCTGTTATCCAGATTGATCCTTCCCAGCGTTCATTCTGCGCCTTCTCCGCACGAATATTCCGCATTTGCAAGACCTCAGCCTCAACAATTGCCGGCGTCTCGCGTGGTGAATCTTTCATCCTTCGGTCCTGATATCTCCGATGAAATACCACGACTCCTTCCTCGCGCGACACGAATTTGCGCTCGGTGGTACTAAGCGCAACGCCCTTTCCTGCGACTAAACGCGTCGAGTTACCACGGCGCGGCGAGAGTTCTTTACCAAAAATATTCTTCCCGGCCTTGAGACCAGACACTGGGACATTGAGGTCGCACAACTCTTCGCCTGTTTCAACAACTCGTAATCCCATCCAGGCTGTTGGAGCCGCTTCATCCTCTGCGGGGAACCAACGGTAAAATACCTTTGCTGGAATACCCACGTCAGGCAAGACTCCCTCGCCTACGACTTGATCGAGCAACGGCACTTGTTGTTTGCGGCATGACTCAACAAGCTCTCGAACATGTACCCAGTGGACAAGCCCTGTATCGACGCCCTCCGCTTTCAAACGCTCTTCAACGCTCTCAAATGTAAGCTGCTGCTCGAAATCGTCCAACGGAAAAAGATCAACTGCGACCTGCATATCTGAAAATACCGTACCATCAGTCGCGGTCATTGGTAGATAGCGTACTCGAACGGAGCCGACAGGGATTTCCTGGCGGCGAATCTGCATCTCGACCAGGATACCCGACGATGTCTTGCGCTTGGAGTACAACCCGACGTATTCAAGTCGATAGTCGGCCACGCCGAAACTATGCGCCAGTTCCACCTTTATCTGGCGAAGTTGTTCCGGAATTTCAGAGGCCTTATGGGTCGGGAAAAGCATCCGCACACGCCACAGGTTATGCCCTTGTGCCATCAAGCGGACTTTTGTTTCGGGATCGCCGATCTGGAGGTTTTGCGAGTTGTCGTGTGTCATCACACTTCAACAGCGCAAATTTCGCACCTCCAAACCTAATCAAGTAGGCGAAATCTGTGATATTGTAAGCTGTCGCGCAGTTTTCGCAGTTTTCCAATTCTAACAGATGAAGAATCAAGGATTTGCTTGGTGGGTTCAGAGGTCAGCCCCACGAAAGCCGTTTGGCACAACAGCTCAAGCTGAATAGCGCGGTCAAGAAGCTCTTCAACCGAAATCACAACCCTCCCAAGCCTCTCACCCAACCCCGGCTTTTTGAACGCATCCTCTAAGTCTATAGATGATAAATGTATAGATGATTTATCCACAGCGGTTTCCGGTGAATTTTGAGGCTCTGTGGAGTGGACGATTTCCTCCAACATCCCTCTGACCTTCAAGTCGGGAATGCGAGGCAAAATTGTTTCATAATATCGTCGCCTGTTCTGCAACAAATAGGACATGTCAACACTCCTGTAATTGTAGGACCAAACCAGTATAGCGATTTGAATGGGTTGCCGCAAGGTTAACCGGAACCGAAGTCGTGTTCGAGTCGTGTAAACTGCGACGAGCTGGGACGGGGACTATTAGTAGTCTTATCAGGAGAGATTGAAATGACAAATCGCGCATTAAGTCTGGCTTTGCTTGCCGCCCTATTAGCCTTTTCAATGGCATTTGCGGGCGATAACGCATCCGAGGTGCGGGCCAAGGAATTGGCAGCGCTGGCCAAGTTAACGAAGAATTCCGAGTCAACGGCGTTTTTGGGTATTGTCCCCGAAGAGGTCACCTCGGACGTTGCCAATGACTACGGCGTTGCCGCTGGTCAAGGCGTACTCATCGAAGAAACTGTGAGCGGGTCCCCGGCTGATGAGGCCGGACTGCGCTCCAATGACATATTGATCTCGATCAATGGTAGCCGGTTGACCGGCCCCTCTGAGTTGCGTGTTCAACTAAAGAAGTACAAAGAAGGCGACGAAGTTGCTCTCGTGTACATGCGTGGAGGCAAAGAGCGCACGGCGAATGTCAAACTTGATGAAAGCGAATCCAACAGCGACTTCAACTGGAGCTGGGGGGAAGGGACCCCCATGCCGCCAACAGCGCCATTGGCTCCGCACGTCTTTAAGTGGGATTCGAAAATGCACGGTTCCGCTGCGTTCGCAGGAATTGTCACTCAAGAATTATCAGATGGCCTGAAGAGCTACTTCAAAGTTGAAGGCGGAGCGTTAATCTCAGAAGTTGTCGAAAAGTCACCGGCCGAAAAAGCCGGGCTCAAAGCAGGCGACATCATTACTAAAATCGGATCGGCAGAAGTCGAAGATCAAAGCGACGTTTCCGACGTGATACGTGACTTGGACCCCGATCAGACTGTGGATTTCTATATCATTCGCGAAGGCAAATCAATGGTGATCCCTGTCACGTTGACGAACCGGAAGGATTTTTACGGCGATGCATCCGATGGCGGAATTGAACTTGTTTTCACGGATGAAGATGCGAAGCAGTTGCAGATAGAGATGGAGAAACTCCACGAGGAACTTAATTCCATGGGAATCGAGTTGGAATCTCTCCCCGACGCGAAGTGGGATATGAAGATTGAAACGGACAATCCGCGAGTCTATATTGGTTCAGGCGAAGCCCGTGCGATAAGTGGGGATCGTGGCTGGTGGAATTGGAGCTTTCAGGACCTGCGCGAACGCATCAAAGTGGGAATGGAAGAGCTTAAGCAAGATTTGGACACTTTGAAAGGCGAGTTGAAGAAACTGCAGCTTGAGATCAAAGACCGGATGTCCAGTCTTTGGTCGCTAACCATAGACGTTGCGCCCCAAGCATAGAATTGCTATACTCTCGAAATCAAGCCCGGTATGATGCCGGGCTTTTTCTTGTAATCTCTGTGTTCAAATACTACAAGTCTCCGAACGATGGAAGAGTACCTCCGTTGCCCCAACTGTAACTCAAATGTACTAATGTACAAGAATCCGGCCCCAACTGCGGATGTGGTGGCTATTCGAGACGGCCATGTGCTCATGATTTTGCGCAAGAACCCACCTGAGGGTTGGGCTCTGCCGGGAGGATTTATCGAATATGGCGAAACAGCCGAGCATGCTGCTGCACGCGAGTTAAGTGAAGAAACCGGGCTTTCGGCCACAAATCTCAAACTTATAGGGGTCTATTCTGACCCGGAGCGAGACAAGCGATATCATACCCTTACGGTCGCCTTTACCGCCGAGGTTGCAGGCCAGATCACGGCGGGAGATGACGCGCTGGAGGCTCGCTGGTTCCCCTTGAGCGAATTGCCAGAGCAGATCGCCTTCGACCACCGGAAAGTCATCAATGACGCCCTCCAAGGCTAAGCAGACTAACTAACTTTCTGACGCGGACGGTTGCCCCAAACCGTCCGCTTTGCGTATATTACCCACATACCTCGGATCAATTGAACACCTGACATGACCGTATCCCCAGTCAAGACTGTATTTTTAAAAGAACTGCGCGACCTATATCGCGACCGCCGCACGCTGATGGTTACAGTGGTATTGCCGCTTTTGATGTATCCAATCATCTTCATAGGCGTGATGCAGTTGACCATGCTGCAGGCTGGGAAAATGAAAGAACAGACAGGGGTTGTTGCCGTCCTCACGCCGGAGTCACTGCCGGGTAACTTACTCAGTTCAGACTCTACATCGCTGCTCGATCTTGTTGATTCGACAGGGTGGCAGGAGAAGCTGAAGGTTGGTGAAATTGACGCAGCCATCTCGATCACCGGCGGCTTTCTTGACAGCATTGCAGTCGGCAAAGCCGGAGAAGTCTCCCTGCACTATCTAAGTAGCAGGGATTTTTCCGTTCAAGTGAAGCGCCGCATTGAGAACAAAGTTGACGGTTTCAAGGCGGCTGAAATGGCGCGCCGAATGAATCAGATCGGTGTGGATACGTCGTATCTTCATCCCGTTTCCATTAAGTCGATTGACGAAGCCACACAACAAGAACAAGCAGGTTCCGAAATGGGGCGGTTCCTCGGCTACTTCCTGATTCTCACGACATTGACCGGAGCATTTTATGCTGCAATTGATCTGACTGCTGGCGAAAAGGAGCGCGGTACACTTGAAACCTTGCTTGTAAGTCCGGCACTTCGGCAGCAACTTGTGTACGGCAAATTTCTGGCTACGGTCGTAGCAGCATTGCTTTCAGCCGTTTTGAACTTGGTCAGTATGGGTCTAACCACGCTATACGCTGTTGATATGCTTGGGACGTCCGCTGGTGTTGGTGGAACAATGTTAATATCGCCGGGATCAGTTGTTCTTGTGCTCCTGACACTGCTTCCTCTGGCGGTATTGTTTGCAGGAGTAACAATGGCCGTGGCTGTAACGGCGCGCACCTACAAAGAAGGGCA
The DNA here is from genome assembly GCA_964587105.1 of uncultured Alphaproteobacteria bacterium. Classification (GTDB taxonomy): domain Bacteria; phylum Electryoneota; class RPQS01; order RPQS01; family RPQS01; genus JABWCQ01. The sequence continues at coordinate 9,065 of CAZPKG010000010.1, read as the reverse complement.
GGGGATGCTCACGCCGCTGATGATGATCAGCATATTGCCGGCGATGGTCTCCATGATTCCGGGCATTGAGTTATCGCCATTGCTTGCAGTCATTCCGATAGCAAACGTATCCTTGCTCATGCGCGCATTGCTTGCCGGGAATGCTCCGTGGCTTGAATTCTCGATTACGATCCTGAGTACTGCAGGCTTAGCGGCGTTGTCGCTGCGCTGGGTGACGCAACAATTCAATCGCGAAAGTGTGTTGTTTAGACATGCCGAGGATGTGAAGTGGTCGCCCTTCACGAAGCCCGTTCGCGAGGTGGGCAAGGTTCTTACGCCGACCGGTGTTGCGATGCTTACAGCGGTTGCGGTAATTGTAGTGGGAATAGCGGGAGGGCTTGCGAAGGTTGATTCGCCGTTTGAAGGAATATTAATAGTTCAGGGAGCGTTGGCGCTGCTATCTGCTTTGTGGGTCTACAAAGGCGGCTTTGATCCGGTTCCAAGTTTCGGTTGGCGCATGCCCGCTCCGATTAGCTGGCTAGCTGTGGTTCTGGCTGTTGCCGGTGGCTGGGTTTTAACTGTCGAGCTTGCTACATTGCAGCACATGTTTTTCCCTTTTCCTGAAGACATGATCAAACAATTTACGGATCTGTTCAGCGGGCTGGACGAAATTCCGACGTGGCAGGCGTTACTGTTGATAGCGGTTCTTCCTGCATTTGTGGAGGAACATCTGTGTCGCGGCTTGATGCTGCGAGGCATAACCAAAAGCTCGGGTATGTGGCCCGGCATCATCACAGTTGCCCTGATATTCGCCTTTCTTCATCTCAATCCGTACCGTTTGCTGCCGACATTTTCATTGGGAATTTTGTTAGGCTACATTGCGATTAGAACGAATTCGATCTTTCCGGCGATCCTCGGCCATTTCATGAATAACTCTGCAAGCGTGTTGATCTTCCGCTTTGAGGATTGGTTTGAGAAAATGGGTTGGGCGGCGTCTGAAGATGCGGCATGGGTGCCCTGGCCGTGGCTGTTCATTGGAACGGCGCTTCTACTGGCAGGATTAGTGTTACTCCCGCGCAGTCGAAACGCCGTTTTGCAAACAAGCAGTACAACTTAACTAATAGTCGTCAAGGTCTTCGCGATAATCGGCGAGTTCAATTCCATATTGCTTGATCTTGAGTTGAACATTACGTCTGGCCATGTCAATCGCCCGCGACACTCGACTGACATTTCCTCGATATCTTCTGAGTACCTTTCTTAAGAACTCCTCTTCAAACTTAGCACGCGCATCGCGAAACAATAGCGGATACTCCGCTTTGGGGAGCCATATCGAGGGCAGTCCTTGTCGCTGAGAAGGGCGCGATCCGGGGAAATCTTGCGCATTTGCCTCGACCACCGCTTCGAGGTCCGCAGCTTGCGGAGCTTGCGGCAATACTGTGATACCGGACGAAGCGAGGGCCGCTTCGAGGCTTGTAGGCCGGGAGGGGGTTGAGAAATACACGGGGACAGTAGGACAATGGAGGGCACGAACACGCAGCAATTCCCTACTGGCCGTATGAGCAGCGGAGGATAGTATGAGTATTGACGAGATTTGCTCTTTTTGTAAGATTGTTCCGGCATGAAATCCATCTTCCGTAGTTTCGACCTCGAGACCTCGGTTGCGCAGGACATTTGCGTAAGCATCGCGCTCAGCATCATTGCCGGCCAATAGGATAACGCGGTGTGTATTTTCGCTCATTCATCAATTCCTCTTTAGTGTATGATGAAGGCAATACAATCCCTGTGCCTACTGAGATAGATGACTTGTGTTGATGCAACACAATGCAAAAACTAAGCTTGCTATTTGTATCGAAATGAGTGCATCAGTATCAACTCAGTATTGAATCAATATTTGTCAATTTTGATTCACAGGTTATCAACACGTGCGAGCATATGATGCACAGCAAGATGCGAATAAGTTAACGCACTGGTGGGTTTACTTCAATTCACGCAAGTTTTTGTTGAAAAAACCCAAAGCTCCAACGATTCCCGCCGACAAACCCATGACCAGATAGAGCTGCGCAGGGGATATTTTTTCCAAGGCGATTCCGGCCAATCCGGCACTTATGGCCGTCAGCCCCACGACTGTAAGTTGAACCAGGCTGAACACTCTGCCCTGCATTTCCTGCGGAACTTCCGATTGCACAAGCGACGTGCGAGGAATAAGGATGAACGGTATTCCGATGCTATGGACAAACCAGCCAATCGCGGTTGTCCATAGCGTGTCCGTGAAATAAAAAGGAACGAAGCTGAACCCATCGAACACCAATGCCCAAAGCAGTGTTTTACCACGCGGAAGTCTATGGCCGTACCGATGCATGAGCAGGCTGCCTGCAATGATCCCAAGGGCGAAACAGCTTTGCAAAATCGCGTATGATTCCGCACCGAGACCAAGATGCAGTCTGACATAAATCGGCGCCCCAACGATGGCAAGTCCCATGATGAACAAATTGTCTATTGCCGTCACCCACAGCAAACCGTGAATGAGCGGCGTGCGCCGGGCGAATGACAATCCGTCTCTAACCATTTGCCACGCCGACTCGACATGTAGTTCTGCTTGCCGAACACGCGGCCTCAAGGCCAACAGAAATAGAAATGACGCGGCATAAGTAATTGCGTCAAGCCCGAATAGCCCAGCAAGCCCAATGATAGGCAGGCATCCGGCGGCGATGAGCGGGCCGATAAAGTAGGCAATTCCCAAACTGCTTTGGAGAATCGACGTCGCACGTGTGAGTTCCGCTTGCTCCACGAGCTGCGGCACAAGTGCGTCACGGGCGGGCGCGAAAAAAACTGTGCATATTGCAATGGCAAAAGCCAAGAGATACAGAGCAACGGTGTCAATTTGATGCGATGCTGTCAGCGCGGCAAGAACCCCTACAAGCAGCACACGCAAAGCGTCGCACCACAGCAGAATCGATTTGCGTGAAACCCGGTCCACCCACGCTCCTGCAAATATTCCCAGAAGGATGGACGGCAGATAGCGGGCAATCCCAACCAGTCCCGTGGCGGTTGATGAGCCTGTCAAATCATAGACAAGCCACAACAAAGCGACGTCGTGGAGTGAATCACCTACGAGCGAGACATTTGCAGCCGCCCACAATGGACGAATGCCTATCGGAATAAAGCGATCAAGACTAATCAAACTTGTGTTCAGAATTTAAGAATTAAGTAAACTGTGAAACCACTAAGCATTGTATCATATGCGTCGCAGAATCCGCTCAGACAAGCGGAACTGAGAGCAGCGCTTTCAGAGCACGGAGAAGACGTCAATATCATGTTCGCGGCAACCGAGAATGAAGCATGTGAATTGCTAAAGGAAGCAAATGTCCTATTGGCGCATAGATTCACAGATGAGCTGTTTCGCGCCGCGCCGTATTTGAAATGGGTTCACCTAAGCAGCGCCGGAGTGGAACGCAGCCTATTTAAAGAGTTCATTGATAGCAGCGTGATTCTAACAAACAGCCGCGGGATGCATGCCCGGCCGATGGCGGAATGGGTCATGGCCGGGCTTCATTATTGGTCGCAGGGGTTCCAGACAGCCGAGGAGTGGCGCCGCACGCGCGACTGGAAAGACCCAAAGAAGCGTATGACAGAGTCGCGCAAAGTCCTACATGGAATGTCCGCACTCGTTGTGGGGTATGGCGAAGTAGGTCGGGGGATAGCCGAAGTGCTTAAGGCCAACGGACTGATGGTGGAAGCCGTTGCCACTCGGAGTAGATCAGACATAGTCGAAGTCTATCCAATGGAGCAGCTTGAAGAACGACTGCAGGAGACTGACATTGTGATAATTGCTTTGCCGGCGACGCCCAAGACACTCGGGTTGTTCAATCGCAGGATATTTCCGTTGATGAAACAGGGCAGCATCTTCATTAATGTTGCACGCGGCTCAATCGTGGATGAAACGGATTTGATTTCTGGGTTAAAGGCAAACAAACCCGGTTTCGCAATTCTGGATGTATTCACAGAAGAGCCATTGCCCGAAGATTCAGAACTTTTTGATTTGCCAAATGTCTTCATGACGCCGCACGTTTCGGGAAATTTCCCCGAGTACACTCAACGTGTGCATGACATCTTTATTGAGAACGTTGTCCGTTACTCAAATGACCTGCCGATGCTATTTGAAGTTGACAAAAAGCGCGGCTACTAAGGCCGCGCTTTTTTGTCTATCGCTTTCTGTCAAGTCCGATGTCATCCCAAGAGGCGGGGTCCTCGAGTGACTCCAGATGAGTAAGGACGCTGAGATTGGGGATCGTTTCGCTCAGTTTGCGCTCAATATTCTCGAGCATTTCATGTCCCCGATGTACTGTCCATTCGCCCGGCACCAAAATATGAACAGAGACGAACCTCCGCCGGCCTGCAAGACGTGTTCGTAGCGCGTGATAAGTAACCTCGCCCTGTTTGTAGCTATCCAAGACTGCTACGACGCGGTTTAGTTCTTCAGCGGAGATCGAAGTGTCCATTAGTCCGAGGATTGAACCGCGCACAATGTGATACCCTTCTCTGACAATATTTCCTGCGACGACCAAGGCAATAATCGGATCCAGAAAGGTCAATTTGCTTAGGGCAACAATACCAACAGCCGCAATAACTCCCACCGAGGTCCAGACGTCGGTCATCAGGTGTCGTGAGTTCGCGTCAAGAGTGACCGAGTGATGCAGTTTTCCTGCCCTTCGAATAACCAGTGCAACGATTAAGTTGATCATGGTTGCTACAAGTGTAACCAGCAGACCTATGCCAACCTGTTCAAGCGGTTGCGGATGCAGCAGCCGGTTAACAGCGGTATAGGCAATGCTTCCGGCCGCGATGATAATCATCATTCCCTCGGCGCCGCTGGCAAAGTACTCAGCTTTGCCGTGACCGAAAGCGTGATCTTCGTCCGGCGGGCGTGCAGCGATCGTCAACATGGCAAGCGCGATGATCGCACCGGCTAAGTTCACTAACGACTCAAGTGCATCTGAGAGAATACCTACTGATCCCGTGAGATAATAGGCTCCCGACTTCAATGCAATTGTAGCAATCGCTGCCGCAACGGACAGCCAGGCGAAGCGCGTCAACGAACCGCGCACAGGGTCGTGGTTGGCCAAGGAGATTACTTTAGAATTACAACGGGAACGGTTGCCGATTCTTCAGCGCCGTCGAACTTCAAGAAGTATTTGCCGCTGCTGAATTGATCAACCGGCAGCGAGAAAGCGTTTGCACCGGCGCCAACCTGCTTATCCTGCGCGATGACCTCGCGGCCAAGTAGGTCGAACAAAATTAGTTTTCCGGATTGCGCGTGATCGATATTCAGGGAAATTGTGATATAGCCGTTCACAGGATTAGGATATGCGGTCAATGACATAGTTTGCGGGACTGTGCCGCGCGGAGATACGCTCGAGAAAATGTAGTCAGCAGCGGCCACCCCGTCAATGATTCCATACCCCAAGTCATTGTCGGGAGATTCCGCTTGTGACGCCGTTGCCATTATTGCATGTCGTACTTGTTGCGCCGTCCAATCCGGGTTGGCTTCCATAATCAATGCGGCGACGCCTGCCGCAATCGGTGTTGCCAAAGATGTCCCGCTCACTCGCGAGTATTGATCGGTCGTGAATGCATTTGCACTCCAGACGTCGGTAGCTTGCGCGGCGCAATCCGGTTTTGTTCGCCCGTCGGCAGTTGGCCCGGGCGATGAAAAGCTCGACAAAACAAGAAACGAGTCAACTCCGCCGATGGCCAAAATGCTATCGGCATCAGCAGGTGAGATCACGGTGTTCCAATTAGAGCCGCGCTCGTTTCCCTGCGCCGTGACCACCAGAATTCCGTGACGTTGTGCTACCGTGACGGCTTGTGCTACAACAGTGGTACGACCGTCCATCTGATTCTGCGTGTACCAATCAATATAGCCAAGACTGGATGAAGTAATATCCGCTCCGGCGCTATCGGCCCATTCCATTCCGGCAACATAGTAATCTTCTTCAACTGAAGTTTCAGTTGGCACGTACTCGGTCTTAGCAAGCATGATCTGCGCTCCGAATGCCGGGCCGATAATATTGTTGCTATCTACTCCTGCCATCGCAGACAAACATGCCGTGCCGTGCCAATGCTGTTCAGCGGAGTCCAACCCCGGCTCGTTGTGAACGATCGAATCGCCAAAAATAAAATCGCGCATGGCGAGATAGCTTAACCCATCCAGCGCTTCATGTTCGGTTCTGAATCCTGTGTCCAGTATGCAGAGCAGCACGCCGTTTCCTGATAACCCGCGTTCATGTAACTCCGGAATTCGGCAAATTTCGTTTTGTCTGAAACTGTTACCGTATTCTGCGCTGTCAACTGCCGAGTATTGTGCTCGTGTAGGCTGATCGATGCAGAGTCTTTGTGAAAACGGACGCGTCTCGCTGACGAATGGCAGCGCGCGAATCTGCTCAATTTGCAATTGCGTGGCCTCGATGCTGACTGCATTGAGCCACTTGCTTTGTGTCCTAATTTGAACTCCTAAGCGCCGCACCTGATCAACATATTGCGTGCATACAGGGACGTCGCCGAAATCAACTATTGCTGCCCCGTTGTGTAATCTTCTCTCTATTGAGCGCGCTGAAATCAGATTCCGCGAATCATCAAGAGCTCGCTGTTCTTGACCCGGTACAATATTCTTGTCGTTAAAGAAAACCCAGTAGCGGGACGTGTCCGCAAAAGACAATGTTGTGATGGCGAGAATAAACATCGAGCCAACGATCCACCGAAACATTTGACACCCTTTCTATAAGCGATACGACAGGCCAAGGCTCCATTCGGTGGGCGCCTTGCCTTCTGTCGGGAATGAAAAACCAATTTGTACCAGGGAGCCGCCTTCAATGAGGCCAACCGCTCCGCCGCACGAGATCCGATGGACCTCTGACCAAACGTAACCGCCGCGCAACAACCCATAATTTCCCACAACGTATTCAGCGCCGAGCCGCGATGCCTCATAAGAGTACATAACTCCGTTGAGTAAGTCGCCGTCCCATTGATAGCTGACGCTCATCTTCCCCTTATCGGATTTCAGAGCGACTCCCCACTGCATAGTCTTTGGAACAACTGACGTTCCCCCGAAAGCATGTTCGACGCGTGCTCCGAAATTTACATTTTGGCCGGCGGTGAGAATTCCGAGATCAACAGAATTGCTCCATTTGTCATCCAAGCTGTCTGCGCGTGGAATCTCGTGAATGATCCTAACGTTTGCCCCAACTGCAAGTCGCGGCAAAGGGCTCCAAAGCGAAGCAATATAAGGGACGTAGTATTTCCATGGGCCGGGCTCAAACTGGCCGTCGGCGTAGATACCTGTTCCAACACGGGCGCCTTCTTCTGACGCGGGGTTGGCATAAGCTATTAAGAGCCGATCAGTAGATTTCCCGGTCTGGGTACCATAACTCATATCCGACCCCATGCTGGACATATCGAATAAGCTGGCAGGGTTATACAAGACACCAGCCGGAGTTGCCGATAGGGCCACCATCGCTCCACTCATTCCAGTGGCACGCGGTTCAATGATCGGGGACAGCGTTTGACTCCAAGCAGTCAGGAAGCTGGCAAGCATCAAAGTCAAGAGGAGCATAGGCATGAATTTACGACACTTTGAGCGGACAGGCAACGGTATTTTGGGAAAAGTTGGTGTGATTTTTGTCCTCTCGAGGAGTCGGGTCAGCATTAGAACTCCTCTCTAACAAAACACTAATACATTGTTTTTATTAGAATAAGTCAAAAATGAGGTGGCGAAGTTGCCGAAAATCTCGCTTGACAGGTAAGGTCGAGGTGGTTATATTAGGGCCTGCTTCAAATTACGGTCGGTTATACACGCCGGGTACTGCCCGGCGTTCTTCACCCCGTAAGGGCACCAAGAAGCAAACAAATGATCTTTGACAATGGGAAATGTGCGATTCTGATAGGTTCCGCCCAGAACTTTTATCAGAAAGGCCCTGAACAATTTTTGGAACAAATTCAATTGTAATAAATTTACAACGGAGAGTTTGATCCTGGCTCAGGACGAACGCTGGCGGCGTGCTTAACACATGCAAGTCGAACGAAGTAGCAATACTTAGTGGCGAACGGGTGCGTAACACGTGACTAACTTGCCCCACACTGTGGAATAACGGAGGGAAACTTCCGCTAATACCGCATGTTGAGCGCGGATGGCATCATCTGCGCTTGAAAGATTTATCGGTGTGGGATAGGGTCGCGGCCTATTAGCTTGTTGGTGGGGTAATGGCCTACCAAGGCGACGATGGGTAGCTGGTCTGAGAGGATGATCAGCCACACTGGGACTGAGATACGGCCCAGACTCCTACGGGAGGCAGCAGTGAGGAATATTGCGCAATGGGCGAAAGCCTGACGCAGCAACGCCGCGTGTAGGATGAAATCTTTCGGGATGTAAACTACTGTTAGAGGGGAAGAAACTTCCGTTACGCGGAAAGTGACGGTACCCTCAGAGAAAGCCACGGCTAACTCTGTGCCAGCAGCCGCGGTAATACAGAGGTGGCTAGCGTTGTTCGGAATTACTGGGCGTAAAGGGAGCGCAGGCGGCCAAACAAGTCTGGAGTGCAAGCCCGGGGCTCAACCCCGGAATTGCTTTGGATACTGTTCGGCTTGAGTACGTCAGAGGTGAGCGGAATTCCAGGTGTAGCGGTGAAATGCGTAGATATCTGGAGGAACATCCGTGGCGAAAGCGGCTCACTGGGACGACACTGACGCTGAGGCTCGAAAGCGTGGGGAGCGAACGGGATTAGATACCCCGGTAGTCCACGCTGTAAACGTTGTGCACTAGGTGTGAGGGGTGTCTACCCCCTTCGTGCCGTAGCTAACGCATTAAGTGCACCGCCTGGGGAGTACGGTCGCAAGACTGAAACTCAAAGGAATTGACGGGGGCCCGCACAAGCGGTGGAGCATGTGGTTTAATTCGATGCAACGCGAAGAACCTTACCTGGGCTCGAAGTGTAGTGTAAACTCATGAAAGTGAGGTATTCCTTCGGGAAGCGCTACATAGGTGCTGCATGGCTGTCGTCAGCTCGTGTCGTGAGATGTTGGGTTAAGTCCCG
>CAZPKG010000009.1:0-152528 GCA_964587105.1 uncultured Alphaproteobacteria bacterium | reverse complement strand
CCAACCTTTTGCGATATGCCGAGGCGGGGGCGGGGGTGGATTTTGACCCTGAACCCAAAGCCGTCGAACCCTCGTCTAACGAGTTGTTCAGCTACCCGATTACCTTCATCAACGGTCACGGGAATATCTCCTTTTCGGAAACCGAAGTCAATAACCTGCGCGCCTATTTCAACGCGGGCGGGTTTTTGTTCGCGAATGACGATTACGGCATGGACCCGAGCTTCCGGCGCGAGATGAAAAAAGTTTTGCCGGACGCGGAGTGGTATGAATTACCGTTTTCGCATCCAATCTATTCGACGGTGAACCGCTTTGCCAATGGGCTCCCTAAGATTCATGAGCATGACAACAAACCGGCGCAAGGGTTCGGGCTGTTTGTGAACGGGGTGATGGTGTGCTTTTACGATTACGAGTGTGATCTGTGTGACGGTTGGGAGGCCGAAGAGATTCACAACGATCCGCCGGAAAAACGTAAGGCGGCACTCGATATGGGAGCGAATGTGTTGGTGTATGCGTTGAGTAGGGGAGTGGAGTGAAAATTAGAAATTAGAAATAAGAAATAGGAAAGCGGATGCAGAAATGATGAATGATGAATGGGGGAGTGAGATACGATTGAATTTATTAGTGGGATTTGAATAGATCCTTGCAGAGGATGACAGAAGGCGGAAGCCCCCCTTAGTCCCCCCAAAGTTGCAGACAACTTTGGAGGGAGACCTGAAAGAAACTTGGGAGAGTACGATGTATCTCTTTTTGTCGGCGATATGTTTGACTTGTGCGGCGGCGATTGGATTTAATCCGTTGTGGCAGTTGATTCGCAAGCTGCCGTCGAAGATGAAATTCGTTTGGCTGCACGGCGGGTTGGCGGTGTTTGGTGTGATGTTCATGATTTTACAAGCGACGCAATCGGCGAAGCCGACGCCGATGCTCGCGTTCTTGGTTTTGCTGGTAACGTTTTTGGGTGGAGTGGGATTGTTCGCGTTAAGACGGATGAAAGCGCCCGTGCCTGCGGGGATTGCTTTGATACATCCGCTCGCGGCGATAGTAGGTTTGGTTTTGTTGTGGCAGGCAGTTTTGGCAAAGTAGGAAGGAACAGAATTGACACTAAGATTTCGGGCGCGCACACCTCGAACTCGCAAACCCGTGCGCCATGCGGTTCAGCAACTTGCCGGTTGGTATTTTAATCAGTCCATACAAGGTTACAAGTATTTGCAGACGGGCGAGTTGCCGCCTTCTGTGGTACGCGAGCGATTGAAACATGCGGTGGCGCGATTGAAATCGGAGCACCGCAGGATTATTAATGATATAAAATTGCGGAGATTTTAATCCACGATTCCGGCGGGGAACCGCTACGTGCTTTTCAAGCACTTCGCTAAATCCCCGCTCGGCGGAAGAGTTTAACAAAGAAGGAGCCAGAGATGAGAACGGCCTATGTTGTTCTTTTGCTTACGATGTTGAGTGCGGCTTCGAGTTATGGATTTGATATTGGGATTAGTGGTGGAGTTAGAGATTGGGAAAGGTATGACGGTAGCGTACACGGATGGCCGCTTTTGGTTCTGAGTGCGGGGCGGCATGTCACGCCGATCTCGCCATTTCGAGTCGAGGCGGTGGCAGGTGCTTGGTATGGTGAAGAACAGTTGATTCCGTATGATTTTGTAATGTTCGGTGGATCAGAAGAGGATAGCCGACCATATTCATTCAGTCGACCCGGCTATATGTTCGGTGCGCGCGCGCAGTATGAGACGCAAACCGTAAATGCTCGGCGAGTGCGGCCATTTGTCAGCGCGGGATTAATGTGGGCGACGAGTCGTGTCAAGCCGAAATGGGACAGTTACTGGCGTGATGGGTTTGGCGCTGAAGGTCGGCTTGGATTGGCGATTCCGTTTGGTTACAGCGGAGACGTTCTGATTCAATATGGAATATTTTACGACATCAATCATGAGCCCGACAAAGGCATCGTTGACGAGAAAGACGCGATGCAGTACCTGACGTTGGGCTATCGGTTCAGAGTGCTGGAGTAATTGAGCCTGTTTGACTGTTGAGAGCTATTTTGATGGCTTTCGGCAGACACACAGCAACTTAATTTCTCCGGAGGGACGATGAAACGCATCGTTTGGATTGCTCTGCTATTTTGTCTTACTACGCCTTCGTTCGCTAATCAAACTTTTATTAAAGGTGGATTTCTACTTCGCGGAAGAGATTATCCGAAATTGCGAGGCCTGGGAGTTGGTGTGATTCACGCCATCGACGTGCATTTGGGACCAATACATCCCGAAGCATCAGCAACAGCTTGGCTGGCCAACGAGTCAGATGTTTACTATCCCGGATCCGATTTTAGGTTTGAAGCAGCCAGATTGGATGATACCTCTACCGCGACAAACAGAACTCAATCCCAAGGCGGAATACTTGGGACGGCGAGAGTTGCGCTAGATATGTCGGATTCGATGCGTGCGACAGGCGCGAAGGTTTGGCCGGTCTTGGGAATTGGTGTCGGTGGTTATCAACTGCTCCGCGAGGAATTTCCTGCGCGCGAAGCTGGTATCATCGCAGAATTTTTCATCCGGCTTCATTTTGCATTAAGCAAAACAACAGAGACAATTCTGGAATTTAATTCCGTTACCTCCGTGGACCTAAAGGAGCATGACGAAATTCTTGACACGTATCCAGAATTTGCCTTTTTGCAAATTTCACTTGGCTTTGAACTTCCTGTAAGACAGAACGTGCGAACGACGCACTAACGATAGAAGAAGGAAACAGACGACTATGGGTGCACGAGAAGTACTCTCGACGATACGCAACTGGATGGCGGGCTTACGGCGTGCTGTTCTTGTCAATACATTGAAGAGTCATGCGCTGTTCGCGTTGGCCGCATTGGTCAGCGTGACGCTGCTCGTGCTGGTGTTGGAATCGCTGGGCCATTTCAGCGGCGGCGTGCGCGCTGTCCTGTTTGGATTGTGGGCAGTGTCGGCTGTTGCGGCGCTGGGACTCGGCGTGGTCTGGCCGATCTTGAAATACACGATGTTCGCGCCGACGGATCAGAAGCTCGCAGGCGACTATGCTCAGCGGATGCCGGGGATTCGTGACCGCGTGCTGAATGCATTACAGCTTTTAGACAAAGTTGAGAATGCGGACCGCGACGGAGTTTCGCCGGAATTGATTTTGGCGGCGGGTCGCGGCGTGGCCGAAGAATTGGTACCGATTCAACCTGCAACGCTGCCGGACAAAACACTCGTGAAACGCAACGGGCGCTATGCGTTGTTTACCTCGGTCGCCGCAGTCGCGCTGTTGGTTGTATTCGGCGGGCCGTTGATGTCGGCGGCTGAACGGGTGATGAATCCGGACAGGGACTTTTCACTACCGGCTGCATTTCAATTGACGATTGAACCGGGTGACGTGGAACTTGTGCGCGGGGATTCGCTCAAGGTGACAGTGAAAGCCACCGGTGAAATTCCCAAAGAAGTTACGATTACTCGTCAGGAAAAAGGCCGCTCGGCGGATACGCCGCTCACCGTTGAAGGTGTGAACGGCGAATACATCTTGACGTGGTCAGGCTTGGCCACGACGTTTGACTATTGGGCCTACTCGCAAAACGTTTCGAGCGACAAATACACGGCGACGATTCAAGAATTACCGGCAGTGAGATATTTGTCAGTGACGCTGACGCCGCCCGCTTACACCGAATTGCAGCCGCTGACGCTTGAAGAAAATGTCGGCGATATTTCAGCGGTAGTTGGAACGCAAGCGCGGATTTCACTCTCCTCCACCAAGCAGCTTGCGGATGCAAAGCTTGAGTTCTTTGATTTGACAGGCGAGAATATTGCCACGCCAAGAGAAACCTTGGCGCTGGCACTTGACGGCAGTAAGGCGAACGGCGAATTTACGGTTTCGAAGAGCGGGACTTATCAGATAAAGTTGACGGATAAGGAAGGCCGAATCAGCCGAGATGCGATCTCGTACCGCATCAACGCGCGTCCTGATGAAGCTCCCGTGATTTCGTTGGTTGAGCCAAGCCGAGATTTGGAAATCGCTGCGGATATTAAGATTCCACTAATCGCCGACGCGGCTGACGACTACGGCTTTTCCAAGATGACGCTGCGCTATTACCGCACCTCGCCGTGGGATCAACCGGGTGACGTGCCCGATGAGAGTTTTGAAAAATTCGCGCTCGATTATCGTGTGACCGAACCGGGTCGCTGCGTGGTGGAGACGCAATTTGATTTGACGCCGCTGCAATTGCTGCCCGAAGATCAGGTCTTGATGTTCGTGGAAGTGTGGGACAACGACCGCATCAGCGGCCCCAAGCGCGCCAAAAGCGAAACGCGCGTGCTGCGCTTCCCGTCAATGGCGGAGATTTTCGATCAGCAGGAAAAGATCGAAGAGAAGCGCACGATTACACTCGATGAACTGCTGGAACACTCGGAAGATTTGCGCAAGGAAGTTGAAAAAGCCGTTGAGGAGTTCAAGTCGAATCCCGAAATGAGCTATGAGCGCAAGCAGGAGATCAACCAGTTGATGGAGCAGCAGGAGCAGATGAATCAAGTGCTGGAGCAGGTGGCGCAAGCTATCGAGCAACAGCAGATGCAGAATCAGATGCGCTCGCTTTATTCACCTGAAGTAATGGAAAAGATGCAGCAGATTCAGGAGCTTGTTCAGGAAGTCATCACGCCGGAAATGCGCGAAGCGATGCGCAAGCTTGCCGAAGCGATGCAGCAGCCGACGCCGGAAGAGATGCGACAAGCGCTTGAGAACATGCAAAAGACGCAAGAGCAATTTAAGCTCGCGCTCGACCAGACGCTGAATATGCTGAAGCAGATGCAGGCCGAGAAAAAGCTTGACGAATTGGCCCGCAGACTCGACGAACTCTCGAAGCAGCAGGACAAGCTCAACGAGAAGATGGATCAAAACACTCCGCAGACCGCTCCTGAAAATGCCAAGCAGCAGGAGAAGCTCTCGCAGGAGATGAAGAAGATCGAGCAGGAGATGAAGCAGCTTGCCGAGCAGATGAAGAAAGATCAGATTCAAGGCGAGCAGAAGGCGCAGGAACTGAAGCAGGAGATGGAAGAAGAGCAGCTCTCCGAACAGATGGAGCAGAACTCGGAAACCATGCAAATGTGCCAGAACCAATCGGCCAAAAAGCAGGGCAAGAAGCAGCAGAAAAAGATGTCCGAGATGGCTCAGAAGATGCAGGACATGCGCCAGCAGATGCAGCAGAATCAGGACATGGAAACGATGATGGAGATGGAGAAGCAGCGCGACAAAATGCTTGATCTCTCCATGCGGCAGGAGCAACTGTGGCAACAGTCACAGGAAATGGATCCGAACAGTCCGCAAATGCGCGAGTTGTCCGAAGAGCAGGAAAATCTTAAGCAGGCGATGAAACGCGTGCAGGAAGATATGATGGAGCTTGCCAAGAAGTCAATGGCGGTAACGCCAAAGCTGATGGCGGCGATGGAAGAAACGATCAATCAAATGCAAGCCGCCTGCAATGCCACGGCAGAGCGCGACTCACGTTCGGCGACGCACTATCGCAAGAATGCGATGGCCGCGCTTAACGAAACGCTCAAGCAGCAGAACACCGCGTGTAAACAATGTCAGAGCCAATGCAACAAGCCGAACAGTAACTCGACCTGTAACAAGGCGGGCGGCATGTGTCAGAAGCAAGGTCAAATCAATCAGCAGACGGCGGGGATGATGCAAAATCCCGGCACAATGTCGCAAGGTCAGCAAGCGGCGATGCAGCGTTTGGCCGGCGAGCAGGAAGCGTTGGCAAAATCCATGGAAGAACTCGCGCAGGAGGCTGCGGCCTCGCGTGAAACAACGGGCCGGCTTGACGGATTGAAAGAAGAGATGGAAGAGGTTGCCAAAGATTTGCGCGCGCAGAAGATTACGCCGGAAACAATAGAGCGACAGAACAAGATTGAATCCAAACTGCTCGATTTCCAGAGAGCAAATCGCGAACGCGAGTTTTCGCCGCAGCGCAAGTCGAACACGGGTATTGATATGGTGCGTGCTTCACCGCGTGAATTGCCGAAGAAGCCGGGCCAAGACGAATTGCGGGAAGATCTGCTGCGCGCACTTGACGCGAAATATACTCCCGACTACGAAGATCTGATTCGCAAATATTTTGATGCTCTGTCAAAGTGGCAATAACGCCGAACGAAACGCGGCAAATGCTGAGTTGAGACCCCCCCTTGCCCCCCCGCTCGCGGGGGGGAATGCGCTGACGCGAGCGCTCACAATCATAGGATTGTTATTGGCAATTGGTTGCGGACGCGGGCCGGTGATGAGCCGGATCGACTGCGGCGGAGCGGAACAGATTTTCACGCCGCGATTTGTGATTCAGGACGACGGCTCACTAAATTGTCAGTGGGTGGAGTTCTATCACGACAGCATCGGCGGCGCGGGAGCGAGCCTCAATAGCCAGACGCAGAAGTTCGATTCGGCGAAGAGCTATGCCTTCATCGACCGCAAATACGTGCAGTGTATTCCGGAATTGGAACGTTGGACGCTCACGAATAACAGCACGGCGACGTTTGTGGCCCATAGCTGTATTCAGGAGTGCTTCATGTACTTTCTGGATAGCACAGGCAAGCGCGAAGCCGCGTGGCTGGCCGCTCCGGCGGTGCAAACCTATCCAATCAAAGTTGATTCGATCTACCTGATCGTTCACAGCAGCTCCACCGAGTTCGGGTTAATCACGGTTTGGATTGACCGACTGTGCCATGAACTCAGCCGCGACACGCTCGATATTCCCAATCCTGATTTTGTTGGAGTGACCGGCAACAGCGTCACGCTCGTGAAAGCCATGGACGACGAGTTTCGCGTATATGAGATTGGGCGCGCGTGCAGTTGGGTAGACAGCACGGTGATCAAGCGCGGTTTTGACCGCAAGACATGTTTCGGCACGGACTACACGGTTCATGATGACGAACTGCTAATCGTGAGCGGCTACAATGTCGCTCAGGATGATGCCGTCGTCGAAACGAATATTGTAGTCAACGCGAAATTAAGTTCGACTCATCAATCGAAGATTCGGCCGTTCAGCGGAGTGAAGGCCGTCGCCTGCCGCGCGGTTGCGACGGGTGATCAATTTCCGTTATTGGCGGCTCTGTCCGAGGGCGAGGACGAAATGGAGATTGTTTTGCTCGCCCAAGATAGCGAAGGCTTCTGGGCGAAGTACGGCAACGCGGTGACGCCGGTTGATGAATCGATTCAGGAATTTTGCGCGACGAAATTCGGCGACGAAGTCTATGTCGCGTGCACGTTGGCCACGGATTCGAGTTTGGCCGCAAACGGCTGTTGGTGCGTTTGTTTCAAATTGTAAAGGGAATTTATGACCAAATTTTATGCCATGTTGTTGTCGCTCTGCCTACTATCGTTTACGGCTCGGGCACAGTTGCAGTTTGGTCCCGTACGCATGGATGCCGAAACGGACGAGCGCTTCTTCTTTCCAACAGTTGTTCTGACAGATCAAAATCAACTCTATTGCACGTGGGCAAGCGCGAACGTAGATTGGATCGGCGCGTACGGCCAGCATGTTGACATGACGGGAAATTTGGTTGGTGCGCGCGACACATTGGATATTCAAGATACGGGAATTGTAAGCTGTCCGCCGCGAGTTGAGTATCAAACGCTCACAAGCGGCGCGTGGGCGAAAATGATCTACCACGAATGACTTGCCGAAACCGAGGTCCAGTTTCACTCCCCGGAGGGGACGTTGCTGGATGAATTTGTTGTGAACCCTGCCTTCTTTCCGAGATTTATGAAACTCGCGGACGGTTACTTTATTTCGTCGCGTGATTTCAGCGTGGGTCAACAAGTGTTCCGTTTCAGTTCTGACGGCCAATTGCTGGGTTCGGATACGCTGGCGCTTGGAGAGTCGTATTTCTCATATGACGTGGACGGATCGCCGCATTTAGTGTCGCAGCAAGCGACGTTCAGTCAATCGCGCTGGACGATGCGCACCGTTTTGTATCTGTTTGACACGAACGGTTTCTTCAGCGACAGCGTGGAACTGCGCACGAACCAGCTTGAATCAGGTGAAAGTCCTTCGGGTTCGGCTTACTTCTATGAAAACGGAATCTTGACATTCATGGCGGGCTCGGTATCGCCGACGCCGCCGGTGATTGATTTTCGCGTGTGGTTATCCACCTACGACGGCAACACCGTGACCGATACTCCGCCGTGGGATCCGGGACCGCTCGCGCCGCAAAGCTACATTACGAGTTGGGGAATCTTGCGCACGCACGACGCGCGCTTTGTGCTCTCGGCGTTCATTCGTGGCAATGACAATATGGAGTTCTGGTTTTTCGGATTAGAATCAGACGGAACGTTCAACTCCAATTTGCACACGCAGGAAGTGGCTGATAACCACTTGTTGAACGGGCTGATCATGAAAGAAATTTCCGGCTCGCTCGTGTATGCTTTCACGGAGGTCACGACCGACGGCTCATATGGCGGCGGGGCACAGATCGCTGCGTTTCCATTGGATGAATTGCTCGATGCGGAGGGTACGCCACCGGAGTTGCCGGGTGCAATTGACCTGCGGGCCTATCCGAATCCGTTTAACGCGACTTCCACAATTGAGTATCAACTTGCGCACGCGGGACCTGTCAAGCTTGCCGTGTATGACGTGCTGGGCCGCGAAGTGAATGTATTGGCTGATGATTTTGTAACTGCGGGGACGCATAGAACATCCTGGAGTGCCGATGACTTTGCCAGTGGAAAGTACTTTCTCAGGCTCGCCACCACGACCGAATCGCGCGTGATTCCCATAACCCTAACGAAATGACCTCTTTCCTATATATAGTGATGGTCGTGCTGCTCGCGCTTGCTCCTGTACAGGCGCAGCAGATTATTGTCGAGCCGCAGCAGCCGAATCAACCGGGCCAACCGCCGAAGAAAGCTCCGCCGCAACGCACGATGGAGCAGGTGCAAATGGATCGCGCACGCCGTGAAGAGCAACGCGGGAATTTTGACGCTGCGCTCGCGGCTTGGCAGGAGGTGCTGAAGGCCGCGCCGTTTAA
The DNA here is from genome assembly GCA_964587105.1 of uncultured Alphaproteobacteria bacterium. Lineage (GTDB taxonomy): Bacteria > Electryoneota > RPQS01 > RPQS01 > RPQS01 > JABWCQ01. The sequence goes on along the minus strand of CAZPKG010000009.1, from coordinate 143,508 downwards.
TGCTCCTGCAATTGCGGCGATACCCAATTGCCATATTCAGTTGCGCAGGTTCGATGATGCTGAAGCGTTCTTACGCGAGCAAACATTGAAAGCAGAAATGCGCGGCGACATCGTGCCGTGGCAGGATCCGTCAAGTTCATTTCAATTGACGCTCGCGCTCGGTGAAGTGAAGCTTGCGCGCGAAGACGAAGACGAGGCGTGGAAGATTTGGCGCAGCGCGCTCGCGACGCAACCGCACAACCCCGATGCGTTGCGTGCGTTGATTTCGGTGCTGCATCGCAACCGTCGGTGGGAGGAGAGCGAAAAACTGATTCGCGAATACCGCAAAGAAGAAAAAGTGCCGACCTACATGGCGCTCGAACTCGCGTCCAGTTTGCAGGCGCAAATGAACTTTGCCGGCGCGACGGAAGAACTGTTGCTTTATACGAAGACGTCGCCGACCGCGTGGCAGATTGCGCAAAGTTATTTGGCCCGCTTTCCCGACGATTCGACGGTGGAGCAAACGGTGATGAGTACGCTCGATCAAGCCATCAAACGTGACCGCAAGGATCCGACAGTTTGGCGGATGTATGCGGGTTACACGATGAAAGCCGGGCAGCTTGCCAAATCGCTGGACGCCACGATTACGGCGGACTCGCTGTCTGAGGCGGGCGGTATTAGTGTGTTGACGACCGCGCAGCAGTTGCTTGCGGAAGGTGAAATTAATCTTGCGCAGCGGGGATTTGAAAAGGTGCTTGCTTGGAAACCTGCCGATCAGTTTGCGGAAAAGGCGGAGCTTGGTTTGGCACAATGTTTGGAAGCCAAAGGCAACAACGTCGAAGCCAAGGCGGCCTATGAGCGCTTCATCGCGGGGCGGACGAAATCGCCGGAGCTTGAAGAAGCGCGTTTTCGCATTGCTGAAATTCTGCTTGAGCACGAGAACCGTCCGCAGGATGCGTTGGTGGAATACACCGGAATCTTTCAGCGCACGAAGCCGCCGCTCAAGCAGCGAGCGGGTATGCGCATAGGCGACGCGCACGCCTATATGGGTGAATACGGCGCGGCAATTGAGGCTTGGAGCAAAGCGGTGACTCCGCTGCGCGGCGATATCACGGATGATTTGGCGGCGGTGCTGATGCGCATTGCGCGTGCGAATATGTGGCGCGACTCCACGAAGCTCGCCGAAGCGGCGCTCGATTCGATCCTGAAAGGCAGCACGCAGAACACGACGTTTAATGACGCGATACTCTATCAGGCGCTGTTGAGCGGCGGCGGATTTCATGGCGCTATGCGCGCCTTCGCCGATGCGGATTATGCAGAGTTCAGACAGAACCACGAAATTGCGGCGCAAAAGTACGGGGAAGCGGCGTCCGGTTTGAAATACGGGCGGTTGGCAGAATGGAGCCGCATTAAAGAAGCCGAAGAGTTGCGGGCGTCCGGAAAACCGACAGAGGCGATTGCCGCACTGAATCAGTTTGTCGAAAGCTTTTCCGAGTCAATGGATTTACCGCGCGCGAAATACTTAATCGCGGTGATCACGCTTGACGATCTGAAACAGGAAGACCAAGCCTTAAAGCTATTGCAGGATTATCTGGTCGATTATCCACGCTCGCTCTATCTTGAACAGGCCCGCCGCAAAGCGCGCGTGCTGGCAAACAAGATTTCTTAAGCACCTTTACAAAAAGAGAAATTCCCCTGGCTGAATTATTTGAATGGATTTACAAGCATCCACAATGGGTGTTCTGGGTTGCGCTTCCAGCGCTGATGCTCCATCAATTCGAGGAGTATGTTTTTCCCGGCGGATTTCTGCCGTGGTTCAATCAGGACGTCTTCAAGAGCGAAAGCGCGTCCTCGCCGATCAACGGCAAATTCGCATTTGTATTGAATGTTCTGCTCGGTTGGCCGATCTACGGCGCAGTGGGGTACGTCGGCCTTGAGCAAATGTGGTTCTCGATGCCCGCCATGGGCCTGCTGTTTGTAAACGCGTGGTTTCATATCGCGCTTTCAATTTCTTCGAGCCGCTATTCACCCGGCACGTTCACCAGTATTCTGATACTTCTGCCGCTCTCGCTTTACACGTTCTATTACTATGTAATGACGTGGGAGATCGGCTTCCGCCAACTGTTCATTGCCGTCACGTCCGGACTTATCTTTCATGTGTTGATGCTCACGATTCCGCGCGAATTGGTGCACGCACGCGAAAAGCGTCTCGAACGTCAACGGCCACGCGACCCCCAAGTTTAGCGATTACGCGGCGGCATCCCCTGCGGATGTAGCCTTACTTCAAATTTAGATGAACAAACTCTTTTTCCTTCTCGCTCTCTCCCTGTTTGCACTTCCCGCGTTCGCTCAAAAACTTCTGATTCCGATGGATCTGTCGCAGACGGATCACTTGAAAGCGTATGGCATTGCCTACGACGCATTGGAAAAAGGGATCAAAGTCGAGTGGCTGTTGAACTATCGCGGCGGCAGTTTCATGATGGACTCCGACGAGAGCATCGCCAACGATTGCCGACTGCGCGGCGTGAAGGCGGAGAACGCCGGCAACGCGGCGGACATCTATCTCGAAATTGAAAACGCGAACATGGAAGTCGTGCTGCTCGAAAAGGCGACCAAAGTTGCGATTTACGCGCCGGACGACGTGCGCGAGGGGCCGTGGGACGACGCGGTGAATCTTGCCTTGACCTATGCGGAAATTCCGTTCGACGTGATTTACGATCAAGAGATTCTTGACGGTAAACTCTCGAAATATGAATGGGTGCATTTGCATCACGAGGATTTCACGGGGCAGTACGGAAAATTCTACTCGATGTACCGCAACGCCGATTGGTACCAGCGGCAGGTGCAGCAGGAGGAAGCTTCGGCGAAATCGTTGGGCTTCAATAAGGTCTCTGACATGAAGCTCGCGGTGGCGCGCACGTTGAAGAGCTACATGGGGCGCGGCGGATTTTTGTTCGCGATGTGCAGCGCGACGGACAGCTATGACATTTCGCTTGCGGCGGCGGCGACAGATATTTGCGCGCCGGTGTTTGACGGTGACGCGATAGATCCGAATTTCGCCAGCAAAATGGACTACGGCAACGCGCTCGCATTTCAAAATTACAACTTGATCACCGACCCGATGGTGTATGAGTTTTCCTCGATTGATGTAAGTCCGACGTCGGGGATCCTCGCGCAAGGCGGAGAAGGGGATTATTTCACGCTGTTTGATTTCTCGGCGAAGTTCGATCCGATTCCGACGATGCTCACGCAGTGCCACACGAACGTTGTCAAGGGATTCTTGGGCCAAACGACGGCGTTTCATAAGGAATATCTGAAACCGAGCGTAACGGTGCTCGCGCAGCGCGAAGGCTCAGATGAGATAAAATACATTCACGGAAAATTCGGTCAAGGCTTCTGGACATTCTACGGCGGCCACGACCCCGAAGACTACCGCCATCAGGTCGGCGACCCGCCCACCCAACTCGCGCTGCACAAAAATTCGCCCGGCTATCGGCTGATTTTGAACAACGTATTGTTCCCGGCTGCAAGGAAAAAGGAATTGAAGACGTGAGGATATATTATTAGGAAGCCAAATATGCCAACCAACGGTCACAATAAGATCTATACTGCCGTAGTTGAGTACGACGCGGAAAGTAAAATGTACATTGGTTCCGTGATAGGCATTCGCGGAGCCCACACACAAGCAGCGACATTGGATGAATTGCAGGTGAACCTCAAGGAGGTTCTTGAGTTGTGCATAGAAGAGTTCCATCCGGACGAAGAAGACATTCCCCGATTCATTGGGCTTCAACAGATAGAACTTTCGGCATGACAAAGTTGCCCGTGGTTGATTTTAAGACCTTCGAGCGTGTACTACGAAAACTCGGATTCGAACGTGTAAGACAGAAAGGAAGCCACGTTATCTTCCGGCATCCTGACGGGAGAGGTACAGCAGTACCAAATCATGCGGGGCGCGATTTGACAAGGCCCTTGTTAAGGGACATTCTTACTGAGATAAATTTGTCTATTGATGAGTATCTGCAAACACTTTCTAAACTGTAGTCTGATTTGTGTTACAACACTTCTCCTCTCCTCCCTCGTCTTCGTCCAAGCGCAACCTGAAAACGCCAACACGACGGTGTCGAAAGCCGATCTTGAATTGATGGTCGGGAAATGGTCGGGGGTGATGTTGACGTTTTTCGGCGACAATGACAGTGTGCAATCGAGCACGGATATTGAATGGATTGTCACGGAAACTGAAAGCGGATTTGAGTTGACGGAAACCGATTGGGATGAGGGTGGCGAATCGCAGACCGTCACTGAACACGTTAGTGTCGCAAAAGGTGGCAGACGTATGACGATGGATGGCGCCGGTTGGATCGTGTGGGCCAAACATCAAACAGCCAACGGACGCACAATCATTGTTCAGCGGCCCGGTCAAGAGGGCAATCGAAGCGCGCAGTTCACCAACATTTTATATCTTTCGTTTCCCGATTCAACGCGGCAGGATTCGTTGGTGCTGACAAAAAAAGTATTGTATGAAAATGCGGGACGAGAAACTCTCAAAAGCCAATTCCGTTTGGGGCGGATAAAGGAATAGTATGCAGCATCTGTGGGATTCGGTAGATTCATATCTTGAGGGGTTGTTTGTTGACGCCGATCCACTGCTCGATTGGGTGGTGAAGGAGCAGGAGGCCAAAGGCTTGCCTGCAATTCAAGTGTCGCCGCTTGAGGGCAAGCTCCTGCAAATAGTCGCAAGCGCGATGAAGGCCAAGCATGTTCTGGAGATTGGCACGCTCGGCGGATACAGCGCGATCTTGCTTGCACGTGCGCTGCCGAACGATGGGAAAGTCATCACGCTTGAGGTGGATCCAAAGCACGCCACAGTGGCAAACGAAGCGTTCGCCCGCGCAGGTTTTGCGGATAAGATTGAATTAAGGCTCGGCGCGGCGTTGGACACTCTGCCAAACTTGAAAAGCGAAGGTAAGGTCTTTGATTTTATCTTTATCGATGCGGACAAAGAAAACAACGTTCACTATGTCAAGCACGCGCTCGACATGTCGCATCCGGGGACGCTGATTGTGGTGGACAACGTGATCCGAGACGGCGACGTCATCAATCATGACAGCAATTCACCCATGTCACAAGGCGTGCGGCGCATGAACGAATACGTAAAGAACGAAGCGCGCCTGTCTGTCACGGCGATTCAAACCGTCGGCTCAAAAGGCTACGATGGCATGTCGTTCATGTTAGTGAAGGGATAGCGCGTGGCATTCCGGCGCATCATGGCGATGCAAATCACAGATTCGGAAGGTTACGCGACGTACCGCAAACACATGCTGCCGCTCTTGGAAGAGTACGGCGGCAGATTTGATTATGATTTCAAGGTATCGGAAGTGCTGAAGAAATGCTGTGACGTGGAAATCAATCGAGTGTTCATGATTGTGTTTCCGTCGAAGCAACATTCAATTGAGTTCTTTGCCGACCCCCGCTATAAAGAGGTTCGGAAAAACTATTTTGAAAATTCCGTGGGCAGTGTAACACAAATCGCGGAGTTTGAGCAAGAATAAGAGAAGGCCCGCAACAAAACAAAACTGGGGAGACAGTTATGTTAGCATGTCAGTGGCATTTCGACATTCCGTTCGGAACGCAAAAAGAAGCGTTGGAAATTTTGAAGCAGTACGGCGACGCGATTTCGCAATCGTCAGCCATGAAGCCCGTCAGCGAGCGATTTATGGTCGGGCACATCGGCCCGTCACCGTCACATGTTGTAATTGAATCGGTCGTCGATTCTCTTGAAGATTGGGAGAAGATGATGAAGGATGTGGGCACGGGTAAGTATCAGGAGTTTGCGACAAAATTGCAGAAGTACATCGTACCGGGATCGCAGCGGTGGGAAATCTATCGTATCGTAAAGTAGAGTCGAGAAGATCTCGATTGAGGACAAACAAAATGACCTATCATCGGTGAACCATTAACAGGTCCGGCGGAGTCGGACCACAACTGCACAACGCACCGGTGTAGGAGCAGGCGCTTGCTTGTTCGTGCGCTGGAAAGTTGCGCACAACAAGGAGGCAGGTTTGAGTACGAATTGGAAAGAGGCGCTCGAGCGCGTGGCAAGTGAAGTCGTCGCAAAACATGCGGACGACGTGGACAAGCAGGGCCGGTTTCCGAGCGAAGCGGTTGACGCGCTTGCCAAAGCCGGTTTACTCGGAGCGGTAAGCGCGAAAGAGGTCGGCGGACTCGCGCTCGGTCATCGCGGCGCAAGTGAAATTGTGCGGCGCGTGTCGCAAGAGTGCGGATCAACCGGCATGGTGGTCAGTATGCACTACTGCGGCGCGGCGGTGCTTGAAGCTTTTGCGGACGAAACCACGCGCAAAGCTGCCGCCAGCGGCGAGCACTTCTCGACGCTCGCATTCAGTGAAGCGGGTTCACGCAGTCACTTTTGGGTTCCGGTGAGCACTGCGACCAAGAATGGCTCGGGAGTTGTGCTTGATGCAAAAAAGAGTTGGATAACATCGGCCTCGAAAGCCACGGCGTATGTGTGGTCTTCGAGGCCGCTTGCTGCTGAAGGATTAAGCACAATCTGGCTGGTGCCCGCCAACGCACAGGGGATGAAAATCCAAGGTCCGTTCAATGGCTTAGGCTTGCGCGGCAATGATTCTTCACCCGCAGTTGCAGAAGGTGTGCATGTTCCGCAGAGCGCAATGCTCGGTGAAGACGGTAAGGGCTTTGACATCATGATGGGCGTCGTCCTGCCCATGTTCAATATTCTGAATGCAAGTTGCGCAATCGGTTTGATGGAGGGCGCGGTTGCTCGCACGGCAAAGCACGCGGGCACGCAATATGAATACTCCGGTTCCGCACTGGCCGAACTGCCGACCATCCGCAACTACATCGCGCGGATGCAAATCAAAACCGACATGGCTAAGCTGCTGCTCGATGATACGCTGAATGCGTTAGAGACCGGACGCGCCGACACGATGCTGAAGGTGTTGGAAGTCAAAGCCGCTGCGGGCGAGACCGCGACGGAAGTGCTCGATCTTGCGATGCGCGTGTGCGGCGGGATGGCCTTTCGCAAGGACGTAGGAGTTGAGCGCTATTTCCGTGACACGCGGGCAGGCGGCGTGATGGCGCCGACGACCGACGTGCTGTATGATTTCATCGGCAAGGCAGTGACGGGCTTGCCGTTATTCTAAGGAGAGACAATTGAGCACCTTGTTGATGGGCGCGGTGGCGTATGATCCGAAAGTCGTGACGATTTGGAACGGCTTCAAGGAGTATTTCATTCGCAACGGCCTCGACTTTGATTATGTTTTGTTTTCCAATTACGAACGGCAGGTCGAGGCGCATTTTGACGGCATGATTCACGTCGCGTGGAACTCTCCGCTCGCGTGGATTCAATCCGAGCAGATCGCCAAAGCCGCAGGCCGTCATGCCGTTGCGGTGATGATGCGTGACAGCGATTGCGATTTGGCGTCGGTGATCGTGGTGCGCCGTGATGAAGGGATACACTCAGTCGGAGATTTGCGCGGCAAACGCGTTGCGGTCGGCGCCAAAGATTCCCCGCAAGCCACGCTGATCCCGTTGAACGAACTTGCGAATGCTGGGCTTGAACCGGATGTGGATTTTACGATGGTACCGTTTGATGTATTGGTTGGCTTGCATGGTGATCATATCGGCGGCGAACGCGACGCGGCAAAAGCGCTGGCGCACGGCGAGGCCGATGCCGCTTGCGTGCTTGAAGCGAACTACGCTGTGTTTGAACAGGAAGGCACGCTGAAACCCGGTACTACTAAGATTCTCGCGCGCACGCCCTTGTTTGATCACTGTAATTTCACCGTGTTGGACGGCGCGCCGACCAAAGAGATCGCAAAGTTCTGTGAGCTGTTGCAAGACATGAGCTACGACGATCCGGAACTGAGGCCGCTGCTCGATATGGAAGGCCTGAAGCAATGGAAAGTCGGCCGCGTGAAAGGCTACAGCGCGCTCGAACACGCCATCGACCACTTCGGCACGATTGAAGAGTTCGTGAAGAGTGCGGGAGCGCGGTGTAAGTAAAATTGTAGGGGCGGATGGCAATCCGCCCGCGTGGTCCGAGAGTAACAATGAAGCGGCCCGTCCAAATGGACGGGCCGTTTGCTTATCGAATACAGCTTGATTTAGAAGGTGTCGATGTCATCATCGTGGAAAGGTATGGCGCTCTCGGCATGGTTCATAGACTTCTTGGGCCTGGAGAACGACACATTCGCAAAGCTCTTAGGCTTTGCTGACATAATTCGCGTGGACGCATCATAATGCGAATTGTGACCTTCGTGCTGATTCCCGCCATTTACAAACTGTTTCAGCTCGCCGACCAAGTCACGCAAGCTTTCAGCTTGGCCCGACGCTTCTTCCGATGCAGCAGCCGCTTCTTCTGCATTCGCAGCATTAGATTGCGTTGCCTGATTCATTTGGGCGATCGCGGTGTTTATCTGCCCAAGTCCTGTAGATTGCTGATCTGATGCAGCCGCAACTTCATTCGCGAGCGTTGTCACTTTATCAGCGGTTGACACCGTCTGCTGTAGCGTTAATCTTAGCCCATCTACTATCTGGACTCCGCCGTTCACACGCACAGAATTCTGCTCGATGAGCAACGTCGTGGTTTTAGCGGCCTCTGCGGCGCGCATAGCAAGATTACGAACTTCTTCTGCAACCACCGCGAAACCTTTACCAGCTTCGCCTGCGCGCGCTGCCTCGACGGCCGCATTCAACGCAAGCAAATTAGTTTGGAACGCTATTTCGTCAATGGTCTTGACTATCTTCGATGTCTCATCCGATGCAGCTTTGATGTCTTTCATAGCCAAGTCCATAGAAGCAGCGCCTTCTGCAGACTTTGTCATCGAGCTTCGTGCTTCGCTCGCCAGCAGTGACGCTTGCTTTGAGTTCGCTGTATTTTGCTGGGTTACAGAAGTTAACTCTTCAACAGCAGAGCTGGTTTGCTGAATGGACGCAGCTTGCTCCTGTGATCCTTGCGCGACTCCTTGAGCCGAAGATGAAACCTGTCCAGCGGCCGAAGCAATCTGATCGGCTCCTTCGCTCGCCGCTGTAACAATACGATTTAGCGTTCGAGAAATCGTTAGACTTAACACAATGCCAAACGCGAGGGCCATAACTATTCCAATCAGGCCGAACGACACTGCCATCGTACGGCTTGAATTCGCGTTCTTGACAGATTCCACGCCTACGTTCGTCGCATCTTCGGCGACGGCTACTGCAAGTGCGTCCAGTTTGTCCATGAGCGCATCAGAAGAAACTTGGAGCGATCCATAGGTGAATTGGCCTATATCATCAAAGCACTTTGTTCGCGTTTCATTGTCATGTGCTTGTGTCAAGACGCGCACTTTCTCTGACACAGACTCAAAATCATCATCAAAGGCGTTTTTGAGCTTCACAATCGCATCCCAATCAGAACGCTCGTCAGCGGTCATGTTTGTTTTGCCGAACGTTTCGCTCGCCGCATCGAACTCGTTCATGAGTTCACGTGAATTGTCGTGCCAGCGCTGAACGTAGGTGTCGGAGCAGGCGCTATTCGCAACGGCATAGGACATTGCAACAAGCGACATCTGCGAGTCCATTATCGTGCCGATGCTTGCAAGCTGAGGAATCTGAGTATCCGCAAACTCGTGTGCTGTAACCTCTGCATTCTTTGAAGAGCTGATGCCGACCCAAGCAACGGCACCAAGAATAAGCGACACGATGCAAAACGAACCGATCAGTTTTGACTTAAGGGACTGATTGTGCAACACAGTTTTGTCTCCGTGATGGAATGTGGTAACGGTACTGCAAGTCAACCGCATAAGCAAGGCAATCCAATTAAAAGATTGCCCATTCAACCCCAATTGCAGTAAAGGCATACGTCATACGAATTGCGCAAGAAATAAGCCAAAAACGCGGCGCAAAATATTCAGTATATCAATAAGTTTGAATGAGAGTTGAGGTAACTCTGCGAGAAAAGCAAACAACATGCAAAAATACTTAAAGCGATTCTCACAATAACGAGTGATCAGAAAAGATTGGCATGCTAACAGAATCCGGATATAAAAGTCACTTTTCTGGCGGGCAATATTATCCGCAAAGTCGTTTCAAGTTGGTAAAGAATGCTCACCTTATTGCAAGCTCGATGCAGACTAAATCAGCAGTAACGATCCCAATAGAAACGGCCCGTCCATCTGGACGGGCCGCTTCAACATTAGCAGTAATGATTCAGCGCATTACCACTTGAATTGCATATGCACGTAGCCACCCTTTATGGGCTTGAGGTTTGAATCTTCATAGGAAATCATCTGGAAATTCGGGATGATGCTTACGTTCTTGTGCGCGAGATAATCAATACCAAGCATCAAACGGTTGCCGTTACTCTTGAAAGAATCATCACCCGGCTTGACCGGCGCATCGTTGAAACCGGTTGTGTAAATATCATAGCGACCCAGAGCTTTGAGCTTGCCGGGTCTAATGAAACCGTGCGCGAACATCGAGAAACATGTTCCCGTAATGCTCTCAGTGCTGGCGAATGTCTTGGAGTTCAGATCCAATCCCACGACATACTTGTCTTTTTGCGTGTACGACGCCGTCACATCCCAGCCAACGTTGTTGAAACCTTTGGAGTCGCCGTTCTCATCGACACCGCGCCACGGTTCGACTTCCGTGAAGGCCGACACATGCAGAGCGTTGTTCATGAAATACTTTCCGACCAGCAATTGGAAATTCTTGTACATGTCGTCTTCAGCCTTCTTGAATCCCGTGCCGTTCCGAATCATAAAGTTGACGTAAGCTGATTTGACGGGCTTATATTGGAGCGCGGCGCCCATGTCGGCAGCGGCGCCCATGCGCGAACGCGAAGCCTGCGTCTGATTCGTGAACAACGAAGCCTTGCTCGGGTCTTCCTGCGACCAAGCCTCAAGATACGTCGTGTACTTCTTGTTCCAAGTTCCCCAATAGTCGCCGAACGCTTCCATCGGACTGAACATAATCGTGCGGTAGCCCCACGCGGTTTCAGTCGGCACCCAGTTGTTGGTTCCTTGCAAACCAAGCAACAAGTTAAGATGTTTCTGCACCTTCCAGTCAACATAAGCGAACTTGGCCGTCGCGTCAATTTTCCCGGTCGCGCTTTCCCGCGAAATGTCGGTGAGATAGCGCAGAGTCAAATCATCGGACGCGAAATACTTGATACCAAAATTCATGCGCAGCATTTCGAAATCGTTGGTCTGACCGTCAACCTCGGATGCGTCATGGCGATAGGCGAAGAAGCCTTGACCTTCAAATTTGAAATTCAAATCCGAGGCGCTGAAATTTTTTGCCGGAGCTTGAGTTGGCGCCGGCGCAGCCGGCGCTGCCGCAACTTCAGCCGGAGCTTCCTTCGGTTTAGGTGCAAACGCACCGCTGCGGGATGCGACAAGCGTGACGTCATCCACGCCCGGAGTGCTGATCACGAGATTTCCCGAGCCGGATTCATTCATGCGGTTGCGAATCTCGATAAGTGTATGGTACATCTCATCGATTCGATTCTCAAACGTCTGCTGGTCTGCAACCGTCGAGGGATCCAATTGTGATTGCAGCTTAAAGAGTTGAATCTTGCGATCTAATTCAAAATAAGCATTCTCGATTTCCGCAAGCGTCATTTGTTGGGGAGACGCTGTTGCCGGCTGACTCACAGCTTCTGAAGGCGCAGGCTTAACTTCCTCGGCTTTTTTAGCTGCAAGAGCTTCGGCTTCCTTGGCGGCTTTTTCAGCTTCAAGCTTTTCGGACTCCTTCTTAGCCTTTTCGACTGCCGCTAATTGCTCTTTCAGAGTTATCTCACTCTTGATAGAGTCAAGCCGAACCTTGAGGAATGCAATGTATCCGCGAAGTTCATTGAGACTCCCGGATATGCGCACCTCTTCCGAACAATTGCCGCACTGCTGAACAAGCAGTTCAAGATCAGCAAGCGATTGTTCGGACTGAGCGATTTGCTCCTTGAGCGCGGCTTGTGTTGTCGGCGCGGATTGCATATCGGAGGCAAACCCGGATTGCGCCGTGAACCAGACCGAGCACATCAGCATGCCAACAAGACTCATTTTTTGATACCAAGCCATTTGCTTTCCCCTGCGTTGAACGTGAAATAAATTTCCAATAATATTGTACGTAAATGCCATTCGATTAAAGGTTTAATGGCACTCGATTTACGAAGAATGAAGCAAGCCGTAGGCCACAAAAAAATTAAGCACAACTAACCCGCCCAATAAGACTCTTTTGTAAACAATAACGCATATTAAAGACCAAATAAAAGCAAACAGCATTATCAAAATCTGCCGCCAAAAAAAACGGCCTGCCCAATTCTGGACAGGCCGCTGGACGTTCCCCCTGACGCAAGTACGATCAGAAGCTATTCAAGTTATCGTCATCAAACGGAATACTCGCCGAGGCAGGTATCGCCGTCTTCTTTGCTTTAGTTGTAGCAGTAGCAAGCTTCGTCTTAGTTTTTGGTAAAGTCATTTTCGGCTTGCGCGGTTCAACATATGATGTATTAAAATTGGAAGCGTGTCCACCGTTGACAAGTTGCTTCAACTCCTCCACCAAGTCCCTCAAGCTTTCTGCTTGACCTGAAGCTTCCTCAGATGCAGCAGCGGCCTCTTCGGCATTGGCAGCATTCGCCTGGGTGGCTTGATTCATCTGCGCAACAGCAGTGTTGATTTGCTCAAGACCACTGGACTGCTCATCCGAAGCCGCCGCAACTTCATTGGCAAGGCTCGTAACTTTTTCCGCTGAGGAAACGGTTTGCTGCAACGTTGTCTTCAATCCGTCGATGATCTGCACGCCGCCATTTACGCGTTCAGTATTCTCTTCAATGAGTGAATTGGTTGTCTTAGCAGCTTCAGCGGCACGCATAGCAAGATTTCGAACCTCTTCAGCCACGACGGCAAAACCCTTACCGGCTTCACCGGCTCGAGCTGCTTCAACTGCGGCATTCAGAGCAAGCAGATTCGTCTGGAATGCGATCTCATCAATAGTCTTAACGATCTTAGCGGTTTGGTCAGACGCGCCTTTGATGTCGCGCATAGCCGTATCCATTGCATTGGCGCCTTCAGCTGACTTTGCCATGGATGCACGTGCTTCGCCTGCCAGCAACGAGGCTTGCTTCGCGTTTACGGTGTTCTGCTTTGTCATGGACGACAATTCTTCAACGGCGGAACTTGTTTCCTCAATTGAGGCGGCTTGCTCCTGCGAGCCTTGTGCAACACCCTGTGCTGACGATGAAACCTGCCCGGCTGCCGAAGCGATCTGACTCGCCCCCTCACTGGCAGCAACAACGATGCGATTGATATTGCGCGAAATGCTAAGGCTTAAGAAAATTCCGAATGCAAGCGCCGCAAGAATTCCGCCGATACCAAATGTTATTGCCATAGCCCTGCTACTCTTAGATGTCTCCTCGGCCTCTTTCATCTTGCTCGCAGTGGATTGACTCGTAACTTCTTCCATTTTAGTCAACGCACTTACAGATGCACGTGCAGATTCAAGCATCTCACCTTCAAGAATATTGTGCATTTCGCTGAGCAGCGCGGCCGAGAGGTTTGGGTCGTTGCTCGCAATGTAAGCATCAGCTTTTTGGTCAAATCGTGAAAAGCCCTGTTTCCAGGATTCAAACTTACCCTTGAACTCCTTGAATGCCGCCCACGCTTCCTCGGAGTGTTCAAGTGCTTCATATTCCTTAAAACAGCCGTCAATCTTCTGCCACGCTTTTTCCGCCATCTGCGGATATTCTCGCTGCCTTTCCTTAGAAAGCTGTGGATCCATGATCTGACGCGAAAGCATGCGCACTTGGGTAATACTCTGAGAGCATTCCATAATTGCATCCGCGCTCGGTATCAAACGATTTCCGATGTCTGACAAATAGGAATCAACTTTGGTCACACTATGTAACCCAACCCACGCCACGATAGCTAAGATCGTGGCTACCACACTGAACGAACCGATAAGTTTAGTCTTTAGTGACAAATTTTGAAACATTCTTAATCCCCTTAGTTACCCCGTATGTGCCGGGAGCATTATTTTGTATGTGATGTAGTGTTTACGCTAATTCGCCTGCAATGGCTTCGGTCGCGGCGGCTTCATCCATTGAGAAGTAATCCGCGTCCGAAAGAACCTTGTCAATGTCCAGCAGGATCTTAACAGAGCCTTTTGCTTTGCCCATCCCGAGAATGAAACTCGTGTCGATATTGACACCGATTCTCGGTGCACCTTCAATATCTTCACTGCGAATGTCAAGCACCTCTGAGACTTGATCTACGACGACGCCCATCAGGATTCCGGCGACGTCCACCACGATGATGCAAGTTTCCGAAGTGTTATCCAATCGTTCCAATCCGAACTTCAAGCGAAGATCAATCACAGGGATAACCTTCCCACGCAGATTGATGACACCTTTCATGTAGTCCGGCATTCTCGGTACGGCAGTGATGGCCATCATGCCGTTAATCTCTCTGACCTTTAGAATCTCAAGCCCATACCCCTCGCCGTTAAGAACAAATGTCAAGTATTTGCCCCCTCGGTCAGCGGGTAGCTTGGTTCTGTCCAACGCTTTTTCCCTCATTTCAATTCCGCCTTCTCTTCATTTTTCAGAATAAAGCTTTTACAAACAAGAACTAATTTTGGATATACTCGCGAGCAAGTTTCGCTCCATTCAATATTGAAAACCCACACCTAAACACATGATTATACACACATTATCCATTAGTGAGACATGATTGACACAGAGTGAGATTCTGTGTACGCAATAGAGAGTTAAGATAGCCGGCGAGGCTGACATAGCCACAAGACACTGAGATCATGATGCGAACAACATTGCCGCACATTTTTGTCTCGAAGAAAAATACGGAATTTGTTATCGAAATTTCATAAGTCAACTGTATCTAATCAGGAGAATACCGGGGATACTACGTCTCCCAAATCATGTTAATATCGCGGCCTTGCGATGTCGAAACACCATGCAATGCACAAACTCAAAGAAAGAGTGCGGCCCGTTCAAAGAACGGGCCGCTACATTTTCATCGTATCCAGATTATCTCTTCTTACAAACTCTAAGCGTACGCATCAGCGCAAAACCCACTTGACAAGTGGCTACTTCATCAAGACAAGTTTCTGCGAAGCGTTGAAGCTTCCGGCATTCATGCGCGTGAAGTAGATTCCGCTGGAGAGATTCGCGGCTTCAAAGTTCACGCTATGTGACCCGGCTTCAATCGCACCATTCACCAACGTCGCGACAACTCGACCGTTCACGTCAAATATCTGCAAGAGCACTTCGGCGGCTTCAGGAAGCGAATAACTAATTGTCGTACTTGGGTTAAACGGATTCGGATAAGCAGGGTTCAACGCGAAGTCAACCGGCGTGGCTGTTTCATCGGAAGGCGTCGCGCTGGCGGTTGCAAGCTCGTCGCGCTCGCCGGACAACGAAACGGAAATCAGAGAGTAATAGTATTGCAGGTTATTCTCAAGATTGCGATCAATCCATGAGTAGTTATGCCCACTTGCATCATTTCCTTGCGAAGCAACTGATGCGATAACTGTACCGTTGCGCACGATTTCGAAACGGTCGTTATTGGTTTCCGTTGTCGTGTTCCAGTTCAGGCGAACTTCGTTGTTCCCAGCAATTGCTTCAAAACTCCCGAACTCGACAGGCAAATAGGAGTCGCAGAAGGCAGAATAAACTGTGACACTGCCGTTGATTTCGTTCGAAAGAATCACAAGCGGCTCGCCATTCGGAGAATCAGCGGCATCAACAAAAACAATCCCTTCAGGTCCAAGCTCAACCACAGCTTGCAATGTCGCAGGGTTGGCTCCGTTCACGACAACGCCGAAGTTCCGAGAGTTGATATAGTCAACAAAGAACGGAACGTGTGGGTTTGTGACGTCATAGACGAAAATACCACCGATGCGTTCACATCCGATAAAAGCAAACCACCTGTCACAAACGTTCGCGACAGTAACGGCTTCCGGTTCCGGACCTTTGTCATCTGAGCGAGTGTCAAAGGATTGGTTGGCCGAGTTTGTCGAGTTGAAATTCGCAGGCAGCAAACCGGCAAGCAACGTTTCGAACTGATTACCGCTGTCGAAAACAAGATTTCCGTTCTCGTCCCAAATCGAGAACGACCGGCCGCCGAACGTGTAAATCGCTTCAAATTGGGAGTCGGAGTCCGTGTTTCCCAATGACGTAGTGACATTAAGTCGCCCTAAGTTAGCGTTATTCTTCAGTGTCGCTGCGTTCGGAAAAACAACCGGGTCTAACACATATGAACCAGAGCCGGCGCGCAAGCTTTCGGTATAGCCGGAGTATTCACGCACGTCTCCCTCGTTGGCGGTAACAAGAAAAGTCTGTCCACCGACTTCATATGCGGCAATCGCATCTGGATTGTACATACTGTACACGGGCCATGTGCCCATCACAATTGCAGGTCCACCCGAGCCGTTGTCGCGGTCGCTGGGATCGAATGAATTTGCCGTAAGTCTGCGATCAATGAAACCAAGCGCCTTCACGCTCGTGACCGTCGCAGTCGCAATGTCAATGATTGCGATTGCGTTGTTTTCCTGAAGGGTGACATATGCGGTTTGCGAATTGTTGGAGACCGCAATGTACTCGGGTTCAAAATCCTGAGCCGTGTTGGCGTTCGGTCCGAAGATGCGAATACCTTGTGAGCGGAGCGCGGCTTCTTGACCGATATAGCTCGAGAAAGAAGCGGTCATTACAACCGGCGACATGACACCGCCCGCAAGGTCAACAATCGTAACGCTACCTTCCGGATCAACCGTATAAGCGCTATTGGGTTCACCTTCGTTCGCCGTCAGCACATAGCGGCCGTCAGGTGTAAACGTGATCATGTCAGGCAATGCGCCGGCCGGGACTTGATTCAGGAAATTGCCGTTTGTGTCAAAGAAAACGATAGAACCAGGATTCTGCTTCGGATTTGCTTCAACTGCTGCCGCCACAATTCCATTGTGCACGTCCACACTATTGAAGGACGCACCGTAGGGGGCGCCATTGATCGTGGAAATAAGGCTTGGCGAAGCCGGGTTGCTCAAATCAAGAATTAGAATACTTGACGCGGCGGCGCTGACAACGAACAAGCGTTGCGTCGCGGGATCAAAAGCCGAAATCTCACAAGCACCGGCGTCAAATACACCGGTGTGGTATTGACCTATCAGGTTCAGATTGGGTGCTGCGGCATTGGCGGACATGCTCATCAAGAGTGCGATACTCAGCAAGGCAAATCGTGTGAAACGGATCATGTGGTCTTTCTCCTGTTACATTTGGTGAAACCTCACATTATAGTTATCCTATGTTATGCTAAAATTTGGAGAAGAATAATGAGGACCATTTCATCCAAAAGTAAATCGCGCAGAGCAAATAAAATCAGTTGCTTAAGAATAAATCGCAAGAGACCCGTACAATAATCGAGGCATACCTCCCGTCCTGCGCAGAAAGCCGAAAAGTCACAGAATTCTCTCAAAATTCACACCGAAACGAGGCATGAACTCACCCGAAAGTCTGGCCAACAAAGCGAATATTGCAAGCCGTGCACATCCGGTAATTTCGACCAATTCGTCTGAAACACGAGACACGTTTGACAACTCTCAACTTAAGAGATTTTCAGAGAGGCGAGGTATGCAGGGTTTGCTCCTCCGAACTAACGTAAGTCGAGTATTGTGGTCTGGAAGTTTTTCTGGAGGGTCACAACTTTACTTGCCTCGCCTTGAAAAAATGCTTATACTTTGGCCCACACATTCATTTAACATCTGAGCGCAACAAGCATATGCAACACAACGGTCTGGGGAATGGTAAACCGCATCTCAATAGCAATGGTCACGGACACACAAACGGCAAGTTCTCGAAAAACAACATCGAGGGATTGACGCCGACACGCGAGAATTACCTTCGCACTCTGTTTCAGCTCTCGCGCGGAACAGACGGGGTTAGATTGACGGATCTCGCGCGTACAGAAGGCGTTAGACTGCCCACGGCGCGCCATGCAGTGAATTGCTTGAGAGATTTGGGGTTAGCCTCACAAGAAAATTACGGCAAGATTCAACTAACGCCGACCGGCGAGCGAATCGGCCGACAGATTTGTGATCGCTTTGATTTGACACGTAAGTTTTTGATCGAAGTTTTGGGCGTAAGTGCAGAGGCTGCCGAACGCGAAGCCTCTGTGATGGAACATCATCTTGAAGAAAGTACGCTTGAACGCCTCGCGGCTTTTGTGAAGCATGTTACGAATTGCTCCGGCGGCCAATATGCGAGTCCCGATTGTTTGGTGAATTTGCGCGCCACGATGGAAGAAGCGGCGCAAATTCCCGCTTAAGACAAGAAAATCAGTTTTCGAGATGGAACGGAGAGGATGGCCTCTCCGTTTTCTCGTTTGTTTCACTCGGAGTCTGGGATGAAACGCTTTTCAATCATACTCTCATTGTTGGTTATCGGTGCAGGTTTCCGGCTGTTTGTGTTGGAGTTGCGGCCTGAAGGCGCGCTCCTGCTTGCGCCGGATGAACCGGAGTTTCTTGAGATCGCACAGCATATTTGGATGGGAGAAGGTTTTTCATTTGGTGGAAAACCAACGGCTTATCGTGACATGCTTCTGCCCTACGTTACGGCTGGAATCATGACGGTGAGCGGCGGCGATTTCAAACCGATATTTTACGTGCAGTTGGTGTTGAGTTTGTTGACGGGTTTGTTGCTCTGTTTAATAGCATTGAAACGCTTCAATGAAAGCACAGCGTATGGCGTGCTTGCGGTGTGGATGCTTTATCCCGCAGCAGCGGTGTTCACATCACTACTTCTTACCGAAACGTTGTTCGTGTTTTTCTGGGTTTTGGCAATCTGGCTGCACGATCGGCTCGATGAAAACGGTTATGTAGTGCGCGATGCGATCATACTTGGCATAGTCTTGGGTTTATTGTGTTTGACGCGCGCGGCAGGAGTCATACTGCTTGCGACGGTGTTTATTTATGTTTTCCTGATTCGTTATGAAACGGCATTTGTGCTGCGCGCCAAAGCCGTTTCGTTTGTTTTGATTGGGGCGCTTGTCGTGATGACGCCGTGGATGATTCGCAACCAGAGTGTGATGGAGCGATTCGCGCTGAACACAAACGGAGGCATCAATCTCCTAATCGGCAACAATCCGTACATGAACGGAAGCAATCTGTTTGACGAGCGCGTCGAAAATATCATACCGCCCGAAGCGCGCACGGAGGCTCAACGTGACGTCGCAGCGGCGCATGCAGCCGGTGAGTTTGCGCAAGGTCACAAGCGCGAAATTTTCGGAATGTGGGCCACCAAATTCGCCTACCTTTGGTCAACAGACATGGCCGTGCTGGCGCACTTCGCTCCCGTGCGCGGATCGGAATCACTTGCCGAAACCTTGCACGAACAGCCGGTCGGCGCGCTGATCCTGATGGCGATTCCATTTGCGATTCTCGTGTTGCTCGGTCTATGCGGGTTCTATCTCGTTTTGAAATTTCCAGCGCGTGGCTTCTTCATCTTACAGCTATCGCTGGGAGCGGTTGCCGCATTCATTAGCTTCGGCCTTCCCCGTTTTCATTTTCCGCTTATGCCCGCCGTGATTCTCGGCGCCGCTGCTTACTACGAGAATCAACCGTGGGACAATGCTCCGCAATGGCGGCGGCTGATGCTGCTGCTTGCCATCGGAATCTTCATGGGAGTCTGGACTTTCGAGACAGTGAAGATCATCGGGTTGATGTAAAAACATTTTCGCACACGTTACAAAACACAAGCGCCGCTTCAATCGAAGCGGCGCTTGCTTTTTCTGGTCTCTCCCCAAAGTTGTCCGCAACTTTGGGGGGATTAAGGGGGGTAGATGTCAAGGCGGATTCGACTATCTAAAGCGCATGCGAAGCGCATTGGGTCCAGCGTCACGCTGGCGGTTACATCTTTGCGAGAGCTTGATCCATATCCGCAATCAAATCCTCAATCTCTTCAATGCCGACAGAAAGACGAATCAGATTGTCCGTGATACCGGAGTGCGCGCGCGCTTCAGGTGACATGGAAGCGTGCGTCATGGACGCCGGATGCTGAATCAGCGAATCCACACAACCAAGACTAACCGCGAGTGTGTGTAGATGAACATTGTTCAAAAACTTCGTCGCGGAATTGTAGTCGCCGTCAATTTCAAATGAAATCATGCCGCCGGGCATACGCATCTGTCGATTCGCCAGATGATGCTGCGGAAATCCGGGCAAGCCGGGATAGTAAACATGCTTAATGCGCGGATGTTTGACCAGCCATTCGGCCATTGTTTGCGCGTTGCTGCAATGACGCTCCATTCGCAGCGGCAAAGTCTTCATTCCCATATTGAGCAGCCAACAGTCAAACGGCGAAGGACACGCTCCCGTGTCTTTCATCGTGTGGAACAACTCTTCCTTGATCCAATCGTGCCTCGTCGTGAGTGAGCCGCCGATAAGTGCGCCATGTCCGGACAAATATTTTGTGGTACTGTGCATGATAACATCCGCGCCGAGCGACAGCGGCTGTTGCAAATACGGCGTGGCAAATGTGTTATCTACCGCGACGACGATATCAGGATTGATCGCGCGCACAATGCGCACGGTTTCCGCTATATCGGTAATCTCGAGCAGCGGATTAGTTGGCGTCTCAAAGAACAGCATCTTCGCGCGTGGATGTTCGGCAATCGCTTGCTTAACCTCTTCAGGTTTGCCGGTATCCACAATCACGGTTTTCACTCCGAATTTCGGCAGCATCGTAATGAAAAAATCGTCCGTCGAACCGTAAAGTGTTTCGCCGCGCAGCAAGACGTCATCAGGTTTTAATACCGCAAACGCGAGCGAAGCAATCGCCGCCATGCCGGACGAGTAGAGCAATGAAGAAATACAGCAATCTGGATCGGCGAGCTTCAGATCGCGGCCTTCAAGCGAATTGAGCTTGGCCTCAGCAACCACGACGGTCGGGTTGCCCATGCGCGAATAGATGTAGCCCGAAGCGCGTCGCGCAAATAGATCAGCGCCCTCTTCGGCGCTGTCGAAGGTGAACGTCGATGTGGCAAAAATCGCGTTTGTATGACTTTTGAGTTTGGGTTGCCCGATCTTTTCGCCGGCATGAAGACAGCGTGTGGCAAACCCGTAGCGAAGATAGAATTTCTCTATCGCGTCACGTAATTTAGAATCTTCCATAGTTGTATTTAATTAACCCAAACGGACGATGAATTTCGTCCATTCCAAAATTATAAGCAGTTACAATGACTCGGCAGCGCCCGCTTTGACGCGGCGGCACCCGCTGCGGGTGCCCCCAACAGAAGACTACAAAGAGGACTACACTGTTAACGCGGCGGCACCCGCTGCGGGTGCCCCTAACAGAAGACTACACAGTCCGGTTCTGCACTTCCAGCTCATCCAAAAACTCCACCGCTCTCCGCATATGCGGAATCACGATCGAGCCGCCGACCACCAGCCCGACCGAGAAGATGTCGAAGAATTCCTTGACCGTCACGCCGAGCTTGTGACACTCTAAGACATGATATTTGATGCAGTCATCGCAGCGCAATACAAGCGACGCGACCAACCCAAGCATCTCTTTGGTCTTGCGATCCAGCGCGCCGTCCTGATAGGTCAGCGTATCCACACCGAAGAACCGTTTGACTGCCTGATTATCTTCGGACAGAATCCGCGCATTCATTTTGGCGCGGTAGCTCTCGAACTCGTTCAGTAATGACATTGAAAAAAGTGTTTATTCGCAAACCGAGCGCACGCGATAGAATCGTCGGTTTAGTCCGTATCCAATCGGGTCTTCCCAGAATGAGTTGGTTGTGATGGCCACAATATCATAGGGCCCTTCACTTACTTGTGACTGTTCGATGGCATAGTAATCGGCTTCGGGAACGTCCAGCCAATCAAGGAACGGCGCTCCACCGACGGTGAAAATTTGGAGTTGTTGCGGAACCGGACACTCTTGCAGCACTTGAGAGACTTCAATTGTGAACTCGCCAAACTGACTCGCACTAATTCCTTCCACCAGAAGGTAGTAAGTTTGAGCCTGCAATCCGAAGATAAACAAGTCCGCGCCAAGTCCGCAAATGCCCTCATCTGAATCGTCCATTAACCCTGTCCCGCAAGCCAGCAAGAGTTGCACACGCGCATTGAAAGCCGGCGCGCAAATCCGCACGAAGATATCTCCGGGAGTGGCGAGCGAGAGTTGATAGAAAACGTCGGACGAATTGGTGCCAATCTCACTTCCCGCTCCAGTAGTCGATCCTTCGTCGTAATACGGCCAAAACGTGATCGGGCGCGCGTTGCTGCACAAATCGTTTGACCCGCTATGGACACTAAGGCACTCAACAATCAAATTGTAGGCGCCTGTGGATTGACCCGCAGGGTCAACGACTTGCAAATAGCAAAGCTGGTTCACAGGAAGGAACACACCAAGTGTTGAGAATCTCAGCGGCCCGCTATCGTTGTTGAAGTCAATCAGCGCATGCGTGCTGTCATAGAGCAGCACGAACGTGTTCTCGTCGCTCCCGTTACAGGGCAGCGTGCGGAAGTACACTGAGTCTCCCCCGGGAACGATGAGTTTGTAGAAATCGCCGTCGCTGATGTCAAGATGCGCGCATTGCACCGTGTCGTCGCAGGCGATCCAATTGGCCTGCGGAAAATCGTTGTTCGGCTCGGTCTCTGATACGATCCGCGCCTGTGCCGAAGTAAGGAGTAGAAGAATCAGGAGACCGAGGTAACGCATAGACTATTTCAACAACGTCATTTTAGTTTGAGCCTGCCACTTCCCCGCGCGCAGTGTGGCAAAGTAAGTTCCGCTGGCCATATTGCTCGCATTCCATTCCACTACATGCTCACCCGCAGAGAGCCTGCTGTTCACAAGCTGCGCCACTTCGCGGCCCTGTATGTCATGAATCGTAATATTCACAAATTGCTCGCTCGGCAATGCAAAAGCAATCGTAGTTGACGGATTGAACGGATTAGGATATGCCGAATGCAAAGCGAAGTCGATTGGCAATGCACGGCTTTCGTCGGCGTCTGTTCCAATCCCGAAGAACGGAATAGCGGCTGGCCACGGTGAGTACTGTGCATTGTGATAGACAAGTAAGGTGTCAATCAGCGGCACGTCTCCAAGCGGATAAGATTCCAGCACCATCATTCCTGATGAAAACGGTCTGACCCCCGACGTGACGCTGACGTTCAACAGTGAGAATTCGCCTACCGCGTAAGCGATACTGTCAAATTGTAATGCGGCTGTGCCAGTATTTTCAATCACAATCGTTCTGATTAGCGTATCAGGCGTGAACTCAATCGTAGCTACTGGCGGAATCCAAACCGCATATCCAAATATTGAAAACTCATGTGCTCCAGGCCCACCATAGCAACCGACATCATTCCGAGTCCCGTCCGAGTCATTCCATTCTGAAGCGGGGTTGCCGGTGTTTGTGCAAGGAGAAAGTGGATCAATCGAGAGTTGCTGATTACCAAACTCTGGATACTCGCTGAAATTGCCTGTACCGCCGAATCCGCCTTCCACGCAACTGTAGTCAATGTGAATGTTGCCCGCAGTACCGCCAATCTGATCTGAGCCACTGTTGGCTTGATTTCCCCAGACGATATTCCCGTGTCCATTCAGCACACCCGCATACAGCCGAATTCCCCCGCCGCTTTGAATACTTTGATTACCGACAATCGTGTTGTTGATCAACGTGGTCGCGTGCCCCGTCCCGCCAATCCACAAACCGCCGCCGTAGGCTTGGCCGCCGTCATTGTTGGCAATCACGTTGTGCTGAATGTCGCCGTCCGCAAAGAAGCTGACCACACCGCCGCCATATAAGCCGGAGTTGTTCAGGATGACGTTGTTGTGAATCTTTGGTGAACAATAACCGTAGCGAATTCCGCCTCCGCCTGCACTTTGCGCTCCGGCCGGTCGCCGTGTGGCTTCATTGTTCACAATCATGTTGAAGGCAATCAGCGGATCGGAATTTTCGATAATCACGCCGCCGCCTTCAACATACCAGAGCTGATCGGATTGATCACGGAACTTCGTTCCCGTTCCGCCGGTAATCGTGAAGCCGATTAAAGCAGTGGTCGAATCTTCACCGCTTATGATGCGCACCACACTTCCCGTATCACTGTTGGCAGGTTGACTGCCGTCAATGATGGTGTTGGGAATGTGCGCGATGTCACCGTCAATTACAAATAGGCTACCGACCACAATGCTGCGGCCACGAAAGTCAATATTCTCGATGTAGGTTCCTTCGTAAACCAGCACGGTGTCATGTTGATCCTGTGCCGCCAGAATCGCGGCTTGAATCGTCGGATACTCACTGGGCACGCGGCGAATTTCCGCGTGGGTCACGCTTGCTATTAAGGCAAGCAGGATGAGGATGATGAACTGCACGGGAGACCTCCGGTGGCAGAAGTGATGTGCGGGACCCACCTTCAAGATATTGGGGCTAAGTTTAATTTGCAACTCCTCAAAATACACAAAGGCGACTTTTCAGTCGCCTTTGAACATTCGCCCAAGCAATTGCTTACTTGCGCGCCCATGTTTTGGTGGTTGTGGATTTCTCGGAGCGGCTGGACTTCTTGGAGTCATAGTTTCGACTTGGCTTACTGTCGCGTTGGCCGCTATTGTCACGGGGCTTATAGACTTGAATTTGTCCACCCGGTTTCTCGTTGCGACCGCCGTTGTCGCGGGGTTTCTCGATTTGGTTGTAGCCCCAATCTCCGCCTGCCGGAGGATTGCTTCCCGGACCGTTTCCGTCGCTGAAATGCCGACGGCCTTCGCGCGTGTTGCCGTGATCATTGTCGTCGTTATCCCAACGACCGCCTCCATGCCGGTCGTGATCGCGGTCGTATCGGTGCCAGCGTCTGCGGTCATTGTCGCAACCGTTGTCCCAGTGACGGCGATGATAGCGCGGTGATTCGCAATACCAAGCCGGACGAGTGGTGATGACGAAGCAGATATCGAAGAACGAGCGGGTAGGCCGCCAATCCACGTAGCAATCGGTTTGATTTTGCCAGCGCGGATAGCCGCGGCTGTCGCACAGGTCATAACAGAAATCGCGTCCGCGAATCTCACCGGCATAGCAGTAATCGTCATACGGATCCTGCCAAGCCACGATGCTCACCCACATTCCACTGCGGAGGTAGTAGTCGTGGTCATCCCAATACCATGACGGACCAAGATGCACGCGGAACGTCACGCCGCAGTCGTCTTCGACGTAGGCAATCTGTCCGCGAATGGATTCGATGCGGCCTTCGATGCGAATGCGATCCAAGTAGCCATCGTTGTGTCTCGCTTGCGCGGTGGTTGCGATCAGCAGCATGCCCAGCAAGCTTGCGAGTAGTATCGTCTTTTTCATTTTAGTTCTCCTTCAGACCAATAGACAAGCTGTGTTTATTGCGCACGCGGGTGTTGTTTTCCGTCGCGGAAGCGCATGTGCTGCGGAGGTGGGCCCATCGGACGATCAGGGTTCATCTGTGGACCGAATTGCTCTTGGCGAAGCTGCATCCGTTCGCGGGCGAAGGGCGGCGGCCCCATCGGGAAGTCAGGGTTCATTCCCGGTGTTCCGAACATCTCCTGTTGCATCGCGTGACGGCGCTCGCGTCTCATCTCATGTCTCATATCGGGTCCCATCGGACCGCCGAATCCCATTCCGGGACCAAATTGCTCGGGACAACATCCGCGCGCATGCATTCTGGCCATCCGGCGGTGCATCCGAGCTTCGTGACGAAGTTCCCGGGCCATCTGTCGGTGTTTCATCATCTCTTGTTGATGGATGCACGGGCCGTTACCACATTGGCCGCGCCATTGATAATCGCCTTGCGGGGCCGAACGTTCAGGGTCATACGGTTTTGCCAGCACGCTGCCGGCCAACAGGAGACCGCTAAACACGGCAAGGCTAATAATTCTGAATCTCATCTGTCCTACTCCTTAATCAGGTTTCTGTAAGTTTGACAAGGAGCCGGGCCAGAGGTTTAACCAGCAGGACGTAAATTCAGATTTCGCATTAAATCCTGACGAAAACCGAAACGCATATTATTGATTATTATAAAGTAAGGATTTGATCTTATTTCGCCGAGCCGGGTTAAGGCTGCCGCAACCCGGCCGGAATCCGAAAACATAATACACCCCGCCAATTCATCGCGGCGGCACCGCTGCGGAGCCTGCCCTCGTAAGGGTGCCCCGTACGGCACGCGCCCAACTACGTCCAGCTTCCCGGCTGGGCATCGCTTCTCTTTCCTTCGCCGAGCCGGGTTAAGGTCCGCCGCAACCCGGCCGGAATCCGAAACAAAAAAACGCCCCGCAAATCAGCGAGGCGTCTATGTTTCTGTCATCCTCGGTAAGGATCTATTCAAACCAACCACGAACCCAAAGCGCAACAAATGTAGCGCCCGCGTTCGCGGGCAAAATTCCCCAAGCAAGATAGACAACCTCCAGCGCATTGTCATCCCGTAGGGATCTTGTTAAGCAACCCAATTCCGCCAAGCGAATGCATCGCGGCGGCACCCGCTGCGGAGCCTGCCCTCGTAAGGGTGTCCCGTACGTCACGCGCCCAACTACGTCCAGCTTCCCGGCTGGGCATCGCTTCTCTTTCCTTCGCCGAGCCGGGTTAAGGTCCGCCGCAACCCGTCCGGAATCCGAAACAAAAAAACGCCCCGCAAATCAGCGAGGCGTCTATATTTCTGTCATCCTAAGTAAGGATCTATTCAAACCAACCACGAATCCAAAGCGCAACAAATGTAGCGCCCGCGTTCGCGGGCAAAATCCCCCAAGCAAGATAAAGAACCCCCAGCGAATTGTCATCCCGGCCCATCCGGCCGAGAAAAATCGTTACTTTCTCCTTTTTTGAAAGGGTCTTCCGTTTTTCTTTTTGGGAATTGCGACTCCTCTTTTCTCTATCAATTGAGTTACGAAATTCTGTACCCTACCCAAGAGATTTGGATCGATTTCCGCCTTTCGAGTTCCTTCGTTTGAGATATGACGAAGAAACTCTCCCAAAATGTCGACTTTTACGTTTCTTTCGTTATAGAAATTGTGGCTTGATTTCAAAAGTTCTTCGTCGTATGGATACTTGCTTAGCGCATCAACAGCTTCAAGCAGGTTCTTAATATGGGTAGCAAAGAGTCTGTCGTGTAGGCTATAGAAACCTAGGAAGTTAAATAGCAGTCTTTCCTTCTTTATTTTTGAAACTGATTGCAATGCTTCCACAAACTCGTTCATCGACCAGCCATTCACTTCTAATACAAAGCCATTGACTGCCCAAATTGTAATGGTACATTCAAGCGCTCGCAAATCATCTTCCCCTTGCTTGAAAACAGATAAGGCTGCTTCGATCACTTCTTTAGGTGTACCGCGAATGCTTCGTAAAATTACTGCAACAAGTAGTAGTTGATAACTCCGATCACAGCGCTCCAAATCGCTCGTCCCTAACCCTGCAACGGAAATGGCATCTGCCAAAAGAGAATGGAAGTCAAGTCCTTCAAGGGTAAGATAGTCTTGTTTTGGGTCACTTGGAAACCATGCCACAGGCTTCGCACCTTCTGGTTGTGCGATGTAGGATAATAATGGTATATCC
This sequence comes from uncultured Alphaproteobacteria bacterium, assembly GCA_964587105.1. Lineage (GTDB taxonomy): Bacteria > Electryoneota > RPQS01 > RPQS01 > RPQS01 > JABWCQ01. The sequence continues at coordinate 115,936 of CAZPKG010000009.1, read as the reverse complement.
CGACACACAAACTCCCTATTCAAAAGAGTCAATACCTTTTCACGTAGCCACTTCTTTTCAAAACGATGAAGTGACATTTGATCGTGCAACAGCTTAAAGGCTAATGCATTATCATTCATTGTCTGTTTTTCCATGACTTCTTCGACGAATGCTTGTAGATTTCCCGACGAAGTTAGCCCTGCCCAGAATAGCAAAACAAATTGCCAGCGATCATTGTGTCTTTCTTCAAAGAGTCGCCACCGGTCAACACGTTGGTCATAATGGTCCATGTGTGTTCCTTCTTCTATCCCAACCGCAAAGAAGTACTCGCCAACATGCTTATGTACGAAGGACCATGAACCTGGACCGACTAAGAGCCCTGTTCGCTCTCTTAGATGATTTAATACGTCTTCTGCGTGATATTTGCATGCAACCTCGTCTGTAATCTTTTCAAACATCTTCACCATGTCCTTGTCAGACATTTCATCCACATCGTCCAAGTGAAATCGGAGAGCGATTAATAAGAGAATAGCCCTCTTAATGTCGGGAGTTAGTTTTATGGCAGAAGGTACTTGCCATCGGCTGTCCCAGAGTCCTAACATGCCGTCAGTATATCTCTTATATAGCTTTGCCCTACCTCGAGGAAGTTCACCATCAAGGTGATGAACCATGAGTATCGTTGCTAACATCAGTGGATTGCTCGCTAAAGGTGCGAGCGTCGCGTCATTCAGCCATTGGTTTCCAAGTGTTTCTGGGTCAACGTCTCTCGACTTCCCAGATAATGCAGGTGCATGTTGGTACCATTTCCCGACGTACTCAACTATTCTTGGCAAATTAAATGGCTCAATTTGCAAATTCTCCCAGCTTCTCAGTTGTTCAAGGTGGTTCGTGGTAAGCGGCCTTGAGGTAACAATTATCCCTGATTGGCCAATTGCATCGGACAATTCTTTGATCCATGCCAGCATTATATCGCGTTTGTCTGGAGGAACTTCGTCAAATCCATCTAATATGAACGTTATCTCATCTCGCTCGGCCCACCGCCTTACTGAATCACTATTGACCTCATCGCCTAAGTGAGTACCTGCCTCGCTCTTGACAATCTCGTGAAAAGATGGATTTGCCTCGCGTTTTATTATCTCTCTCAACTTAACCAATAATACAAGACGAGAGCGATTTTCAGAAAGTGCTTCGCGCTGTATCCATCGGCAAAGAGTGCTCTTCCCTGAGCCGGGAGAACCGACCACGACTGCTCTTAAGAATTTCTTCGCTAGCAAGTTCAGAATTTCTTGGCTTGTACCTATGGACTGTTTGGGTTGGTCGAGTGCGATCTTATCTGAGTTCTTGGTTAACTCAGGTACAATGAAACACTTGTCAAGTGGAACTCCTTCAGGAAGGTCGCCACGCAATCCAGTTAGATCAAGCTGGAATTCGACGCGTTGAAGAACGGAGTTTTTAACTCTGCTTAACAGTGCGTCTTCTGCGCGAACTGGCGCATTGGTCATGACTTCAAGCTTGTTTGCGATATTAGTCAGCCACTGTGTCAGCTCGTCAAAGCGCTGGAAGGACTCTGCATATTCAAGATGTTTCCATTCTTCTACCAAAGGTGGAAATGCCAAAATCATATTCATGATTTGTGGAAAGAGTCGTGCAAACATATCTTCCATGCCCTCGTCTGACATAGAGGGTGGTAATTTGCGGTTCTTATATCTATAATCAAAGACTTTTTGTCCGTCATAACCGGCAGCAAAAAGATCTCGAGGCTCAGCTAGGACTTGCTCAATCTCTGTTCTTAATTCGAGGAGAAGTAGTTCCCGCTTCTCGTTGTCTATCTTCTCAGTCAAGAAGAATGGCATTAAGCTTTTGGTCAGCTTAATGACAGAGTTCTCCACGTGGTTCCTAATATTTCTTTGAATCAGGTAGCCTTCAATCGAAACATTAATTCTCTTTTCAATCGCTTTCATGACAAGCGATTCAAGTAATTCAAAAAGCTTCTTTTCCAATTTCAACCTCACTGGAAGTACTGAATGCTAGTTAGTTGTATGTAAAGTATAGAAAGGCATCTCGAGTAGCAATAGTATTATAGCGATTTTCCCTAACAATTTGTTTACCAACATCTTACAACTTTTTTCATATTTTTCGCCAAACCCCTTGACTTTTTGCCCAAATGTTCATATATTGTAGATTCCGCTACTTAGCCCATTTCGGGCTCCTTCCTTAACCCAACCCCAATAAAAACATGGAAAAACTCTTCTTACCGGGCAACCCGCCCCCCTCTCTCAACGCCCTGAAAAACGGCTTTGATGCCCTCGACTACATCTACCTGTCTCGTCTTCATCCTACCGAACGCGGAATCCTCGATGAACTACGCGATGCCCTCTACGAATACTATGATCCGCAAGATCTCGTGGAAACCCTAATCGTTGACCGCATCGTAATGAACTACTTTCGACTCCACAGGCTATACTTGCTCGAGCACCACGCCTTCGACTTGTCACTTATCCATGCCCCCTCACAGCAGGATGCGCTCCCCAATCTCGACCGCTTCTCCCGCTACGATTCGCGCATTTCGCATCAACTTACGAGCCTGCACCAGACCTATCAGAAAGCTCGCCGTAGCAGAGAACTCACGCACCAACTTTCACAAGACGAAAAATTAACCTCCAAATAATCAGACACTCCCGTTCCGACAATTGTTAGGATTGAACGCGAAAACAACCGTTTACAACCCACCTCCGCCTCTCGAAAATCAACTGGCATTCGGCTCAAGAATAAAGTAATTTAGGCGGATGCTCGTTTTCTTGGACATATGGCCGATGCGACCACCGCAACAATGAGTACCCTCCGTGAAACCCGGATTGTGGCTGCCGTGCAGACGTACGGGCGGCGACTCATGGGGTTTATTCGAAATCGGGTGCGGGGTGAGGATGATGCCGAGGACCTGATGCAGGAAGTCTGGCTGCAACTGAGCCGCGTGGGGGATTTGGATCAGATTGAAGAGCTTGGCGCCTGGTTGTACAAAGTAGCGCGGTCGAAGATCATTGACCAGAAACGCAAACGCAAAGCCGAATCAGTCAGCAGTCTGAAACTATCCGGTGACGACGACAACTCACTTGACGATATTCTGTTTGTCGAACCGAGCACACCGGAAACGGAAACGCTGCGCGAATTGATGTGGGAAGAGTTCTGGATCGCGCTGGATGAGCTGCCGCCGGAGCAGAAGAACGTGTTCGTGTGGAATGAATTTGACGACTTAACCTTTGATGAAATAGCCAAACGCACCGGGGAAAATCCGAAGACACTGATCTCGCGCAAAAGATATGCAGTTCAAAAGCTGCGCAAGCGGCTGGCGGTAATGCGCGATGATTTCTTGCAGGGTTAACAAGCAAACAACAATTTTGAGGATAAATTAACATGCGTAAACCATTCTTCTTCCCGTTCTTTTTCGTTCCACTGCTCTTTTTAGGCGCATTGGCGGTAATGCTGTTGTGGAATGCGATTATTCCCGATTTGCTTCATGCGAATCAGATTGGTTACTGGCAATCATTGGGGTTGATTGTGCTGTCGAGAATATTATTCGGCGGCTATAGCTGCGGAGCGCAGCATTTCATGAAACACCGCTGGGAACGATTGACACCTGAAGAGCGCGAACAGATGCGATCCAATTGGCGAATGCGGTGCAGTTGGCACGAGGAACCGCCAAAGAGCGAGAACCCATAGCAAAACAAAAACGGCGACCTATTGGGTCGCCGTTCAGTTGTTTATTAGAGCCTGAGGTGCTACATTTGAGTCAGATTCCGGCCGGGTTGCGCAGACTTAACCCGGCTCGGCGGAGCATTTAGCGGTGAGCTTCGCCGCGCGGGAGCAACTCGGGTTTTCTGCCAATGGGAAATCTAACGGTGAAAGTAGTGCCGTAGCCTTCTTCGGATTCGACGTCAAGCAACGCGCCGTAGCGAGCGAGAATCGTGCGCGACGAAGACAACCCTAAACCAGTACCGGTTGGGACGCCCTCGGGCGCCTCGTGCTGTTTAGGCTTGGTGGTGAAGAACGGATCGAAGATGTGCGCTTGGACGTCCTTTGACATACCGCAGCCGGTGTCAACGACCTGCAATACAAGATATCGTTCCTGCACATAAGCTTTGACGGTCAGATGCTTCTTGGGCGATTCATACATCGCGTCGATGGCGTTGCGCACAAGATTTCCGATGACTTGCGAGAGATCGATATACACACCGAAAATGGTCGGCAGATTATCGGCAATCAACAGATTCTGCGTAATCTGATGTTTGAAGAAGAGATTGCCTTCAAGGAACCGCAATTCCGTTTCGATGATGTCGCGCACGTCGAGTTCGCGCGGTTCAACTTCGCTTTCGTTGCGTGATTTGGTCAGCAGGTTGGAAATCAGATCGCGCATGACGGTGGCTTGCTTGCGCATCTGCTCGATTTCTGTTGAAGCTGAGCCGCGCATCTTCATCAGGTCGCACAGACCTAAAATTCCGGTCAGCGGGCCATTCAAATTGTGGGCGATACCTGCGACGAGCATTCCGAACTCGGCGAGTTTGGATTCGCGCGTGAGTTCGAGTTCAAGCAGATGATTCTGTCGTTCCATCAGCACCTGCTCGGTGACGTCTTTGGCCATCAGCATGACTTGACTGGGCTTGCCCGTTTCAAACAGGAAGCTGCGCGTGACCAAGAACGTGCGTCCGTCGCCGACGTCGAGCTTGAGTGTCTTGCCGCCGTAAGCAGAAGTCAAACCTTGCAGGTCGGAGCGATCGTCTCTGGAAAACTCTTTCAGCCAGCGATGGCAGACGACGGCGAGTTCATACGACTCGAAAAACGTTTCCATCGTGGGATTGACATAGACGATATCGCCGCTGATATTGAGCAGAACGAGTCCGTCGCGCATCGCTCGAATGAACAGGCTCATGCGGTCGCGTTCGGTGCGGAGATAGCGTTCGGAGAGGGCGCGTTCACCGACGTCGCGGCCCACCAAAAGCGCAAACTCGCCGTTTCCGGAGTCGGAACGGCGAGCTGTGAATTCAATCAGGCGTGGTGTTGTGTTGTGATCGGTCGAAGTAATTTCGACGACGTGTACTCCGCCGGCGCCTGCATCTTCGTAGAGCGTGCGCACGATTTTGCGTTCGCTGTCAGGGAAGAAGAGCAAGAGGGAGCGGTCGAGAAGTTCATCCCGCGTGCGGCCTGACCACTCGCAGAATTTCTTGCTGGCTTCGATGATTTGACCCTGCTCACAGTGAACGACGACGATTGCGTCGGGGCCTTCGAGCAGGAGGTCGAGCAGTTCGGGTGGTTGGTCCGCTTGATCCGCGTCAGGCGTTTTGGAGCCGTTTCTTCCCAAGAGTCCGGTAATCAAACCGGCTAACCCGCGAGCCCGTTTTGCGCTGTCAGAGGAGGCAGGCGAGGCCGGGACGGAGTTCACCTGTCCGGTCTTGCTGGCAAGCTCCGACTTTTGCAGTTCGGCACTCTTGGGGTCAGGGATCATTCGTGGCTCAAAAATGGCAGACTTTGCCCGTGTGACTGGTGCTTTTGCCCCAGCCTGAAAAACGGCCAAGTCTGAGTTAAATAAAACAATTAGTTACACCGTGGACATGCGAGACCCTACATCGCATATGCCATATAAGGCAAGAGCAGTGCCAGTCGCAATATACTTACATCTCCCGTTCTGCCGTCGGCTTTGCCCGTACTGTGACTTCTTCAAGAAAGTCCCCAGACGGGGCGATTTGGCGCGGATTTGCGAGCTGATTCTCTCAGAGTTATCGGCAAGTTTGGCCCGAGAATCGAGTTGGGCAAGCCCACCTGTGACGTCCGTTTATTTCGGGGGTGGGACACCGTCGCTGCACTCACCGGAACAGCTGGCGAGTCTGCTTGAAGCGGTCTCGCGGATTGGGGATATTCGTGATTGTGAGGTGACGCTGGAAGCGAATCCGGGGACCTTGACGCTCACGGGATTACAACAATTGCGTAAAGTTGGCGTGAACAGACTCTCGTTGGGTGCGCAGTCGTTGTCGAATCGGAAATTGCATTTGCTGTATCGTGATCATACGGCAGAAGAGACTTTGCAAACGGTCAAACATGCGCGCGCGGCGGGATTTACAAATCTCTCGATGGATTTGATTTTCGGATTACCGGGTGAAACGAAAGACGAATGGCTTGCGGATATAGAGCAACTGCTTGCGTGCGAGCCGGATCATGTTTCGCTTTACAATCTCGAATACCACGAGCAGACACCGTTCGGCAGATGGCACGCGCAGGGAGTCTTGGAGCCGCTTTCGCAGGATTTTGAAGCTGAACTTTATTTGCTCACACACGAAAAGCTTGAGCAGGCGGGCTTTGAGCACTACGAAGTTTCCAATTTTGCGAAAGCGGGATTTCGCTCGATACACAATCAAGTCTATTGGGAAGGGAAACCGTATTTGGGATTCGGCCCGTCGGCGCATTCGTTTGACGGCGTGACGAGACGATTTGCCAATGTGGCGGATTTGCACGAATACGAACGGCGCGTGTTGGCGAACGAATCGTGTGTTGACCGGGAGTGGCGGAACAGCGAACGCGTGCGATGGGAAGAGTGGATTTCGGTGCGACTGAGACGCAAAGAGGGAATTTTGTGGGATGATTGTCACCTTGCGTGGGGCGGCAAACATGCGCGGGCATTGTGGGATGCGGCGACGCGATTGCCTGAGCATTTGCGCGAGCTTGATGAGACAACTTTCAAACTCACTCCGGAAGGTTGGTTTGTGGAGAATGAGATTTTGCTGAAGATGTATGAGGTGGTGTAGGAATTTTTCGTGGTGGGCAAAAACACTTGACATCGGGTGAATTCTGTGCTATACTGTGGCAGGTGGGTCAACAAAGCACAAAAAGAGGAAGGCGGGTCGGCTATGAAGCTGTTTTTTTTCTGCTTAGTGATTAGCGCGATGAGTGCGTTTGGGCAATGCACCTTCAACGTCACAGGATCTGACTTGACTTGCACAGATGACCACGACTGTTTTAGCACTGATGGATGCTCGGTTACTACGTTTACGATTCCTTGCTCGGGATGCTATTGCCTAAATGTACAATTGGATTGCGGTTCCGAGTCTTGCAAGAATTGTAGAACATGTGCAAATGTCTATGATAGTGGAACTCGAATAAACAACTCGAATTGTCATACGTCAGCATGCGACGGTGACCCATGTGGTTTTGAATGCTGTCAATCAGAAGAGAATGCTTTCTACCTTGAGGCGAACAAGGAATACAAGCTGTATGTTTGTAAAGTTACATGCCCAACGTTTACATGCAATGATTGTGAAACTGATTGTCTTGCAAAAGCCACTCTAGTTCTTTCTTCTGTCACATCATGCGATTAGTGATTTTGTGTGCGGCCTCGTTGCTAATCTCGTTGAAATTGCATGCCCGACTTTGGTCAGTGCCATTCGAAGTAAATTCTATCCAGTCCGCGTTTGATTCGTGTGCGGAAAATGACACAGTACTTGTTGCATCAGGGGTGTACAGTGAAGCGTTAGTCGCGCCATCCGTTCAAGTTGTTCTGATTGGTGCTACATCGCCATTTTCACAGACCCCTGTCGTGATTGATCCGACACTTCTTCCGGGTTCTGATTCGCTCGTTTGCCTAAAAGTTTCGACGGCTTCCATGCAAATAGACTCGATTTTGTTTCGGAACGGCGCGCAGATGTTTCCGCGAAGGCCGGGCACACTGACAGGCGGAGTCATCGTTAGTGCGAGCAATGTGGTCTTCCATCACTGTTTTTTCGATTCTGTTCATGCTCCCATTCGGTCCAGCCAGCTTATCACGGTCATGTCAAGCGAATTTAACAGTGCGCGAAGTGGTTGCGTGACAAGCAGCGGAGGTCTGCGGGCAGAATTGTGCGCGTTCAGTGGAATTGGGTTTGCGTTGATCGCTGTTGACCAAACATTGCTACTGTCCTCCTGCAGTGTGAGTGGCGAGTCAATTCAGTATCTTGTATCATCGAACGGTCATGTTGACATTCAGAATTGCGTCTTCGGCCCACTCGCAAACGGAGAATCTACGCGATTGTTCCTTGCTAATGCGAGCGGGTCGATAGCAAACAATATCTTTGAAGATATCACAGATGACCATCAGGGTATAGTGGCGCTTGAGTCTGCGTGCGACGGCTCGATTGAATTCACCGGCAATACGTTCAGGAATGTTGTGTGTCGCGATTACTTAGTTTCACTTAACGATGTATGTAATCCACAAACGCCAACAGAATTCACACGCAACTCTTTTGAAAATTGTGTTGTGAACTCGGCGTTTGCCAAGGCTATATCCGTTGTTGAGGGAAACGCGGTTATCGAGAATAACTCATTTCGGAATCTCACGGGCAGCGTTGTGGGTGCGGTACATGTTGAGTCCGATTCCACAGTTCTTCGCCGGAACATCTTTCTTGAGACTGAGTATGCTGTTCAAGCGGGAGTTCAGGTTGACGCTCGCCAGAACTATTGGGGAGACAGCACGGGGCCGTATCATCCGACTCTGAATCCTGGCGGGCTGGGGGATCGAGTTTCGGATTCGGTGATTTTTGAGCCGTGGTATCCGGACACATCGTTCTTGATAGACGCGGTTGAAGAGCGAATTGAGCTGCCGACCGAATTCACATTTAGTGTTTATCCCAATCCGTTCAACGGTGAGGCAAGGCTCTCGCTATTTGTACCGGAGCCGTTTATCGCTTCAATTGAACTCACGAACGTACTTGGACAACTCGTGCTGGAAATTCATCGCGGGCCTGTTTACGGGCAAGAATATTTTTCAATCGGGGCGGACCAACTTCCGAGCGGTGTGTATTTCGTGAGAGTCCGTGATGTTGTCCGCAATTCTGTGGCGGCTTCGCAAAAGATCGCGTTGATCAGATAGCCCGATTGAGTACGATTCAACTTGCCCTGCGAAACCCGCAGGGCATTTTCATTTGTTAGACGCTTGAAATATTGCTCGGATATTGGTTTATTCTGGCTCATTGCTCACATTTTACGAGTTGTTGTTTAAGTTGAATCGCCGCATACGCATAGAGCCGTTTCTGATCTTTCTGACCATGCTCCCGGTGACGGGGGTGGTGCCGATCTTGAAGCCGTTTGTGATGGACGGGTTCGGGGTGTCGGAGTTTTGGACACATGCATTTTTGTCGGCGAACATGTTGGCGGCATTCTTGTTTGCTCCGATTGCGGGGAGTTTGGCGGACAAATTCGGCCAACCGAGGATGTTTGTGGCAACGGCGGCGATGCTGGACGGAGTGTGCTTCTTGCTGATGCCGCACATGCCGGACTTTGCTTCGTTGATGGCCTTGCGGTTCATCGAGGGGATTTTTCACATCGGCGCGCTTTCGATTTTGTTGGGAATTGCGGGTGCTCCGACTGAAAACCGTAGCAAGGCAATGGGGATTGTTGGGGCCGCAATTACATTTGGTGTGGCGTTGGGATCGCCGATTGGCGGATGGCTCGGTTCGATGTCGCCGGTCTATTCGCTGTCGCTCGGCGGAGCGCTGATGCTACTGGTGGGATTGGCGTCATTTGCTGTGGTGGTGCCGTCACAGGGCTTGGCTCAACGTCAGCCAGTCAGTGAGATTTTGAAGCTTCTGACCAAAGAGCCGCGCTTGCGATTGCCGTATCTGTTCGCATTCATGGATCGGTTTACCGTCGGATTTTTTGTGGCTTCATTTCCGATTTTGATGGCGCAAAAATTCAGTTTCAGTCCCGGGCAGATTGGTGGTCATATCGCCGCGTTTATGCTGACGATGGGGCTGTTGTGTCCGTTTGTAATCAGGCTTTCGAAACGCTACTCGCAGCCGCAACTTCTGCTCTGGGGGTCGCTGATTTACGGATTATTCTTCGCAACGGTCGGTTGGGTTAATCCGCCGTGGCTGATCGTCTGGATGTTCGCTCTCGGAGCATCTTCGGCAGTGATGTTCATTCCGACGTTACAGCTTTCGGCCAGCGCTGCTCCACAAGGTCATTTAGCGACCTCGATGGGAGGATTTACGTCGGCGGGAGCGTTGGGGTTTCTGTTAGGACCGATTGTCTCCGGTGGTTTGCTGTCGCTGTTTATGCTTTGGTACTCCAGTCTCCATGCCTACAGTTTGGTGCTATTTTTGGGCGGAATGCTTGAGTTTTTGCTGGCAGGTTACCTGCTGGCAAGAGGCATTCTGGCCACCCGCTCGGCTTCCGCTTAACCTCTCTTTGTTTCCCTCTTCCTACATTTCTGAATAATCTACTCTTAACTCACTATGTTTTCGGAGTGTCAAGACCGGACAAAAATGGTCTTAACTTCAGGAAATTGAGTGAGTTTGAGTTGACTTTTCAGATGATATGTTCTAAATTATCGCATTATCCTCATAACATGTCTCGACCAAACAGGAGTTCGTGATGCGTCTAAGATTTGCTTTTTTAATGTTTTGCATGCTGCTGGGAGCGACTGTCGCGAACGCGCAGTTTAATGCCGAGCTTGCTAACTTCAGCCAAGCATTAACGCTTGGTTGCGGCAGCGGCGATTTCGTACCGGACGGTTCAACCGTCCAGATTATGTGGGACTCGCTCGGTGATGGCCCGACGCCTGATGACAGGCAGCCGACCGAGGGCCCCGGCTTTTTACAGGTTAACTTCAACCAGTTTGAACTTAACGGTGGCGAGTTTGATTTTCCGGGCGGCTTCTTGACTGACCCGATGTTTACTATGGCTTCCGGTATTCCGGTTCCTGGCGTGACAGGAAATCCGTCGTACTGGCTGCGCGTCTGTTTGCCCGGCCAAGGAATTTACTGGCAGAGCGCCGCGTTTATCATTGAGACAGGTTTGAACACCTATCTCTTCGGTGAAGGCGAAGGCGAAATTCCGTTTACTTGCTTCACAGGTGAGTGCGCCGGCTGTCCGAATCCGCCGTCTGTGGAAAACTTATCCGCAACAGTTGGCGGATGTGATTCAATCGTTGTGACGTGGACTCATATTCAGGACAATATCGCTGGTTATCGCGTCTTGATTGACAACGAAGAACCTTACCATTACATTTCCGGCGCGGCGAACACGCGCTATGTTGATACTCAGAGTGTTGGTGGTCAGGATCACACCTACGGTGTGCGCGCATTTCGCATTTGCGGCACAGGGCAAGATGCCGATACGGCTTACTCGACGAGAATCACGACAACTGGACGCAAGGTTGTAACTCCGCCGACGCCGCAGAACATGACGGCTTCGGATGATCAGTGCGGTCGCGTGGAAGTTAGATGGACGGTCAACACGGTGCTTGGCCTTGACTCGTTCAGGATCTATCGTAATGATGTTTTGCTGACCACTATGGACAACCACAACGCGGGTTTCCAAGAGCAGTATTTTGATAACTCACCACTGCCGGGTACCGCGAACTACTGCGTGGCCGGAACTTCGCCGACGTGCTTCAGTGCGCCGGAAGTTCATGCAGAAGGCGTACGCTCTTGCGACAACGGCGCGGCGGGTGCCGGTCCGAATTGTACGATTACGAACGTTGACGCATCGGATGACGATTGCGATGAAGTTTGTATTACGTGGACGGCTACTTGTGCAGATGCGGATTCATTCGAAATTTTCCGCAACAACGCACGTGCGGGCGCGGTTGATAACGTTGGTGGCCCGAACTTCACGTTCTGCTATGCGGCTCCCGTGGGCACTGGAACTTTCCAAGTTCGTGCCAAGAATCTCTGCGGCAATGGCACGCTTCAGCCGAATCCTGGTGTCTCGGGCACGCGCCTTGGACCGCCGGCGCAGGTGACGGGTATTGTTGCTTCGGATAACCTGTGTGACCGTGTTCATGTAACGTGGACTGACTTGCCGGAAGCTGACAGCTACAGCATCCGTCGTCAGAACGTGGAAATCGGTACGGTTGCCGGTGACGTCAACGTGTATGATGATTTTACCGCAGTTGCAGGACAGACCAGAACCTATACAGTCGTTGGTATCAACGAGTGCGGTACTGGCGCTGTTGCAACGGGTAACGGTGGAACACGCTTGGCCGCAGGAACGGGTACAGCGACGTTTACGCTCGTGACGGCCGGTCCGCCGAACTGGACCTACTCGATGACCGTGTTGACGGGTTGCTTGAACCGCGTTGTGATTCGCGACTATTGCGAAGGCACCACTGCGACGGCACCGACGGGCTGGACGGTTGTAGTGAACGGACTTGATTCAATTGTTTACTCTTCGACAGTTGCCGCAGGCGCTGGCGAAACCGTGACGGGCTTTGGCTTGTCGCACCCGACTTGCGATGGTAGCGGTCGCTGGGGTTCAGGTCAGTCGGGCGGTTCGATTCGTGGTCCGCTGCCGGTTGGCGAGAATGCCGAAATTCCGACGGAGTTTGCCGTCAAGGTGTTCCCGAATCCGTTTAACCCGCAGACCAATTTCCGCATCGCGGTACCACAGGCCTCGGATACGCGTATTTTGGTGTTCAACATCGCGGGCCAGTTGGTTCGTGAGATGAACATGGGCCGTATGCAAGCAGGCTATCATACCGTGCAATTCGGCGGCGCTGATCTGCCGTCCGGTATGTACTTCGCGCGCGTTCAGTCCGGCGTCTTCCACAGCACACACAAGTTGATGCTGTTGAAGTAAGCTGCTACACGTTCCGGTCGGGTTGCGGCGGACCTTAACCCGACTCGGCGGTGCCTGATTACGTCGATGCGCTGACGCAAATGCTTGAGATTTGCGGTTAGGATAAATTAAGCGGGGCGAACCATTTGGTTCGCCCCGCCTTTTTATTGATCCGTTATCGAAATCTACTTGCGCTTGTAGGTCATGTCCATCGTCTTCTTCTCATCGGGAGTGCCGGGGAAGTCCCAGATTTCCATCTTGAATTCGTTGTCATTCAAGTAGGTGAAGACGTGCTTGGTGTCACATTGCTTCATGTTCAGGCCGGGCTTGTCCATCTTTCCCTGAAAGACGATGCGCTTGCCGCCGTCTTCTTCGACGCCATAGAGCGAATAAAGTCCGGTGGACATGTTATCATTCCACGTGAACCAATAGCGCTGGGTGAAGTTATCAAAACCGGTCATACCGAATCCTTTGAACGGCATACCGTTGTAGTCCATCGTGAAGTGCTGCACTTGCACGCGGCCATCGAGAATCATCTCGATCTTCGCATGACCTGTCATCGGCTGTCCGCGCTCGACCATACTGACTTCGTATTCACCGGCTTCCTTGGCAAGCTTGGCGTGCTGCGGCCCAGGCGTGGCGTTGCGCATCCAGTTTTCCATCATCTCTTGTTCAGTCATCGTACTCCCTTTCGGATTATTAAAGACAATAGGGGCGGCACGACTGCCGCCCCTTGAATATATCGATCTTGTCTGACGCGGGCGGATCGCCATCCGCCCCTACAAACAAAGCACTACTTCGGCTTGCGCGTGTAGGTGATTTCCATCGCTTTGAATTCGTTCGGCGTACCGACTTCGTCCCAGCTTTCGAGCACGCGGGTGTTGTCATCAACCCATCTTGACACGAAGCGCACGGGCTTATCTTTCACGCCCATCACGGGTTCATCCATCGTGGAGTTGAAGGTGATGGTCTTGCCGCCGTCCGTGCTGGTGCCTTCCATGTACATCATCGAGGTGGACATGTTGTCCGTCCACGTTGACCAATAGACCTTGTTGAAATTGTCGTAGCCCGACATGCCGTGACCTTCAAACGGCATTCCCATCATCATCCCGTTGAACGATTCGTTCAGTGCGCGACCGCCGTTAACGAGTGTTTCGGTGCATGATCCGCTGGCGGTCTGCTCCGGCGCACCGGGGCCCATCCAGAACTTCATGGCACAATTCCATTCGCCGACTCCTTTGGCAAGCATCTCATGCTCGGCCTTGGGGCTGGCGACTTCCATCCACTTCTTCATCATTTCCTCTTCGGACATGCCTGTGCCTTCGGCGGCAAATGCGCTGCCGACTAAACAAAGCAGCACCAACGATGCTAATGCGATCTTCTTCATGCGTAACCTCTGATTATGTTTAAATGATTATTTCTTGCGAGTGTAAGCAATTTCCATCGACTTGTACTCTTCGGGAGTACCGACTTTTTCGTACGCAGAGAAGAGATAGTGATCGTCATCAACCGCCGTCATGACTTGCTTCCACGGTTTGTCCTGCGTATTGGACATCGGGTCGTCATATGTGCCGAGCAGCGTAATCGTCTTGCCATCCGGGCTGGCAGTTCCTTCGGCATACATCATACCCGTGCTCATGTCGTCGGTCCAAGTAACCCAGTACTTCTTGGCGAAATTAGAGTAGCCCATTTGGCTTTGACCATGGAAAGGCGTGCCCATCATGTCGCCGGTGAAATTGCAGACACACATGCGACCGCCCATCTCCATTTTGCAGGTCTCCGAGCCTTTTGACTCCATCGGCGGCTGAGTAGGATCCATCCACATCTTGACGACGCAATCCCAATCTCCAGCGGACTTGGCAATTGCCAAGTGTTCAGGCCCGACCTTGGCCGCATCAGCGCAGGCCTTCATGATTTCCTCCATGGACGGCGCACCCCCCTCGGCAGCAAAACCGGCTCCAAAACAGCACATAACTCCAGCCAGAACAAGCAGATTGAGCTTCTTCATCTGACACCTCTTCTAAATGAATTTTTATGAATTTTGAGTAATATAACATATGTTCAAAAAAGAGTCAAGGGGGGCAGATAAATTGAATAAAAAGAAAAATGCGGAGCAAAAAGAGCGCTGAGTAAACTATTTGCGAGCTTGCGCGTCTAAGCTATGACTATCCAGCCATGCAACCCTCAGAAACGACTCATGTACCGCACCGCAGTTTTCTTAACTCGCCTAAGTGTCTATACACTTTTATTTGCGCTTTCTTTAGTTTTTATCAATTGTAATTCATCGGAGCCGATCAAAGCCGAGTGGCATGACGCGACGACGGATATCAACGGCAAGCCGGACTTTTCTGAACTAAAAGGCCTGCGCATCAAAGACGTGCAGGCTCGGTTTGTGATTGCCAATGACGATGAACAACTCTTACTCGCTGTGCAGACGAGCGATGAAGCGCTCAGGCAGCAGATCGAGATGGGCGGTGTAACGCTCTGGCTCACGAATCCTAAGAACAAAAAGGAAACTGTTGGCTTGCGCTATCCGGCGATGCACGGCCCCGGCGGTCCGCCGAAGAATTTTGTCTTGCCGCCCGGCCAAACCATGAAGGATAAAACACTCGATCAAATGGACACGCGGCCCAAAGACGTCGAGTTGTTGAGCAAGAAATCGGCAAGCCGCATGGTGAGTCTCGATGAAGCCCGCGCGCTCGGTGTGACAGCTGAAACGAAATACGAAGCGACGACGGTGGCGCATTCGATTGTGATTGCGTTGGATTCGCTCGCGCCGTGGCTTCAGGCCGGAGATGAGGTGATTCTTGAACTGAATGTACCGAAACTGAACAGACCGGAGCACATGCGCGAAGCGGGTGATCATCAACGTCCGCCGATGGGAATGGGGGGCGGTGATGACGGCTTCGGCGGCGGAATGCGCGGCGGCAGAATGAAACCCGGCGGCATGCCACCCGGGCAAATCGGCGGGAAGGAGATTAGGATTAAGCAGACGGTTGTTTTGGCGAAGGGGAAGTAGGAAAAATTTCCTCACTACTTCCCTGCCTCCGGCAGGGGAAGCACACCACGATTGTAAAGCCGCTGACGGCCAGAGGCCGACGGTAGTGGATAAGATGAAGCGGGGCGAACCTTTTGGTTCGCCCCGCTTTTTGTCGCCTCATTTTACTTGCCCTTCTTAGGGACAGGCTTTCGTACCGGAACCGTTTCGGTGACGGTTGTGTTGGGACGTCGCTCGGCTTCTCTTTTCGGGATGAATTGTCCTGTGCCTGCATCGCGACTAACCTTTCTTTCCTTTGCCATTTCTTTGTCTCCTCTGAGATTGGAATTTAAGTGGATTCTTCTGAGCTACATATTAGAACCGCTTGAAAGCCATTGCATTATTAGATCAACCCCAAGCTTGCTTACTCGAAATCGTCCCTTTTGCAATACAAAGACTCGTTTTTTGTCGGTGTTGGATTTGACAGCTTGTGCAGCATTAACGAGTTTTACACCTTGATCCTTGAGAAGGTCATTTGCTTCCTTTGTATTAAAGGAATTGTCTGAGCTTTGAGATTGAATAGACCATCCTGCCAACAACATTTTGTCAGCATCAGTGGCCGAGTCCGTCAGTTTATGAAGCATTTCACCGAACTCCATTGAACTTGACTCGTTTTCGTCCAAAATGTTCTCAATTGCCGCGGTGCCATTGCTACGTTTGGGTGGAATTGCCGTCTTTAGCATGGAGTAGAGCTCCTCCACTTTGTCGGCATACGAATTCACGAACTTCTCACTTCCAAATACTTCAAACTCGCGCGTTGTGAGGTTAATCCTCACTTTGTTTTCACTTTCCATTTTGATTCCTTATTGCTTTTTGACCAATCTTCGTAATTATCTTCGACAACTTTCAATCCAGTTGGCGAAATTGCACAACTACCACTCTTCCCATTTCCGCTGTATTCAATGAAACGTTCTCGATGAAGCGCGGTTAGAACCGTCGACCGAAATACTGTGGGGTTGCTCGGTTCTATTGACCTAATGAGATCCATCTCTGGAATGGGAATAGGATGTGAGTGTGCTAGCAACAGCAACACTTGATTTCTGTGTGATAATGATGGCAACAGCACACGCCGAACCCCGGTAATTTCATACACAAGGCTGAGTGGTCGCTGAACAAGGGTATCAACTATACCCTGCGCTTCATCCAATGTGCAACTATAGTAAATTCTAACAAGCTCAGCCATTACCCAATCACAACAAGTGACGAGGAGCGTAGAATCAGCGTAATTTGGGTTAACGTCTCCGCCTAAATGCCCAACACCTCTTTTATTTCGAATATTGTAAACAACGACCAACGTGCGAGGAATTGTAATTCTGAACGACTCTAAGGCACCGGCAGTAGGAAGTTGTTCAAGATTTCGCAGTTTACCTATTATGTCACTTATAGCAGTTCCAATCGGCGTATAGCTGCCTCTCTGAGTCTCACTTTCAAGCATACGATAGCACGCCTCTGTGAACTTACCACCGTTAAGTTCAGAAGGCTCATACTTACCAAGGAAATAGTTTTGCTTGATTTCCTCGTAGGATGACAGCAATGCATCGACGAGAACAGAGGAAAACCTTGTACTGAAGTCGGCCCTAATTTTGTTGAGCATGCTTCGCTACCTTGCTTGAGACATGAATGTGAGTATCACTATTCTTCAGTTCTGTTTTTGGCCTTAAGCTTGGATTTCTTTGTAGTTTTGGTTCTTGACGTTCTCGAGTTTTCATTATTGAAACCCGCTTCTACTACATTGATTCCTGTTTGTGTCAGATAAAAGCTTCCATCCTTTGCGGCAATCCAGCCTTTACCAACAGCGTTGTCAAAATCACGTCCGAAGTTATTTCCAGGATCGCCAAGACGTGCATTTACGAAGTAAGGTCGCAAGTCTTCGCGTTGAAACTTCTGCTTACCTTCAGTTTGCTCATGAAAGTACGCAAACACAGCAATTCTCTGTGTATTTGTACCCGGTTTCTTTGATGCCACGAATTCAGCAATTGACTTTGGGCGCTCTCCCGGCTGCTTGAATTGCGATCCGACTTCGCCACTACTCACTGTCTTTGGAACTTGTTTGCCTAAGAGTGCATAAAGAGACGTGAGAACACGATCTTGCTGCTCAACATCTAAGGGCGCAAGTGTTTTGTAGAGTGTCTGCAACGCGTCAATGAGCGGATCACCTTGAGATTTGGATTGGTCATTCACTTTGTGCCTCCATATAGCATTTGGTTAAAATATTGCCCCAGCTTATAGTTGGTCGAGCTATCGCAGAATACCTGCAAGTTGTCCTTCTAAACGATTTTTGCCTCAAAGTCTTTTAGAGCTGTTGGACTCAGCTTGTAATCAGATCCTTGCGTTCGCAAGACATCGTCTTTAATAAGCCGCTGTAGGTAGCTCGATAGATTGTCGCGGTAGCTATCCTTGTAGTATGCACCGCCAGCTTGCATATTCTGTAGAAGTTCTTTACGAGAGAAAATTGCCTTACCAACAACAAGGGTGAGGTAAGCTGAAGCTGCCACAATCAAGTCTGAGCCGCTGTTACAGCTTAGCTTATTTGCTATGGATGTGACCGTCTCCTCTGCTAGCCCGTCAAGACCTGTACCTGCGAATGCCTTTGGTGTGGGGGTAGTTGATTTTGACAGGATTTGTTTGACTGCTTCGTCTTCTACGTAGAGGCGTACTAATTTGCTAATCACTTCCGAAAGGTCATCCTTGATATAAGACACGGGGCCAACGGCCTCAACATCTAAGTGCCCTATTTTCAAATGAATGGAACATTGTGTTTCCGAGATGCCTGACATTGAGTTACTCCTTGTGGGTTGAAATCTTCAGAATTTACTCAATTTGAAGGTAAGAATCAAGAACAAGTGAAACAAAAGTTGAAATACTACTATAATTGTATATATTGGCGTTTACACTCAGTCCTTAGCCTGTTCGTGCTTGGATGTGTTGAAGGCTGGTTGGGTCCGGGAATTAGATCTTTATTGTGCTTATTTATTGTAATTACATAAATTAATTTGAAGCATCAATGCGATTTTTGAAGTTTAATGGTTGTACAACCAGACAAAATATCGAGGAGGGAATATAGCAGAATTATTTCCATGAATTTATAATGCACTGTATTGGTTCATTAATTGATTATATAATTAAAAACTACAATTTAATATTTTGTTATATATAAAATTAGAAATTGTTTATTTGAAATAGAATGGGAACTCAATGGTGTGAAATGTAATTTCAGAATTAGCCTACGTCTTTGTCCTGTTCACACTTAGTTGTGTTGAAGATTGGTATGCAATAAGACCCTGACTACAAAAGAAGCGGGGCGAACTGATGTTCGCCCCGCTCTCTTATTCAAACTTCGACGGATACCCTCACCGTTATGCTTTACGCGCAGCGGCAATGGGTCCAGCGTGCACGCTGGTTTAGTAATCCATTCCGCCCATGCCACCCATGCCGCCGCCGGGCATGGCGGGAGCTGCGGGGGTCTTTTCCTTCTTCTCGTGGATGGCGCAATCGGTGGTCAGCAACAAGCCGCCAACCGATGCCGCATTTTCGAGTGCGACGCGCACAACCTTGGTCGGGTCGATGACGCCGTCATCAAGCAAGTCGCCGTAAACTTCGCTGGCAGCATTCAGGCCGAAGCTGTACTTGCTGTTCTCGCGAATCTTGTTCACAACCACGCTGCCTTCCAGACCGGCATTCTGCGAAATCATGCGAATCGGCTCTTCCAACGCACGGCGAATAATGTTCACACCGAGCTGCTCATCGCCTTCAAGCTTGTAGCCTTCGAGCACCTTCTGCGCGCGAAGCAGAGCTACACCGCCGCCGGGGACGATGCCTTCTTCAACCGCGGCGCGAGTCGCGTGCAGAGCATCTTCGACGCGAGCCTTCTTTTCCTTCATCTCAACTTCCGTCGCAGCGCCGACCTTCAACACGGCCACGCCACCCGCAAGCTTAGCCAAACGCTCTTGCAGTTTTTCGCGATCGTAATCCGACGTCGTGCCTTCGATCTGCTTCTTGATCTGCGCGATGCGGGCCTTGATCTCGTCGCTCTTGCCCGAACCTTCGACAATCGTGGTGTTGTCCTTGTCGATGATGATCTTCTTGGCGGTGCCGAGATCGCTCATGACGGCGTTCTCAAGCTTGAAGCCCGCTTCTTCCGAAATCACACGACCGCCGGTCAACGTGGCGATGTCTTCAAGCATGGCCTTGCGGCGATCACCGAAGCCCGGAGCCTTGACGGCCGCGACCTTCAACGTACCACGGAGCTTGTTCACGACGAGCGTAGCCAGAGCTTCGCCTTCGACGTCTTCCGCGATGATCACAAACGCGCGACCGGCTTGAGCAACCTTCTCCAGAATCGGGAGCAGGTCCTTCATTGAAGCGACCTTCTTATCATAGATCAAGACGAACGGGTTTTCGAGTTCGACTTCCATTTCGTCAGGATTGGTGACGAAGTAGGGCGACAGATAGCCGCGGTCAAACTGCATACCTTCGACGACTTCGAGCGACGTTTCCATCGACTTCGCTTCTTCGACGGTGATGACGCCGTCCTTGCCGACCTTGTCCATCGCGTCCGCAATCAGATCGCCGATGGTCTTGTCGTTGTTGGCGGAAATCGTACCGACGGCGGCGATGTCCTTCTTGCCGCTGACGGCCTTGCCGTTTTTCTTCAGATCTTCGACGACCTTCGCAACAGCCTTGTCAATACCGCGCTTCAGCGACATCGGATCAGCGCCGGCGGTGACGTTCTTCAAACCTTCATGAATGATCGCCTGCGCGAGAACGGTCGCAGTGGTGGTGCCGTCACCGGCGATATCGGAAGTCTTGGAAGCGACTTCGCGAACCATCTGCGCGCCCATGTTCTGCACGGCGTCTTCGAGTTCAATTTCCTTAGCCACCGTCACACCGTCCTTGGTGATAGTCGGGGCGCCCCACTTCTTTTCAATCACGACGTTACGGCCCTTAGGTCCGAGCGTCACTTTCACTGAGTCGGCGAGAATGTCCACGCCCTTCTTCAGTGCACTGCGCGCTTCGACATCGAAGTCAATCAGTTTGCTTGCCATGTTTTATTGTTCCTTGTTTGAGTTTGCGAATTGATACGGGGCATCCGCAGCGGATGCCGCTGCGTGAAGATTCCGGCGGGGCGGGGACGCCCACGCTCGGCGAGCGCAACTTACTTTACCACCACGGCGAGGACGTCGCTGCGGCTGATGAGCATGTACTCTTTGTCGTCAAGCTTGACTTCGGTGCCGCCGTAGCGGGCATACACAATCGTGTCACCGACTTTGAGCATTTCGGACATCTTCTTCTGCTTGCGATCGGCGACTTCGACGTCGTCGCCCATGGCCACGATTTCACCCATTTGCGGACGGTCTTTGGAAGCGGTGTCGGGGATGATGATACCACCAACGGTTTTTTCTTCCTTTTCGAGCGGCTTAATCAGGACGCGCTCATCAATCGGCTTGATTTTCATGGTCTTAGGTCTCCCTAAATGAGGTTATTGTAGGTTAGTTGAATTGAAACAGGCTGTTAGCACTCAATCGAAGTGACTGCTAATAATACCCCAAATATACGCTCCGGGTTCCCACGAGTCAACTCACTGTACTAAGTCTTTACTTTAATAAAAACAAAATCCTGAACTTTGTTCAGGATTTTGGAGAGGAGGAGAAAGGAAGATCGGTATAGTCTGCTTGAGGGTTAAAAGTCTTGACAATACTGATATGATGCAATAAATTGCAGTTACCAACTAAAGGGAAAGTGACATGCGCATCTTCATAGTTTTATTGATCAGTTTGACTATATGGTCAAATCAGACGCTAGCTGGTGGAAGGAACCATGTCAGAAGTTACTATCGTAAAGATGGCACTTATGTACAGGGACATTATCGTACAAATCCCGATCACAGCAAATTTAACAACTATGGTACGCCTGGAAATTGGAACCCCAACAAAGGCGAAATTTCCGGCGGTGACTTGAGCAAGTATCTTGAAAAAGACAATACTACAAGTTCTCGACGTTATGGCTACTTTAACAGCAATCATTTATACATAAAAGAAAATGATTGGATGCGGCCTTACAACTTAATACCGACCTCAAGTTATGAAATTGAAGATGAACAGGTTGGCTCAAAGCATTGTACCCCACAAGAATTACAACTCCTCAGACAAGAACGCGATAGACTTCGCGCCAAAGTATCGCAAGTGAATTTGACCAGCGAACAAATTGAAACACACGCGGATCAGGACGACGAAGTCTTTAATGGAGACATTTGGGTAATTGATGAGTCAGGATCAAACGCTAAGAAGTTCAATGCATTCGAGTTTGACATCTTTGTAAAAGAATTGCAATTGTCGCCCGAGCAAGTGGATCTTTTGCGAGTACTTCTACATACCGATTGAGAAGAAAACCATTATGAAAAGCCCCGCCGTAAACGCGGGGCTTTTTTTTGCGCATCACAGACAAACCAATCGGTTCAAATACCACAAAGCTCACTCAGAAGCCCATTGTCCCTTGAAAAACTCACTAAGTTGAGTCAAAACGCCATCTACTTTGCGCTTTTCAGTTTGCATCCAAGGATCAACTTCAATTGTGCGACAAATGCGGGTATAGACAATACAATGATATTTATCAACTGCGTTCCAATAACTTGTGAATTCGCTGACATTTGTTGTAAAATGACTACCTACTTCTACAAGGTCAAGATTTTCATTCAAATCCTTTGGTGCGATGCGGCCCTTTCGATGCACCAATGCGTTTCTGACTTCAGACAATTTCACAAGATATGTGCAATACGGTTCAATGATCGACTCCTCTTTTGAATTAGGTGGTTCTACATTTTGGTCAGCTAATAATTGTTCCAAGCATTCGAAGCGTGATCTATCTGGATTCTTACGCTTAAGGTCACTGTAATTCTTATCGAATTTTGCTATTTCAATTTCGAAGTCCTCCGATGAAACAGAAGAATTGCATTCTCCGTTTGCAACTTGATCCTTAGTCACTAAGAGTCCAAAGATATCATCGCAAAGTTCATCCCAGAGGAGTGAAAGCGCTAAAGTAAACAGCTCATAATTTCCATGTAGCTTGATATACTTGATATCATGTTGCTTGACTTCTATGAATCCTTCCGTTAAGCGATCATATTCTTCAGGGCAAGTTTGATTTAACAGGCGGCAATAAATACAGATAAACTCGAGTCTCTCTATTCTCCGGACCTCTTGAGCATAATGCAAACGATATAAAGGGCTTTTCCAAGCGCGGCCATCAATCATCTTCTAGCCTCATTAGTTTGGACAGTTCATACTATGAAGAAGCCCCCCTCTGTAGAGGGGGACTTTTCATTTTTCTGAATTGGCTTGGTTTAGTTCACTCGTCGATATCGAAATCTACCGCGAATAGCTCGCCAAAAGTACTTTCCGTGCGACGGCGCGGACAGCAACGACGCGTAAACAGAATACGGTACGTTGGAGTACTGATAAACATGGCCACTGCGGAACTGGATATCGAGAGTCTGCGACAAACCATCATAGCCAACACTCTTGAGATTACTTGAAGAAACGGGTGTGCGAGTCATGTCGCCTCCAAATGTTACAAAGTGAAAGTCCATTCAATTAGATAATGTGCTTTTGACCTTATACTATTGTGGTAACAAGCTGTCGAACCTCCGTTCAAACTGCTGGAATAGAAGGCAGCGCGGGTGGCTCGCTGGGCCACTTCCCTGCTGGTACTTCGTTGAACAAGTGTACTCAAAGGTAAAAATAAATTGACCCATATTGCAACTCTTGTCGCACTAGTATATCTATTTAAAAAACAACTGCCTAAACTCAATAAGTAATAAAAAAGGAGGCGTAGCTTAACATTGCTCAGGTTCCGGCCGGGTTGCGCTACGCTTAACCCGGCTCGGCGGAAGAGGGTGGGTACGGCTTGGGGGATTTTGCCCACGAACGTGGGTGCTACAATCGGAGCGGAAGCCCCCCTTATTCCCCCCAAATCTGCAGACAGATTTAGGGGGAGACCTTAAAACAAAAAGCCCCGCTAAATGAGCGGGGCTTTGTCGTATGGGAATTACTACAAGCTACTTATGGGACGTAAGCTCGCACGATGTAAAAGAAGCCGGTCGAGGGTTCGGTTAGGACATTGTTGTCCACGCAAAATGTGTCCGGTACATCGTCGATCAAAGTGGTGAATGGTCCGTTGGGGTCGGCATCACGATAGATTCGGTACTCGGCACCAGGCTCAGGCGAAGGTTTCCAATTCAAGTTGATGCTATTGGCAGAGATGCTGATAACCAAATCAGTCGCCGGGTCGGGTAAGCGCACCTCGAAACAGCCGGTGCATTGGTCATACTGTCCGTCGGGATTGGTGACGCGCACGGCATGAAACCCCAATCCAAGCGTTGGTGGGGTTACGCAGGTGATTCGCTCTTGAGTAACGACCACAATATCCGTTGGAGCGATTCCGGCAATCGTCACGACAGCCGACGGATCAAAATTTTGTCCCTCAATTATTATTGGCGTCGCAACTCCGGGGAATGCCCAATTGGGATCGACAAAGCTTATCGTCGGGCCGACTATGGGTGAAATTTCAAAACAGCCTGTGCACACATCAAACTGCCCGTCCGGGTTTGTCAGCATCACATCGTAACCACCGTCTGGCAGATTGGGCACGATAAATTGTGCAAGAGTATTTGACAGCACAACCGTTTCGGCACTGACGCCATCCAGCGAGATGCTTGCACCGCTCTGGAAGTTGTCTCCATAAACGTAAATAATATCATCAATCTGGCCTACACCGGGAACAACGTCCGTGATGATTGGTCCAAAAGACTGTCCCGCGCCTTCGACGCGAATGTCATCAATGAACCAACCTCGGAATCCATTGTAGAGTTGATCTACAGTGTCAAAACGGAAGCGGAGCCAACATGTCGCGCCACAGAACGGAGCAAGCGAGAAGCTGTGCTGCACCCAGCTCGGCGGCGATCCGAGACCTCCCGAGCTGTAGCCAACATTTGGATTGGCATTCACATCATTGAGCGGATTAAGCTGTCCACCGCCAACCGACGACCAAGTCGCGCCTGCGTCAGTTGAAGCTTCAATGTACATTACATCATACCACGGAATGTCCACTCCTTCAACTTCCCACAATGTCCAGAATGTCAAAGTCGCGTCCGTGAGAGTTGTCAGGTCCAGATCGGGCGTAATTGCCCAACCGCTGTTAGAGGCTTGAGATGTTCCGCCGGATAATGGTGGTTGTGTTTGATCAAAATCGGCACCGACAAATGTTCCAGTAGCAACTTCGCCATACCAAAGTGTGTGATTGCCACCGTGCGCACTTGGTAAGTTACCCGGATCGGGCAAGGTAACCAGATTCGGATTGATTGTCGGGTGCATGACTTGATGCAGCTGCGGGTCTGCAATCACATGAAAGAAACCACTTGTCATCCAGCCAGTTGCACCAGTTTCAAAATCTTCGACCCAGGGCAATGCCACACGCGCATCACGACTCACAGATAAGGCTACCGACGGCGGCGGGCCCAAAGGTGGAACAGGGCGACTTGGTTCGGCATGTGCAAGCGCAATCGCGCACATGACAGAGACGCAGAAAATAAACGCTTCACTCTTTCGCATAATACATCTCCCTACTGTTAATAAGCCATTACAACGATTCATCCGGAACATTCATGGGTTTCGTGCAAGCAATCTATGGCAGGCTATCGACTATTACAATAAACTCCCGGACAGCAAAAAGAATTCTTTCCCTAAGCGGTAAGTATTCGGGCGAGAAAAGTAGTCAAGATAAATGCTAACAAGTTCTAATAACGTAAGACTGCACCGATTCGGCGACAACACTAAAAATGACAAGTCTTGTCATATTTAGTCAATGCCTCTTCCTTTGACGCTTGTGAGTTGAGAAAGCAAAAGCCCCGCATATTTGAGCGGGGCTTGTGATCGCTGAAGCTGCATGCAAGTCAGCGTTTTGAAGAGATCCAGAATAGTATTCCCGCGAGCAGCGGCAGCGCGCCAAGCAATACGGCAGTTGTCAGTACATTCTGAATCTGCATATTCTGTGGTGGAGAAACTATGTAAAGGACTGTAAGCACTGCGCCGAGACCTGCGAGCGTTGCACCGCCGAGCATTTCTTTGCGCCATGCTAAAATGGACAAACTCCATATTATGAGCAGACCCGTAATGATGAAGGCGTAGCCTTTCGTCTGTTCAGAAGCAGGCACAGTGTTGGAATTATCAAGCAAGTTGGCGATCAGAAAATAGGTCCAAAAAGCTGCCCAGCACACGAGCAGAATTCTTGCTGCAACGCGAAGAGAATTGGCGTGATTAGTTGAACTCATTTGACGTCTTTGAGATTGAGATTCATAACAGCAATATCTCAAATGTTGCAAAGAAAAACGACATTTTCAACCTCAGACACAAAGCCCCGCTCTTGCGAGCGGGGCTTTTGCGCGGCGACCATTGCGGGCCATCTGAGGGAATGCAGGGTCCCGCAATGGCGAGTAGTTGATAATTTAGGCTGTGATCTCGAGGGCGAACGCAGCTTGGTCGTAGCGGTCGTATTCACTCAGCCTGCGCGAACCGTTGGTGTGCTTGGCATAGCAGGCCAAATTCACCGCGAACGTGCACTTCGCACCGACAACATTTGTGCCGAGCATCTGCGCAAATGTCTGAGTGTTCGATTGTTGAGCCGCACCGACATCGAGAGTTGCGGGGGCGTTCGCACCAGCGGTTTCGAATGTTACCGTGGGGCCGTTCAAGCCGCGATGCCAATTCATCGTGTAATAGTACATGAACGTCTCTGGAGTGACGCCGCTGTTTACTGTACGATGGAAGGCACGGAAGCCGACCGAGAATTGCGTGCCTGCGCGCCCGGTCATGAATTGACACTCATCACCGGAGGCCACGCCGTTGCGACGCAAGTCTTCAATATCTGCATACACCGGACGATTATCTACCCAGAAGAAATGTGCGAGCTTACCGAATTGAACTTTGCTTGTGCTGCCGGGGCCGCTGATTGCAAGACGCCGCAAGAAATCAAATCCGGCGACGTTTGGCATCAAACGATTGCCGTTGACGTCGAACACTTCAACATAGACAAGGAACTTGCCGTTGTTTGAACCCGTGTCCCACGATCCGTGAAACTGTCCGCCGAGCCAAATGCCATCTGCGAAATACGGAATTTTGTACAGGCCGCTGACGGGATTGCCGGCAACGATTTTTGTATCGGGGCCCAATCCTTCCGAGACAACTTCCCAGTTGCCTCCCAAAAATTCCATCTTGCTCCACGACAACGGCTGTGATAGCGGCGCGGGAGTTTCTCCAGCGAGCGGATCACCGTTGTCACCGGCTTTGACTGTGCTGATCCGATAGTAGTACGCGCCGAGCGCTTTCATATCAGGATGAAACAGCAATCGCAGTGCAAGCGATCCGCCCCACGGACGATTAACGAGCAAGCTTTCGCCGTTTGCACTCGACGGATTCGCCAGACCTCCGTTCACGGGCGAGGTCGCCATGTTGTTTTCGCTTGTCTGCGTGAGATCGAGCCCGGCGAAATTCTTGCCCAGCCAATGGCTATTGAGTTCTGAGCTCGACGTGCTTCCGATCTCTTGCAGCATCACGAACGGGCGATCGTTTTCGAAATCACCGTCATCCTGACCGCATGTGCGGCCCAAGAACGTGCGCAGGTCCGCAAACTCGGACTGACCGAAGTAGTCGTGCCGCGCGGCGCCGTCGTAAACATAGACCCATTGTCCGTCAATCCACTGCCGGACTTTGTAGTAGTAACTGCGGTGGCAATGCGCGTGAACGTACAGCGGGAAACTTCTCCAGCAGAACGTGAACGTACCATCGGGACGCAGCACGGCTTCGCCGACTTTGCGCGACGAGCAATGGCAGATCAAATGCCAGAGATAGGGACGAATGCGAATGAACTCGGCAAGTTCGGATTGCGCAATGGTTCTGAGTGCAGAAATGTCCGCGCGCAGTTTGGTTTGCAAGTCAAGATTGATCTGCTCGATACCCGCGGACTCCAATCGCTTGTAAGCGCGCTGCGCCAAACGATCAACGCGCACCAGCGGCGGATCGGGCTGAGGATTGAAGCCGACCTCTTCACCGCGATTCAAGCGAAACACGGTTTCAATCGGTGACGGATCGGGGCCAACGCCCGGTGGAACGATTGGACCCGGATCGGGATCGGGAATTGGAATCGGGATCAACTCTTCGTGGATGCGGCGCAGTAAATCACGAATGTTGATGTGAATCCAATGACAACAACAGGTGCGTTCATAGACTTCGACGACTCCGTTGCAAATCGGCCAGCAACGTTGAATCAGTCGAGGAAGATGCGGAAGTCCGATCGGTGTGTGAATCGGCCGTAAGATTGGCCAGCATTTGCGCACACGACCTGAAACGCAGCGCAGCGGAAAGAGCCAACCGCGCCACCAATCCGGAGGCAATTGCAGCACCGCGCCTTTGCGCCAATCATCCATCACGTCCACGACGCGGTACTTCAGCAAGGTGCCTGATTTCAACAATGAAACATCGTCAACATCAGGCCCGATGCCGATTACCGCATCGGGCATTTTCTCCCATTTGGGATCGGCCGTGAAACGCTCGCCTTCAATGGATGCGAGTTTTCGCGGAGCGCCGCCCTGCTCAATCAAGTAGAGCGCGAGTTTCGGAGTTTCTTCTTTGGAATCACGTTCATAGAACTGCAATTCCACGTAGTTACGAGAACCTTTTTCCATCTTGTCTTCTCCCTGTTCAGTTCTTTCTCGCTTTGCCAAGCAGCCGCAACGACGGTCGATGGCCTGAGCTCCAACATATAGAGAGATTGCGGGGAGAAGCAATATCTTACATGGTGATATGAAAAAAAGTCCTGAACGAAGGTTCAGGACTTTTTGTTTACGATGTTTACGTTTATCTACGGACAGACTGCAATGACGCGATAGATTCGCAACACATCCAATGTCGGATAGCTGATGGTAAAGGTTACGACATCACCGGCGTTCGCGTTGACGAATCCTGCAGAAGTCCAATCGGGTCCGGGTGGAGGTGAGGCGGACGCATTTGTCGTTGAAACGATATCATAGCCTGCTGTTTCGTTTGCAATAAACTGCAAGACAACCGTTGCGCCTCCGCCGGATTCTTCAGCGGTGATGACAAGCTCGGTGGGAGGATCACACGGGGAGGGCGGCGTGATGTAGCCGGAATAGAGAGGCGTGCCCCAACTTGCAAGAGCATCAATGTCCTCGGGGAACGGCGCATTCAAATACGGGAACGAACGGCCATTCAGGAACGACGCGTAGATCATACCGGGATCAAGGCCAGCGGATTCATCGGGCGGAGTAAGCGGGTCATTGGCAGAGACACTGAAGAGTAATGCAAGTCCGTTGCCGCCGCTGTTCGCATCATAGAGCCATGCAAATTCGATTGCATCAATATCAACGTCAGGTGTCAGACCAAGATGCAGCGAGTCATAGATTACCGGAATACTTGGAATCGCCGGACCGCCGCCTACTTTCATGTAGATTGTACCGGGATCCAAACCGAATGCGGCTTCGTGATCAACCGAGAAGTACCAAACGGAGCACGAACTTTCGAGAAGATCGAGCGCGTCCGCATCATCATCCAAATCTTCTGCGAAGGGCAAGGGATCGGGTGATAAGCTGACGTGCAGCATGGACTCGCTGAGATACGGATAGGTGAAGTAAACTGCTGCGGGCGCAGGCGGGAAGACGCTTAGTCCGATGACTTCATCACGATTTGGAGTTTGTCCGTAAATTCCACCTAATGACGAGCCGCTGTTCGTCGGCGCGGAGCCGAGCGGATCAACATATGCGGACGGGCCATCGTCATCAAACGAAATGAACAGATTCTCACCGTTGAAGATACAAGGTGAAATGAATTGCCCGATGGGTGGATTACGCGGGCCGTAAGTGAATTGACTCAAATCAAAATCGAGATAGTCTTCGGCATCGAGATCAAAATAGGCGTCTCGAACAATCGGCAACGGTAAGCCGCTTGCTACCGGCGCACCGGTGATTGCGGGAGGGCCATCAGGAGCAATCGGGAATGGATCGAAGCCATTGATGATTTCATCATTCTTGATGCCATCCGCACCGCCGGGAGGTAATGCGGGGCCTTGCCAAACGTATGAATCGCCGGGATCAAAGAATTCATTTCCGTCAATAGTGGGATCACTCATCTCGCAATCGCCGCCGATATCAACGGAAAATTCCCACCATGCCAACGAGCTAATGATTGTATCAGGCGGAATAGGGACAATCGGAGTTCCCAAACTCAATCGGATTTGGCCCCACTGCGAAGCCGATTGATCATCCAGAGTTTGTGCAGGAAAAGGAAATGGATTGTTGGTGTTAACTTCCAGCAAGAAGCTTCCGCTAATAACAAGCTGATCGCCGATGTTGCGATTGAGCGAACCTCCTTGATTCGTCAGTTTGTTCCATCCAAACACGCCGATAGGCGGACTCTCGAAATCAAAGCGATTCTGGAGCACGTCACCAAGATTGTCGACTACCAATTGAGCTTTTGTACTACAGGCGTCTTCGTTTGCCGCTTCGTTCCGGCCGCCGATTCCTCCGAAGTGATCCCACGAGTAATCCACGATTGCCGGAAATCCAAACGGTCCGCCAGTTATGTCCAAGAGTAAGGTGAATGTAAGCGTGTCCGTTGCCTGACACGAGTACATGTTGTCTATTCCGCCCCGGCTTCGTCCGGAAATTCCATAGAGAATCGTAATAAAATCCGTGTTGTCCCCGTCGATTGCGGCGTATGCGAAGTTTTCGGTATGTGCCCACGAACGGTTGCCGCAACAGAAATTGGGAAGTGCATCTTCGCTCCTGTAACTGCCGCGCGAAACACCGAAGTCATAGCCTAATCCCCCAATCACATACGCGTTCGTATTATAGCTGTCCGTCGTGAGACCATCCAAGGCGCAGACAGGCGGGTTGAAGCAAGCGTTATCGGCCAACAAAGACCCGTTTAATTGGACCGTCGCGCCCGTGACCTGCCAGACTTGAGCGGAAGCCTCGATTGCGAACAACAAACCCCACAACAGAATCGAGATGTTTCTCATAGCTGATTCCCCATATTCTTAGATATTTATATCAAGATATAGGCAAGTAAGGCAGAACTCAAGTGTTTGTGAACCTTGTGAAAAAAAGAAAGCCGCGTTTGGCGACGCGGCAAGAAGGGTTAAATCTCTAACATTTCTTATGTTACTAAATCACACAGCAGAACCTGTCGCGATAGAGAGGCGTTAGGCCAGCACGGACGGGTCCAGATTTCCACCGCTGATAATCACGCCGACCCTGCCCGGGGTCTGCCAGCCGCTCAATAAAGCTGCAACACCAAGGGCACCGCTTGGCTCGACGACGAGCTTCATTCTTTCGAAGAGAAATTTTGTCGCTTCGATAATCTTTGCTTCAGTGACATTGGCAAAATCATCCACGTTGGCGCGCACCAGTGGAAAAGTGAGTTTGCCTAATGACGGTGTGCGCGTGCCATCGGCGATAGTGGGCGGATTTTTGACGGTGTGCAATGTTCCGGTGCGCCACGAGAGAGTCGCATCGTTGGCCACCTCCGGTTCTACGCCGATGACTTTGCAATTCGGGTTCACATGTTTTGCGGCAAGTGCGCTGCCGGACAATAATCCACCCCCTCCGCAGGGAACCAACAGCATTTCGATGTCGGGGAAATCCGTGAGTAATTCAAGTGCGGCGGTGCCTTGCCCGGCGATGATATGCGGATGATCGTAGGGCGGAATCAGAACGTAATCGTGTTTCGCTTTCAACTCCGCCGAAATCTCTTCGCGCGTTCTCTCCTTGGGATCATAGAGCACAACCTCTGCGCCGTAACCTTTTGTCGCGGCAAGTTTTCCCGGCGGAGCATCCTGCGGCATGACAATTACGGTTTTGATGTCAAGCAATGAACCAACCAAAGCCACAGCCTGCGCATGATTCCCCGACGAATGAGTGATGACGCCGCGTTTTTTTTCCTCAAACGTGAGCCGTGACAATGCGTTGTAGGCGCCGCGAAACTTAAACGCGCCGACGCGTTGGAAGCTTTCACATTTCAAATATACATTCGCTCCGCTGCGCGCATCGAGCGTGCGCGACGTATGAACAGGAGTTTTGTGCGCGATACCATTCAGAACTTGCGCGGCGTCAAGGACGTCAAAGGCTGTGGGGAGGGACATGAGGAAATTTGGAAATAGGAATTTGGAAATAGGAAAGGGCACAGTTGCTGTGCCCTTTCACTCATTCGGCAAAATATATCGGTTACCGTGACAGTACGATTTTGTGTACGGCGCGCATACCTGAATTGTTCAGCTCCAGCAGATAGATTCCAGAGGGAAGCGGCAGACCTTGCGCATTGACGGCTCGCCAGTTTGCGCTGTAGTTACCCGTGCTCATGAACGGCGAGTTCAGCAATGTGGAGACATTTTGTCCGAGCATGTTGAAGACATTGAGTTCAACTTTGCCGGGATTGCTTACCACAAATTGAATTGTTGTTTCGGGATTAAACGGATTGGGATAGTTCCGAATCAATTCGGCTGATGTAAGAACCGGCTCGATGCGCGGAGTAACAGCATCGATGAAGTCGAGATGCAAATCGTATGAGATTCGCTCGTTGGTGTCTTCCGGATTCAAGACGGTAAATCTCAAAGCATAATCACCAAACACAGGTGAAAGATCAAAGAAGCCTAAATCCGGATTGAACGCCATGTTGTAAACGTAAGTTGAAACGAGCGTGTCGCGCTGATTCGGAGCATAGGGGATCGTCATGAATTGATAACCTGTGTCCGGCGGCAAGCAAGTCAGATATGTGCAGATAGCGTAACCGCGCATCGGATCCGGGCTTTCAATAGGAGTGATTTCGAGCGTGAGATTCCGATCGGCTTCCAACAAATTTGTAACGACGGCATGCCACGTAAATGTGGTGTTGCCGTCGGTGTATGACTGATCAGTTTCATGCATCTCAAACGTGAACGTTTGAGAGTAAGAGGTCGCGACAGAAAACAGCGCGGCAAGCAGTGCGACAAGCAGGCGATTCATGGTGACTCCGACAATACAAGTTAGAACATCAAGCTATAAGATAATACAAGCGGCAAGCGAATGCAAGGCTTATCCGCCTCTCGCCCATGCGAGCATGGTTCGGCGAGAAACGGCCTCGCGCCGCTCGATGGCCGCCCGGATTTTGGTAACCAATCCGTCAAGGTCGGACTCGCTTAGCTCAACCCCGTCCAACGCAAGCAATCTTTTTAAGCCGTTTTTTCCCAAGAACTTACCGAAGACAATCCGGTCTTCAAGTGAAGCATCACCCCCAACCTGTTCTGGGCCAAACGGCTCGAAAGTGAGCGGATCGGCGAGCATTGCCTGCTGATGCATTCCGGCGGCGTGAAGGAAGGCGTTTTGGCCAACCAGTGCCTTGTTGGGCTGGACTACCACTCCCGAAACCTCGCGCACCAGCCGGGAAGTTTCCAGAATCCGCTCGGTGCGGATATTTGTCGAGAGATTTAGAGCAGTTTGGTGATATTTCAGAATCATGGCCACCTCTTCGAGCGCTGTATTCCCCGCGCGCTCACCGAGACCATTGACAGTACCCTCCACCTGATCGGCACCGCCCTCGAGGGCGGCAAGAGAGTTGGCGGTTGCGAGGCCGAAGTCGTTGTGGCAGTGGATACCGAGCTTTATATGAGGAGAGAAATTCGCACGAAGCCTCCCGAAGAGTGACTTCATCTCCTCCGGCAAACCGCAGCCAACCGTATCGGCGACGACGAGTGTCGTGGCTCCTGCCTCAGCGGCAACCCTCAGGCACGAAATCAGCTCCGCTTCGGAAGTTCGGGTGGCATCGGTGGCGATGAACTCGACATCATCGAGGTACTTCTTGGCGTGGCGGATTGCCTCACCGATTTGGGCTTCAGCTTCCGTTCGAGTGATTCGAAGCGAGGCTGAAAGGTGTCGATCAGAGATTGGTAAGACGATGGAAATTCTGGCTTTGTCAGCTTTCTCACATGACTTTGCCGTGATGTCAATATCACTTGTCTTGCATCTGGCCAAGCCCGCTATGACTGGCCCCTTGACCTCCTGTGCTGCCTGCCGGACGGCCTCTTGCTCGGACTCGGAAGCAGCTGGAAACCCCACTTCGATAATATCAATTCCGAGATCGGCCAACTTGTGGGCAATCAGGAGTTTCTGCTCAACCGAAAAGACCACAAACGGCGTTTGTTCGCCGTCGCGGAGGGTGGTGTCGTAAAATTGGATGGGACGGGGCACAGGGAAATGCTGAGTTCTGAATGATGAATGCTGAATATACGGGGTCTTGGGCTGGGGTGCAACTGCGCCTGCGGGGTTTGAAAAGAGCGAGGAATATGGCTAAATTATAGGTTATGCGTTTAGTGGAAGAGACACACACCGAAAAGAGCGTGCGCTTGCGCGAACTTGCCCGCTATGCGACGGCAGACAGTGCGACGCTGCTGCTGCGCGTTCGTGACGACGAACATGCTTGGTGCGCAGGGGGGATACGACACAGCGGAAGCTCGATCGCGGATTTGCTGTCCGATCGCGACGGCGGCTCAATTATTCCGGTGTGTTTCCGAATTGACTACGACTGCACGCTGAAATATTTTTGGCAGCCGAGCTGGTTGGTTGAGCTGCGTGATGACCGTATGTGCTTTTATGGCGAAGTTCCGCACGGCGAGGTGAGCGAAGATCACGAATTTGAGCCTGCTGATTCAGAACCACTTGAAGCGGACGCCTATCCTGCGCAACGGTGGAACAAAGCTGTTGCCAAAATCCAAGCGCTTATTCGGCAACAGCAGATTCGCAAAGCAGTATTGAGCAGGCAAATAAGTTTGTTCAGCGGTGAACCCTGGCCTGTGGACAGCGTGCTCGCAAAATTGTTGCAGCATTCGACCGGCACATCGGTCTATGCGCATCAACTGAATGATAAAAAGGTTTGGCTTGGAGCTTCGCCGGAGATTTTGTTTCACCGCGAAGGCCGCAAAATATTGGTGGACAGTTTAGCCGGAACAAAGCAAACGCTAATCGAGAACAACTCGTTTACCCAGAAAGATCGCGTCGAGCAAGCGGTGGTAACGGATTTTCTGCGCACCACGCTCGAACCGTTGTGCGTGCATGTTTCGGTATCACCTGTGACACAACGCCGCGCCGATGATTTAGAGCACGTCTATTGTCAGGTGCAGGGCGTCTTGCGCGACGACGTGAACGACGATGACATTCTCGATGCGCTGCATCCGACTCCGGCGGTGTGCGGTTCACCGCGCGATGCGGCTGCGGAGATTCTTGAAGAGCTTGAACCGATGCCGCGCGACTTGTATAGCGGCGTTTTAGGATTCAGTAACGGCCACCAGACGACGGCCGTCGTTGTGCTGCGCTGTGCACAGGTGCATGGCCGTAAGGCGCGGTTGTTCGGCGGCGCGGGGATAGTTGCGGACTCCGATGCTGAACTTGAATACTCAGAGTGTGGTTGGAAAATGGAGATCATGCGCCGCGCATTGATGGACTTAGTGTGACAGTTTCAAATCCCAACTATTTACAGGCGACACTTCTGTGCGAGCAATTACATGCCGCAGGGGTTGAGCATATCGTTATCTCGCCCGGCTCTCGTTCGACGCCGCTTGCGCGCACAGCATTGCTTTGCGGTGAATTTTGGAGTCATGTTGTTGTTGACGAACGTTCGGCTGGATTTTTTGCACTGGGCCTGTCGAAAGGAAGCGGCAAACCTGTGGCGCTCATTTGCACGTCTGGTACAGCCGCAGCGCATTACTATCCAGCGGTGATCGAAGCTTCTCAAAGCGGGCACCCGCTTATCGTCATCACAGCAGACAGGCCACGACATATTCGCAACACCGGCGCCCCGCAGACAATTGATCAAGTCGCGCTATTTGGACGTTATGCGCGGATGTGCATTGATTTAAGCGAACCGACGTCTAACGCTGTCGCAACGAGAGAATCGTTAACATGGATTAAGCGCGCGTTGCAGATTGCGCAATCACATCCATACGGACCGGTCCAGATAAACGTGCCGATGGATGAACCGCTCGTGCCGACAGAACATGCAGCGGAAGAGTGCAGACAAACCTATCACGAGCTGTCTTCCGAAGTAACGCCGATAACGCCGTCACCGCAAACGATCGTCACCGCGACGGATAAGTTATTGCACACGATAGGAGAGAGTATTTGCGGGTTGATCGTGTGTGGGCCGGATTCGGCGCGAGATAAATCAGAGCGCGACGCTATCCACGAACTCTCTCGTAAGCTCGGTTGGCCGATGCTCGCGGACGCCGCGTCGGGATTGCGTTTCTGTGGCGAACCTAATATGCCGTATTACGATATCTTTTTGCGCCATGAATCGTTGGCTCGCATATCACCTGATTTGGTACTTGAGTTCGGAATGACGCCGACCAGCAAAACGTTGACACAATATTTGAAGCGCCATCGCGCCAACACAATTCGGATTCAACGTGACACATTGCCTCACGATCCGGATGGTCGGGCAAGTGCGATTATCGTAACTGATGTTCCGGGTTTGTTGCAAGAGCTTCGGCAGCGCGTAAAAGTTTCGCGGGACTCTTTGCTGCTGGACGCATTCTGGAAGGCCGTCGGCTCAATCCGATCGCTGTTAACAAAACTCGACCTTCCACAAGAGAGCGAACTCGCTTATGTCGCGGCCGCAATTAGCGAACTGCCTGACGATGCCAATCTTGTTCTCGCGTCGAGCATGTCGGTTCGCTATGCAGATTTGATTGCCGCGCCGGCGGGTCGCGATATTCACGTCTTCGCTCAGCGCGGCACGAACGGAATTGACGGAGCGCTCTCTCACGCGGCAGGAATCGCGCTGAGCAGCGGAAAACCAACTCTGTTGATCTGCGGCGACCTGGCATTCTGGCATGACCTCCAGGGTTTGGGTCTCACTCGACACGCAGAGACACTGACGGTGTTGCTCATGAACAACGATGGCGGAGGAATATTTCATTTTCTGCCAGTTGTCGAATACAAAGACTCCTTTGAGTTGATCCATGGAACACAACTTGAAGCCGAGCTTTCCGGGCTCGCCTGGCCGACTGGAAATCGAGTGAGGACAGTTTCGACGCTTGATGAGTGCCGATCGGAAATTAGCTTAGGCCATCATGGGATAATTGAAGTAAGATCAGACAGAACAAAGAATCATGCGGCGCACCAAAACTATGTGAACAGTCTTCTTGCCGAGCTTGAAACATGACCGTCACTACGAGCGATATTGTTTGGCAAGTAGAAATTGACGGAAAAAGTTCCGCACCGCTCTTGGTGATGCTGCACGGTTTTGCGCAAACCCTGAATAGTTTCGCACCGCATGTTGCAGAACTGCGCGAGCACTTTCGTGTTGTGCGGTTGGACTTGCCGGGACATGGGCAGACTTCCACCGCCATATCACTTGATTGGGCGACACTGTGCGCAAGTTTACATGAAGCCGTTTCGCAGATTGATTCTCGTCCTGCGCACTGGTTTGGCTACAGTCAAGGCGGACGAGTTGCCTTGATTTATGCGCTGCGTTATCAAGAGACCGTAAAGAGTTTGGCATTGCTCGGAGCAAGTCCGGGTCTCCGCGATGCATCACAACGCGAAGCGCGCATTCAAAGCGACCGCTTGCTCGGACAGAATATTGTCAG
Organism: uncultured Alphaproteobacteria bacterium; assembly: GCA_964587105.1. Taxonomy (GTDB): domain Bacteria; phylum Electryoneota; class RPQS01; order RPQS01; family RPQS01; genus JABWCQ01. The sequence continues at coordinate 78,663 of CAZPKG010000009.1, read as the reverse complement.
GCGCGGGATGGCGTGGTTCACAGAGTATTGGGAAGCGCTGCCGATCTTCGCGTCACAGAAATCGTTGCCGGAATCCACGCGCGAACAAATCCGGGCCGAACGCATGGCGTGCTCTCCGGAAGGCTTGCAGTTCGCGCTTGAGACTTTCGGCACCGGAACCATGCCGGACTACTCCGCGCACATGACAGCTTGGCAAAAACCGCTCTGCCTGATGGCGGGCGAGCTTGACTCAAAATTTGTCGAATCCAACGAGCGAATTGCCCGCGCATCGCAATCTTCTCTGCTTCAACACCACAAGTTACCTGAATGCGGACACGCGGCGCACCTCGAACGGCCGATAGAATTTACAACCCTCCTCACTGATTTCATTCACGCAGCAGAAGGCAAGATAGCATGAGCAAATTCCCGTGGCAAGTCGCCGGCGAATATCAAGATATTCTCTATCACAAATGGAACGGAATCGCGAAGATCACGATTAACCGCCCTGAAGTGCGCAACGCATTTCGACCGCAAACGCTGTTTGATTTGCAACATGCGTTTCTTGACGCGCGCGAAGACGGCAACGTCGGCGTAATCATTCTCACCGGCGCGGGCGATCTGGCGTTTTGTTCCGGCGGCGATCAGCGCATTCGCGGCGACCAAGGTTACGTCGGTGCAGACAAAGTGCCGCGCTTGAACGTGCTCGATTTGCAGAAACAGATTCGCTCGCTTCCGAAACCGGTTGTGGCCATGATTGCAGGCTACGCAATCGGCGGCGGTCACGTGCTGCACGTCGTGTGCGATATTTCAATTGCGGCTGACAATGCGCGTTTCGGTCAAACAGGCCCGCGCGTCGGTTCGTTTGACGGCGGTTTCGGCGCGGGTTATCTGGCGCGCATCGTCGGTCACAAAAAAGCTAAAGAGATTTGGTTCATGTGTCGTCAGTACGACGCGCAGCAAGCAATCGAGATGGGACTCGTGAATACAGTTGTGCCGCTCGCAAAACTTGAAGAAGAAACCGTGCACTGGTGTCAGGAAATGCTCGCGATGTCGCCGATGGCTTTACGCTGTTTGAAAGCCGCATTCAATGCGGAGACGGACGGCGAAGCGGGCATTCAGGAACTCGCAGGCAACGCGACGCTACTCTATTATATGAGCGAGGAGGCACAAGAGGGCCGCAACGCCTACAAAGAGAAGCGCAAACCGGACTTCTCAAAATTCAAGCGACTGCCGTAGGGCGATGAGCAAATTCTCCGCTTGGATTCTTGCTTCGCGGCCAAAGACATTGGTCGCGGCGTTGTTGCCGGTGATTATCGGCGCGGCGTGGGCGTATGGTCGGCAGGAATTTGATTGGGCGATTGCATTGTTGATTTTGTTGTCGGCGACGTGTATTCAAATCGGAACGAATTTCGCCAACGACTACAGCGATTTCAAAAAGGGGGCGGACACGCATGAGCGACTTGGTCCGACGCGCGTAACACAAGCCGGGTTGTTGTCACCGCGCGCCGTGCTGGCTGGAACAATAACGGCTTTCGCTCTGGCGATAGTGTTGGCGATTCCGCTGATGCTTCGCGGAGGTTGGCCGATCGTCGCGATTGGGTTAAGCGGCATATTGTTCGGCTGGATGTACACCGGCGGGCCGTATCCCTTGGGGTATAACGGGCTCGCGGAAACTTTTGTATTGACTTATTTCGGCGTGCTGGCAGTCGCGGGCACGTCGTATCTTTTTTCGCTCGAATGGACCGCGTTGCCATTTCTATTGGGACTCATTCCCGGAATACTTGCGTGCGGATTGCTTGCCGTCAACAATGTGCGTGATGAACAAACAGATCGCAAGGCCGGGAAGCGGACTCCGGTGGTGCGGTTCGGGCGGACGTTCGGCAAGTTTGAATTTGCGGCTACGCTCTTCTTGCCCTATCTGCTTTTGCTTGTGTTGTGGCGGCAATTGGAAACCTACGCAGTCGTGTTGCCGTTCATCGCTTTGCCGTTAGCATTTGCGCCACTGTCAACGGTGCGGACGCAACACGATGGGCCATCGCTTAACCGCGCGCTTGCTCAAACGGCGCGGCACATGCTTGTGTTTGGTTTGTTGCTGAGTATAGGACTGGCGCGGTGAGTGAAATTCGACATACCGCAATTTCACTTGACTTCAACTCACCGCTGATTACGGCGCGCGGAACCATTTCAAAACGACGCGGGTTTCTGCTTGCGATCGAGCACGGCGGGAAACAGTTCGTGGCCGAATCGGCGTTGCTACCCGAATTTGGCACGGAGCACTTTGAGCACGCCGAGCGGATACTCGAAGGCGAATCCATGCTGATGCAATCAGCCCCGTCGGCGGTGTTCGGATTGGATTGTATTCGACACGCGCTGGAATTGAAAGATGATCGGGAAATTCGCGTGCCGGTTGCAAAACTGCTGCCGAGCGGAACGCACGATGAAATCATCGCGGCGGCACGGCAAGCAATGGTTGCGGGCTACGATACCGCGAAACTCAAAGTAGGTTATAGGCCCGTTGAAGATGACATCACATTGGTCAACACGATTGCGCTCGAACTACCGGAACTCATCTTGCGATTGGATGCGAATCTCGGTTGGACAAGCGATGACGTGAAACGATTTGCTGAGACGCTGCCGCGCGAAGCCGTGGAGTGGATCGAGGATCCGTGCCGATTGACGATGCGCGAGTGGAGCGCTTTGCAGAATGAGGTCGGAATCCCCTTTGCCTGTGACGAAGCATTTACTGAAACTGAAATTCTGGAATATGAAGGTTTGCCGGGTTTTCAAACTCTGGTGCTGAAGCCCGCGCGAATGGGTGCGATTACCGCGCGCGCGAAATTGATTGAGCGTATGCGCGACGAAGAGATCGTGATTGTGCTCTCTTCGATGTTTGATAGCAGCATCGGCTTGGCTCACCTTGCTCGCTTGGCAGTTGAATGGAGTTCACCTGAAATTGCGCAAGGATTGGGCACGCTCCATTTTTTGAAAACGGACACGTTGAATCCCGGTTTAGCGGTTGAGGCGGGCCACTTGGTTGTCCCACCGCTATATGCACTCGCGGAACGCATGGCGCCGGAATACAAACGCGCGTTGGAGTTGTGATGCTTGACATTGCCATCAAATCAAAATCGAAGATTAGCGACGCGCACGAAACGATAACGTGGCGTCAACTCAAAGAGCTTGCGGATGAAGTGCCGGAGGGTGTGCACTTTCTGTCGGGCGGCAATTCCGTTTCGCAAGCAGCGGTGTTATTGGCAGCGGCGAGCGGAAGATGCTCGGCGGTGCCATTTAGCTCAAGAATCACATTGTACGAACGCGAAGCGATTCATAATCTCTTCGGTCAAATCACGGCTCCTGCCGGAGTGTTCATCACAACGTCCGGCTCGCAGGGCAAAGCAAAGCTCGTGCACCTGTCGCCGCAAGCAATTGCCGAACAGGCGCGCGCAGTTAACGAACATTTACAGGTTACCGAAAGCGACCTGTGGCTCGCGTGTTTGCCGTTTTTTCATGTTGGCGGAATGGCGATTTTGATGCGCTGTGCCGCCGCCGGAGCGGGGCTGAGGATTATCGAAAATTCCGAAGCCGAACTTGTTGCCAGAAATCTTGACAAGATAACACTCGTGTCACTCGTGCCCACAACTTTGCGGCGTGTGCTGGCCATTCGCAATGAAAAGCTGCCTGATAGCTTACGCGCAATCATTTTGGGCGGCGGCCCGATTCCATCGGATTTGATCGAGCGTTGCCCGCAAGTTTTGCCGACCTACGGGTTGACAGAAGCGGGTTCAATGGTTACATGTGCTCGACCGAATTGCAGTAACGACGAACGCATAACTGCCGGGCCCGCTCTCGCACACGCGCAGGTGAAAATTCTTGACGACGACGGCAGTGAAGCCGAGCGAGATCAAGTTGGCAGAATCGTCGTCAAGAGTTCCGGCGCGGCGACGGCCTATTTCCGTAATGAAAAAGAAACAGCCCTCACATTTCGTGAAGGCTGGATACATACTGAGGATGCGGGTTTTCTGGACGCGCGCGGGTGCTTGAACGTCTCGGGACGCCGTGATCGGATTATCGTTTCAGGCGGCGAGAACATTTCACTGGAAGAAGTTGAAGCAATTCTCAGAACGATAGACGGCGTGCAAGACGCGCTGTGTGTCGGACTTGAAGATAGCGAGTGGGGTCAACTCGTCGCGGCTATGATTGAAACCGACGCGGCGTTATCACCAGACGAATTGCGCGCCTGTTTGCACAACAGAATTGCTTCGCACAAAATTCCCAAACGCATCTCGACGGTTGCCAAGCTTCCCACATTGGCCAACGGCAAACCGGACTATGAGGCCGCGAAGAAACTATTCAGGTAGATAGTGCTTTGAGAGTGCGGCTCGAAAGCCCTCGGGGATCGGAATAGATTTATAGGTCTTAGTTTCGACCACGACGTGAACCGTCGCGGCGCGCGCACAGGCAGTGCCGTCAGGAGTTCGTAAGGTGTATTCTACGCGGTACGAACTTCGATTCATCTCCACCACGCGGACTTCGATGGTCACATGATCACCCACGCGCGATGGCTGCATGAAATCGCCGTCGAGATGCACGAGCGGCACGCCGAACGGCCGGTGCTTCAGCAAATAGCCGATGCTGAAGCCTAACTCGGCCATCATAGCCTCGTAAGCTTCATGGCAGATACGGAACAGATTCGCCGAAAAGATAATTCCCGCCGCGTCGCTGTCGTGCAGGCTAATTGTGTATGGAAAGAGAAAGGGTTCTGCTGACATTTAGTTCCGATGTTGGTGAATAGCCCAAGATAACAAGTTCCCGCCGAAATTGCAACGGGCCGCAAGATGACTTGCGGCCCGTTTTCTTCTACATATTCCTGCGGCTTAGCGCGTCAGAATCATCTTACTGACGTAATCGCGACCACCCATATTCACCCGGAGGAAGTAGAGACCCGTCGTAAGTTCATGACCTGCATCACTGCGCGCCTGCCAATTGATCCGGTGGAATCCGGCTGTGCGCGTTTCATTCATAATCGTAGCCACTTGCTGACCCAACAAATTGTGCACTGTGATGTTCACATTTCCGGCGGTCGGCAAGTCAAACGCGATTTCAGTTTGACCGTTAAACGGATTCGGGTAGTTACCGTGCAGCGCATAGGTTGACGGCAAGTCGCGCGCCGGATCCGCTGCGGTCGCCAAGTCGAGAATCACAGGAATCGTAATACGGCCCGTGACACCGTTATGGCTGACTTCAAGTTCACCCGTGTAAACACCGCCCGGCAAGCCGTTGGTGTTGAAGGTGACGGTAATTTCATCGCTCTGGCCGGTCATTAAGGTGCCGCTGGTCGGCGACACAGAGAGCCAGTTTCCGGCTAAGACTTCAATCGAATAGTTCCAGCCGCACTCGCCGTTGGACAAGAGCATAAACTGTTGTGTAAAGATGCCGCTGCCGACCGCCTGCTGGCTGACGAAGTCCGTCGTGCTTACGCCGTGCGGAGCGCCGAGTTCGGTGTCGAGCTGCTGATTGGAGTTGTCTATCACATCGATATTAGACAATGTCTGATCGCAATATCCTGGCGCCGAAAGATCAAGGCTCCACTGTCCAACGGGCAGCCACATCTCCCACACACCGTCTTCGTCGGTAGTAGTAGAGAGCCCCGTCGGTTCAAACGAAACGACACAGCCTTCAATCGGCAGCATTTCAGCATCGTTGATTACGCCCCAAACGTGGCCTTCAGGAATTTGCGTTCCGGTGAAGGACAACGACCAATCATTCAAGGTGCCTTGATCTTGATTGGCGGCGTCATACATAATCAGCGTCCACTCGCCTCGGCAGGGATGACCATTGAAGTTTGACAACGGCTCTTCCGACCAATAGCGTCCGCTGAACGGCGCGCTGCCGTTGGCGATTGATTGACCTGATTGATCATCGAACTGGCAGTTCATCATGTTGTCGCCGCTTCCGCCGTTGCGGTTGCTCAGCAGAACACGCTGGCCCCACGGGCTTTCGAGCCAAATGGTCAGGTCGCCGACATATGAATGCGTCAAGGCATCAAGGCGCACGGCCATCGTCGCGATGGAGACATTGTCATTGACGTAAAGCGCCGTCGTCACCGTATCACGATCAGGAATTGCGACGCCCTGATTAGTTGCCTCAAAATCAATCACAGGAACCGGTGTTAACGTGAAATTGCGCGTTGTCACTTGATTCGTGTTGACAACCACATTGGCCACAGTCATCGGCTGATAACCGAACATCCGTGCGGTCACCGAATGTGTTCCGGCCGGAGCGATCGGATAGTAGTAGCCGCCGTTGCCGTCCGTGCTGGCATAAAGACCGGCGTCTTCAATCATCACAGTGGCCTGATAAACGGGCTGCGCATTTGCCGTGACGTTACCGCCCATCGAGCCGAATCCGCTGCGATAGAACCAAACCGCGCGGCCATCCGTCGGTGAACCGCCGTTGCAAACGTATTGCAAACTCGTTCCGGAAATGCTCTGCTGCAATCCGATTGTCTGCGAACTTGAGAACTCGCTGTAGTTCATGTCCTGATACTGCAGTTTGATACTTCCGTTTGCATACAAGATGCACTCGAACGTATAGTTATCCGCAGGAGGAGTCGGGAAACCGTAATGGCCGACTTGATCGAACTGAATCACAACATAGTCGCCGAAATCGCGCCAGACAACTGTGTTATCATTTTGCTGGTTTCCGCCATAGTGCAGATGCAAGTCATCCCAGAACATCGCAATCGCAGGTCCGCCAAGGCTTGACGCCGGCAGACATTGATTCAATGCCGACGAGCGGTCATCTTCAAAAGTGATGAAGCCGTTCGTGCAAACATTAACCGTGGGATAGAGCAAGCCGTAGTACGGGAAGCTGAATGTCAGTGGAACAGGAGCAGTACCGTCATCGGCATTGTCAAAATTGATCCACGTCGCTTGATTATCACCGCGCAACTCAATCCATGAGTACGTTGTGGTGTCCCCGTTCTGATTGTCAACATAATAATAGCCGTAGGCGTCAGGACCTCCCACGGCATCAATGCTTTCCGGGCCACGGCGCTCGACTTCCAGCATATAGGGAGCAAGTTCCGCTTTTTCGGTGGGCGACAATAGATCACCCTGCTCGGCACGCTGCCACAACTCTTTAATGGTTGCATCGGAAGCGGCTTGAGCCAGCGCGGCGGTCAACAAAACCGTCCACACTGCTACTCGTGTTATAACTGTTGCGATCTTCAAAACATCCTCCTGGTCTGAACAGGCTATGGGGCAACTTCGCCCTGCTATAAAGTTCCTGTGTTGTGAACTCCGCAAAATATTGCGGAGCGGTGCCGGACAGGCACTCTCGCTAAGGTATCGGCAGAACGAAGCCGAATCTTAAACGAGAGCAGACCCTCGCACCGACCAGTGTGAATGCAACTATCTCTCCAGTTACTTTGCCTTATGCTCTCCTAATACTTCTGAGTAAACTTTGATGTGATCGCGCGCGCAGCGGTCGAGGGTCAGTTCCGTCAAAGCTCTCGTAGCTGCCGCTTTTCCAAGTCTTGCCGCAAGTTCCGGCTCACTCAATAGGCGCTCCAGCTTGGCTGCGAGATCGGGGATGTTGCAAGATTGAAACACGAGCGACTCCAGGTTGTCGCGGGCAACATCTTTACACCCCCCGGCAGAAGTCACCACACTCGGCTTGCCAAACTGCATGGCTTCGACCACAACGAGGGAAAAAGCCTCTTCAATAGAGGGAATGGCGCAGATGTCGGCATTGAACATGAAAGCCGCGCCGGACTGCTGTTCTCCGAGAATGTGTATGCGATCGGCGTGCTGTGAGGAATCGCGTAAACTATGTAGTAGCTCACGGTGCTGCGTGTCGCCCCAAATATCGCCGCCGCCGATGACGACGTGAACATCAGGAAACCGGTCGGCAAAGAGAAGAAACGCTTTAATGAGCTGATCAAATCCCTTACGTGGATCAAAGTAGCCCAGTGCGGCAATCACGCGATGCGATTTCGGAATCCCCCATTGCGTCCGTAAATCGGGCATCGTGTCGGCGGAAACCGGAATGATTCCGCTATAGACATTCGTTACGCGCTGCTTACCCATCCACAATTTCAGACAATCCTGCCGAACCGCTTCAGAAACCGTCGTGATCCGATCGCATTTGCTTGTGATCACCGCGTCACCCAGTCCATAGCGCATCATCATCATGTACTTCTTCCACGGGTGCTTTTGCACGTCCTGCCCGTAGCCGTATTGCTTCCAGGATTGATGAATCAAGGCCACCCACTTAGGTTTGTCTTCCCAACGGGACAGGATACGCCGCGTCAACAGATGAGACAACGACAGATGCGAGTTAATAAGATCGGGTTTCCATTCCCGGGCAATCTGCTCATAGCCCTTTTCGATATCCGCCCAACGCTCGCGTTTTGTGGAATAGGTTCGCACAGGGTCATAGCTGAGCAAAGGCGCGCCTTGCTCTTCAACGCGGTGTTTGGCGTCGCCGCCTTCGAGATAGCACACAACTGCATCCACACCTTGCGCACGTTGGCGTTCGCATAGCTGCGACACAAACCGGTACGAGCCGCCCCAGTTCGGGCCATTCATCACATGCAGAACTTTCACGCCGTTACTCCTTCTCTGTAGGCGCGCCGTTCAGCCATTGTTCCAGCAAATCTCTTGCGCGAGCCGCCGATGTTCAAGAGCGCTGGAACAGCCAGTATCAGCGCGCGAATCAGCAAAGCTTTTGTCATCGCATTTCGTATAGCGTTGTAGCCGGACTCGCCGTCATGCTTGCGGAAATATCGCATGGCGCTCTGAGCGTGAATCGTGCGAGTAAGCTCAAAATATTTTCCCATCGTGGTGGAAACCTTGTGAACAATTTGAGCCTCGTTCACAACGTGAATCTCGAAACCTGCTGCTTTCACGCGTTTACACCAGTCCACTTCTTCAAAGAAGATGAAAAACTGATCGTCAAGGTTGCCGACGATTTTGCGTGCGGCTTCCGCGATCATCAGACAACTGCCCTCAATCTGATCGACGTCATCCAAACTCTCGATGGCGCGCTCACCATAGAGATAGCCATTGAAAAATTTTGATGACGAAAACAGCCTCGGCAAACCAACCGCAGCTATCGCCAGATTGCGTGGAATCGGAAACCGTCGGGCTGCTCGATAGGGAATCCGTGCGGACGTCAACATTCGCGCGCCGACAATTCCCCAGTGCGGATGCTCCTGCAAAGCGTCATGCATCTTGCTGATTGCACCATCTATCACAACCGTGTCGGGGTTCAGTAACAAAATCGTGTCGGCATGAGCCACCGCAATTCCAGCGTTGCACGCCGCCGCAAACCCTCGATTCTCACCTAATGGTAGAAGTTTGACCGTTTCAAATCGTGCTGAAATTTGCGCAGTCGAGCCGTCTGTCGAATCATTGTCAACAACGATAACTTCGAGACTCGCGGCGGCCTGATCATGGTGCAGCGATTCGAGACAATCAAGAATATCCTGTCCGCCATTATAGTTTACAATAATGACTGATACTTTTGGATTGTTCTCTATATGAAAATGGGTTGGCAAGTAAGGTGTCAGCTTTTTCAAGGACTTGAAGTGCCACAAGGTAGCCAATTAGAAAGCATCGTGCAAGCGTGTAGTATGTACAGTTAAAGTGTGCGAGGGAATTGGAGCAAGGCTTGCCTTGAAAACGATAACTAACGGTCTAAATAAAGGTCCGTAAATCGTAAACTCAACAAACACAAAATTTTCTGTTATGAGGCTGAATATTCGGACAAATATGTCTGGATTGAAGGCTCCAGATTTTACCCAATTGCAGGACAAGGATTTCCTGCTCTATTCATGAACCCGCTCTCCCACTTTACATATCTGACTCCGGAAAACTTGAATTGCCGGGTCAATTGTGAACAAACTTTGTAACACAAGTCTATGATGAACCTGACGCAGATTGCTGAAGAAGTTCTTCTCCTTAGTCCGGGCGACGCCTCGGCCAAAAAGGTCGCGGCGATGCTTTCTGACCTCTCCAAACAGGACGGGCTCAGCGCCGAGATTCGCAAGTGTGCGACCGATGCAAGCCAACTTGCCAAGAAGCTCGCCACGAAAAAATCAACTCCGGCAGATTTACAAGCCTTGCTGGAACTGCTCTCAAAATTAGAGGACTTGGAATCTGCGGCAGCGCCGACCAGCGTTTCAAATGATCTGGTTGCCGAATATCTTGCTTCGCAAGACTCCGTGCTTGAGGACTTTGAAGAGCTTGCAATGGGGTTAGTCGCTCAAGGTGAGCAAGGGTTTCGAGCACTGAAACGGCAAGTTCATACTTGGAAGGGCGAGCTGGGCATCATTGGCGCGGACAGTCTTGCCAAGTCACTGCACTCTATTGAAGACTCTCTTGACGGAATTACACAAGAAGCTTATCAGAACGTTTGCGACGCCATGCTCGATTTGAAGGACAGCATGACGGAGTGCTTCCGTGCTTTGCGCGAAGGGCGTCAGCCAATTTTGGATACGGATAAAGTTCTGGCCATGCTCGCGCAGACACCGGAATCGATTACAGCGCCGCCTGTTTCCGTGGCACCTGCCCCGATTGCGGAAGCCACTCAGCCAACGGTTGTGACAGTCGAGCAAGCGCCGCTTGCTCCCGCACCGGAACCGATCAAGTCGCAAGAGTCAATTCCATTTGTTCAACGCAAAGCCGATCTTCCGGGCGTCGTGGACGGTTTCTTTGTAATTCCCGACGGCGTAGATCTTGATCTCGTCGGAGAATTTCGCACGGAAGCCGAGGAGCACTTCCAGAACATCGAAGTCGGATTGATGAATCTCGAATCCGCGCCGGACGACATGGATTCGGTCAACAACGTGTTTCGCGCCTTCCATACCGTGAAGGGCGTCGCAAGTTTTGTGGGAGTAAGTTACATCACCGAACTTGCTCACAAAGGCGAGAACCTGCTTGACCGCGTGCGCAAAGGCACATTAACGCTCGAAGGACCTTTCGTGGATTTGGCCTTCGAATCCATGGACTTGACGCGGCGCATGGTGCAAACTTTACCGGACGCAATCGCTCAGGGAAAGTATGAGGTTCCCAAAAACTACGCAAGCCTGCTTTATCGTCTTGAACATCCAGCGGAAGTGCTTGAGAACTTCCGAGCCAACGGCGGCGCAATCGCAAAACCGGAAGCCGCCGAACAGATTAATCAAGTATCAGACGAAGAAGCGGATGCAGAATCTGCAACTGCACAAGGCGAGCAATCAGCGAGCGCCGATCAAAAGTCCGGCGCAAAGAATGAGGGTCAACCTGCTTCAAATGCATCTGTAGCGGACGCTACGGTAAAGGTAAACATGTCGCGACTCGATTCGTTGATCAATATGGTCGGCGAACTCGTGATCTCGCAAGCGATGGTGAGTCAAGATCCCGACATTCTCCTTTCTGCCAATCGTAAGCTGACTCAAAACGTAGCCCAGCTTGCGAAGATCACGCGCAGCTTGCAGGAGCTTGCGCTCTCAATGCGAATGGTTTCCGTCAAAGCAACCTTTCAAAAGATGGCGCGGCTTGTTCGCGACGTGGCGCGCAAATCAAATAAGACTGTTGAATTTGAAATGTCCGGCGAAGAGACGGAACTCGACCGCAACATGGTTGAAGCCATCGCCGACCCGTTGGTTCACATGGTACGCAACGCTGTAGATCACGGAGTTGAGCCGGCGGATGCTCGCCTTGAAGCCGGCAAAACCCGCCACGGCGTAGTGCATCTTTCGGCGGCGCACGAAGGTGGATCGGTGTTGATTACGCTCACGGACGACGGACGAGGACTGAATCGCGATAAGATTCTCTCCAAGGCCATCGAACGCGGCATCATTGAACCGAATGCGGTGATGACAGACAAGGAAATCTACAATCTGATTTTCCTGCCGGGATTTTCTACCGCCGATAAAGTTACCGACGTATCCGGTCGCGGCGTCGGCATGGACGTGGTTCGCACGAATATCGAAAAACTGCGCGGCTCAGTTGAAATTGATTCGACTCCAGGAAAGGGGAGCATCTTCCGCATTCGTCTGCCGCTCACGCTCGCAATCATTGACGGAATGGTGATCAAAACGGGCTCGCAGCGCTTCATCATTCCGACGATTGCGATCACCGAATCTTTCCGTCCGCTTCCGCAGGATATTGTTACGGTGCACGGCCGAGGCGAAATGGTAAAACTGCGCGGGCATCTGCTGCCTGTAAGTAGATTGCATTCTCTGTTCGGGGTAGAAGACGCCGGCAAGAATATCGCGGACAGCATCCTTATTGTAGCCGAGGCGAAATCACGCCGTATTGCAATTATGGCGGATGCCTTGGTTGGTCAACAGCAAGTTGTGATTAAATCTCTTGGCCATCTCTTTGAAGAGATGGACGGTGTGGCCGGGTGCGCAATTTTGGGCGATGGCCGCATCAGTTTGATTCTCGATATTGAAGGAATACTTTCCGTGAGTCAAAAAACTTATCAAGCATATATCCCGTCGTCGTCGGAAGTGACAGCATGAAGAACTCAGCGCCTGAACCGCTCGGCATGACCCAGAGCTTGAAGATTACTGACGCCGAATTTCGCAAGGCGTCCGACCTTGTCAAGTCGCTTGCCGGAATCCACCTGACAGACGGCAAGCGCGAATTGGTCAGCGCGCGCTTGGCAAAACGACTGCGTTCACTGGGACTGGCGACACTCAATGACTACCTCGACGTGGTCAAGGAAGACAAAACGCAGGATGAGTTGGTGATGATGCTCGACGCACTCACAACGAATCTTACAAGCTTCTGGCGTGAGTCGGATCACTTTGATTTTGTTGTCGAGCATGTTCTGCCGAAATTTGAGTCACGCGGCCAAAATGAAATTCGCATCTGGTCAGCTGGCTGCTCTACGGGTGAAGAGCCGTATGGGCTGGGTATGCTGATTCTCGGCAATTTGAAAAATGCTCAGAACACAAAGCTGCGAATTTTGGCGACGGATCTTTCGACTCGCGTGCTGGACACTGCCAAACGCGGCAAGTACGGCGAAGAGCGTGTCAAGAATATTCCGTCGGACTTGCGCAATAAGTTTGTGACCAAAGAAAACGGTTCGCACGGAACGATTTACTCAATCAATCCGAACGTTCGATCGGCCATCACCTTCGGGCGGCTGAATCTGATGGAACCGTGGCCGATGAAAGGCCCGTTTGATATGATATTCTGCCGCAATGTCATGATCTACTTTGACAAGCCTACACAGAAGCAACTCGTGGAACGGTTCGCCGGATTGCTTCGATCGGGCGGGACTCTTTTTGTCGGCCACTCTGAAAGCTTGGCAGGTGTACAGCATTCATTCCGTTATGTAAGACCCACGATCTACGAGAAACCGTGACTCAGATAACTTCAACAGATACTCGTCGTCACATCGTAGGCGTCGCCGACATGAAAGTCGCGAAAGGCGCAGGGCAAGTGATTGTCACACATGCACTGGGGTCCTGCATTGGCATCGCGATTCATGATCCGGTTGCGCAGGTTGGAGGCATGTTGCATTACATGCTTCCGGATTCGACCGTGAATCCCGCGCGCGCCGACGGCAACCCCTATATGTTTGCCGATACGGGAATTCCCATTTTCCTCCAGCGGCTCTATGCGTTGGGCGCGGTGAAATCGCGTCTAATTGTGAAAGTCGCCGGGGGGGCGCAATTCGTCGATCACAAAGATTTCTTTGCAATTGGCAAACGCAACTACACCGCAATGCGTAAGATTTTCTGGAAGGAAGGTCTGCTCTGCAAGGGTGAGCATGTCGGCGGCACTATATCACGCACGCTCTACCTTGAAATAGGCAGTGGCCGCACGTGGTTCACAAACGCGGGGCAGGAGGTGGATTTATGATTTCCATTGCAGCAATCTCGTTGGACATTGAGCGACTTGAGCCGGTGTCAGCCACCGTGCCGCGCCTCGCGAGTGTTGTGGCTGATGAGAATGCCGGTGTGGATGAAATTTGCAAGGTTATCGAGTATGACCCGGCCTTGACGGCCAATGCGATTAAGCTTGCAAATTCGGCATACTTTGCGTCGCCGGCAGTTGTCCAAACCGTGCGTGAAGCGATCAACAAAATCGGCGCAGGCAGAATTTTACAGGACGCGGTGGGCCGCGAAGTCGGACCACGCTTCTTGAAAGCAATGCCCGCGTATGAAATGGAAGAGCTTGAACTGTGGCATCACTCGGTTGCCGCAGCCACCGCAGCTTCACTGTTGCCACGTTATGCAACCGTTGCGATTCCACCAATGGCCTTCACTGCGGCCTTGTTGCACGACTTAGGCAAATTGGTGATTTCGCGGCATCTTGATGACGAAACTCGTAAAGAAATCAGCCGCTGTCTCCACGAAGGCTTGACCTATGTGCAAGCCGAGCGCCGGGCGCTTGGTTTTGATCATGCGCAAATCGGCGGATTGGTGGCTCGCCGTTGGAGATTCCCGGATGAGTTAGCCAACTGCATCGCATGGCATCATCACCCTCATCGAGATAATATCGCGAGTCCTGCATTAGACGCGGTCCACGTCGCCAATGCAGTGGCCAAGACCATTGGTCAAGGCCTCGGCGTAGAAGGTATGAACATGTCGGTAGATACTGAATCCGTGCGCGCGCTCGGATTGACAGTCGAAACATTAGAAACTCTGTGCGCGCAAACGATGCTTGAATTACCCATAACCTTAGAACTATTCGAGGATGTCCACAGTGGCGTACAACATTCTCATCGTTGATGACTCAGCGTTGACCCGGACAGTGATGGAGCGTACAGTGCGCATGTGCGGCGTCGAAATCAGTGAAATCCGCACTGCCGAACACGGCAAAGCCGCATTAGCCGTACTTGAGGAGTTTTGGCCCGACATTGTCTTTTGCGACATCAATATGCCCGTTATGGACGGACTCCAATTTGTGCAAACTCTCAAAGACAGCAGCGATTGGAACGACTTACCGGTCGTGATTGTCTCAACCGAGGGCAGCGAAACCCGCATGGAAGAACTGCGGCGCAACGGCGTTCAGGGCTACATTCGCAAACCTTTCGCACCCGAAGACGTCGCAGCTATGATTCAACAGGTCTTAGGAGCCAACAGCAATGCACGATAACTACGAATCGGCGATTCAAGAGGTCGCAAGCCATGTCTTTGAAACCTCTGCATTTCTAAGCGTTTTTCCGCTTGAAGAGTCCGCAGATCTTCCGCCCCCTGATTTTTGCGCGACAATGACCTTCAAAGGCGCGGCAGAGGGTCGCGTCTCGATGCGTATTGCGGGTGAAGTTCTCGATACGATCGTTGACAATCTACTCGAAATGGAATCGGATCCCGAAGAGCAGATGAAGCGTCGCAAAGACGTGCTTAAAGAGATGTTGAACATGCTCTGCGGAAATCTACTCACGGCGCACTTTGGATCAAGTCCGGTATTCGACCTTTCACCACCCGAAGTAATTGAGTCGGCTGAAATGCCCGCACCGACAGCGGAAGACGTAAGACGCGCACTCTTAAACATCGAACATACGCTCGCCGAGGTGATGTTTGAAGTGCAGAACCGGCAAAACTCTTAACGAACTTAGATCATGGTAAAAGTATTGGTGGTGGACGATTCCGCTCTTGTGCGCCGCGTCCTTAGTGAAGAACTCGCGCGCGATCCCGAAATTCAAGTGGTCGGAACCGCTCCCGATCCGTATGTCGCGCGCGACAAGATTCTAAGTCTCGCGCCCGACGTGCTGACGCTGGATATCGAAATGCCGCGCATGGATGGACTCTCGTTTTTGCGCAAGCTAATGAAGCATAAGCCCATGCCCGTTGTTGTGGTTTCATCGCTGACGCCGAAAGGCAGCGAAATGGCGATGGACGCACTCGCGCTCGGCGCGGTGGATGTGCTTTGCAAACCGGGTGAAGCATATTCGGTCGGCGAACTTTCCAAAGAACTCATCACGCGTGTCAAAGCAGCTGCGCGCGCACGTATGACCGCTCGCACAAATGCTCCGCCGACAAAACCGATGGAAGCTCTCAAAGAAACCACTCTCAAGATTATCGCCATTGGTGCATCAACGGGCGGTACAGAAGCGTTGCGCGAAGTCTTGCAGCGTTTTCCTGTTAATTCTCCACCGACCGTGGTGGTTCAGCACATGCCCGAACAATTCACCAAAGCATTTGCCGATCGCTTAAATGGTATTTGCGCGATTGAAGTCCGCGAAGCTAAAGACGGTGACACACTGCGCCCCGGCCTCGCGCTGATTGCGCCCGGAAATCTGCACATGATGCTTCAGCGCAGTGGTGCAGTTTATTCCGTTGCAGTCAAAGACGGCCCGCGCGTGCATCATCAGCGCCCGGCAGTTGACGTGTTGTTCAAGTCCGTCGCCCGCGTGGCTGGAAAAAATGCCGTCGGAGCAATCCTAACCGGTATGGGTGCGGACGGTGCGGACGGTTTGCTCGAAATGAAGCAAGCCGGAGCCAAGACCATCGCCCAAGACGAGAAAAGCTGTGTGGTGTTTGGAATGCCGAAGGAAGCGATTGCCCGTGGCGGTGCCGATTCCGTCATGTCGCTTGAGCTGATTGCCCAGGGAATTATGAGCAAGCTTTAATTACTTGCGATTCTAACGCAAATCCGTTATTATAACCCTTGTCACTAAAGTACAAGGGTTTTTCTTATGTATCGAGTTTTGTTGGCCTTGTGTTGCATGGTTTGGGCTGTAGGTTGTGTTCCTCAGAAGCCCGAAAAGAAAGTTGAGAAGGCGCCCATGGAGAAGCCGATGGGAGACCGCCAAATGGGTGATCAGCCGACCAATCCGCACGCGACGACCGGGCCGGGTTTGGACCTGAATAGCTTCATGTCCGAGTTGCCCGCCGGATGGACGAAGTCCACGCCTTCATCGAACATGCGTCTCGGCCAAGCCACTTTGGCTCGCGCCAACGGCGACAATGCTGATGGCGAATTGGCAATTTTCCACTTCCCCGGAACGGGCGGCAGTTCGATGGCGAACTTGCAGCGTTGGGAAGGTCAGATGACCGGACCTAATGGAGAACCGGGTGCGAGCGTAGCCAAAACCGACTCGATGCGTCTCGACAATGGCATCCTTGTGATTACCATTGACATCACCGGCACCTTGCTGCCCTCCACGATGGGCACCGGCCCGAGTTCGGAACAGCCCAACTACCGCATGTTGGCTTCGGTGCTCGAAACTCCGGCTGGCAACTATTTCGTTAAGGTCACCGGTCCGAAAAACACAATTGCCTCGCATGCCGACAAGTACCGCGCCTTCCTGAAGCGCGCCAAACTCGGCGGCGCTGCCTAATTCCGATCCCCCTCCGTTCACGGGGGGGTTAGGGGGGGTCTGTTTGTCGCTACTGTTACCAGAAAAGATAACCAAAAAACGCCGGACTTTCGTCCGGCGTTTTTATTGATCTGAATGCGCGTTCACGCGATCGTGCATAGTAGCACAAAAATCGCATGTCTTCCCAGCACCAGATTCGCTCTGATCCCCCTCCGTTCACGGGGGGGTTAGGGGGGGTCTGCTTCCCAAGCCCCATAAACTAATTAAAGCCCCTGCGCCAGCGCAAAACCTACTTTTCAAGTAGGCGTCAGCGCAAAGTTGCCTACTTTTCAAGTAGGTCAAGCTGGATACTTCCCGAGTACCAAATTCTCCATTTGCTGTTTGTGGTATTCGGTCTCTTCGAGTCTCGATTTCACGAGATCTCCGATAGAAATCATTCCCACCAATCGGCCATGCTGCACAATCGGCAGATGGCGGATGCGCCGCTCGGTCATACGCGACATCGCTTCTTCGACGGAATCTTCAGGCGTTCCCGTCACTACGTCACGCGTCATGAACTCGCCGACGTTGAGTTTCGCCAATTGTCCGGCATTTCTCGACACCAATCTGAGTATATCGCGCTCGGAAAAAATCCCCGCGAGCACGTTGTCTCCCGACAAAATAGCCAGTGCGCCGATATTATGCGACACCAGCATTTCGACCGCAGCCAAGACCGGATCGGACTCGTGGGCCGAATAGACCCGCGTCCCTTTCTCGAATAGCACTTCCGACAGCTTCATCCAAACCTCCCAGTTTGACACTCTGTCCTAATATAGCTTGTGAAAGGTGCGCTTGTCAAGGGTTTTAGGGGGTCTAAAAAAATTTCCTAAAACCTGTTTATAAATGATATACAAACCGCAAGTTAGCACGGTATTTGTGAAATGTTTAGCGAAAAAGTTTCTACAAGTGTAATCAAATTCCCTTGTGGCAAGCCCGATTCGAGGCTATAAACCAAACGAAAAGCCCCACATAAACGCGGGGGCTTTCACTATCCAAACGTAGTGGCAGGTCCTAACCTGCCTACTTCAACAGCATCAATTTCACGGCTTGTGTCGCGCCCTCATCGGATGTCAGTCTCGCAAAGTACAACCCCGAAGCAAACCCATCGGCCTTCCACAAAACGGAACGCACTCCAATCCCCTGCCGCTCATCTAATAACGTCTCCGCTTTTCTACCCAGCACATCAAATATCTCAAGTTTAACTTCCTGCTCTTTTGCCAACGCATACTCAATTGTTACGGATACGTTGAACGGGTTGGGGAATACATCGAGTGCATACTCATTCGCAATTCCACTTCGTACATCATGCGCTCTTGTCAAAGTATCTTCAAGCCAGGGTATAAAGCGAGCTGGGCCAGTGATAGTGTCACCTACTCCGCTTGGGTTCTCAGTGTCATGAAAAGGCCCGCTGCTGTGTCCCCAATAATTATACTGTGCATCAGCAGTTGGTCCTAAAGCAAGAGCGTATCCACACTCTTCCCAGATGTTGTCTCGAAGAGTTATCGGAGTTGGCTGCAACACCGGATGGCCTGCGTAAACTGAAGGCAAACCATTTATGCTGTCGTGCATGAAATGATTTTGTTCAAACAAGGCAGGGTAAAATGGATTCAAAGCAATATCATCCACAGCGCTGTTCGCACCGCACCCGTCAAACACGTTCTTGGACAGATACGGGCCGCGCAAAGTGTCATCTCCGTACAGGATCATTCCGATAACGCCTTGGGCTGAATTGGACGAATCCAGACCAACACATCTCGTGAAACGATTGCGATGGACCTCAACTGAATCAGGAGTATGAGTAACTATTCCCAACACATGCAATCCAAAGGTGCAATCAACAAAGTCATTGTTCAGGATCACATTACTGCTATCGCCGACACGTGCAAGAATTTGACTTTGCATTGTAATGAGAGGTCCGAATGTGCAGTTTGTAACGACATGCGGTCCGCCCCTCAACGATAACGCTGCCGTTGGCGCTCTATTTGAAAACCGGCAAGAATCTAAGTAGGCTTGACCTGAAGCAACCATCGCCCGATCCCGTTCACTGCCTAATCCGATGAACGTGCAACCTGTGGCGCGAAGTGCATTGCCGTCCCAGACAGACACGCAAAGTTCATAGTTGCAAAAAAACTCACAACTTTGAAGTATTACAGTTGTTCCGGCGCCTTCAAGCGAATAACGAAAACCGATAAAGATAGAATCTATCACGCAGTTTGTTAACGTTACGGACGAGCCCGAACAGTCTATTCCCGCCCGCCCTCGATTCTTGAAATGGATATTCTGAATGTTTGCGATTGAATTGTCCGGCAATTCAAGGACGTGCGTGGAATCATGTATCGGCAGGTGAGTTGCGTCAACCAACGGTCGCAGCGATTCTGATGAGTCTGGTTGAAACTCTCCAATCAGGACAAACCTTAGTGGCGGCGCAATTAGAGCTTCGTGATAAACACCGGAACGAATTAAGAGTGTATCATCATTAGCAATTTCGTTTAGTCCAGCCTGAATTGATGGGTATTGGTCCGGAACGAAGAGGGTGCGGCCATGGACAGAAGACATGGCAAGAAAGAGAAAGCTTGAGATAATCGCAAGTTTTGTCACGGGCAACTTAGGGTGGACTGTGAAACTCTCCCAAACGCGGCAAATGGATAGCCTGCTGTGCAACACGTTTCACCGTCAATGTCATTGCACGGCACTAAACACACATGCATCACATAGTTGCCCGGTGCAAACGTATGTTGTATGACATCACAGCATGTTCCCCCGCCGTTTTCATCGCACTCGAGTTCAGTGTTAAGCGAAACCACAAATGCTCCGCCGGAAGTGTAGATAGAAACGCACGACGCGCAGTGCTGGCACGGAGGGCAATTTGATCCGAGACAAGCCGTCCACGCTTTAATCCACAAATTAGTCGGGCATCCAGCAGTAACTGAAAAGGATGCGGTCGGGCAACTCAATACATTGGCACAATTGGTGTTCAAGCCACAGTTACTGTCTTTTTGCGTGACATCCAAACTGCACCCCGGATTATCCATCTGCGCGAATGCCGTTGAGCAAACGACCATCAGCATTCCAATCATCAACGCTTTCTTCATTGCAACCACTCCTTTGGATTATTTGTGCCTCGCTCTATGCTCGGCTTGGGTTGCTACTACTAAATCAAAAAAAAAAACGAGGATGTCAAGAGATTCAAGGATAGTTTCAAAAATGGCTTCCACCCCCCAATCATGCCTCCTCAATTTTCTCCCGGCCAACGTAACTTCAATGCCAAAACCCTGCAATCGTAATTTGAACAAATGTTTACATAAAATCAGCTTTTTTTAAACAAACGTTTGACACAGGCGTTCACATAATGTATATTAGAAGCAAGTTTGCTTACCCCTCCTCAGGCCCGCCTTTCTTCTTTCCTGTTTCTGATTTCCGAATTTAGCCGTTTCACCCAAAAAAAACGCGGCGACCATATTGGCCACCGCGTCAATTCAAAAGCGCTAAGCGTCAGCGCAAAACCCGCTTAACAAGCGGTTAGGGTTGGTAACCTACTACCGTGTAATACCGCTGTGAATCAGCTGATGCTCCGCCGACAATCGTGTACGTGTTCTGGTCCGTCTCAGCCACAAGGGTTTGCAGCGGATTATCCACGTCAGTTGAAGTGTAAACACGATACATCGGATTCGCATCCGCGAGCCAGCGCAACAACACGTCGTCGCCATCAACGTAAATGGTCAACTCTTGCGGCACGGTCACCGGAACAATTTCTCCGACCGCTTGCACGAGCACGTCATCAATGTACCAGCCTTCGTTGTTCGTACCCGCATCGGATCCGAAGCGGAAACGAAGCTGCACGTTGGAACCCGCATAGGCCGCAAGGTTAACACTCTTCTGCGTCCAAGTCGTAATGTTACCTGACCAGCACGGAAGTCCCGGCATCGGTCCCGTGACAGGATTTCCGCCGCCGCGCAAGATACGGAATGTTTCAGTATAACCATCGGACGGCGCAATCTGCGTGAAGGCTCCGCCGTTTACAGAAATCTCAAGAATACCGCCGTCATAAGCGGAATCGGAGAACGCGGCGGATACTTCACCCGAAATCTGCATCCAGAAAGTCAGATTTGCATCAGCAGGAAGATTGTTCAACACAGGTGATAATAGGCGCGCATCGTTCAAAGGCTGATACGTTCCGGTCGTAGTTGATCCGCACTTGAAACTATGCGTCGTCGAGAGCGAACGCTCGGTCGAAATGTGCCAATCATCCACCCACGTGCCGCCTGCGCTGCTGTGCGTCCAACCCGGCGCGCCCGTTTCAAAATTCTCATTCAGCACTGTGATAATCGGCAATGGAACCAAACTGATATCCGCCGTGACCGTGTCGCCTTCGGTAATTGCAATTCCCGTCAAGGTGTCTGCTAAGTAAGCGAATGCGCTGAACGCCAAGTCATATGTGACGCCATCTGGCAACGGCATGAAATAGTAGCCGCTCGCATTCGTCGTCGTCTGCTGCGCGCCGCCCACAACTCGCACCGTCGCACCGGATACGGGCAACAACGTCGTTGCGTTCAAAACGGTTCCGCGCACAAATCCACCCGCTTGCGGATCAAATCCGTCCAACGTCATCACGCCCGAGTTGGTCGGATCAAGATGCGTGCGCAAACCATTCGTCATCGACAGTGAGAACTTGCCAAAGTAGTCATCAATGTTGTTCGAGCAGCTTGCAGTTCCACCGTGTAGCTGTCCGGTGATGCGGTGGTTCTGATCAAACAACGGCGAGCCCGAAGAACCCGGCTCTGTCGTGCCGTCTTCCCAATTCAAAATTCTCCAATGCGAATTTGCCGGCGTGCCCGACCATGTGCTCGACTGCGGCGCGTTATTGTCAAAGGTAATCTTCTTGATATCGCCGCTCGGATGATGAATACAAACCGAATTGGTAGCGGCTACATCGTTCGCGTTCCAGCCGTTGAAATACGGATTGTATGTCAGCGGAACAGCGGTGTTCAAGCGGACAAGGTAAACATCAGAAGCGCTGCTATTGAAAAGCTGCGTACAGCCGGCAACGGTTTGATTCGTCGGGCCGTTCACGTTCGGACAGCCGGGGCTCTCGTAGTTGAACATGAAAATATCTGTCGTGGACGGCGTGCAGTGATTGGCCGTCAACACGAACGGCGTACTGTTGTTGTTCGTGTTATTGATAAGCGAGCCCGAGCAGTAGCGGGCATTGCCGCTCGTCAACAACATCACAACGCCGCGCTTTTCATTTTGCCAGTTCGCGCCTTCCGGACAGTTGACATTGTTGTTGCACGTGCCGCTGTCGCCGAAGTTATCGAGCGGATCGTTCTCGCGGCCAAACAGATTGCGGTAGGCGTGAATCACGGATGAAACTGAAATCACGCTCTGTCCCATCGCATCGGCGGGTTCAAAATACTCCAGAGTAATTGCGTCACCGGGAACGGGTTGCGTCGAAAATTGGTGTGTCGGGAATTCGTTAGCTTCGGTGAACGCGCCAATCACATAGTCATAGTTGTCATTGTAAACAAAGAACTGGCCGCCTTCCGGCAAATCAAATTGATCAAAGATCATGTTGATTGAATAGGCTCCGCGCGATTCAATTCGGAGTCTCCACACTCGGCCGTCTTTGGCGTCAGACCATGTGCCGCTGTTGTTCAAATTGAAATTCACGTCATGCGGATAGCCGAAGCGCAGCGGAACATCCTTGCTTTCGGTTGCATCTTCGGCCAGCAAGGCCTCATGATTCACAGCAGGTAATGAGCGCGTCTCCGGCGCACTGAGCGCTGCCATGTTCAAGCTGGCAGGAGCGCCGCCTTGTGACACCTGTGCGAAACTTGTGCTCACCAGACAGCAGGCTGCCAGTAACAAAAGAACAGTTAGGGATCGTTTCATCGTATTGTCTCCGTTTGCAAATAGGATCATAATAAATGATCGCGTAAAGAAAAGAGTATATTGTAAAGTTCGTCTAAAATTCAAATCGCGGCGGCACCCGCTGCGGGTGCCCCGTCCCAAACTAAGAGCGTTTGAAATTCACCAACGCAATTCCACCGATGATCAACGCGCCGCCCAGCACAATATCCCAATGCAGCGGCTCGTCAAGAAAGAGCACGCCAAGTAAAACGGCGGTCGGCGGAAACACGAACGTCACAATCGACGTGCGTGTCGCGCCCCAGTGGTTCATCAGATAAAACCACGCCACTGTGGATAAGCCCATTCCCAAAATTCCCATCCACGCACAGGCCAGCCACGTCATTGGCAGTTGAGGAATCTTGAACGGCGCTTCAAAGATCGCGGCCATGATGACAATGAAGATCATCCCGCCCATAATCAGCGGCAGACCCATCTGATACGGATGCACGCCGCGCAAAAATTTTCTCTGCGAAACCGTGCTCCCTGCATACAGAAATGTCGCCGTAATCATCGCCCCTTGTCCAATCACGTCATGCGTCGCACCGAAATCGGGATTCATCAAAATGTAAATCCCGGCAATTCCCGAAAGAAGTCCAAAGAACTTCGGAACTGTAAACTTCTCATCATGCAAAAAGAAGTGCGCCATGAGCATCGTCCAGAGCGGCATCGTGGCATTCAAGACTCCCGCGAGTCCCGAATCAATTCTTGTTTCGGCAAATCCGATTAAACTAATCGGAGCCGCGACGCTCGTGATTCCCAACACGAACGGCAGCCAAAACTCTTTACCTGACCACTTAAGGTCAAACTTCTGCCATTTGACAATCACCCACGTGATAGCGAGGCCGAAGATGAGCCGCCAGCTCACCATCGTCATCGGTCCAATTTCACGCAAGGCCAGTTTAATCCACAAAAACGACGTACCCCAAGCCAGACAGCCAAGGTACAAGAACACCAGCCACTGTCTCAAGTAAACTCCCCTTGCCCGCTTGCGCGGAAATGCTCCACTAACCCTCAGGACTAAGCTACAAGATAACATGCTTACACACCCTTTGCAACTCCGCTCGTGAAAATCAACACAGATTATTCCGGACGGGGCCGATATGTTGGGTGTTGGGAGCATCGTGCGCAATGTCACTTCAGATTCTTGCACGCACCACCGGGAAAACTTGCACATCATCCAACAAAAAAGCCCCGTCGGGGCCGACGGGGCTTTTACATTCAACAAAAGGCGAATTTACGCAGGCATTTCGTTTTCCACCAAACCGATCAGGTTGCCCGACGGGTCGAGGAATTGGGCCATGATGACCATTCCCGGAATGACGGTGCGCTCCATGACGGTTTTTCCGCCGAGCTTTGTCACCTGCGCCAAAACAGGGTCAATCTTATCCACCGCAACGTAGATGGTCACGTATGGATTGCAACCTTCCTCTGTACCGCTGATTCCGCCGCCGATGCTCTTCTCTTCTGCCGCAACCAATCCGTATTGCATCGGATTATTCGCGTCAATCTTCCAGCCGAACAAGTTGCCGTAAAACTCTTGCGTCTTCGCGCCGTCTTTTCCGGCGATTTCAAAGTGAACAACAGGCATTCCCATCGTGAGTCCCTCCAAAAGGTGAATATTGAATAGAAAATCGAAATTAAGAGATGCTACCGCGTCAGCGCATTGGGTCCAGCGTTCACGCTGGGTCGTCCGTATTTCTGCGTGGCCCAACCGAGAATGATTCCGACGATTGTGCCGGGAATCATAATCTCAATCCAGTAGTGTTCACCGTTTTCGCCGGGCATTGCGGCCACCAGTGTTGCTAACGCAAGTCCGATAATTCCACCGAAGATCAATCCTTTCATCATGTCGCTGACCTTGCGCGAATAGAATCCGATAATTAGTCCCGCGAGCAATCCTTTGAAAGACGATCCCATCACGATTCCGGCAAGTGCGTCGCGTACTTCTGGCGTGAACCAAGCAGTTAATCCGTCGAACACTCCGAGAATGACTCCGAGAATAATTCCTAACACTGGTTTGGACATGGCGGCCTCCGGTTTAGTTGCGTGAAATTCTGATTGTCACTCAATAATACAGAAAGATTTTGAAATCCTTTAACGCCGCAAGGCCAAATAAAAAATTAGCCGTATGACCATATAAGTCAAGAGGATAATCACGATAAAGCGGTGTTTGCTGACCAGTCGAACCGCTTTTTCGAGAGGCGACTCCCGGTAGGCGCTGACAGGCTCACCATCCAAGAACCGTAGAATATCATCCGCCAACTCCGCAGCACTCGCATAGCGCTCGTTAAGATTCTCGTGCGCGGCCTTGCGAATGATTGCCGCAAGTTCTTTGGGCAGCGCGCGCATGTGTTCGCGCAAGAAGCCGTTTGCCGGATCGCTTCTTGACATCAAATGAAACAGTGTCGCGCCGAGCGCAAAAATATCCGCCCGTAAATTCAACGTGTCACCTCGCAATTGCTCAGGTGACATGTACCCCGCCGTTCCATGTCCGCCTGTGTGCGCCGTGTCAGCGCGCGATTCGCACGCCGTCCCCCAATCCAACACCAACACTTCTCCGAATTCGCCCACCATTATGTTGGCGGGTTTCAAATCGCGATGCAGCACGCCTTTACTGTGCGCATAGGCGACGGCGTCACAGATTTTCAAGAACACGCGTAAGCGATCACTGACAGAATCGGTGCGCGCCGCAAACTCATCAAGCCGTAAACCCTGCACAAGTTTGGTGACATAAAAAACACGGCCATCGGGCAACGCGCCGAGGTCGTGTACGGGAATGA
The DNA here is from genome assembly GCA_964587105.1 of uncultured Alphaproteobacteria bacterium. Lineage (GTDB taxonomy): Bacteria > Electryoneota > RPQS01 > RPQS01 > RPQS01 > JABWCQ01. The sequence goes on along the minus strand of CAZPKG010000009.1, from coordinate 52,687 downwards.
TCCCGGGGTGCTCAAGCTGTGCGGCGGTTTGCGCTTCGGCTCTCATTCGTTTGACCAACTCGCCTTGCTTGTCATGGACGCGCAGTACTTTCAGCGCGACATTGCGATTGAGCGACGTGTCAAACGCGACAAACACATTGCCCATACCGCCGTTACCAAGCGGCGTCACAAGTTTGTATCTGGTTTGCGAGAGGTCGGGCTCTTCAATGACCTCGCGCAAATGATCCAATGCGTCGTCGGGAAGCCTCATTTCTTTCTCGTGCGTTTGACACCGAGCAAGGCTTGCGACTCTTCAAGAAACTCTTCTTCGGTAGCCGTTATCGAGCGCAACCTGTCCAGCAGCGCCATCCGGACTTTCGTGCGCATTGCGTGCAAGTGGTTCGTGACAGTCGTGGTGTTCAAACCAAATTCACGCGCCAAATCATCATAAGTCAACTTCTCCGCCGAGCCGCGCTCGATGTCGTAACGCTTGAAGATCTGAAACTGCAATTTGGAAACTTCAGTTGTCGCAAGAGCTTCAACATCACTCACGGCAGTTTCAAACAGGCTTCTCCGCCACTCCTGCTCAAACAATTCCTCAAATGAATCCGGATCAGGCGGATCGAGCGGTTCTCCGTCCACACCTGAATGCTCAAGCGAATCAACCATTCCACCGCCGCGCTTCTGAGCGATCCCGGCTTTGTATTCGTTGATCAGAAACCTGTCAAGGCACACACGCAAAAAATGCCGAAACCGTGCCTTGCCTGAATCGAATTTGGAAAAGGTGTCACGCTCGAAAACGTACGCAAAGAAATTTTGCGCTGCGTCATTGGCGTCGTTTTCACTACTATTCCACTTCGCGCGGATGTAGCTTTGCACCGGATGCCAATACAGTCTTGACACGACATCCCAACCCAACTGCCGCGCAGTATCGTCGTCACTCAAAAGTGCGCGAATCGCCGTCCAACGTGTTTCGGGAAAGGGAGTGAAGCTCATGCTATTGGGTGCGTGTGCTCCATTGCGCGAGCCAGATCAGGAAGTCCGTTCCTACTTCAAGCGCATCGGGATGAATCGAAAACTTGCTCTGATGTAAACCGACTTCACCTAAACCGTCTTTGGTTACACCGAGACTGAAATACAAACACGGAAAAGTCTGTGTGTAATACGAAAAATCTTCGGCGGTCATACGCTTGATGCTCTCGCCGTCTGCTCGCAAGGCAGGGAACTTATCAGGAGCTTTCAGCACGGCTTCGCATAATGCAGGATCATTCGTGGTCGGCGGAGCACCGCGCCGAAGTTTCAACTCGGCTGTGCAACTGTACGATTCGGCGGTGTTCGTGATGTAATCGTTCATCAGCGACTCGATCGTGGCGCCGTTTTGAATGGAGTCGGCGATATCAATATAAGCACGCACCGTTCCGCCGAACGAGCACGCTTCAGGTAAAACATTATAGGTTTTCGCAGTGTCGCACTCGATCCAAGCAACGCTCATGATGCACGGCTCTTCGAGCACATTCATCTTGCGCGCGGGGAGACTTGTCAATCCGGCAATGATGTTGGCCATGCAGGTTGGCGCGTCGTCGCCTTGATGCGGATAGGCTGCGTGCGATCCTCGACCCTTAACGGTGACGCTGTAATAATTGCTGCCAGCCAGCACAGGACCGGGTGCAATTCGAATCACACCGACCGGCAAGCCGGGAAAAACGTGCTGCGCGAAGACTTTTTCCACGCCAAGTTTTTGCAGCGTACTGTCACTGATAATGTCATCCGCGCCGCCTTTGATCTCTTCGGCAGGTTGAAACAGAAACACGACGTTGCCATTAACTTGCGGATCGTTTTTCAATCCAATCGCCGCGCCGAGCAGCATAGCAGAATGCGCATCATGCCCGCACGCGTGCATCATTCCGGGAACCGATGAGCCAAAATTACACTCTGTCTCTTCAGCAATTGCGAGCGCGTCAAGCTCAGCGCGTAAACAAATTGTCGGGCCGGGTCTGCCGGTGCGCAAAATCGTTATGACTTCGGTTTTGAGCGAGGGCGAATCCAGGAACTCGGCATAGCCCGCCCGCTCAAGCTCGGTACGAATGAGTCTGGAAGTCTCGAATTCTTTGTTGCCGATCTCCGGATGCGCGTGAATCTGCTCGTAAGTCGCGCGGACTTTCGGGAGTGCAGAGAACGGATCTGCGGCAAAGCAAAGCGGCGCGAAAGAAAAAATCGCGCACCAGTTAATCACAAGTGCTTTCAAAACGAGATGACCTTGTCTGCTTCGACTGTCCACTGAGTAAGCTCCACCATCGTACTTTTATGGGCGCCTTTCACTAACATCTCCGACAAAATACCACGCGCGTCCATGCAAGTTCCGCACACGCCGATTGGACAGCCCTTTGCCTCTAAGAACGCAAGCTGACGCTCAATGTTATAGTATCCGGTTGGCGTCGTTTGCCCTTTAACTGCACAGCTTGCAGCATCAGCCATCAGGAAAACGCGAATTTGAGTTGATTCTTCCTTGGCAAGCGAGCTTGCAAGCCGTAAAGCGTTGTATGAGTGCTCAGTGCCATATGGGGCGTGGTTTAGGATAAAGAGATACTTCACAACTTTTGTGCTCCGGATTATCTAGTTTGACAACTGCAATGTACTTCACAAAAAAGCCCCACGCTTTGTTGTGCGCAGGGCTTAGATATAATCGGGTGCCCGAACTCGGATTCGAACCGAGATGCCTTGCGGCGCTACCCCCTCAAGATAGTGTGTCTACCAATTTCACCATTCGGGCCGGCATGTTATGCCGATTTTGCCGCTAGCGCGATTGCGCTCACGGCTTCGGTAACTTTTAATTGCCGCCGGTTGTGGGCTGCTGATTGGCCGGAGTTGAATTCGGCTGAGCAGGAGTCGTAGCGGGAGTCGTGTTCGGTTGAACCGGACTCACTTGCGCGCCACCCGGAATGGACGGAACCGGACTCGTATCAATCTGACCCTGCGCGGCCTGCTGAGTCACTGAAACCTGCTGGGTAGCCGGTCCGGACACAAGCGCCATCACCAAACAGTTGAGCAGGAAAATCGTCGCGAGCACAGTGGTGGCCTTTTGCAGGAAATTCGCCGCCGCGCGTCCGCCAAACACCGTCGAGCTGCCCATGCCGCCCGCAACACCGGCGAGTCCGCCGCCCTTTGCGCTCTGCAGTAGGATCGAAACCACCAGCAGAATCGAAACGATGATTTGAAGTGCGATTAAGAGTCCGTAGATCATGACAAAACTTTGGAAATAGGAAAAAAGAAATAGGAAATCAGCGAGCGGCCCGCGTGCATTCCTTGTGTAATTCAAGCAAACTATCCACCTTCAAACTTGCTCCGCCGACTAACGCACCGTCAATGTCCGGCTGTGTCATCAGTTCGTAGCAGTTATCCGGTTTCACACTGCCGCCGTAGAGAATCAGGCTTCGCTCGGCAGCTTGCGGATTCTTCTTGGCAAGTAACTCGCGCACGAATTTGTGTGCTGCCTGTGCTTGCTCAGGTGTTGCGACTACTCCAGTGCCGATGGCCCATACGGGCTCGTAAGCCACGACGACTTTATCAAGGTCGCTAGCTTCTACGTCTTTTAAGCCCATGACTACCTGACGGCTTAGGACTTCGGCAAGCTTTCCGGCGTTGCGCTCTTCGAGCGTTTCACCGATGCAAAAGATCGGAGTCAATCCGGCTTTCAAAGCCGCGGTGACTTTCAGGCCGATAAGTTCATCGGATTCACCGAAAATCTGCCGCCGCTCGCTGTGACCCAAGACCACGTACCGGCACCCCAAATCGACCAGCATTTCCGGGGAGACTTCTCCCGTGAACGCACCGGAACTTTGAAAGTAACAATTTTGGGCTCCAAATGCAAGCTCGGATGGGGTCTTACCACTCTCTTTACAAGCACTTGCAACCGCATGTAAAGCCGTATTTGTTGGGAGCAAGACCGTTGGGACGGGGCTGGTGGACAGCTTGGCCGCGTAGTCCCGCACAAACTCGGCGGCTTCACCCGTGAGCTTGTTCAGTTTCCAGTTCGCGGCAAGGAGTTTCGTTCTATTCATCTTAAGTTTTTCGCCGAGCGGGGATTAAGCGAAGCGGTTCCCCGCCGGGATATGTTTTTTATGCATTTGTCAAAGCTGCTACGCCGGGGAGAACCTTGCCTTCGAGGAACTCGAGGCTGGCTCCGCCGCCGGTGGAAACATGCGAGACCTTGTCGGCCAGCCCAAATTTCTCCATCGCCGCAGCAGAGTCGCCGCCGCCGACGACCGTGATGGCTCCGGCTTGGGTGGCCTTGACAAGGGCTTCGGCTACGGCTTTCGTGCCGGATGCAAATTCATCAATTTCAAAGACTCCCATCGGGCCGTTCCAGACGACGGTTTTGGCGCTGGTGATGTAGTCGCTGTAGAGCTTCTCGGTGTCCTTGCCGATGTCCGCCGCGAGTTTGTCGTCCGGAATCTTGTCCGAAGGAGCAACTGAGGTGGCTTCGCCGGACTTCAGCTCGGAGGCGATCCGCGAGTCAGGAGGCAGAACGAGCTTGGTCGAGGAGCCTTTGGCCTTTTTCATCAGTTCGAGTGCGAGATCGAGCTTGTCCGTCTCGAGGATGGACTCACCGATTTGGCCGCCTTGAGCTTTGTAGAAAGTATAGGCCATACCGCCGCCGACCAGAATCGTGTCCACCTTGCCGATGAGATTTTCGATGACGTCAATCTTGCCGGAGATTTTCGAGCCGCCGAGTACCGCAACGAACGGGCGCTTGGGCTCGGCCAGAGCTTTGCCGAGATAGTCGAGTTCCTTTTGCATCAGGTAACCCGCGACGCACGGTTTGATGAACTGCGTCACTCCTTCGGTGGAAGCATGCGCACGATGCGCCGAGCCGAACGCATCGTTGACATAGAGATCGCCGAGCTTGGCAAGTTGTTTTGCGAACTCGGGATCATTCTTCTCTTCTTCGTTATAGAAGCGCAAATTTTCCAGCAGCACAATCTGACCGGGCTGCATTGCCGCGACGGTTTTTTCAACTTCGTCACCGATGCAATCGGACGCCATCGTGACGGGCCGTCCGAGCAGTTCCGCCAAACGAACTGCCGCAGGCATCAGCGACATGTCGGGATTCTTTTTGCCTTTGGGTCGTCCGAGGTGGCTCATCAAAATGGCTTTGCCGCCGGACGCGATAATCTTCTTAATCGTGGGCAGCGACTCGCGGATGCGCGTGTCGTCGGTCACTTTGCCCTCGTCAAGCGGCACATTGAAATCCACGCGCACCAACACGCGCTTGCCGCTTAAGTCAACCTGATCAATCGTTTTTTTGTTCATCGAAGGATGAAAATTGGAAGTAGGTATTTAGAAATTTGGTAACGGACTATCAATCACGACTTCGCTCGGGGGATTTTGCCCACGAACGTAGGCGCTACAACGGACTCTTTGCGCTCTGATATTGTGCAGTTAGCAACAAGATCCTTCACTACGCCGAGCCTTCGTTCAGGATGGCAAAGCGTTTAGAGTTGATGACGTAGCAAAATGTATTGTCATCCTGAAGCCGCCGCGGCTGAAGGATCCTGTCAGGCGGCCCGAGCAACCCGAGCTTTTCCCGCTACGGTTTCACGCGAAGTTCTTCCTCGGTGAACCAATTCTCGGCCAAGTCAAGCCAACCGAGATTTTGTTCCTCAATCAAGTGGAACTTCTTCTCGCGCCGCCATCCTTTAATCTCTTTCTCGCGAGCGATTGCGTTTGTCACGTACTGAAACGTCTCGTAGTGAACAAGGCGATTAATCTTATACTTCGCCGCGAACTCGCTTCCTTCACCGCGTTTGTGTTCCCATATTCGCCGATGGAGATCGTTTGTCACACCGATATACAACCGCTTCGTTAGACTCGACAGGATGTAGGTGTAGTAGGTTTTCTCCATTTCCCGGTATGCCCTCGGGATTTGCGATCACACAACAAGATCCTTCAGCCGCAGCGGCTTCAGGATGACAAATCAAAAGACGATGACACCGCTCTTTATTCCTCATCCCCATCAAAAATCTCATCAAGCTGATTTTCAATTAGGGTGATGCGCTTGACGATATCTTTGACGGCATTTTCGATGCGCGACAAAGCTTCCATCACTTCAGCGTTGCCGCCACCTGCTGCGCGGGGAGGACGGTCACCGAAGTCGCGGCGCGGGCCGCGTGATGGGCCATCACCAAATTCACGACGCGGCGGACGATCCGTCCACTCTCGTTTCGGACCACCGAATGAGCGTCCACGTGACGGTGGGCCATCACCGCTGTCGCGGCGCGGCGGACGGTCGGTCCACTCTCGCTTGGGACCGCGAGCGGGGCGGTCATCATCAAATCTCTTGCGCGGCGGCGGGCGATCATCGCTGTCGTAACGCTTGCGCGGTGGCGGACGGTCATCGCTTGCGGCACTGCGCGAACGCGGTGCACGCGCGGGACGATCTTCACCATCAGCCGGCTTGCTTGCGCGCGGCGGTTTGGCTTTGATGTGTCGCTTGTCCTTGTCTTTCAGTAAATAGCGTCTTTCAGCCATTTGAGTTACTCCAATTTTGTGAAGGGGTGTGTGACAGTTTCAAATTCCGGCGGGGCGGGGACGCCACCGCTCGGCGGATTTGCAAGCTGCCGCTCGAAAGAAATTCGCAGATCCCGCTTCACGAGCCTGAAGCACTGCGTGACGATAAAGGCATCGCCAGCCAGTTAAGTTTTAGAGTCCTTTGACGCGCGCGCCTTTGATAGCGACCATAATCGGCGGAGCGGGACACGCGTGCGATTCGGTGTCACCTTCGTGCTGCTCTTCAACCGCGCCGGGAGCGTTGGGGTCATACATCAGCGTGCCCTGCAATTCAATTTTCTTGCCGAGGGCATCTTGCGGGAACGTCACGACGTCGCCCAAGCTCTTGCACAAAATCTTGGAATGATCTTTCTGCTCAATTTCCACCCAGCATCCGGCGTGCTTGCAAATATCCACAACGGTGCCGCTCACGAGCACGTCTTTATCAACATACTGCGCGGGGTTCGCGTTGAGTTCGGCAATCTTGGCGGGTTTCTTCAAGGTCGGTTCTTCACCGAAGGTGCTCATGTTTTTTGAGGAACAGGCGCACGACACGGCGAACAGCGCCGCGATCATCATGACAATAGAAATTTTCGTTTTCATGCTTGGATAGAGATTTGGATTTTACGGATTCCGAATAGGAGTGCGGGGCAACCGCAACGGGTGCCGCCGCGAAAATTATGAGGGTTTGTCTTGCAAATCGAAGGGTTCGGGGTCGATGTGCTCTTGTTTGAGATAACGGCGTAAATCAAACTTGATGAGTGAGAATAGTTTCATTACCACAAACGCATCATCGAGCCACCCGAAGAACAGAAAGAAATCGGGGATGAGGTCGAAAGGCATCAACACATAGAGTGCGATGGCTACGACCGCGACGATGGTCCCCCACGGCGTCCGGCTTTTGCCGTGGAAGACCTTTCCCATCATGTTCCGCCACAATGCGAAGCGGCGGAACAAAAACTGCCAGCCGAGTTTGGATTTCGGCAGAATCGCAAACCACGCGAACAACGCTCCGAGCAAAGACCGCCGCCGACGAACCGCCATTATGCTTTGGGCTTGTCGTCTTCGAGCGGTTTGCCTTCAGAACTCAAGCCGTAGTCGGCCAAGTTCAAGTTGCGGTGCGCAGCGTAGCGCTTCAGGTCAATGCGAATCAGCGAAATGCACAATGCGATTACCAAAGCGTCGTCGGCGAATCCAAGTGCGGGAATAAAATCCGGCACGACGTCAATCGGCGAAATCAAATAGAGCAATGTCGCCGTAATCGACGCGACCGTCGCCCACGGCATGTCAAACTCTTTTTTGACGCTGGCGCGGAGCATCTCCCAAAGCAAAGTGGCTTGCTTGCCGAGCTTGACAACATACTCTTTGCCGGAGTTCAAAAGTTTCTGAATACCCGACTCGGCCTTGTCAACGACTTTCTCGACGTCTTCTTTGGTGACGGTGTTCTTTTTCTCCTCAAACCACTTGCCCGTTTTGTCGGCAACTTTCTCGAACGCGGAATGTGTCTCGTTGGTCACGCTGCCCCAGAGCTTCGTGACGGAAGACTTCGCTTCGTCGAAATTTTCTTTGAGATCGGATTTCTTTTCAGTGTCGCTCATGTTGTCCATCCTTTCGTTTCAGATTCCGGCGGGGCAGAGACGCCACCGCTCGGCGAACATACGTTTCGCGTCAGCGCAAAAACGTGCGTAACACGCACTTACTTGCTCATCATAATTAGCAGGTCAACGCAACGCATTGAGTAACCCCACTCATTATCGTACCAGCCGAAAATCTTTACCATCTTGTCGCCCATGACCATCGTCGATTTTGCATCGAAGATACACGAATGCGGGTTGCCGATGATATCGACCGAGACAAGTTCTTCTTCAGTGTATTCCAACACACCCTTCATCGGGCCGGCGGCGGCGGCTTTGAACGCGGCGTTGACGGCTTCAATGGTGACGGGCTTGGTGGTGTTCACGACGAGATCAGTGATTGAACCCGTTGGGGTCGGGACACGCAGCGAGGTGCCGTCAATCTTGCCTTTGAGTTCCTTGATGATCTTACCGACGGTCTTGGCCGCGCCAGTGGTGGTCGGAATAATACTCACAGCGGCCGAACGTGCGCGGCGCAAATCGCTGTGCGGTGCATCGAGAATGTTCTGGTCGTTGGTGTAGCTGTGAATCGTGGTCATGAACGCGGTTTCGATGCCGAAGTTGTCGAGCATGACCTTCGCCATCGGTGCGACGCAGTTTGTCGTGCAGCTTGCGTTGGAGACGAGCTTGTGCTCGGGCTTCAGCGCGCTGTCATTGATACCGAGCACGATGGTCGCGTCAATTTCATCTTTGGACGGCACGGTAAGCAAAACTTTTTTCGCACCGGCGTCGATGTGCTGCTGAATACCTGCACGGTCGCGGAACGACTTCGCGCCGGTGGATTCGACGACGATGTCAATCTTGTCGTCAGCCCAATTGAGCTTCTTGGCGTCTTTTTCGGCGGTGACTTTGATGTGATTCTTGCCGACTTGAAAACCGTTGGCGGTGACTTCGACCGTGCCGCCGAACTTGCCTTGCGTCGAATCGTACTTGAGCAAATGCGCGAGCGTCTTCGCGTCGGTCAAATCGTTGATGGCGACGACTTCAAAGCGCGGATCGTTATAGATTCCGCGAAACACCAATCGGCCGATACGGCCGAATCCGTTAATTGCTATGCGAATAGGCATGGGGGAAATCCAAAATTGGAAATAGGAAATTTGAAAAAAGAAATATCAGAATTGTAGGGGCGGATGGCAATCCGCCAGTATAACCAGGTCGCGAGTCAAATTTGCCTGCGTCAGCGCAACGTTGGTCACTTTTCAAGTGACTACCCAAAGAATATCTCCGCGATCTCGTACGTCCGATCATCAACGTATCTTGTTTTGCCTTTCATCTCGGAAAGCGGAACAGGGATGATGTGGCCTTCACGAAGGGCCATGAAGTTGCCCCATTGACCTGCGGATGCGGCTTCAACGGCTTGGACGCCGAGCGTGGTGGCAAGCAATCTGTCTTCAGCCACGGGAGTACCGCTACGCTGAACGTGTCCGAGTGCAGTGACGCGGGTGGAAATACCTGTACGCTGTTCGATTTCGCGCGCGACAGCATAACCAACGCCGCCGTAAACCGGACGACCGAAGTTATCCAATTGTCCGGTAGTGATGATGCCTTCGCCTTCAGCGATGGCGCCTTCTGCCACAACTACAATCGAAAAGCGTTTGACTTCGTGACGCGTGACGAGTTGACGGCAGAGTCTGTCCCAATTGAACGGGCGTTCGGGAATCAGGATCATATCGGCGCCGCCAGCGATACCAGCGGTTACGGCAATCCAACCTGAATTGCGGCCCATGGTCTCGATAATCATGATACGATGGTGCGATTCCGCCGTCGCGTGCAAACTGTCAATCGCGTTCGTTACTGTTTGAACTGCGGTATAGAACCCGAAAGTTGCATCGGTTCCCGCAATGTCGTTGTCAATCGTCTTGGGAATGCCGATTATCTTCGCACCGTGCTTGGAAAGTTCATATCCCGCCGACAAACTGCCGTCCCCGCCGATGACAATAATACCGTCAATGCGGTGCAATGCGATATTTTCCAAGCAATGGGCCAGAGTGTCAGGGTCGTGAACAGGGTTGAATCGCGAGGTGCCGAGGATCGTGCCGCCTCGGGCCAGAATACCCGCGACAGACTTGGGGGGCAGGGGGATAATGTCGCCGTCGTGCAGTCCTTTCCACCCGTTGCGGATGCCGACGGTTTCATAGCCGAAGCGATTATTTGCCGTGCGGACAACGGCGCGGATGGCGGCATTTAGCCCGGGGCAGTCGCCGCCGCTGGTGAGGAGACCTAATTTCATATTATATAATGATTCAAGATACGGTTGAATATAGAATTTACTGCTCTTTGGGGGGATAGTCAAGGCGACAATTTTTCCCCCTTACCATAGGGGAAGCGTCCTCCCGGACAGCAATGGATTACAATCAAAGGTTTTGGCCTCTAATCAGTTTACTCCCCCGCAACATTTGCAAAAACAGGTGCAGAAAAAAAACGCGGCGACTTATTCAAGCCGCCGCGTCAGAACATAAGCGCTTAACAAGCGGTTAGTCTAAGCGATTCAGGAAATCCTTCAGAACTGGGACGAAAACGTGGTCACGGACGGATTGCAATGGATGGTTGGTGTCGGCAAAGACGGCCATCTGTGCATTCGGCAGACTGTCGTAGAGATCGTAAGCTTCATTGACGGGAATCATCTCGTCTCTGTCGCCAACGCTGACCAGCACGGGAATTTTGAAATCTTCGAGTTCAAACGGCGTCAAACCGGTGTCGGGAAGATTAACCACCATCTTCGCAAGCCACGGCATCAGTGTATCGAGGTTGTCACCGTGAATCGCGCGCAGTTTTTCCAAACGCTCGGGCTTATTCTCTTGCTGCCATTCCATATCCAGTTCGGCGGCTGTGTTCTCCGCTTCCTCGCCGGACCAATAGAACTTCGTGCCGTGCATCCAAATGGCGAGTACACGCGACGGATTTTTCAGCGCGTAATGCAGAGCCGCATAGCCGCCCATCGAGTAACCGAAAATGACGGCAGGCTCAGTCTTCAAGTGTTTGAACAGCGCGTCGAGTTCTTCAACCAGAACGCGGAACGTGAATGACTTGGTCATTTCCGATTTTGCATGACCGGGCCAATCCACTGCGATGACCGTGTACCCGAGATCGGCAATGGTCTTCATGTAAGGACGCCACTCGGCGTCAATCGAGCCGAGCATCGAAGGCAGAAGCACAATTGGCGGGCCGCTGCCGATAGAAGTGTGTTGTAACATGGGAGGTTCTATGTTGATTAGAAAAATTCTATGTAGGGGCACCCGCAGCGGGTGCCGCCGCGACTATTAGGCGATTTACAATCCAGCGCTGACTTCGTCGAGCATATCGAGTTCTTCGAGCGACAGACGTTTGCCGGCGGCGGGAAGAGAATCAAGCAGTTGCTCAACGGATGTGGCGCCGATAATCGGGCTGGTGATGAACTCTTTTGAAAGCATCCACACGAGCGACGTCTGCGTCATCGTTTCACCACGCTGCGACGCAATGTTAGCCAGCACTTCGAGCGTGCGCACGACTTGCGGCGTGAGTTTGTCTTGTGCGCGGCCGTTAATCGTATGACGACCGTCGGCAGGACCCTCTTCATTCGGACGATATTTGCCCGTCAGCAATCCACCCTCAAGCGGCGAATAAGGAATCACTCCGACCTCAGCATCCGTGCAATACGGCGCGAGTTCTTTTTCCACGTCGCGGCGGCAGATCAAGTTATATTTCGGCTGTGTCGAAACGAACGACGGCTCGCCTTTCATGGCGGCATAGCCGTTCATCTTGGCGTGCATCCAAGCCGGGAAATTCGATAGACCGAGATAGCGCACTTTGCCTTGATGAACCAATTCGCCGAGAGCTTCTACAGTCTCTTCAATGGGTGTGCTTTCATCGGGATAGTGACACTGGTAGAGATCGATGTGATCAATCTTCAAGCGGCGCAAGGAGTCTTCACACGCTTTGATCAAATGCATCCGCGAGAGCCCTTCACCGCTCGGCCCATCCCACATTCTGCCGCGCGCTTTGGTCGCAATCACGACATCGTAACGAGATTTGGTTTTCAGCCAATTGCCGATGTAGCTTTCCGAAACTCCGCCGGGGTTACCTTCCACCCAACGCGAATAAATATCCGCCGTATCAATCAGCGTAATGCCGTGATCAAATGCGACGTCGAGAATCTGATGTGACTCGCGTTCGTCATTTCGCCAGCCCATCGTCATGGTGCCTAATGCAAGTTCAGAGACTTGCAGGCCGGACTTACCTAATCTTCTTGTTTCCATATTTCTTATTCGAGCGTGTCGTCATGCTGAATGCAGCGAAGCGGAATGAAGCATCTCTCAGAGAGATTCTTCAGGTTTCTGCTGAAACCTTCAGAATGACGACAACCTACTTCTTTCGGGGGTCGTTGTAGATGTTCCCTTTGCGCGGCGGATCGGTTGCGTTGCGCACTTCGGGCATAGGGCTGTCTTTGAACTGCGGGGCAAGCTCTTCGTTGATCTTGGCCCACTCAGGGGAGAGATCGGGATCGTCCACGATGGCCTCGACGGGGCACTCTGGGACACAAGCGCCGCAGTCGATGCAGAGTTCGGGATCAATGACGGCGAAGATTTCGCCCTTAAATTCTGCCGGGTAGATGCAATAGACCGGGCAGACCTGCATACAGGAGGCGTAGCGTTCGCCGAGACATTTTTCGGTGATAACGAAAGTCACGAGGCAATTCCTATAGTTCCCACCGGGACTCCGGGGGGATGAAAGCGGGGTCAAGCGGCGGCGAATTGGCTCCAACTCGCACGCGTAAGCTATTGAAAATGAATAAAAAGCGGCCAGTTTCCTGTCCGCTTTGCGGTGGTCCATTGACCGCCTGAAATATGGTCATATTTCGGGTAAGATGCAAGGAAAATCAGGAGTTAGTTGGGGGATGGCAGTCCAGAATTGTTTATGGATGGAGAGGCAAAGGGTAATTTTTCTGCAAGAAAGTTTTGTGAATTTGCGGGTGTGCACAGGCAAGAAGGCAAAGAGCCGCGAACGAAACGCGGCTCTTGAAAAAGTTGAGACGGTCTGAGAACTTGACCCCCTGAATCCCCCCGGAGGTCCGGAGGGAAAAGAGAAAATCACGACCCTCTTTTCTTCAGCTCCTTATCGATCCAATAGATGGAGGACGGTGAATCTTTCAAGGTTTCGAGTTTGTCGAGAACGGATTTGGCATTGGCTTCTTCTTCGACTTGCTCTTCGATGAACCACTGAAGCATGATTTGTGATTTGTAGCACTTTTCAGCGAGGGCAACAGTGTAGCAGTCGTGGATGTTCTTGGTGATCTTCTGCTCATGCTTGAGTGACGCGCGGAAAACATCCACTGCCGACTTGATATTAAGTTTCGGCTTGTCGATTCCGGTTAGGATGACTTCGTGCTCGTTGTCAATCAGGAAGTCGTGAATCTTCATCGCGTGTTCGCGCTCTTCTTCGGCCTGGTGCTTCATCCAATTCGAGAAGCCTTCAAGATTATTGGCCTTGGACCACGCGGCGAGTTGCAGATAGATGTACTCACTCTCAAGTTCGTGATTGACCTGAGCATTGAGCACGTCGTACATTTTTTTGGATAGCATATCGGAACTCCGAGTATTTAGAATTAAAGGAGCAAATTCAAGTAAAGACATCCGCCGCCGGATGCGTTTCGCAGGCTAACGGAATGTAGGAGTGTCGCGATTAACTCGTTTGGAGCGAATCGAGATAATAATCAGCACGATTCCTGTGACAAGAATGGTCGAAACGGTAAAAAGTTCCCCGACATGTCGAAGGTCGTCGGCGACAGTTGCGAAACCGATCAATCCGGTGAGAACCAGCAAAGAACCCAGCCAAAGCAGCTTATCTTTCATGGCAATCTCCTTCGATTGTGCTCATTGGTCAAAGAGTAACAGGTCTCGTAAAAGACAGGGCGAGCACTTTGGCTCGCCCCTGAAAATAAAGGAATTTCTTGATAAAGGCAACCAGCGGGCTAACGGCAGCGGAGCGAATCCGGGCAACAGTCTTTGCCGTAACCTCCTTCACAGCCTTGACTTGAGTAGTCTCCGCGCGAATGGCAAGACATATTCGAACCGCACTTTCCGCACATTCCCCAGCACAAGATCGCCAGCGTGGCCACGATAATCAAGGCGTGCCAGAACTTCATTTCTTTGACCGTGACGAGGGCGGTGATGACCTTGTTCCAGCAGAACGACACAAGCAAAGATGCCACGAGCCACCAGCCGAGGCCCCACAGAATACAGCACCACATCGAACAGCAATCACCGGTTGAACACATGGGAAACTCCAGTTCAGTTTTGAGTAAGGGTGAGCCGTCAGACCCACCCTTGAACTTAAGTGAAAAATCAATCAAAGGCAATAGTTAGCGGATAATTCGATGGCCTGCGGGCTGCTGCAGGGAAATTGAATCATCGCGGAAGGTGACGTAGTAGAAGCCGTTGATTTGCGTTGTGATGATACCCGGATCAGTGTAGTTCCGCGTATCGGTGGAGTCAATCAGTGTGAACGGCCCTGCCGTATTGGCTGAGCGGTAAACATAGTATTTGTCGATGTTGTCCGGGAAATGCCAAGAGAGAATAACGTCGTTTCCGCTCGGATAGATCGCAAGCAGCGGCCCGACCAGCAGTGAATCGTACTCCACCCCGGACCATCGGCCAAGATTATCCTGTGTGCGATAGCCGATGCGCGTGTAGCCGACCTCAAAACCCGTGAAGACATGCGCAAACGGCTCTTCACTCTCGTTCCATGCTCCGTCAACCGGAAGCGGAATGTTTACGCCGTTGCCGATACCGGGATCATTTCCGGCAAAGACTTCTGCGGCCACGATGGTTCGCGGAACGGAGTTTTGGTATGGCGACATGACAATGAACGCCGCGCGATGCTCATTTCCGACACGACCCAAATCGTCCGTGGTACGGATGTTGATGAAGTGCAGACCGACGGGAATGGAGTTTGATGCAATCAGCTCGCTGATGTTGACAATCGGTGCATCAGCGGCATCAACGAAAGTGGGAGCATCTGAATCCACCCAAAATTCATATGATACGATGTTGCGAGTAATGTCGCCCGCAGGCAAGATTGGCAAAAGCGTGTTCGTGAATTGACCGACTCGGCCAAGATCATCGGTGACGCGGAACATGATGGAATGCAAAGTTCCGGGAGTCAAGTCAGCAGTGGAGAGTATTTGCGCAAGCGATGCAGGAGACGCATCGGGAATATCAACAGCAGTCGGAGCGTCGCCGTCAAGGGCATACTCAAATTGCGTCACAAAGCGCGGCGCTTCATTTGGCGGAGATACGGCAAGAAAACCAGAGTGCGGCTGACCGACGCGGCCCATGTTGTCCGCGACGCGCAATAACACTCGATGCAAAATTCCCGGTGCCAGCGAAGTGGTCGAAAGCAGTTGATTGATGTTGACGGAACTTGCATCCGCAACATCAACTGCTGTGTATGCACCGTTATCAACACTCCACTCAAACTGCGTGACAAGCAAAGGAGTGTGGTCGTTTGGCGAGACAATCAAGAAATGCGCGGTCGGTTTGCTCCATCGGCCCATACTGTCAAGGACTCGCAGCAAAACCGGATGAATTTGCGGCGGCAAACTGCCTGTCGGAATAGTCCACGCAAGATTGACAGACGAACCGGGAGTGGGAACGGAAACCGCGGTGGCAAAACCTTCACCGGGATCAGTTCCGATGAAATACTCGGCTTGGGTAATCGTTGGCTGTGCGAAAACCGCCGAAGTAGCCACAAGGCCAAGTATGAGAAGAATTCTTCTCATGTTGATTCTCCTCGTGGTTTGTGCTTATTGCGGTCCGACGCGGCCAATGGCGGTGGCGTTCACCGGAGTGCCCTGACCGACAACGTTGGGGACATTAACGATATTCACAGCCCACGGATAGTTCGGAACTCCGTTGTCAATCAACGGACGCGGCCCTCCATAAACACCGATATCCGAGCGCGAAGCATCAACGTCGTTTATGCCGGGATTACCACCGTCAATTAAATTGCTGCCGACCGCGAGATGCAAATCCGTCGTCCCGATAACGTAGTTGGCTGACGGGTCATAGGTGACAAAGGGATTACTTGATATCACCAGCCCGTTCGTTCCCGGAGCGGCAGGAGTTGCGGGGGATGCGTTGTAGTCGATAACGCTACTCCCGGGAATCGTACCCCACGTAGGAGTTGAACCTGTAAAGTCGTAGGCTGCGTTGTTCATGATGACTGCGGCCGGCGAACCCGCGACACAGTTAAATATGTCATCCCAATTCAGGAAAATGCAATTATAGACTTCAAGGGTGCCTGTGAACGCATTGGATGTGCCAATAGCCCAACCGTTGCCATTTACGACAGTGACATTTGACACGAAGACGCAGTTGCGAATGACACCACCAGAGCGCGGGCCTTCAATTGCGTTGGCGTAAACATAGTTGTTGATGGCGATACAATCTTCGAGATAAAGCCGTCCCCCAGATGACGAGGTCCATGAGACGGTCGGTTGGCCCGCACCGCCGACGAATAGGCAACGGCGCGCGGAAACGGAATCAACGTTGTTCGTGGCTGAATACATGCAGACGGATGAGCTGGAACTCGAAACGCGAAATCCTTCAAAGGAAGTTCCGCTGCCGGCCGTGTTGTTGAAGTTTATCAGTGCGCCGGATAAATAGATGTTCGTTTGATCCCAACCGGCGCCGATCCAAACGCAGCGTTTGTTGATGACAATCGTATTTGCTTCCACATAGTAGCCGGGGCCGATCAAGATCGTGTCCCCGGCGACAGCGGCAGTAAAGGCCGTGCTCGGAAGTGTGTAGGATCCGGCTCCGGTCTGCGAGACATAGCGCAAGGTTGCATTTGCCGACGAGCCGCCAACAACGATCAGGGCAATAAGCCACATCATTACCATTTTCATAACTAAGCCTTTCCTTGAATAAACAACAATTCCTGTTTACCCCGCTACAGGACATAGTACTCCGTTCAGAATAGAAATAAAGTGCGTAACTCACATAGCGGTGTCAACAATAGATGATGATTCACAAAGAAAGCTGAAATTGATTATTAGTTAGTGGCTAACGCACTTGAGGGAAATACCTCTCATGAAGAAAGGGCGCACCACAGCGGTGCGCCCTTTGAATTGTATCTGACTAACAATGATTGTTATTTATCGCTGGACAGGTATGTCCGTTGGTTGCAGAATGTGAACAGAATCATCGCGGAAAGTGACCTGATAGAAGCCGCGATCCTGCGTGGTGAAGATTCCGACATCGGTATAGGTGCGGGCCGTAGTCGAATCTATCGTCGCGTATGGACCCGTTGCGACGTTTGCGCGTTGGACGTAGTATTGGTCAATGCCATCGGGGAATTGCCAGTTCAACACAGCGTCGTTGCCAGACGGAGTGATGACCAGAATCGGCCCGACGAGCACGGAATCAATCACAGCACTCGACCAACGTCCAGCATCGTCAAGTCCGCGATAGCCGAAAGTGTAGTAGCCGACGGGCTGGTTTGTGAAGAGGTGAACAACATCTTCTGAGCTTTCGTCAAAGACCCCATCGACGGGAAGAGGAATCGAGATACCATTGCCGACACCAGGATCATTGCCAAACCAAACTTCAGCGTCAACGATTGTGCGCTGTTCGCCAATCACAAACGGGCTTGTGACAATAACTAAGGCACGCATGATCTGTCCTGTGCGATTCAAGTCATCCACGCCGCGAAAATCAATCGAATGCAATCCGATGGAAAGGGAATTGGTCGTGATAATCTGATTCACATTGATGATCGGAGCATCGGCAGGGTTGATCTGCGTATAGCTTCCTCCGTCAATGCGATACTCGGCGTACGAAGCCAACCGCGTTTGTCCAGTGAAATCGTTGCTGATAGTTCCAAAAAAACCGTCAGTAACAACACCGATGCGTCCTCCGCTATCGTGGCCGCGAACACGTAACCTATGCAAACCGTTCGGCAAACCTGTGGTCGGCAAGATATCAGCCCAGTTAACCGAAGCGGCGTCGGCCGGATTCACATTCGTGAATGATGCGCCGTCAATTTGAAAGTCGAGATCGGTAATGACGCGGGTTTGCCCGGAAAAATCATTGCTGATCGTTCCGAAAAAAGCATCGGTGACTTGTGCCACTCGGCCCTGGTCGTCCGTGCCCCGCACTCTGAGGCGATGCAAACCGTTTTGCAAACCTGTCGTCGAAATGGATGCCGCCGACCACGGCACATTGGCCCCGTCGGTCACGTCAACCAAAGTAAACGAACCGTTGTCAATCTGGTACTCGACTGTTGTAATGAGTCTCACTTGTGCATGAGCGCTTAACGAAGCAAACAAGCACAAGAGACTCAGGAGAACCCTCTGTTTCATAGCGGGAATCTCCTTTGTTTAGTATGCAGGCCCGACGCGGACAGTCGCGGTAGCGTTGATCGGAGTTCCGGTGCCGACAAGGTTCGGAGCGGCTGTAACGTTGACTGCCCACGGGTAGTTTGGAACGCCGTTGTCCACAAGCGGCTTGGGGCCGCCGTAAACGCCGAAATCCGAGCGAGAGCCGTCCGTGAAGTCGAGCAAGCTGGGATGGCCTGAGTTAATCAAGGCTGCTCCGTTCGTCGCGTGCAAATGCAAGTCAGCGTTAAAGCCGGTGTAGCTCACAGCCTCATCGTAGTTGATGAACGGATCAGTTGAAATCGTTACCAAGTTTGAGCCGGGAAACGCAGGGCTTGCGGGCGCCGCGTTGTAATCAAAGACAGATCCTGCGTTATAGACTCCGATGGAAGGTGACGTCGCGTACCAATCCCAGATGATATTGTTTACGGCGATGACCGGGCCGCCTGAAGCGTTGAGATTGAACAGGATGCGCTGATTCAGGAAAACACAGTTGTAGATTTCGAGCGTGCCTGACGTTGTGCCGCCTGTGAAAGCGACACTGTTTGTGATGCCGTTTTGCTGGGCGATGACACAATTTCGGTAAACCGAGGGGTAGTTTCCATCCGGCAGTGTGACGTTCGGCGCACTCGTGTTACCGGTGAGAATCAGGATGCAATCTTCGACGGTAAGACCTCGGCCAGAGTTTCCCCCGCCACATCGGATGTTGTCATAACCGCTGGCAATAACGCTGCGGCGTATGGAACAAGAATCCACACTGTTCGTTGGAGTGATGGCGTACTGTCCGGTGGTTTGCTGGACATTGAATCCTTCAATGGACGTGCGATTTGCACCCGCGCTGTTGAAGTACCACAAGTTGTTGTTCAACTGGACAGTGGTTTGATCCCAACCCGCGCCGATCCAAATCAACCGCTTGTTAGGGAAGTTCAAGCCCGCAGGAACATACGTGCCGGGGCCGACAAGAATGGTGTCTCCCGTTACCGCTGCCGTACCGGCGGCGTCCATCGTGGTGTATTGCCCAGCACCCTGAGACGATACAAATCGAATCGTAGCGTTGGCAGTTGTTCCCAAGATAATCATGAGGGCAAAGAGCCCTGCCGCTATTGTTTTCATATTTTCCTCTAAAATAGGTGAATGTCTCGAAATGAACAGCTACCTCCCGACAGGTACTCCATCGGGCTGCTGTATGTGAATGGAATCGTCACGGAAGGTGACGTAGTATGTTCCGGTTGTCTGAGTTGTGAAAATTCCCGGATCGGTGTAGGTGCGAAGTGTCGTGGAGTCGATCACAGTGAACGGACCGGCTGTATTGACTGAGCGATAGATGTAATACTTGTCTATGCCGTCAGGGAAAGTCCAGTTCAACACCGCATCGTTACCTGAGGGGAATATGGTCAGAATCGGGCCGACGAGCAATGAATCGTACTCGGCCTGTGACCAGCGGCCATCATCGGTCTGAATACGAAAGCCGACACGATAGTAACCCACCGGGAAGTCGGTATAAACTTGCAGGAAGTCTTCATTGCCTTCATCAAATACCCCGTCTTGCGGGAGGGGAATATCAATGCCATTGCCAACACCGGGATCTGTTCCGACAAAGACTTCCGCCGCGACGACATCGTGATCAATACCACCCACGAACGGTGACGATACGATTAAGAATGCGCGATGCGGTTGTCCCGTGCGGCCCAAGTCATCAAGGGAGCGAAAATCAACCTGATGCAAACCAATCGCGAGCGCGTTAGTTGAGATGATCTCATTGAAATTGATGATACCGTTGTCAGGATAATCAAAGTTCGTGTACGAACCGCCGTCGATGCGATACTCCATGCTTGTCGCGAGGCGGGGTGAATATCCGGAAGTGTTGCTAATCACGAGATAGCCGTCATGAACTTGCCCGACACGGCCAAGATCATCGGTTGAGCGCACTTGCAGACGATGCAAACCATTCGTCAAGCCGGTTGTCGCCACGATTTCATTCAAGTTAACAATGCCATCGTCGGCAACGTCCACGGGAGTGAATGTTCCGCCATCGAAACGGTACTCCATTTGTGTAACAAGACGATTGGCAAATCCGGCGGTATTCGAGATGACAACAAATCCATCAACTACCAATCCCGTGCGGCCCAAGTCGTCAGTGGCGCGAACGCGTAGTTTATTCAATCCGTCGGGCAAACCGGTTGTGGCTACGATTTCATTGAGCGGCGTGCTGACGGCATCTGCAACATCTACGTTTGTGAATGAACCGTTGTTCCATTGGTAGGACATGGAAGTAACGAGACGTGCCGTTCCGGTTGCGGGTGAAAGCAACAGCAACCCATCAGTGGCAACGCCCCAGATGTTTGTAGCGCCTGATCGCAGGCTATCAATGCGGCAACGAACTTTTGCGCGCACGAGATCACCTGCATTCATAGAGCCGGTTGCGATGGAGAACGCCAGCGCTTCAGACGGATCAGGAGTACCAATTGCTATCGCATTACCGTTGCCGATGCCGGGATCAGCGCCTGTGAACCATTCGCATTGAGTCACAACGGCGGTTTGCGCGAACGCAAACGAGCACACTGCGAGCAATGTGAACAGAAGAAGAATCTTCTTCATAGTGAGATTCTCCTGTGGTTTAGTATTGCGGTCCGACGCGACCCAAAGCAGTGGCGTTGACGGGAGTGCCGACTCCGACGAGGTTCGGGTTCAGGAGGATGTTGACAGCCCACGGGTAGTTGGGAACGCCGTTATCAACCAAAGGCTTGGGGCCACCGTAAACGCCGCGATCCGATTGTGAACCGTCGGTGAAATCAAGCAAGCTCGGATGACCGCTGTTGATGCAAGCCGCGCCGTTGGTCGGATCGAGATGCAAGTCGCTCGTGCCGTGCTGGTAGTTCAGTGCTTCGTCATACAAGACGAACGGATCGCCGGCCAGCAAGAGCGCGTTGGTACCCGGAGGAGTAATGGTTGTCGCGGCGTTGTAATCCCAGACGCTGGAAGCGTTGTACGTTCCGACCGAAGGCGAGGCGAGGAAGTCGTGGAAGATGTTATTGATACCCACGACCGGGCCGCCCGCAGTGCTCAGTGTAAGTGGCGCGGAGAAGCCGAGGAATACACAGTTGTAAAGTTCGACAGTACCTGATGTCGAGGTGCCATAGAGCGCCTTCATGGCTGTGCTTGTACCGGTATTTGCAAAGACACAATTGCGGAATGTCGTAGGGTAGTTACCGTTGGTAATCACAACTTGACCCGTACTACTCGTGGTAAGGACGCCTGTGAGAATGCAGTCTTCTACAGTCAAGGACCTGCCGTTCGGCCACTGGATGAGCGATGTCGAGCCAACCGTAGAGTTCATACGGCAACGGCGGAAGGTGGTTGAGTCAACAACGTTGAAGGTGTTGAATGAGGAGTTCGTGTTGAGGTAGAAGCCCTCATAAGAAACACGATTTGCACCGTTCAGATACCAATCCTGAAGCATCGTTATCAAAGTCTGGTCCCAGCCCGCGCCGATGACAACGTAGCGTTTGTTTGCCTGATTGATCTGGTTGCTGATCGTGTATGAGCCGGGTCCGATGAGAACCGTGTCCCCGGATACCGCGGCGGCCACCGCAGCTTCAATCGTGGTATGCGTTCCCGCACCGGTTGCCGAGACATAGCGGATCGTGGCATTGGCCGACATAGCGAATACCATCATAAGGGCGAATAGCCCAATCGCAAACTTCTTCATACGTTGTCCTTCTGGAAAATAGTTGGGAGTTATAGGAATCTTCTGAAGCTCTTTAATATAAACACAAAACACCCCAAAAAACAGATTGGAAGTACACATAAAACAAGTAGGTAGAACATGACATGTCTTGTAATATAACAACTTAGAGGGTAAGAACGTGGCTGACCCTCTGGCTCGCCTCTCAAAAAAGAACGGCGAGCCGAAAAAAGGCTCGCCGTTGTGACATTGTCGCACTAACGCAAAACTTACTTGAGGAGGACTATCTTTCTTGATTCGGAGTGGGTTCCGGAGCGGAGATTCAGGAAATATAGCCCGCTCGGGAAGTTGTCGGCTTGCCAGCTTGTGCTGTGGCTGCCGGACGGCTGAATGCCGTTGACGAGCGTGGTCACAACTCTTCCAGTCAAGTCATAAACATTCAAAGTTACTTGTGCGGGTGTCGGCACATCGTATTGAATGCTCAAAGTTGAATTGAACGGATTGGGATAAGCTGACGAGATTGAGAAGTCAGTGGGAGTTAAGTCTGGAGTAGGGTCGGCAGAGATGATCTCGCCGCCAATGATCATTCTGCAATCGAATACTGGCGGATCAAGCTGGTTGCCAGAATTGTCAACGAGATAAAGACATACTTCGTTGCCGGCCGGAAACGCCAACTGCACATCCACTGCCTCAAGAGAATAGTAGTCAAAGATTATAGTGTCGCTTACCACGCCGTAATCTCGAATATTCTGTACACGTATATGCCCGTCACCCATTGAGTCTGATACGACGAAGTCTCCAACTCCGAAATGTACAAGTATGTTTTCGAATGTCAATGTATCCGCGCTTGGTCGGGTAATCGAGATATTGGGGTCTCTTGGAATATAGGATACGTGAACGGCATCCGAAACTCGCGGTTCAAGCTGCTGCATCTCTCGGTCAAGCAGCGTCGCAGTTATCTCATTCTCACCTTCAAACAGTTCTGCCTGTCGAGGAGCTTCACTGCTCAATGTATCCACGGGAATTCCGTTTACCGCCAGCAAGACATAGCCATCTCCGTTGTTGGGATCAAGGTCGAAGTTGTCCACGTCGAAGACCACAGTTACCGTGCTAACACGGAAGATTGAATTCTGTGTCGGACTCGTAATCGTAATCCTCGGCGGTAAATCCGCCAGCGGGCCAAGCTCGCCGCTCGCGTTGATGTTTTGCACATACATGTCCATGTCGCCGTCACGTGCGTCGGGCCAAGCGGCTATGATTTGGTCGAGTGGATTGATACACGCGTAAGGACGGCCTTTTTCACTCGAAACTGAACAGAGTAACTTGATCGCGGGAGTCCATGTTGATTGTCCTGCTTCATTCAACTGACTCGCACGCAAAAGCGTGTTGAGTTGACTGCCCGGCGCATACTGTGAATAGAACACCGCGTAGTTTCCGTTTTGCACAAACGCTCGGACATTGAAACACGGCTCGGCAGAGAGTGGTGCAATCACAACGCCGTTTGCGCCCCATTGCGCCTGGCCGTCTGCGTTGAGATACTGCGCTTGCAATCCGCCCTGCGATTGATTGGTGTTGGAGGATTGATAAAAAATCACGATGCCCAAGCCGGTGTTCACCGCAGACGGCGACATCTGCAATTCGCTTGCGGACGCATCTACACTTACGCCGTTGGCAGTCCAATGTGCTAAACCGTCGTTTTCAATATGTTGAACATAACAGTGATGCACATTCCCGCGTGCGTCGTACCAATAAACATACACACCGCCCGCGCCATCACTCACCAAGTCGGGCCGCATCTGAATTCCGATGCCGCTTTGGTTCATGATCTCGATACCTTGTTCAACCCACCTCGCGCTGCCATCGTCGTTATATGAACGCACATAGAGATAGCGTGGGGAGGAAAACTGCGTGCCTTGCTGTGCAAGATAAGAGAGTGCAAAACCGTTGTTATCCAGCGCCGCCAAGCGTGGAATTGAAACGCCGTTGGCTTGTGTAAATGTTATCGTTGCAGAATTCTCAAATGCGTCATGTCCTTCGGAGTCAAGCTTGCGTATGTGGATTGAATCTTCCTCCTGCCAAGCAAAGACAACATCGCCGTTTTCCATGGGCAGAATGCGCGGATCAGGCTCAAAACCATCGTTGTTGGACAATGCGATACCGTCGGGTCCCCAGAGGAATTCCTGCTGTGGCCCGATGCTGTAAACCGTAATATCACGGTCGGCGCCGTTGCGAATATCGTTGATCGCAAGAATACAGTTATCCGCAACGTCCACTGCGATATCCCAATCGGTGAGCCAAGTGTCTTGCGGATGATCGGAAATCAAAATACCGCAGGGATTGGCCCACTGCGGTACTCCATCAACGTCCAATCTTTGCAGATAGATGTCATAATTACCGGATGAATGATCCTGCCACGCCACATAACAGCCGCCTTCCGAAAGTGCGGCAATTTTGGGCAAGGCTTGCTCGCCCGTGTGATCGCAAATCAATAAATTTTGGGCCGGATTAGTCGGCCACTGTGCAAATGCGGAGAGGGTGCAGAGCAGGATTAGCAGAGCACGCTTCATAATACCACCTCCGAAACAAAATAAGAAATATAAAAAGAATCAGATTCCGAGGACGTAAATCGTCCACGGCGCCACGGAAGTTTCACTCTTCCATGCAAAAGGTTCTTCTGGTTTGCCAAGCGGAGAAATCATCTCGACAACTGACAACCCCGCTTGTTGATACAGTTCGCGATAGGCCTCATCTGACCACATCACGTCAATGACAGGGCGTTGGTCTTCCACGTCGGTCATAATGATTTTCACTTCGTCTCCGCTCTTAGCAAGCTTGTTCTCAGGAAAGTCCTTGGTCGTGAACGAAGCCCACTCGTGAGTGTAAATATCGGGTGACGACACAAGGTTTACAATTCGGCCTGACGGATTAAGGTGGCTCTGCAAAGTTTTTAGCAGTGTAAGCTTGTGTTCGGCAGTCGGAATATTGTCAAATGTGAAGGCCGAGAAGATCAAATCAAAGTGCGATTCTGCCAGAACGTCGAGGCTGCCGTTGTTTTCGGCCAGCAGGTAGATTCCTTCGGGGTCTCTGTGGCACGCCCGCTTCAACATGTCTTCAGAAATGTCCACACCGATTACGTCGAAACCGATCTGTTTCAAAAAGCGCGTCGAACGGCCCGCGCCACAGCCGAAATCAAGCGCACCGTCCCCGTGAACATGCCGGATAAACAGTTCCGGCAAGTCACGGTAGGCAAGATAATACGTGCCGGGAAACTCGAGCTTGTCGTAAGCTTCGGCGCGTTTGGCGTCTTCGTAAACGTTGGAGAAAGGCATGCTCATGACCTTGCCCGATTGATTACTCTTTTTGTTGAGGTCGCGTCAGCGTAATGGGTCCAGCGTCTACGCTGGCTTCTGCATATCGAGCTTCATCATCACCAAGCCTGCGAGCAGTTTGGGATAGAAGTCGGTGGATTTTTGCGGCATTCTCTGACCTGCGGCGGCAACGGTTTTCACATCGTCCACACTGGTCGGATTGAGAATAAACGCGGCCTGAATGCCGTTCTTGCCGACGGCGTCAATCGACTCCTGACGCGAACGAACGTAGTCAACGTGCGTGCCCGCAGAAAGTGTCTTGGCGTCAATGCCGAGTTCGTTTTCGAGAATTGTTGAATGTAATATCGTCACACCCAACGTGCGATCCGGTCCGCCGTGCTCGTTAGATTTCAGGAAGTAGAAATTGTCTTTTGTGCCGATTGCTTTCATGCCGAAAACTTGATCCGTCTTCTCGGCATCCATACGAGCGAACAGGGCTTCTTCGCTGGACAGCGGCGTGATGGTAAAATTCGCGGCTAATGCAGCGAGGAGTTTTGGGGCTGAGAAGTTTTGCACGTTCTGGATCAAGCGATGCGTGGGCAGAATCACCAATCCGGGATCTTCCATCGGGAACAACCCCATCATGCGATGATCAAATCCCTGCTTGCCGACTGGCTTCCAACCCTTTTCGAGGGCTTCGCGTTTGTAGTTACATGCTGTTTCGTAACGATGGTGTCCATCGGCGATGAACAGATCACATGGTGCTACGAGTTTCTGCATCTTGGCGACGAATTCCGGATCATCGGCAATCCAGACTTGATGCAGCTCGCCGAAATCATCACGGCACTCAAGCGCGGGTTTGTGTGAATTTGCAACCGAATCCATCAGTTTTACACTTTCACCGTTAGGATCCGAATAAAGCATGAAGATCAATTCATCATTGGTTTCCAGCGCGCGCAACAAGCGTAGACGGTCGGCTTTCGGCCCAGCGAGCGTGTGCTCGTGCGACTTGACGTGCTCTTCTTCGAGCGCGACAGAAGCCATGAAACCTTTTCGCACATATGTCTTGTTTAAGAACGTGAAGGTCTGATAGTAGAGATAGAACGCGGGTCCCTTAGCCTCAACCAGTGTTCCGTCGGCGATCCACTGCTTGAGAGTGGCCGCTGCGCCGGGATAGGGGGACTCGGGATTGGTTACGGTTTCATCGGACTTAATAACACGAATAACGTTATGCGGATCGCGTGCGTAATACTTCTCCTGCAGAGCACGGTCGATCTTGTCATAGGGCTGGGTAACAAGTTTGTCCAGCTTCGCGGCGAATGCAGGGGAATAGGTTAAGCCGCGAAAGGGGTGAATACTGGCCATCAGGAACTCCGAATAAGTGGCAATAGGGTAGTTTGCGAAAAGATACGCAAACTCAGTAAAATCCGCAAGCAGGGCAGTTTGACTAAGTGCCTCAGATTCCGTATTTTACATAGTTCCCAGCGTCAACGCTGGACCCAATACGCTTCGCGTAGGCCTCAAGCTTCTAAGCATTCTCACCCCCTTCCGACCTCCCGTTGCGCGGAGGCAATCTTCAAATGTCCAACCGTTTACCCGAAGAACTGGTCTATCTGTCGGCCATGTTGGGGCGACCTGCTTATTCCCGTACCCTCGGAACGGGCATGGGCAAGGTGTGGGACGTTATCGCTCAGGTAACAGAAATGTTCCCTGAAGTGAAGGGCTTGGTGCTGCGCAATGGTGGACGATTGGTGCTCTATCCGGCGACGGGGCAGGAGTACTTTGAGTTTCTGAAGACGCGCAAGCTGAAAGTTGACGAGCACAAGATTGTGCCGCTTGTTCATGCGCCAGATGATATCTCGATTCGCGATACGTTGTGGGATCGGCAGATTGTTGACGTGGAGGGCGCGAAGGTCGTGCGCGTGAACGACGTGCAACTGCTGATCGGCGAACGGCAATGGGTTGTGCATGTGGATGTCGGCGTGTCGGGACTGGCGCGCAGATTGGGCTATGAGCGCGCGATGCGCCGAGCCGCGAAATTTGTCGGCAAGAAATTCGACGACGAATTGATTTCATGGAAGTATGTGCAGCCGGTGAGCGATTCTGCTGATGCTCCCGGGCCGGTGCGGCTCAAGGTCGGCGCGCAACGCTTGAAGGAATTGCATCCGGGTGAAATCGCGGACATTCTCGAAGAACTTTCGCACGAACAGCGACAAGTGATGGTTGCTTCGATGGATGCGGAGACCGCCGCCGAAGCGCTCGAAGAGACCGACTACGACGTGCAGAAGGCGATTCTCGAAGGGTTGGAGCCTGAGCGCGCGGCGGATATTCTCGAAGAGATGGAACCGTCCATCGCTGCGGACTTGCTGTCGGATTTGGATGAGACGGCCTCCGAGCAGATCATCCAGAATTTTGAGTTTGAAGATGAGCGCGCTGAAGTGGCCGAGCTGATGACCTATGAAGAGGAAACGGCGGGCGCGTTGATGACGACGGACTATCTTGAATTGTCCGACGACAGGACGGTGGAAGACGCGCTTGATCTCTTGCGTGCGAGCGCGGAAGAGATTGAAGCCTACTACTACGTTTACGTCCATGACGAAGACGGAGTGTTGTTAGGGGTGGTTTCGCTGCGGAATCTGTTGACCACGGATCCCGCGCTGCAGCTTGGAAATATTGTGTCAGGCCGTTTGATCACGGTACCACTCGACGCAAGCTTGAGCGAAATCGCCGAATTATTTTTGCGGTATAATTTCCTCTTCATCCCGGTGGTGGATGAATCCGGAATTCAAAAAGGAGTCGTGAGCTTCAAGGATTCACTGGATGATTTGATGCCGACTCTTTACAAGACGTGGAAGAAAGATTCGTGACAAAAGAAAAAGAAAAGATCGTAGAGCATACCGCATTTGAGCAATTTGAGCTTGACGAGCGGTTGGTTCGTGCGGTGACGCTGATGGGGTACGAGCGCCCAACGCCGATTCAGAGTCAGGCAATCCCGTTGGCCCTGAAGGGGATGGACGTGATGGGCGCGGCGCAAACGGGAACGGGCAAGACTGCGGCGTTCGGTTTGCCGCTATTGAATCGTGCGCTCAATGAGAAGCACGAGAAGCCGGTTGCTTTGGTGCTCTCGCCGACGCGCGAATTGGCTGTGCAAATTGAAGAGGCGATGAAGAAATTCGCCAAATACACGAAGCTGAAAGTGCTTGCGATTTACGGCGGCGTGGGCTATGGACCGCAGATTGACGGTTTGAAAAAAGGCGCGGACATCATTGTCGCGACGCCGGGACGGTTGCTCGATCACGTCGCGCGCGGTACCTTGCATCTTGACACATTGCAAATGCTGGTGCTTGACGAAGCCGACCGTATGTTGGACATGGGCTTTTTGCCGGACGTGCGCAGAATTATCGCGCGCGTACCGAAAGATCGGCAGACGATGCTGTTTTCGGCGACGTTTCCCGATGAAGTGACGAAACTTTCGAAGGAAATTTTGCAGAATCCGCAGCTTGTGCAGATTGGTCACAAGAGCAGCGCCGCGCGCGGATTGACGCACACGGCATATCCTGTGCCCGCGCACTTGAAGCCGGATTTGCTGACAGAAATATTGATTGAGATCAATTCTCCTGCAGTGTTGGTATTCACGCGCACAAAACATCGCGCGGACAGAATACAGAAGATGCTGACCAAAGGTATCTTCCGCGTTACCACACTGCACAGCGACAGAACGCAGAAGCAGCGCATGGCCGCTCTTGAGGGTTTCAAGCAAGGCAAATTTAACGTGATGGTGGCGACGGATATCGCCGCGCGCGGAATTGACGTGACGGGTATCACACACGTAATCAACTACGATCTACCCGCAACCTCGGAAGACTACGTGCATAGAACGGGCCGCACGGCGCGCGCCGAACGCTTGGGCGATGCCGTGACATTGGTTGCGCCGGACGAAGAGGTCTTGCTGCGTGAGATTGAAAAACATCTCGGCCAGCAAATGACTCGCGCGGCTCTCAATCATTTTGATTACATGGTTCCCGCGCCCGAAAAGGCAAATAGTCTGCAAAAGACAAGCGGCACGGTCGGCCCGCAGAAAAAGAGTTTTGCGTCTTCTCATCGGAGACCGAAGATTCCTCGCAAAATGGGACGATAGCCCTATTCATCGTTCACCCTTTATCCTTCATCCTTTCTGATGACTTCCCTGCTCTCTAAATGGACAAAGCAAGCCTCGCCCGCATGGACGAGGTTTTTGTTGTTCCTGTCCATCATGGGGCCGGGATTGATTACGGCGAATGTTGATAACGATGCGGGAGGGATTACCACCTACTCGCAAGCGGGCGCGCACTTCGGATTAACGGTGCTGTGGATTTTTATTCCGATGACGATTGCGCTCATTATGATTCAGGAGATGTCGAATCGCATGGGCGTGGTGACGGGTAAGGGTTTATCGGATTTGATTCGCGAGCACTTCGGAGTCAAGTGGACATTCTATTTGATGATGGCGCTGCTTGCGACAAATTTCGGGAACGTAGTGGCGGAGTTTTCGGGAATTGCGGCGGCGGGAGAATTATTCGGAATTACGAAATATGTCTCTGTGCCAATCGCGGCGTTTCTGGTGTGGATATTGGTGTTGAAAGCGGACTACGCGACGATTGAGCGAGTGTTCTTGATCGCGGTGCTGTTTTATATCGCGTATATCATTGCGGGAGTGCAGGCCAAACCCGATTGGACAAGAGTCGGCGAAGCTTTGGTGACGCCGGATTTCTCAGGCGGACGAACCTATTTGTTGATGATCATCGGTGTGATTGGAACAACGATTGCGCCGTGGATGCAGTTCTATCAGCAGGCGAGCGTGGTCGAAAAAGAAATTCCGCTGAAGTATTACAAATATTCACGGATTGACACGATCGTCGGCGGAGTCGGTGTGAGTGTGATTGCGCTGTTTATCGTCGTGGTTTGCGCGCAAACGATTCATCCGACAGGAATTCATATCGAAGAAGCCGCGCAGGCGGCGCAAGCATTGGCTCCGGTGGCCGGAACATTTGCCGCCGCGCTGTTTGGATTAGGACTGTTGAACGCGAGTTTGTTCGGCGCATCCATTTTGCCGATGTCCACGAGCTACACGATCTGTGAAGCGATGGGCTGGGAATCGGGAGTCAAATACAAGTTCGACGAAGCCAAGCAGTTTTACATCATCTATACGGCGATGATTGTGCTCGGAGCGGGATTTGTGCTGATTCCGGGATTGCCGTTGATTCGCGTGATGTTTCTCTCGCAGGTCGTGAATGGAGTTTTACTGCCATTCATTTTGATTCCGATGCTCATCATGGTGAACAAGAAATCGCTCATGGATGAGTATGTGAACGGGCCGGTGTACAATGTGATTTGTTGGGTGATGGTGATTGTGCTGAGCGGGTTGTCGTTGGTTTATTTTGGCGGATTGTTATTCGGATAGCCAGCCCCCCTTTATCCCCCCAAATCTGCGGCAGATTTTGGGGGAGATCAGAAAAAACAGAAGCGCCTGACCGGATTGGTCAGGCGCTTTTTGCTTGCCATGCGAGTGAAGGAGATGGTCAGCCCTTGACAAGCGAATGCCCGATAACCGAGCGCTGAATCTGGTTGGTGCCTTCGTAGATTTGCGTGATCTTTGCGTCGCGCATGTATTTCTCGATTGGATAGTCTCGCATATACCCGTAGCCGCCGAAAATCTGCACGGCATCCGTGGTGACTTTCATGGCTACGTCGGCTGCATAGAGTTTGCTCATTGCCGAATAGCGTCCGATATCTTTGTTGCCTTTGTCAATATGACGCGCGGTTTGATAGAGCAGCGCGCGCGCGGTTTCAATGGAAGTTGCCATATCCGCCAGCATGAATTGAATCGCTTGCAAGTTAAGAATCGGATGGCCGAACTGAATGCGATGCTTGGCATAGTCGAGCGCCAGATCAAACGCGCCTTGTGCAATACCTAACGCTTGCGCGGCGACGCCCGGGCGTGATTTGTCCAATGTTTTCATGGCGACGATGAAACCTTCGCCTTCGCGGCCAATCCGGTTCGCGGCGGGAACGCGGCAATCGTCGAAAACGATTTCATTCGTCGCCGATGCGCGGATGCCCATCTTGTCTTCGTGCTTGCCGACTTTGAAGCCCGGGTAATCATCCTGCACGATAAAGGCCGTCGTGCCGCGCGAACCTTTGGTCGGATCAGTTACGGCAATCACAGTGTAAAGATGCGCGACGCCGCCGTTGGTGATAAAGATTTTAGAGCCGTTCAAGATGTAATCGTCGCCGTCACGCACTGCTCTTGTTCTCATCGAGCCTGCGTCCGAGCCCGCGTTGGGTTCAGTCAAGCCGAATGCCGCGAGATATTTTCCTTCGGCGAGATCAGGAAGATAGCGTTTTTGTTGTTCTTCGTTCGCGCTTAAGAGAATCGGGAACGTGCCGAGCGCGGATGCCGCGAGTGCGAGCGTGATACCGCCGCAAGCTTTGGAGAGTTCTTCGGTGACAATGGCAAGTTCAAACACGCCCATGCCGAGACCGCCGAACTCTTCGGGAATGACGATTCCGAACAAGCCGGATTCGGCGAAAATCTTGACGATGTCCCACGGAAATGTTCCGTCGCGGTCGTATTGCGCGGCAACGGGGCGGATTTTTTCTTCGGCGATTTTGCGGGCAAGATCGCGCAGGGCGAGCTGGTCTTCAGTCAGGAAATAGTCGAGTTCCATGGCGTGGCTATGCTCTTAATTGTTTACGATAGTTTGCAAAGACAATGTATTGATTCCGCAAATAAGAAAATAGTGAAAAATTACGCAAAGAAAATCGGACAAAAGCAGGCGGAATTGCGGGGAAAACTGAAGTTGGGGGAAACTGCGGGAGGTAGAAAGAGGAATAGAAAAGCCCGAAGCAATCACCTCGGGCTTTTTGTATGCTATCGCGTCAGCGCAAAACGGCGATTACATCGCCTCGATCCACTTTTTCCAGTAGAACTCGCTGTCGGGTTCGTCGCAAAGGCGCTGGACAATTTGCCAGTACCACTCTTCGAGCGGGATTTCGTGTTCGTCTAAGCGCGGGAACGGATTGTAAGTTCCGCCGGAAAGTGCGCGGCCAATGTGATCGAGCGTGCCGAGCGCGAGTTCGGGAACGTCACGCATGCGAATGCCCGACATCTTCATCATCTTCTCGAAAAGATAAGATTGCGGAATTGCGCCGGGAATAAAACCAAGCGCGCGCGTGCGCATCACAGGTAAGAACAAATCCAGCACGATGCGACCGTGACCGTAAGCTTTGATGGTTTCGGCCTGCAAAAACTCCTTGGGAAGATAGAGACTTGTTGAGTACGGACCCTGACGACCGTAGAACACACTCTCAGGATCGCGGCTGATTACGTCCAGGCTTCCGCGCCAATCAATAAATCCGGTGACGCGCACTTTGATTCCCGCTTCAGCGAGTCTCTGTGGAAACTCGACAGCCATACGGCCCATGATGTGGCGCGTGTTCTCAATTTGCTGATCGGTCAGGTAACCGAGTTTGTATTGAAACAAACCTTCTTCGTCAACGTCTTTGACGTAGATCGGCGGCATGTCCGGCATCATTCCGGCCATCGCAGCGGCGACGCAATTGATGTAGATAACTTCTTTCGCGCCGGCTTCTTTGAGTGATTGCAATACCCAATCAAACGCGGGGCCTTCAAGCGCCATACCGTCATTTGACAGATGGTAGCGCTCGCCGAGTCCCATGTTTTGCGCGCGCGTGACCATCTGCTTGCCCATCTCATAACCAACACTGCGCGAAAGATCGCGCGCGAGCACGGTGACGCTGCCATCTACAGCTGTGAAGCGGCGCACGGCGCTTTCGATTGCTCCACCGAGACCGGGACCGGTTGCTCCCGCGAGCACGAAATGCCGTCCGCGAATCCAATCGAGACCGTATTGACCGTAGGGAATCAGTTCGTTGTGGCGCGTCCAAATTTTGTCAAGCAGCTCGGTGGCTTCCTCAGGGAAGCGCGCGATTTGCTCAGCGGTGGGACGCGGAACGACGGCCTGATACTCTTTAATTCTGAGGCCGGGATGTGGTTTTGCGAATGGGGATGGGGAATCAATCATTTCGTGTCTGTAAGATTAACCGACCAACTAAAAAAACAAAGCCCGCATTACATGCGGTTAGCGTTCGGTGTGCTCGTAAAGCATGTTGAAGGATTTGGAAATGCGTTTATCGAGGTTCAGCAACTCATATTCTAACTCGGGGTGCTGCTTCAATAGTTCCGCGAGACCGACCTGCATGCCCATCAGCAAGAGAGTGTCCTGTAAGGAAATCGCGCGGCTGATTTGCAAATCGAGCAAAGCCATCTGCTGATCCATTACGATAGTGCCGATAACGCGCCCGACTTTCTCTTCAAACTCGGGATTCTCGAAATTCTTCTCGAGCGCAATGATCTGCTCGCGGATTTTGTCTTCGGCGACCTTGTTGATCGAATCCACTTGCATTTGATAAACCATCGCGCCGGGATCAATGACCATGCGCGCGCCGGTCGAATCGGTGGGTGGGAAGTAGTTCGGATTTTCAGGCTGCATCAACGTGGAATCGCGCTCGACAACGACGCGTGGCCGAGCTTCGAGAATTGAACACAGCATCAGCAAGGCAAATAGCAAGCGAACAATCATGTACGGGTGACTTCGGGTTCTTGAATGGTGGACGCGACGATCATCGCGACTATGATTAGCGCTGCGCCGAACAGCGTGACGGTCGGCGGAATTTGATTTTGTAAACTCCACGCGGCAAGGGCGGCGGTGACGGGTTCCATCGAATAGACAATCGCTGCGCCGGTAACGGGAACGCGCGGTTGAAATTTCATCATCGCCCAAATCGCAATCACCGACGCGAAGATTGCGGTAAACAATAATGCGATGGAAAGTTCGCGCGTTAACTCAAATTGAATTTGGTCAACAGGGAGCAGCGCACCGGCGATGAGTCCGGTTCCCATGAGCTGCAGCCATGAGAGCGGCAATTCGCTGGATTCGTTGGACCAGCGGTTGATCAACAAGATGTGCAGAGCATAAGAAAGCGCGCACACGAGAATCAATTTGTCGCCGCGATTCAATGCCATCTGTTCAAGCACCGGAGTTCCATCCACGAGCGTTTCAGGTAGCGACAGGATGAGAATCCCGATAAAAGCGATCAACGCGGCAAGCCACATCCGTTTGCGGATTTTCGCGCGAAACAGCAGCCACGCCAGCAGCGGCGTCAACGGAACATACAGCGCGGTGATGAATCCGGCTCGTGCGGAGGTGGTGTATTTCAGGCCGATGGTCTGAAAAATATAACCGCCGCACAAAAAGAAACCGAGGATCAGGCCGCGCTTAATTAACTTCGGATCGAGACTCAGCGATTTCTTGCCGAAAATCAGCGGAAAGAGCAGCCCCGCGATAGCAAAGCGGAGGGCAACAAACAAAATCGGTGAACAATCGTCCAACGACCACTGCACGATGGGGAACGTAAAGCCCCAAAAAAACGTCACCCCGAGCAGGGCCAGATAGGCGGTCAGCACGGGGTGAAGATACGGATATTTGCACAAATAGGCAACCGCTTGTGAGGCGTGGCTTGCGCTTCGCCGAGCGCGGGCATCCTCGCCCCGCCGGAATCTGTGTTTCAGACTATTTGATTAGCATCAACTTCCTTGTTTCAATTTGCCCAAGTGTTTCAAAGCGCAGGAAGTAAAGCCCCGTTGCGAAATCAGCGGCATTCCAAGTAAGTTGTTGACTTCCGGCGGCAAATGATGCATCCGCCAAATCGGCAACTTCCCGTCCCAAAACATCATAGACAACGGCGCGCACGTTGCTCGCTTGCGGCAAGGTGAAGCGGATCGTTGTGCTGGTGTTGAACGGATTGGGTGCGACGTTTAGTGTGAATTGCGCGGGGAAGAGGGGATCGCTCGCGTCAGAAAAGACGTCATCGTCTTCCGGTCGAACAAACGGCTCGAACACGCCCAAGCGCGCATGGCGTAGGCGCTCGTCGTAGTGAAAAACTTTGTTGTAACCTGTGCCGCCGCGATTAGAGCGATGGAGGAAACCTCGTTCGTATTGCGCCACGCCGCCCGTCAACACGATGTTGCCGCGTTCATCCGGACTTACTGGAGAAATATACGGATCCCAATCATCATTCTGCTGTTCAAACGTGAAAGAACCGCCCAGCGCGTACAAGTATGCCGTGATGACAATATCGCGATTGTTTGGCGGTGTTCCCGTTCGATTTTCGCGACCGTTCTGCCACGTGTTGGCAATGACAATATTCTGCTCTGAAGCCAACACGATACGCGAAGTGGCATCCTGAGGCAACCGCCCTGTTGTCCAATTCGTGCCGGCAAGCATCACGTTGTCAAGCAGGCGAATATCGCGGCTGCAGCCCAGGTACAGACCACAGAGATTCCAATTCATAACACCGCGAATAGTGACTTTACCATCGAAAAAGACAACTGTGCGCTCATTAATCGGAAATGAGAGTTGCAGCGAATTAGTTGTATCAAGTTCTATTCCTTCTGGATAATGGTACGCGGTGACAGATACTCCGCGTATGCTAAGATACCACTCCTCGCCGGGTTCATAAAAGTAGTTGCCACTCTGTCTGTAATAAGTGAGTGAATCCGGAAAGGTCAACTCCGGCGCATTGAAAATCACCGGGCAATCTACAGGCGGCTGCGGTCCAAAAAAACTGTCGCAACCCATGATGATTGTGTCATTGCACATCGGCCAGCCGCCGACATTTTGGAACGCCATGCATCCATTCGTCCTTATCGGCCCCCACAAAGTGTCTCGACCGAAGAAACGCACGACATCGCAAGGTTCTTCAGGAATTGGAAACGGGTGCGCACATTCGACATGCGTAAACCAAAAGTAGTTCGTTCCCGACGAATCCTGAGAAACGATGAGCACGCCCAAAAGCGCGAGTGCAAACAGTGAATATTTCATTTGCCTTCCCTCCAGAGAAGCAATTGAAGAAGTTATTTCAGAAGAAGTAGTTTCCGTGTCATGACGGACTGCGGCGTTTGCAGATTCAGAAAATAGACGCCGGAGGCAAGCGAACTGCCGTCAAAGCGCAAAGTGTGCCTGCCCGCAGCGAACTCAGCGTCGGCCAAGCGAGCAACCTCACGACCCAAGATATCATAGACAGTCGCACGCAAATGCCCCGCTCCCGCAAGCTCCAACTCAATCCGCGATTCAACATTGAACGGATTCGGTACAATCTCGGTCGAAACGATTTGCGGTCCGCCCGCAGTCACTCCGTTCCCACGCAAGACAATGCTGGTGAACTCACCATGCAAGAAAAACGTCAGCGCGCCATACCATGGTCCAACCGCCGGCGGTGTAAATGAAACAGGGACTACAAACGGCCCCATAAATTGATAGGGCGCGTTACTTGCAAACGGATAACCGGCATGCGAACCGGAGAACGGGCCTTCACGGTTAAATCGCAGAGTGTCGTACGATGTCTGATGAACAGGCGTATCAGGGAAGTACAACGTATCGGCAATTTCATCCTGATGCGGCGAACTGAATACACCCGGATTCCAGAAACGAAGTCTCTCGTCGTAATGCAACGTTTTCGTGTAACCCGTTCCTCCGCGATTAGAAGTGTGCAGCCAACCTCTTCTCCATTGAGTAATACCTCCGGTCAGGATAATCGAGCCACGTTCGTCCGGCGAACACGAGCATATATACGGGTCATCCTCAAAGTTCAATTGCTCAGAACGAAAGCTCCCGCGCAAAGCAAAGACAAGTGCAGTGATGACAATATCACGGTTGTTGGGTGGTGTGCCAGATTGGTTTGCGCGGCCATTTTCCCATGTATTGGCAATAATTACGTCATGTTCAGCCGCGAGACAAATCGCCGAGGTTGCTCCACTTGGGAGAGTACCGTTGCTTAAATTCGTCCCTTCAAGCATGACGTTGTCCTGCAGTCTGATACTGTGACTGGAACCGATGATCACATGACAATCTTGAGCAGGAACGACTCCACGAATACTTACCTTGGCGTCAAAGAAGAAGTAGTTCTCAGTGTTCAAAGTGTAAATCTGGTGCGGCCACAACATCGTGTCAAGCGGTATCCCCTCGGGATATGTGTAAACATACATCGCATTGTTGTGAATGCTGATGTAATGCTCATTCCCAGCATAAGGAAAGACTCTTCCTTGAAGTTCTGCCTCCTCGCGAATAAACGTCAACTGCTCGGGAATTACAACTTCCGTTGCATTGAATATAGGTGGTCCACCAATGAACTGCATTGCCGGATTCGGGCTGCCACTTCTAAAACTTGGCATAGTTGTACTAACGCGTGAGCCAGCGAACGGAATTCCACCTCCGGCATTTTGCGTTGCAATCCAATCATTGGAATGGACAGGCCCGCTGAGCGTATCACGTCCGTTAAACGCTATGATGGAGCTGTCTTCGGTCGTTTCATAATTCGTCAGCCAAAAATAATTTATGGCTGAAGCAGGTTCGGCCGAAAGTATCACAATCAGCCCAAGTAGAAAGAAAATCGTTTTCATTTGCGTTCCCTCCAGAGAAGCAATTGAAGATGCTATTTAAGAAGCAGAAGTTTGTGAGTGGAAAGAATGTTGTTTGCTTGGAACGACAAGAAATACACGCCGGATGACAGCGAGGAGCCGTCGAATTGCATCACGTGGCTGCCGGCGGCGTACTGTTGATCGGCAAGCTGCATGACCTCGCGGCCCTGCACGTCGAACACACGCGTGCGCACTAAACCTGCCGACGGTAACGTGAAGCGAATCGTCGTGCTGGCGTTGAACGGATTAGGCGCCACGTTCAGCAGGAACTGTTTGGGGAAGAGCGCGTCGTCCGCGTCGGAGTAAATCACATCTTCTTCAAATGGATCGATTGGCTCAAACACACCTGTGCGCCAGCGGCGATTACGTTCGTCGTAATGATAGACCTTGTTGTAGCCCGTGCCGCCGCGATTGGAGCGATGCACATATCCGCGATAGTACTGCGTGACACCGCCGGTTAATACCAAGTTTCCGCGCTCGTCAGGGTTCGTCGGCGAAATGTACGGATCGCCGACATCGTTCATCTGCTCCATTTGAAACGAACCAAGCACCGCAAAGACGAATGCCGTGACTACGATATCCCGGTTATTCGGAGCCTGTCCCGTTTTGTTCTCGCGCCCGTTCTCCCACGTGTTGGCCACGAACACGTTGCGCTCCGACGCGATCGCCATCCGCGACGTCGCGCCTTCGGGGAGACTGCCGGTGGACATGTTCGTGCCTTCAATCATTAAGTTGTCCACCAAGCGAATGTTCTGACTGCAACCCAGATGAAGTTGGCATCCTTGTGATGCGAGCACACCGCGCAAGTCAAGCTTTCCGTCAATGAAGATGACCGTGCGAAAGGAGTTAAGAGGAATGTCAACATAGTCATCAATTGTCGTATCGCCGACAGTTCCCTCGGGATAGTGGTAGAAACGAGCTTGCGTGCCATTCACACTGCCGTACCATTCATGTCCTTCGACAAACAAAAATTGGTTTTGCTCCTGCGCCGTCTCGCGCAAATATGGCAGTCCATTTGGAAACGGGATTTCGCGCGCATTGAAGATTGGAGTACCCCCACAATAATTAAAGTCAAACTCTGGGTTTGGACTACCTTGTCTGAAGCTTGGTTTGGAAGTACTTACGAACTCGCAAGCGACTGGTAACCCGCCTACGTTTTGAGTCGCGATCCAATCGTTGGAATGCACAGGCCCCCAAAGTGTATCACGCCCAAAAAAACGTACGACATCACCGGGAAAATTCCACGACGTTTCAAGGTTAGTCAGCCAAAAGTAATTATCCATTGCCCAAAGTTGCGTGGCGAACAAGAGAGACAGCACTGTGAGTGTGAGAGTTTTCATGTTTCGATACCCCGTGTTGTGCAAGGTTGCTATTTCAGAAGTAAGAGTTTGTGAGTGATCAAGAGCCCGCCGGACTCAAGTTGAGCGAAATAGACGCCGCTCGGAAGTTGTGCGGCGTCGAAAGAATGCGTGTGCGTTCCGGCGGCGAGCGGCTCGTTCAACAGTGTCTCGATTTCTCTTCCCAACACGTCAAAGAGTTTCAACGTCACCTCGCCGGCGCGCGGCAACTCAAACGTGATGTTTGTCTGCGCGTTGAACGGATTGGGATAAGATGAAAGTGTGAAAGATAAGGGCGCGGTAATCGGATCATCGGCGGCTGATGGCGACATGCTCAAGTAGATACCCTCTTCCGTGAAGATATCCATTGTGCCATTGTTATCCCAATCGGCAAAACCGCGAATGTAACCTGTTATGTTGGGTAAAACGTTGTCGTACCGATCCCATTGACCATTGCGGAAGAAGTAGGCGGCTCGATGGCCGTTTTCAACGAGCAGAATCTCCGTCAAACCATCTCCGTCAAGGTCGGTAACGTCATAGCTCGAAATGCTGTCGGGCAATCCAATTTCAAGCTCCTGTGCGCGCGGCAAAATCTCTTCAGGCGTAAGCTGTTCGATTCGAAAAATCTGAATCATACCGATTTCATCTTCATTAGTCGGAGAAAGAATCAACTCAGCTTGTGAATCGCCATCAATGTCGCCTAATCTGGGACTGCGAAATTCATCAGGGAAATAGACACCATTTGGATAAAAGTGTAGGCCAGGCACACTTTC
Organism: uncultured Alphaproteobacteria bacterium; assembly: GCA_964587105.1. GTDB lineage: Bacteria > Electryoneota > RPQS01 > RPQS01 > RPQS01 > JABWCQ01. The sequence goes on along the minus strand of CAZPKG010000009.1, from coordinate 12,533 downwards.
AAACTCATCCGTGACCTCATTGCCGACATTCATGAGCACTGCCCAGCGTGGCTCAAAATAACCCACGCCATTGTATCCATGATACAGGCAAAGGAAATCGTCGCGTCCATCTGCATTGACATCACCGCGAGCAAAATCCAAGTATTCATTGCCGGATATCGACCAAATCGCGTGATAATCAGCGGAACTCAATGTGAGAATATCTGTGCGAGTCGTATTCGGTCCACCCCACGGAGAAAAGCAAAAGAAACTCGTAACACCTGCAACGTATGAGACACTTGATTCACGTAATAGTCCAATGACCGTGGAAATGTCGCGTAAATCTTTGCCCAATGAGTACTCGTGCAGTCCGGTCGTTTCATGGACAAAGGGGCCGTCAACGGAAATATGCGGCGGCACAATACAAGTATTGACATAAAGAAATTCCCACTCACCGTCGCCGTCCAAATCGCCGCCACCGGGTCCAAGTAACTCGGTATCCGGATCATGCACCTGAATACCATTAACCGAATTTTCAAAGATCATTGTCCCTTCGTAACCGTCAATGCCGTCTACTTCAACGGCTATGTCGAAATCTCCGTCATGATCGAAGTCGCCCGAATAGAGGTTGCGCGGCGACATGCCTTGGAAGACATACTCGTTTTGCGATGTCCACGGCTCGCCATCAGCAGTGCGTTGATAAATAAACAGAGCGTCTTCAAAGTAGATAGTCTGTTGCAGCACCGCAGCTTCTTCATATTCATCTTGATCAAAGTTTCCCCATGTGATGGAGTGCAAACTCGTTATTAACGATGGAAGCCGTCCTTGAATCAGATCAAGGCGCAAATCCCATGTCCAGACAGAAGTATCCGTATCGAGCTTATAACAGTTGATTGCCGGTTCGGTGACGTCAGACGAGACTACAAGCTCCAATGCGGGATCGGAGTCCAGATTACAGACGGTGAAGTGCTCATTAACGACCATAACGGGACCGCCGTTAGTGAGAATTTCCGTCCAAGTGCCCTCTGCATCGCGAACCGACAGATAGTCCTGCACACCGAACTGCATGACCTCAGCGAAGCCATCTCCGGTGACATCACCTACACAGATCGGAGTTTCGTCAGGCGAAAGCTGTGGGAAGTTGGTCGGGTTCTTCCAGTTCGGATTGGTGAGCTGCCATTGCCAGGGCTGGGCGGAGGCAAGAGAGGCATATATAAGGAGAGCGAGTAGGGCGCGGGTCATAGCATTTCTCCGAGGTTTGAAAGACACAAAAGCCTTCCAGCGGGACGGAAATCACGTTGGAAGGCTTTGATTATCATGGAGTTCCTCTTGTCAGGTGGCAGGCAAAGCAAGCACAGCACTTCCTCGCAGAAGTGCAACAAAGACAGAGAGTTATGTTCTATTTTAGATACCATCGTCCTACACCTATTGTCTGGTGTCGAACAGCGGGACCCACTCATTCAAAATAAGCAGAGTTGATGCCTAAATCAACCTGCCGGGCGGTGACAAAGTTATTTGTGGAAGTACTCTTTCAAAATTTCAGCAACTTCGTCTCCCACGCGGCCTTGACCTTCAACGGTTTGCGCGCCGATGTGCGGCAAGGCGACAACGCGAGGATGTGTGACCAAATCCTGGCGCGGCTTCGGCTCACCGACCCAGACGTCAATTCCGGCTCCATAAACATGGCCAGCATTCAGCGCGGCCAATAGCGCTTCTTCATCAATCACGCCGCCGCGTGCGGTGTTGATCAAGATGACACCCGATTTCATCATCGCGATTTCTTTCGCACCGATCAATGCGGGCTCATCTTTGGATTTCGGAATATGCACGGAAATGATGTCGGACTCTTCAAAGACTTCGTTCAATTCGCGCAGTTGGAAGCCTTTGGCTTTCACTTTGTCGGGGAACTTGTCATAGCCCATGATGACTCGCATGCCCATGCTTCCGGCTTTTTCGGCAAGGCGTGTGCCGATGCGGCCCATGCCGATGATGCCGAGAGTTTTGCCTTCGAGTTCGATGCCTTTGGAGAACGACTTCTTGTCCCATTCTCCGTTTTTCATCGAAGCGTTGGCGGCGGGAATTGCGCGGGCGATGGCAAACATCAAGCCGAGCGCGCACTCGGCTACTGATGTTGAAGATGCGGCAGGCGTGTTGCGCACGGCGACGCCTTTGGACTCGGCATAGGCTACGTCGATGTTATCCACGCCGACCCCGCCGCGCACGATGATCTTCAAGTTTTTCGCAGCGTCAATAACTTCTTTAGTGACTTTGGTAGCGGAACGTACAGTTAGTGCATCGACTGTCGCGACTTTGGCGAGCAGTTCGTCGCCGTCGTAATGATTGGTATCAATGTCGAAGCCCGACGAGATCAGGGCTTCAGCGGCAAGGGCGTCAATCCCGTCGTTGAGTAGAATTTTTGGCATAGCTCAGGGGAAATTAGAAATAGGAAATGTGAAATAGGAAAACAAACCTAACGAATATACAGAATCTTCCGGCTGGTTACAAACTCACCGGAAACAAGTTTTACAAAATAGACTCCGCTGGCGGCATTGGGTGACCAATTTAATGTGTGTGATCCTGCGTTGGTGTGACCATCGAATAGCGTTGCAACCTGTTCACCGAGTGTGTTGTAGATGCTCACGCGGGCATCGCCGGCGCGCGGGAGTTCGTAGTCTATGCGAACTGTGCTATTGAACGGATTTGGGTAGGTAGTAAGGGAAATCGATTGCGGAACCGGCGCAGGTGCTTCGCGTGAATCAAGCGGAGTCAACCAATCGCAGGAAGCGAGCCAGACCCTTTGTACCGAGGTCGCAGGATCGTGGTCCGAATAAACAGTCGCAATCTCGCCGGTATTGGAAACATCGCAATGCGCGGTTAAAATCTGAACAGGGCCGTCGCGCCATGCAATTGTCCCGATTGGCGCAGCGACTTCTCCCAGCGTGTCCACGCGAAGCAATTGAATCTCGTTCAGGTCGTGAAGCGAAAATACAAAACCATGCTGATCAAAGACAGCATACGAGACATCTAAATTCATGGGGGGATACACACGCACTTCATTGATCATCGCGCATGAGTCGCCGTTGATGCGTTCAAACGCAAGGCAAGCCGGAATGCACAACGTCATGCTCGTGACATGAATCTGGTCGCCGCCGCTGACGGACATTCCGGCCAACTCGCCGTACATGCATGCATCGTAGCTATAATTTGCTATCACCTCATTAGTGCTATCGGAGCGAGCAATTATCTTAACAAAACCGACAAAATTGCCATCAACCCAGCAGTACATTGAATCCGCCGATAGCGATTGACACCTCAATGTGCCAAACGTCATCTGTGCGCCATACTCCAGCCTAAACGACGAAACTTCACCGGAGGAATTGACAAAGCAGGCTACTGGAGTTGCAAAGGGTTCAGTGATCCAACCTCCACCTGCAATTCCGGTAATGTAAAGGCTGGCCTGCGTGAAGCTGTCTGTGGTAGCAACAAACCGGCAATACTCTAACCAATGCTCCAACGGTCCATTCGGTGACCAACCATCTTGGTCGTGAAAGAGCAGCGTTTCGGTCCAACTATTACCGGACCGCTGAACAAGATACAAATTGTAATCGCTGGGATCGGCTGTGAAGACGAGACACTTTGGTATTCCGCCCGGAGTAACCGCAACATCTTCAAGAAAAACACGATAGGTCAGTGCAAAATAGACCGCTTCAGGCTCCGTGATCAAGTTGCCGTTCGAGGCGTCCGCCGCCGCATATATGATATACTTCGCACCATTGTCGTTTCGCTCGTAGAAAATGTGCGCGATGCCAAATGAATCAACGGCGACTTTCGCTCTGCCGATTTCAATTGGCGACTCGACTGACGTAATCAAAAACGGCCCGAATGGCTGCGCCAACAGACTTCCCGCGAAAATAAGAACAACAATGAACCATCTCATGACACCATCTCCTTTTCGGGACCCACCGATGGGAGAAAATTGGAAATTGGAAATAGGAAATAGAAAAGTCAGAAGTCAGAAATCAAAAAGCAATCTGACTACAGGGCTGCTCTTAGACTTAGAATCAAATTCCTTCCCGGGGCGCTGACGCCTGAGCCGTAGGGACGATAATGCAAGTCGAGAATGTTTTCGAGCGACGCGACCAACTCAAGATGATTGACAGGGCGCACGCTGCCGCGCAGATTGAGCGTCCACCACGACGGTACACCGTCATCCGTGTAAGCTGTCACTTCGCCGCCGGAAATCGGCATGTCATCGAGCTGTTTCCACGCATTATATCGCGCGAACAATTCACCGGCCCATTGCTTGGCCTCGTAGATAAAGCTCGTTTGACCATAGAGCGGCGGCACGGGTCGCAACGGTAAATCTGCTTCAGTGTCGCGGCCCTGACCCGTAGCAAACTGCGTGGATGCGGTCATGCGCGAAGTGAGATGAGCTTTTGCACGCACTTCAATTCCCGCGACAAACGCTTCACCGACGTTCTGCAAAGATTTCACTTTGGCCATCGCGCCGTCATACTCAATGGAGTCCTGACCGTTGAACTGTGAATCGCGCGCAAGCACGGCATCGCGCAACAGAGAATAGTAACCCGTTGCGCCGAAGCTCAGGCTGCCGAACTCACGGTCCACACCAAGCTCGCCGTTATAGGAGTACTCGGATTTCAAATCAGCGTTCGGGAAAATGACGACGCCGTCACCGGATTCGAAGATTTTGCCGACGTCATCAACATTCGGCGCGCGGAATCCACTCGACAACACGCCGCGCACTTGCCACGAAGAAACAGAGCAGACGGCTCCGAGACTCGCTGTCGGCACGCCGCTGTTGTATTTGATTTCGTAGAACGGAAAATTGTAAAACGTTTTGTCGTCGAACTTGGATTTCAACATGTTCTGCGTGTAACGCAACCCGGCAGTCATCACGATGTTTGAGGAGACGGGCGCGCGCCAACCGCCGTAGGCCGCGAGCGTCGTGGTTTTGCTCCCGCCGTCGGGATAGCGCGTGGATTGCGGACCGACTTCACCTGTGACGATGTTGTAGGTTTCTGCGCTGGACTTAACGTCGTTGAACACAGCTTCGGCGCCGTAGAACAATTTGCCCGAACCCAATTCGCGGTTCATGTCGGCATTGAAAGAAACGACGCTGACGTCTTCCGTGCGGTCGTTGCGGTTGTCGTTTCCGCGCGAGCGGTCGTGACGGCTCTCTTGATAGTCCTGATGCGCGACGGTAAACTCGGCGTCGTCATACACGCCGCCGCCCGCCGACGAATTAACCGTGATACGATTCATCAAGAGTTCCTGCGGGCCGTAATACCACTCGGCAAAACGCAGTGCGCCGTTGCGGTATTGTTCGAGACGGTCGTAGCGTGGAATGTTTGAACTCGTGGTATAAATCAAGGCGTAGGTGGCGTTCAAATGCGAGTTGTGCCAATAGCGCACTTTGCCGAGAATGTTGGATTGAGTATAGCCTGTGAAACGCTGAATACTCGTGTTGTCGTTATGCACGATAATGTCTTCGCCGTTTTGACGCTCGACGTATTCGCGGCGGCGGCCGTACTCGGGATAGGCGTCACTCAGTACGCGACCGCTGCGCAAATCGTCGAAATCGCTGTAGGTGAAATTGCCGAGGAAGGCCCACTTCTGCAAGCCATATTCTATCGTGCCGCCTACGGTTTGCTCTTCATTGGCGGTGGCGTAGCGGGTGAAGGCTTTGGCGTTGACTTTCGCGCTCTTCATCAATGAGGGCAATGGTTCAAACGTGTTGAACACCATCACGCCGCCCATCGCGTCGCTGCCGTATTGCACGGAGCCGGGGCCGAACAAAACGTCCGCCGAGCCGAGCGCGTTGGCGTCAACTTGAATGGAGTTTTGCAGATTGCCTGCACGATAGATCGCGTTATTCATGCGCACACCGTCGAGGACGAGCAAGACTTGGTTGGCCGTGAAACCGCGAATCATTGGCGAGCCGCCGCCGTATTGGCTGCGCTGGACGAACACGCCGCCGCTTTCGAGCATCTCGCCCGCCGTGCGCGGCTGTTGAAATTCGATTTGCTTGGCGGTGACTTCGGAAGTTGCTTGGGCGATTTGCGCGCGGTCGTTGCCGAAGCGATAGCCGTTTACGAGGACTTCATCGGAGGTGTAGCTGACGCGCTCAAGAGCTATGGTAAAATTCTCCTGCTCGATTTGCGCTTTGGTTAAGACGCGGCGCACATAATCGGGGTGGAAGAAAATCATTTGCTGTTTGTCGATGAAGCGTCCGATGTCGAACGCGCCGGATTCATCGGTTTGTTCGACGATTAGTTGGGCTTCATCGTAGATCCAAATTCCTGAGAGTGGTTCGTTGTTGTCGGCGCGAACCACGGTTACGGGTTTGGTTTGGGCGAATACGTTAACTGAAAGAATAAGGCAAACGAGCGCGAGCAGTCGGTGCATTATCTGAACTCCCCAGTTCACTTGAGATAGAGAATTTTGTGTGTGGTGTTAGCCAAAGGTGCTTCGAGGTTAAGGAAGTAAACTCCGCTGGCCAGGTTTTCCGGCGACCAGTGAAGTTCGGCGCTTCCTGCGGGAGCGAAGTCGTCAAAGAGTGTGGCAACAGTACGGCCTTGCAAGTCATATGCCGTCAGCTTGGCATGCCCCGCTTGCGGCAGATCGTATTTGATGGTGACGGTGCTGTTGAACGGATTGGGGTAAGTTGAGAGAGAAAGCTCGTTTGGGATTGCGAGAGCTTGCTGCTCGGGAGTGTCGAGAAAAGTTGTCCAATCCGTCCACGCAATCTTGAGCACGTGCGGGCCTTCATTCCAATCGGAGTATTCACTCCAGACCGCGATGACTTTCCCACTGTCGGAAATGGTGACGTCCGCATCGACAATAAAGCTTGTGCCGTCGGTTTCGTAGAGCACGCCAACGGGTTGGACTTCATTTCCGCTCGTGTCAATGCGCGCAAGGAGCAAGTAGCCGGGGAGAGCTTGTATTGCGGCGAAGCCATAATTAGGGTGAAAGAACGGATCACGGTTTGCATCCCATTCAGGAAGAGTTCCCAATATCCGGCAATCACCGGTGGTATCAGCCGCAAAAAGTATCCAGTCACTTAGAACAAGAAGTTGGCCGCCGGCTGTTTGCCCGATTTCATAGTGCTCAAAATCCGATAACTCACAAACCAGTCGTGACGAAGCAATCTCTGAGTCACTGACAAACACGCTAAGGCCAAAAGCTTGCCCGCCAGTTTCGCCTCCGGATAACACAGCTATGGCATTATCAGAGTAGCTCGTTGCAGACGAATTAGTTGGTCCGTACAAAGGGGCAGGAGATTCATATAAGGTCGTTTGGCCGGACAATGTGTCAAGGTCAGGGTCGAACTCATAAACCCGCGTCCAAAACTGAGGCTCTGAGGCGTGCTCAAAGATAATGTAACAAGTATTGACCGTGCTTGCGAGAAGAACACGCCCACTTAGAGTGGTTAGAACACAAATGTCAGATAGAAACTCTTGTCCATAACAGCCGATGTATGGCCAGTTACTATTGTGGAATCGTTGTAATCTTAAATGAGAACCACGCACCGTTAACAATTCTGATCCGACATCGCCAAGGAAGAAATGATAGTCGCTTGACCAATGGTGATTTGCATAGTATTGAATATCACCGCCCGAAATACCTGCACGCCATACTACCTCGCCTGTTACGCGTGGTCGATGCACGTTCCAATACCAATCATCACGCAAGCCTAACGTCGTGCACGGTATCGCTATTTCTTGATCACTCATGCTAAATGCAGCTCTGTGCACGATGGAACGCTCTTGTGCAAAATCGAAAGCGCTCCACAATAATTCCAGAGTGTCACTGTGCTCAAGTGTTGAAAGCGAGTTAATAACGAATCCAGAATCTTCTTCCCATATGTCAAACGGTCCGATAACGGGCTGCGCAAACGCGCTTCCAACCAATAAAAGCAGAATAAGACACCGCATAAGACTCTCCTTTTTCTGATTCCGGCGGGGCAAGAATGCCACCGCTCGGCGCAGATTGATTTGCGGGACCCACCGCAGGAGAAAACGAAAATAGATTCCCGGCGGGGCGGGGACGCCCGCGCTCGGCGAAAGACATTAGAACTACCGCCGCTCGGCGAGGCAAAATCAGAACAACCGCCGCATGGAAACGATGGCGTCGGAGCTTACATTTTCACCGCACTTGCAGCCCTTCACATCGGGGCAAGTCTGCAAACAGGCTTCGACAGTGTAGGTGATTCCCGGCTTGAGGTTCATCGTGGTTACCCACTGGCCCCCGGTTGGGCAGGCCGTCACCAGATTGGCAACGACGTTGCGATCGCCGTAAACCGTTCCGCAGGTTCGGCAACTTGGCATCGTGGAGTCGCCGTTGAAAAACATCACGGTCAGATAGTAAGTCGTGTCCTTCTTGACCGTGAAATTCTTGAACGCGCAACCCTCACCCGTCGGCGGGCATTTGGTGGAATCCGAGCAGGTGCTGTCTCTGGCCCATGCAATAATCGGTACAGGCCAGTGAGGATCGTTGATTTCACCGGGAAAGAGCCCGTTTCCGTCGCGTTTGAAGACTTCCGGCGGCGCGACCTGCCACATTAAGCCATAGACAAAGTAGCCGATGACAGCGAGTACTATGCAAATAATGATAAACGTCGAACCCTTCATGCACACTCCCCGGTGAAAGAAAAGGAATTGAATGTCGAAAAAAGAAAAGGCGGAAGGACAATGACCATCCTTCCGCCTTTATGATTCTGCTTACGCCGTTACGTTTGCTTCGGCGAGTATGGCGTCTATCCACTTGAAGAGCTGCTTCATCTCCTCAACCTTGGTGTCTGCCATATGGGCGATACGGAAGGTTTGTTCCTTGATGTCGCCATAGCCATTCGAGATCACGCAGTGATGGCGCTTCGAAAGCTGGCCGTTCAGGTTTTTGAAATCAAATCCTTCAGGTTTCTTGATGCAAGAAAGCGTCACCGACTCATAACCCTTTTCCGGAAAGAGTTCAAAGCCCGCATCCTTCACCCACTGATGCGTGAGCTTCTGCATGTCGAGATGACGTTTCCAGCGATTATCGAGCCCTTCTTCATTGACGATATGATTGCATTGCGCGTGCAGGCCAAAAAGAATTGGAATCGCAGGCGTATGCGGGGTCTGATGCTTGTCGTTGTATTTTTTCGCATCCACGAAGTTGACATAGTAACCCGGTGCCTTCGCAGTCGCGGCTTTAGCCATTGCCTTATTCGAGATCATGGTCACACACATACCGGTGGGGAGCCCCCAGCACTTTTGGGTTCCGGCCAAACAGACATCAAGACCAAGCTTGTCGGTTTCAATCTTGTCACCGGCCATCGCGGACACGGCGTCCACGCAGAACATCACGTCGGGATACTTCTTCAAAACTTCAGAATATTTCTCCAGCGGCGCGCGCACGCCCGTCGAAGTTTCATTGAACACGGCACAGAACACGTCGTACTGTCCGGTGGCAAGAGCCTTGTCCAGATCTTCAGGCATCACAGCCTTTCCCATCGGGACTTCTAACTTGTCGGCCGGTATGCCGTTGAATCCGGCAATCTGATACCAGCGCTTGGAAAACGCGCCGTTCACAGTAAGAAGCGCTTTTTTCTGAGTCAGGTTGCGCAGCGAACCTTCCATGACGCCTGTCGCCGAGCAGGTGAACAGGATCACATCTTGTTCTGTATAGAGGATTTTCTTAAGCAGTGGAATCGTAGCCTGATGCACATCCATATAGGCCTGGGTACGGTGGCCGACCTGTGGCTGAGCGATGGCTTGGAGCAATTCGGGACGGACTTCAACGGGACCCGGAATAAAGAGGCGATCATGCATGGGGGTAATCTCCGAATAAATAAACGTAGCCTATTGAAATTTCTAATATTAGTGGAGAACGGTTCTTTCTCACCACAACACAGAAAATGTAATGAAATCCAGTCTGAGAGGCAATGAGACAGAATGAAGCATTGTGCAGAATCGTAGGCCATTGAGCAGAAAAATTACCTTGTGTGACAAGCTTACGGAATGATGGATTTGAAAGCAAATTTGTTGCGGTCCTTCTATTTATTTCGTATTTTTACGAAAGATTCGCATATTACTATTTTTACTAATGCTAAAGAAAGAAGTTAAGCCGTTATTCTGGACCCTCGGGCTGTTTGCTGGAGCCTACTTTTTACCAACCGATAGCCAACGATGGTTGGGATCGGTGAAAGAAGCATTTGAGTTAACCAAGTGGTATGCTCGTGAGCACGTCATCTTGTGTTTGATTCCCGCGTTTTTCATCGCCGGAGCAATTGGAACATTTGTAAGTTCGGGCGCGGTGATGAAACACCTCGGCGCAGGCGCAAGAAAAGTCGTTGCTTACGGAGTAGCTTCGGTGTCAGGAAGTGTGCTGGCAGTTTGTTCGTGCACAGTGTTGCCTTTGTTTGGTGGAATCTACAAGATGGGGGCAGGATTAGGTCCGGCGACGGCTTTTCTATATGCCGGTCCTGCGATAAATGTCTTGGCGATTGTCTTGACGGCACGCGTACTCGGCATGGAAATGGGAATTGCGCGCACAATCGGAGCTGCAGGGTTCTCGGTGATCATAGGTTTACTGATGGCGCAATTCTTCCGAGAAGAGGAAACGGAGCGTATCAAAGCCGTTCCGCAAGACTCACATGCTGAGCACTCGATAGGTCTAACGGTTTTGTGGTTTGGAACTTTGATTGCTATTTTGATTGCGGCGACGTTGGGTAAGACCACTTCGCTGTATGAAGTGAAGTGGTGGATAACGGGTGGGCTTGCGCTTTTCATGGGTTGGCAAATGACGCGCTTGCTCGGTGTCAAGCTGTGGAAAATACTGATAGGGGCAGCAACAGTTGTAACAAGCGCGCTTTTATTCCCGGAATATCCTCAAGCGACATTTTTGCTGGCGATCGGCGTGCTATCGTTGATTATTGGATTTTCTGAGGGTCCGGGCCGCGAGTGGCTTGAAGCAACTTGGGAATTTGCCAAGCAGATTATGCCGTTGTTGTTGATGGGAATATTGTTAGCAGGGCTCTTATTAGGGCGACCCGAACATGAAGGCCTTATCCCTTCTGCATGGATTAGTAATCTTGTAGGTGGGAACACGCTCTTTGCGAATTTCTTTGCTGCTTTGGCCGGTGCCTTCATGTATTTCGCCACGCTGACTGAGGTGCCGATTCTACAGGGATTGATCGGAAGCGGAATGGGGCAAGGGCCGGGTTTAGCGTTGTTGTTGGCGGGCCCTGCGCTGTCATTGCCGAGCATGCTGGTTATTCAAACGATGTTAGGCACGCGAAAGACCGTCGTATTTGTGTCATTAGTTGTAATCATGTCCACCTTCACGGGTTGGATCTATGGAATGATCATATAGGAGAATCAAATTTGAAACTTCAAATCTTAGGAACAGGCTGTCCCAAGTGCAATAAGCTTGCTGAGCTTGCCGAACGTGTGGCACGTGAGCAAAAATTAGATTTTACATTGGAAAAGGTTACGGACATCACAGCTATTATGGCGGCAGGTGTGATGATGACACCGGCCCTGATGGTGAACGGTGAAGTCAAGGTTTCAGGCCGTGTACCGACTGTTCCTGAACTACAAACTATGCTGTCTCAAGCGGCAGGAGCAAGATAATGATACGTGTATTTATGCTGGCCTTGTTGCTTTCAGTCTTTGCGTCCACAACATTTGCTGAAGAATCAGGTGCGGTGGCAGATTCCACCTCACCGCAAGTCACCAATGTGGCCTACTACTTCTTCAATACGGTACGCTGCCCAAGCTGCCTAAAGATTGAGAAATATTCTCACGAAGCGATTGAAGCTGGTTTTGCCGACAAAATTGTGTCGGGCGAGTTGAGTTGGAAGATGAAGAACCTCGATGAGGACGCCAACTTGCACTTCATTGACGATTATAAGCTGTTTACAAAGTCATTAGTCTTGGTTCGATACGAGAACGGCCAACAGACGAAGTGGAAGAATTGCGACAAAGTCTGGGAATTGCTGCATGACGAGACCGCGTTCAAGAAATATGTTCAGACTGAAGTCGCCAGTTTTCTCGGCAGCTAAATGAACGAGTACATTCTTGGATTGGGTACGGCGTTGTGGCTGGGAGTATTGACTTCTATCAGCCCTTGTCCGTTAGCGACCAACATTGCCGCTGTCTCATTCGTTGCGCGCAAAGCAGATGCTCCGAAACAGGCCATGTGGGTGGGTGTGCTCTATACAATTGGTAGAATGCTGGCGTATGTTGTCGTCGGAGCGTTGGTCGTGTGGAGCGTGTTATCGCTCTCCAAGCTCTCCTTCGGTTTACAGCGCTACATGCACCAATGGCTTGGGCCGTTTCTGATTGTGATTGGTGTTATTCTCGCAGGATGGATCAAATTACCGATAACGAACGGCAGCGGCTGGATAGAAAAGTTAGCAAAGCGCGCCGAGGCTTGGGGAGCATTAGGCGCGCTTTTGTTGGGGGCTATTTTTGCGATCTCTTTTTGTCCTGTGTCGGCGGCGCTGTTCTTCGGCAGTCTTGTGCCGCTTGCTGTGCAGCATGAGTCCATCG
>CAZPKG010000008.1:0-153694 GCA_964587105.1 uncultured Alphaproteobacteria bacterium | reverse complement strand
ATGAAGGTCATCGGTTCTTCATCACAAGAGTCGAACGTCGCAGCCTGCGTCTGGATTCCCCAGAACGTGATAGCGACGAAGCCAACGCCGGTCGCGAGCGAGAAGTGCTCATAGCGCTCCAAGCCGCCCTGAATATCGGAAACACCGAATGTCCACGCGCTGTCCGGCGGATCGATTGGTTGGCTGAAGGCTGAACCTGCCGGGCAGTCATCGAGGATCGGCGGAATGATGCACGGTCCACAGGTCACGGACGCCGTGTACTTGGAACCACACGGGACGCCATCAAACGTGGACGGGCCGGTGACGAGGTAGTAAGTACCTGCATCAACGCAAGCGGAGATGGTGTTTGTGCTGCACTCGTAGGCCGTGTTGAACGCGAGAACAGTCTGAGTAACACAACCCGGCGCGGAAATAATCCACGCATTGTTCACGAACTCAGCGGTAACTGTCCAAGTGATTTGAGTTGTGTCGGTTACCGTCAGGCTGTACCAATCGAGATCGCGGCGGGCGAGGGTGTCGTTGAACGTATAGGTTCCCGACGTTCCGCATACGGTTTGGCCGCATGTAATAGTCGAGAATACCGGCGGCACTGCGTTGCAACCGCCATTGAAGTTGTCGTTGTAGTTGTCACTGCAAACAGGTTCGCCTTCATTCGGCGTGCAGGGCAGCGTGCAGGTCTGACAGCATGAGACGTTAATAGCATAGGCGCCGACGTCGCCTGCACCGAAACCGCTGACGAGCAAGAAATATGTTCCTGCTGTTAAGTCAACGCAACGAATGAAGGACAGGCCGCCAACGGTGCCGCACGAGTCATCGTTTTCTTCGAGGAAGGAAACACAGCATCCTGCTTGATCAAACAGGTACAGGCGCTGGTCATAGGCTTCGGGGCCGCCGCACCCGCTGAAGGAGTAGCGACTGGCCTGGGTGACGTTCAAGCGCCACAGTTCACCTTCGATGCCGATGCCGCACGGGTCACCAGCGCCCACGGTGGAACCTTGGATCAGCGGGGACGCGCCAGCGCAAGTCACAGCAGTTGTGAAGTCAGGCTGACAAGTTACAGTCTGGCAACCGAGCGAAGCGTAGTAAGGAGTTCCACAAGTAACACCTGTTGTCAGAGCAGTTGAAACGTATCCGTAATAAGTTCCGGCTGTGAGGCGAAGAGAGATTGTCGCCGTTGAACAGGCTGGTGCAGTTGCGACGTCAAGCACGAGAGCGCTGTCACACTCAAAGCCTGTCGGGCCAGCTTGGAAGATCGCAGCTAAAATACAGAATTCACCTGTCGCGCTCCACGTAATATCCGTGGTTGACGCGAGCGTAAATCTGTAGAAGTCATCGTCAGAGTTGTTTGCACCAGCAACCGTAAAGGTACCGCTCGTTCCGCAGAAGGTCTGGCCGCAGGTGATTGCGGTGAAGTTCTCGGCTGCGGCGAAGCAACCGCCGTTGGTGACGTCAACATATTCATTACCGCAAACAGGTTCGTTTTCGTTGATTGAACCACCGGGGCAGGTGATGTCACAAACTGCTTCGGTCACACAAGTAACCGGAGTGCAGCCCGCATTGGATTCGCCATAGACGGTCATGACATAGAAGCCATTGGCCGGCGCCGTGAAGAAATTGGAATGGTCAATCCACGTGCAACCGTTAAACACCCATTGTTCGCACAACGGGCGTGCCGTGCTGCTCCAGAGAATTGAAGGCCAAAGTGAGCGGAACGCGCCGCCTGCGCCGCCGTTGTCGCCGGCACCGGTCCAACTGACATACTCGACAGAAGAGAAGAACGGGCCGTTGACGCAGCAATTAACAGGAACGGTCATGTTAACAAGACCACCGGTTGCGTTCGTAGTGGTGAAGGAGATCAACTGCGAACTGCAGAGAACGTTACCCGGGTTTCCGCATGAGTCGCTTGAGCAGTTTGACGTGCTGTAGATGTTTACGCGGTAGGTTGCGGTTCCCGCGCCGCCAGTGCCAGTAATACCAAATGTTGCGGCATTCGCAATTTGGAAACGGACAGAGTCAATGCGATAGGGAAAATCGGGTGTGCCCGCGCAAGATGGTGTCGGATTGATCCATGCGCTGAACTGATAGCCGGCAGCTGCATTCAAGAAGCCCGAAGCTGCGGCAGCGGAATTCTGAACGATGTTGCAGGTGATATCGAGCGGGTTTTGCTCGTCACGGCTGTCAGAAATCATGCCGGGAAGCAAGTCCGTTGCCTCGGCTTGAGGGGTTTGACGCGAGTCCAGGAACTCAGACATCGTCATACCTGTCTTAGGTACGTTTACTTCGGCGGACTTGTTAGCGAAGGGATTGTATGAACCCTTAACTTTTTGGGTTGCCGAAGGCTGGATCACATCAGCGACATGATTAGTCACAGGTGCAGTGGTCGTAACCGACATGGGGGTATCGGACTTAGAAATTGCTGCGGCATTCCCGCCGAGCTTTCCAAGTGTTGCGAGAGCAGCAACGGTACAGACCACGAGAGCGAAGGTGGCGAACATCCATTTGTTTTTAATCATCTTGCGGATCTCCTCAGACATGTTTTAAGTGGGTTGGGGGTATTCCCATACCCGGAATTACCAAGAACTCAGTTTCTATCCAAATTGCCGGACATTTTCCTAGTCAATCACCCCAAAGATACAATTTCATGGTCAAAAAAGCACGCCAAATCAAGTCTAACTACAAAAGAAACCAATCTCTTGAATAACATAATATGACTCAGTCAAGCTTATTTATGCTAAATTTAGGCAATTCTTTCGACCCGCCGAAAGATTCAGTGGATGTCATCGCAAGAATATGCCTCCACCACGTTTTGTGGCCGCCACGTATCTACTATGAAAAATTGAAAATCGTTTGTATATTGAATCGCTGAACCAAATTCTTGGAGATAATTTGTGAAAACGATGATTGCGATTTGTATTGCTGTGTTTGCTTTGACGGCGACAATGTACGCTGAGGAGACGCCGCCGATAGCGGCCTTCTTCCTTGCTACTGGTTACATTTCCGCAGATGGAATTGACAAGGGAACGCCGCTGCCGGACGGTACTGAAGTGAAAGTGTATTGGGATTGGGATGAGAATGGCCCGGATGCTAAGGACCCTCAACCAGTAGTTGGGGATAAGCTTGGTGAAGCGAACTTTAACTCGTTCAAGCTGAACGGCGCCGAGATCGGGCTTCAGCCGGGACAGTTCATGACCGACCCAATGTTCAATGTTGTTGGGGCTTTGCCGAAACCTTCTACGTTTTATCTGCGAGTTTGCGTCGGTGATAAACAACTCGTGAGCAACGTAGTGAAACTCTCTTCCGGTCTGGCGGATTATGAATTCAAGAAATGGGTCATTGACCCGACGCCTTGCAAGAAGAAATAACTTTGAAGTTTGCAAAAAGCCCCGCGAATTACGCGGGGCTTTTTTTACATCTTTTTCCAGATTTCGAGTATCTTCAGCGGCAGATCACTGCGCGCACGTTGAAATTCATGGGCGGAATTTCCCTCTTTCACTCCGGCAGCGGCGCCTTTGTGACCGTCACCGAGATTAAGAACTCTGACAATCTCACCCATGTCCTTGTTATGTCCTGACTGCTGCATGTTTAGCGCAAGTGAGAGGCTCACGGCAACGTTGTGTGACTTTCGGCCTTGTTTGAAGACGGGCTTGATCTCGACATAACCTTTTGCCGTTGGATCGACCAGTCCGATGAGTTTCTTGTCAATTCTTGCGGGCTGGCTGAAGGAGGTCAAATCAACGATGTAGAGTTCGTTGTTCGTGTCTTCAGGCAGCAACAATCTGTATTTCTGGATGTGTTCAAGCATGCGCACTTCGGTTTCACCGTATTTTGTTGCGCGGTCAATGATCACGGGTTGATTGGCAACTTCATCGAGCGAAAGATCACGTAAATCAAAGACGAGCGAGCGCAGGAAATCGGCATGCTCATAGCGCGAGGCCGAGGAGCATTTGATGGCGCGATCGATTCGATTTGCGGGTGTGTCGGCGCGCCAGTCGTCAAGCGAAGGGTAGGCGAAGCTGTCAATCAAGTCAGAGACGTCAGCAAGAACGATGTAGTCGTCAGGGAGTTCTTCTTTTTCGGCGAAGAAGTCAAAAATCACGCGCACGCATGAAGGGGCCTCAGCAAATCGTCCGGGGATAGTTGCCGGATCGATTTTGCGCAAACGGAGTTCATCGAGATTGCCCGAGTGATGATCAAACCACATCCCGCACTCAAGCGGATAGGGGAGGTCGCAGACAATATCCGCGCGTGTAACGGGAATTTCGGCTTTGGCAATCGTGATTGGCCCGGCAAAACGTATATCAGAAATGTCAAAACCCCACGACAGCAAAGCCGCTCCGGCGACGCCGTCGAAATCATCATGCGTGACGATCGATGTTAACTCCGTCATTCTGACTAGCTACTTTTTCAGTTTGTAATCTGCGGGAACTTCAAACTTGCTGCCTTCAACGGCATCAGTTGAGGCGGAAAGCAGTGAACGCTCGGAGCTAAATACAGTCTTGAGAATGTACTCAGGCTTCTCTTCCTGTTTCTTTTTCTTGCCGAGTCCGAAGGGGACTTTCTTTGCGAGTTCTTCGGCAGCGCCTTCTTGAGCGGCCTTGGCGAGGTTCTTGCCTTTCAGGCGGTTGTGCTCAACCTTAACAAGACTCTCAACGGCCTCACCGCGCGCTTCTTTGGCTTTGTCGAGTACCTCCTCGATCTTTTCGGCGTAAAGAAATGCCGCCGCCATTAGTCCTTCCGTCATCGCGATGTCATTCAGGCCAAGCGCTTCGAGGTACCTCTTTGTGTAAGCCATTATCTGATCAGAACCCGGGACTGCTTCGCTGTTCCAGTTGTTCACGGTGATGATGACTTTGTCATTGGGGTCCTGCTTGTTGACGCCGGTGGCTACGACGTGCGCGTTGCGGCATGGCCAGCCGTTTATGTCCTTGGGGTTCACGTCTGAGAGGTCTTCAATCGTCCACTCGTATTGATCCGGCGGAGCGGCCGTTGTATCATCCTCTTCCGGTTCGGCCTGTTCGGCTTCGGCCATGCCTTTCTTGAGCTGCTCACGGAACTCCGCCAGCGACATGACAGAGTATGTTTGCTTGCGATGGTCCAAAGTCCAAACGGAATCACGATCAAGCCGTGTGATGACTGAAGATTCGATCGGCTTGCTGCCTGCCATCGTCTTCATAAAACCACCAATCCATTTTACAGAGGACTCGCCATTGTGTTTGTCGACCGTGAAGTAATCCGTACCGGTAGATTCGTTCGTGCCGAGTTTGCCGATTGTGGACTTCGATTTGTACTCCCGCTTGACATCTGCGAAGGCCGAGCCTGCGATGAGTAGACAGAGCAGGGTAGATAGTAAGATGCGCATAAATTGCCTCAAGGATTATTAGACCAGAAAGATACGGTTTCTGGCTGCAAAATTCAACACCCGCAAAAAAGGCCCGCAGATTTGTGCGGGCCTTTCAATCTCGGTATTGGGGATCAATGTGTTTGTTCAAGCTCGCGGATCGCGAGTTGAGCGGCGTTTGCGCGGTGGGACTCAAGCCAGTCTATCCACGCCGGAAAACCGCTGCCGGTCTTGGCAGAGACGGGGAACACTGTTAGCTCGCCGTTGACGTGCACAAGGTTCTTGTTCAAGAGGGGAACGTCAACGTCGAGGTGCGGCAACAGATCCATTTTGTTAAGCAGGCAGGCTTTGCACTCGCGGAACATCAGCGGGTACTTCATCGGCTTATCCTCGCCTTCGGGGAGCGAGAGCACCACGATCTTGACATGCTCACCAAGATAGAACTCAGCAGGGCAAACAAGATTTCCAATGTTCTCGATGAAGATGTAATTAAGGTCGTGCAAAGGCAGCAACTTGAGTGCGGCGTGCACGAGATGCGAACCGACGTGACAATCTCCACCGAAAGGTTGCGTATTGGCTTGAACGATGGGAATATGGAGGTGAGCAAGTTTCTCGCTGTCGATTGTCGAGGTAATGTCACCTTCGATCACAGCGCACTTCAAGCCTTTTGTCTTCAGTTCAGAAATCGTGCGCTCAAGCAAGGTCGTTTTTCCTGCGCCGGGCGAACTCATAATGTTGACGACGTAGATGCCTTCGTTGTTAAAGCGCTCGTGGTTTTGACGCGCGAGGGCGTCGCTCTCTTCGAGGACGTCACGAATGATGGGTATCTTCATGTTCGGGTTCTGAAACGGTGATTTCCATTAGGGTGATGCCCCGGCCACGCAGGACATGAACGCGGCAACCGAAGCAATGTGGGCAAACGAATACGGGAGCTTCCAAGCTGAATTGCGCGTCGCAGTCTTTACAGCGACACCACACAGCCTCCTCGTGGATGATCAGCTCGGCATTCGGCAGATTGAAGTTCGTACGGAGTTGGCAGAATATCTCGGATAATAGTTCGGGCATAACTGCGTCAAGCTGGCCGACACGCAAAGTAACGATTGTTACGTCCTCAGATTTTGCGTTCGGCGGAAGCGAATCGTTAACTTGGCGCAAAACGCATTCTGCTAAATAGGTTTCGTGCATGATTGATTAGCAAATGCGAGGCAGGAGTTCACCTGAAGGCCGTTGGAGTTTGCGTGTTCCACCGCTTGAGGTAACCACTCGCACGCCGGGCTTGCCGTTACTGATAACTTCACCGATGATCGAAGCATTTTTGCCATGATTGGTCGCGCGCATGGTTGCGATGACTGACTCGGCGTGCTCTTTGGCGACGACGGCAACAATCTTGCCTTCATTGGCAAGATGGAGTGGATCAAAACCGAGGAGTTCGCAAATTGCCCGTGTGGCGTCAGCGGAGGGAATTCGAGACTCATGAATTTCAATGCCGCAAAGAAAACCGCTCGACAGCTCGTCGAGCACAGCAGCTACGCCGCCGCGAGTTGCATCGCGCATCCACTTCACGGTTGTATGAGTTTTCAATACTGCGCCAATAAGTTCAACCAATGGTGCGCAATCGCTCACGAGCGAATGCGAAACGGTGAGGCCGTTGCGCGCGCTTAGAATTGCCATCGCATGATCGCCGAGTGTGCCGGAAACAATGATTGCATCGCCGGCCATGATGGGCTCGGCAGACAAACCGTTGCCCAGCGGGAGTGAACCAATCCCAGACGTATTGATGAACAGTTGGTCGCATTGGCCGCGCGGAACGACCTTCGTGTCACCGGTTACTATCGCAACGTTGGCCTCGACGGCAGTTTGCGCGATTGATGATACAATTTTCTTGAGTAGTTCGAGCGGCAAACCCTCTTCGATAATCATGCCGAGCGACAGGTACAGCGGTTGTGCGCCCATGACGAGTAAATCGTTCACCGTGCCACAGACTGCAAGCTTGCCCAGATCGCCGCCGGGAAAGACCAGTGGTTGAACCACATACGAATCGGTTGTAAAAACTATTTGTGCTGAAGGAAGCGTGAGTTTTGCGCCGTCGGCAAGAGCGGATAGCTCCGGATTGTCGAACGACTTCATAAACACATCTTGAATCAAGTTGCGCATCGTCGTTCCGCCCGCGCCGTGATCAAGTGTAATACGGCCGTCAGTGAACATGGTCGGGCTGAAAGTAATAGACGGCGGCGCACGCACCCTCGGAGGAAACCATACAAGCGCCAACCGGAGTTTGCGGCGTGCAGCGTTTTCCGAACAACGCGCAATCAACGGGCCGCGCGACTCCTCGAAGCACTTCGCCGCAGCGGCAGGCCGGATTCTCTTTGCTTGGTGGAACAATCACGTCGATCAGGCTTGCATCGTGACGTCTGAACTCAGATCGCAGTTTCAAGCCGCTATTGGCAATTTCACCTAAACCTCGCCAGGCAAAAGTCGCTTCTTCAAACACCTTGTTTATTGCGTTCTGTGCGTGAACGTTTCCGATAGAGCGAACGGCGCGGCGGTAGTTATTTTCGACTTTTGACTCACGCCGCACAGTTTGAGTAGCGATTGCAAGAATACTCTGCATTAGATCGAGCGGTTCAAAACCCGAGACGGCACAGGGGATATGCAAGGATTCTGCAATGAACTCGAACGGCTCAATGCCTGCAATAGTGACTACATGGCCGGGAAGAATTAATCCGTCAACGCGGACGTCAGTTGATGAAAGCAAAACATCCAACGCGGCGGGCATCGTTTTGAGCGCACTTAAGAGCTTAAAGTTGTGAACTCCGCGTTGTTGCGCGCTCACCATTGTTGCAGCGATTGTGCACGCGGTCGTTTCAAATCCGACTCCGAGGAAGATGACCTGCTTGCGCGGGTTTTCATGCGCATATTCGAGAGCGTCGGCAGACGAGTAGAAGACGCGAATATCGCCGCCTTGTGCACGTGCGGCGCTCAAAGTCAACTGAGTGCCGGGAACGCGGATCAGATCTCCAAACGTTGCGATTACCGTGTCAGGCAATTTCGCCAATTCAATGGCTTGATCCACGAAAGAGTTGGGCGTCACGCAAACGGGGCAACCCGGACCGGAAAGAAGTTCGATTTTGTCGGGCAGAAGAGTGTGGAGCGCGAATCGATAGATGGCCGCAGTATGGCCGCCGCAGACCTCCATGATGCGAATGGTTCGCGGAAGGTCAAGAAGTTTAATCTCGGACGCGACGGTTGCGATAAGTTCCGCGTCGCGATATCCGGCAAACGGATTCACGAGTTTGCGGCTCCAATTTCGCGCAGCGTTTCCAGAGTGCGAACGGCTTCATGCTCATCAATGATCGACAGCGCGTAGCCCGCATGAACAAGCACAAAATCACCGCAGGCGACATCCGGCGTCAACGCAATGCTAATCGTAAGCGAAACTCCGCCCTGTTCGACGACGGCTGCGGAAGAGGAAATATTGACGACTTTCATCGGGACCGCGAGACACATGCTAAAGCTCCTGTGAATTGGCGATGACGATTTGCCCGAGCGCGATGCCGCCGTCATTCATGGGGACGGTTTCGGGGATTAACACGTTTAGTTGATGCAATTTGAGTAGTTCACTGATCCGCTCAAGTAGGAACTTATTTTGGAAACATCCGCCGCTAAGCACAATGTGGCGGTTTGATGTTTGTTCGGCGGCGATCAGCGCCATCCGCGTCCACGCTTGCGCAAGTCCCTCGTGGAAGCGACGCGACATGACACGAGCGGGAATGCCACTGAGCAAATCGGTCACTAATCTGCGGAACATCGGCTCCGGCGACAATACAATTGAGCCATTGTCTTCATTAAGATCGAACTCGTAGCCGGTTTCAGACGTGCGACTGATGATACCTTCGAGCCACATTGCGGCTTGACCTTCATACTGTTCTCGTGCTCCAAATCCGACTAATGCTGCGACGGCATCGAATAGTCTTCCGATGCTCGTTGTTCGAACGAAGGGAGTTTGTTTAGCGGCCTGAAGCAACAGGGACTTTGCGGAGCGGCCATATTGCTCGTCAATTTGCCTTAACAACCGCAAATCGAGAGTGTCGAGATTGTTTTCATAGACACGATTCAGCCAAGCGAGAGCCATGCGCCACGGTTGTTTCGCGGCGGCGTCGTGTCCGAGCAGCGGTGCATCTTGCAAATGTCCGAGTCGAGTAAACGTTTTGCAATCGCCGAACAATAACTCACCGCCCCAAATGCAGCCATCTGTTCCATAGCCTGTGCCGTCAAGAATCAGACCGATGGCTGAACCCGCAAAGTGATGCTCGGCCAAACAGGCAGCGAGGTGCGCGTGATGGTGTTGAACGCGATAGAGTGGCAGGTCGCGCGTGTCGCTCCACTCTTCGGCGATTCTCGTGGAGACGTAATCGGGGTGCAGATCGCAGGCGACGCGCTCGATTTGTGCATTGAATAGTTTGAGAAAATGCTCAAGCGATTGCTGTGCCGCTTCGACGCCCTCGGTAGTTTCCAAATCGCCGAGATGCTGAGAAAGAATTGCTGAAGATGATTTGCCGATAGCAAAAGTATTCTTCAGTTCGGCGCCAAAACCGAGTGTGGCGTGCTGAAATGGAACAGACAGGTTGACGCTCTCGGGAACGTAGCCGCGTGACCTTCGCCAGACTCTTGGCTCGTCGCCCGCGATCTTCACAACGGAGTCATCGGCAAACATAAAGATTCGTCGGTTGTGAACGAGCGCGGCTTCGGCGACGCCGTACATGCGATAGCGCGCCGTTTCAAAATCATACAAGATCGGCTCGCCGGAAATATTGGCGCTGGTCATTATCACCGGCTGATCTACGGCGGCCATAAACGCAAGGTGGAGCGGCGAGTACGGCAAAAGCGCACCGACGCTTGGATGATCGGGCGCGACGCTGTCTGAAATTGCGCAATCGGGTTTTCGTTCGAGGATAACGATAGGAGCGCGAGGCGACGTTATGCAAGCAAGTTCCTGCCTTGAGACGTTGCAGCAAGCTTCAAGGCTTTCGATATCAGGGAACATAACTGCAAATGGCTTGGCGTCGCGGCGTTTGCGGCGGCGAAGCTCTTTGATGGTCAGCTCATCCGTTGCATCACAAACCAGATGAAATCCGCCGATACCTTGCATTAGCAACACTCCGCCGCGATGAATCAGTTGGGCCGCAGCCGTGATCGCTTCTTCAGCGCGAGCCATTCTGCGCCACGCTCCTTGTGTGTCAACGAAGTACTCAAGCGACGGCCCGCACTTGTGACAGGCATTGGGTTGCGCATGAAACCTTCTGTCGGTTGGATCGTCATACTCGCGTTGGCAATCGGGACACATTTCAAACTGCCCCATCGTCGTCAGCGGGCGGTCGTAGGGGAGTTCTTTTACAATGCTGAATCGTGGCCCGCATTGCGTACAGTTGATAAACGGATAGTGATAACGTCGATTCTCTGGATCGAGAAACTCGGCGCGGCACGCATTGCAGATCATCAAGTCGGATGAGACGTGCGTAAAAATCTCGGTTGAACGCGCGCTGGCGACAATCTCGAATGAATGGTATTCATGCAATTCGAGAGCAGAAATGTCAATTGAGTCAATGCGTGCGGCAGTCGGGTAGCTATCATGAAGCGTGTGAACGAAGGACGAGATTTCTTTTTGCGCGCCTTGAACTCTTATGACGACGCCTTGCGGGTCGTTCCAGACGGTGCCAAACAAGGAATGCGCGCGAGCTACGCGATAGACAAACGGACGGAATCCGACGCCCTGCACGACACCGCGCACACGCACCTCGCGATGTACGAGGAAATCATCGTCCGTTGCGGTGCGCGGTGTAACAAGCTTTGACATGATCGGCAGGTTAATTGGTTACAAACCAAGGAACAGCATTCCAACAGCGCATGTTGTTATTGCACCGCCGGCGAAAGCATGAGCCAAATGGTTCACGCGGAAACTGGGAAGCATATCAACTGCCTTGCATCCAACAACTACTGTCGCGCACATTGTGCTGACAGTGGACAGCAGGAATATTAGACTAACGGTAAAGAGAGTGGTCAGGCTGATCGTCGCGGCGGGTGTCATCACCAAAGGAATCAGCGGTTCGCAAGGGCCGAGAGCGAAAATAATGAATATCATCCATGATGTGGAATTGCCCGCATCGAATTCAGCTTGATTTCTTCTGAGCCAAGCATGGCGTAAGCCATACAGTGTGTAAGCAACGCCGAATCCGAACAGCAGCCAGCCCGCAAGTGGAGCACGGAAAGCTTCGATAGCTTCAAAATTCAAGAACTCCTTGCCCATGAAGACGAGCAGCAGACCGATGGCGATTGAACTCGTGACATGGGCCATGCCTGACAGTATCGTAATGGATAAAGTGCGTCTGAGCGACCAGCGTCTGGCTTTGCTAAGTGCGATGAACGGAACGTAGTGATCCGGTCCAAGCAACGTATGTGTCACGCCCAACAGGGCGGCGATTGAGTAGAGTACTAAATGGTCTATGAACATGATTCAATGTTAGAATATGTAGTTGGATGAACATTTGTCGGCACGGTAAGCACCCACGCGCGAATAAAGTCGAGAATCATCGGCAACACGTCGATAATTTCCCGACTGACGGCTTCGGTAAACTCAAAGCGCTCAGCGCCGATGCTGATAACCTGTGCTTTGGCGCGTGATCCGTACAACCGAGTGGACAGATTAAGTAATGCCTTCGGCGAAAGGTCGTGCGAAAAACTTTCGGAACCATCGCAATGATGATCAATTTTCTCGCTTCGCCAGTGACCGACAGGCAGTGCAACGGATGCGTCAATAAACAAGACGGCGTCATAGCGCGAGATTAATTGCGCCATTTCGACGGTAAGTTGATGCACCGCTTGGCAGTCGGCAGAAATGTTTTCGGCCTCAAGCCTGCGCAGGACTTCGGCGGCAATGCCGTCGTCACCGCGCAGGGTATTGCCGATGCCGAAAATGAGCGCTTTATTCGCCATTTCGTACCATAGTTTTAAGGAGAGTACGTTCGGCAGAATACAGTTCTACACTGAGCGGCATTTTACCGAGTGCATGTGTTGAGCAGCTCAGGCATGGATCATAAGCGCGAATTACGGCTTCAACACGGTTCAACATGCCTTCGCGAAGATTCTCACCATCCACGAACGCGCGCGCAACCTGTAGAATACTGCGGTTCATAGCCAAGTTATTGTGGCCAGTGGCGATAATCATGTTCGCCCACTGCATGACGCCTTCGTCATCGACATGATAGTGATGAATCAAAGTGCCTCGAGGAGCCTCGGCGACGCCGATACCGTCACGGCTGTTTGCCGCCGCACCGGCACGAACATGCTTGTCGAGAATGGAGTCATCGGCCAGTTTGCGTTCAAGACGCTCAAGGCAGAACAGAATTTCAATCAGGCGCGCCCAATGAGCGTGATAGGAACTCAACGCGGGCTTGCCGCACTTTGCGCGGAACTCTTCAAGCTCCGCATCGGCGAGCGGGGTGCCGCAACGTGTCACGACGTTTAGCCGGGCGAGCGGCCCGACGCGATACATTCCGTTGGGATAGCCGAGCGGTTTGTAGTATGGGAACTTCATGAAGGTCCACGGCTCGACCGCTTCAGCGATGACGTCTGCATATGTTGAGGGGTCGGCGGCATGGACGATGATGTTACCCATCGAATCCACGATGCGCAATTTGCCGTCATAGTGTTCAAGCTCGCCCTTATCGTCAACGAGTCCCATGAACAGCGAGGGGAAATTGCCGAAGGTCTCGATTTCCGCTTCGTATTTGGCGAGAATGGGTTTGAAAGCGGCAATGGTGCGCAAGGCGATTTCTTTGGCGGGCGGAATGGCGGCGCGGATCTGCTCGCGATGCTCAATCGTCAAAGGTTCGGCGACTCCACCGGGAACAATCCACGAAGGGTGAATGCGTTTTCCGCCGATCAGTTCAATGATTTGTTGTCCGAATTGGCGGAGACGGATGCCGTCGCGCGCGAGTTCGGGATTTTGCGCGACGACGCCGGCGATATTTCTGGTCGCCGGATCACTGTCAAAACCGAACAGAAAATCAGGCGAGGACAGATAAAAGAAGCAAAGCGCATGTGATTGAATGATCTGTGCATAGTTCATCATGCGCCGCAGGGTCACTGCGGGACGGGGAATCTTCACCGCTAGAATTTCGTCACAGGCTTTGGCGCCGGCGATGAGATGCGCGACGGGACAGATGCCGCATGAGCGCGCCATTAAGGCGGGCATTTCGTAATAGGGGCGGCCTTCACAGAATTTTTCAAAGCCGCGGAATTGCGTGGTATGCAAAAGGGCCTGCTCAACTGTTCCGCTGTCATTCAGATGCAGCGTAATTTTCGCGTGGCCCTCAATACGAGTTATGGGATCTATTGTAATGGTTCGTGTCACGGGAGTTCTCTACTTTCCGAATCTGGTCAAGTGCTTCACGTCAGGCATACGGCCATTGACAAGCTCAGAGAGCGCGTAAAAGATGGCGTCCGCCGGGGGCGGGCAACCGGGCAAATGCAAATCGACGGCGACGACGTCGTGAACCGGAACAACTTTGTCAAGCAATTTGGGCAACGTTGTGGTCGGGATCTGCTGTTGTAATTGCGCCATTTCAATGTAAGCGCGATGCATAGTTGGCTCGACGCCGAACGTATTGCGCATGGCCGGGACGTTGCCGGTGACGGCGCAGTCGCCTAAGGCGATTAGGATACGCGTATGTGCGCGGACTTTACGAATCTTTTCGACGTCTTCATTCGTGCTGACCGAGCCTTCAATGAGAGTGACGTCCACCATCTCAGGAAAATTCTTTTCGTCCACGAGCGGGCTGTACACAAGGTCAGCATGTTCCAATAGGGCAACGAGTCGCTCATCGGTGTCGAGGAACGACATATGACAGCCGGAACAGCCGTCGAGCCAGACGGTGGCGAGTTTCACTTTACTCATGCTCGCCTCCTCTGAGTTTCGCGATGTAGGCAATCAGGTCGCGGCGTTTGAACTTCTCGCCGACGCTCCTGCGGCCTTTCTCTTTGATCGCTCCGGTCGGGCAGACCTGGACGCATTTGCTGCAACGTGTGCAGGTGGGTGACTTGCCCCACGCATCATCGAGGTCGCTGACGATGCGGGCATGGATGCCGCGTCCCATGATGTCGAGCGTGTGCGCGCCTTCAATATCGCTGCATACGCGCACGCAGCGGCTGCAGAGAATGCAGCGGTTGTTATCTGAGACAAAGCGGTCATGCGTGGCGTCCACGCTGAATTGCGGATGCAGATAGGGCAAGCGGACGTGATCCATTCCGAGTGCTTCGGCCATGCTTTGCAATTCACAGAAGCCGTTAGCAATGCAGACGGAACAAACGTGATTGCGTTCGGTGAAGAGGAGTTCGAGTATCCAGCGGCGGTAGCTGCGCAGCCGTTCACTGTCAGTGGTAACTTCCATGCCCTCGGCGACTTTGGTCATGCAGGCGGGAAGCAATCTTGTGCTGCCTTTGACTTCGACCAAACAGAGTCTGCATGCGCCGTAAGGGATCAGACCTTCCAAGAAGCACAGTGTTGGAATGAAGAATCCATTTTGCTTTGCGACATCGAGCACCGTTTCATCGGAGCTTGCGCCGACGGGTTTACCGTCTATAGTCAGGGTAATAATTTGTACGGATTGAACGCTGCTCATACATGCGCTCCTTTCTTCGCGCGCTTGGCCTTTTTGCCGTCAACCAGCCGCGCTTCATATTCTTCTCTAAAGAACCTCAGTGTACTCAAAACAGGATTAGGAGCGGATTGTCCCAAACCGCAGAGGCTGGTGTTCTTGACGACATCACAAAGCTCTTCAAGCAAGGTGAGGTCTTGTTTTGTGGCTTCACCGCGCTCGATTTTGGCGAGCAGATTGTGCATTTGAGTTGTTCCGACACGACAGGGGACACACTTGCCGCACGACTCGGAGACCGAAAACTCCATGAAGTAGCGGGCAATGTCCACCATGCTGGCGCGTTCGTCAATCACGACCATACCGCCTGAACCCATAATGGAACCGAGTTCGGCGAGAGATTCGTAATCTACCGGCGTGTCAAGTTTGTGCTCGGGAATGCAGCCGCCGGTGGGGCCGCCGGTTTGCACGGCTTTGATTTTGCGATCCTCTTCCAAGCCGTTGCCGATTTCGTAAATAATCTCGCGCAAGGTTGCGCCCATCGGTACTTCAATCAAGCCGACGTTTTTGACGTTTCCCGCGAGCGCAAAGACTTTCGTGCCTTTGCTGCGCTCGGTGCCGAATGAAGCAAACCAATCGCCGCCGTTGCGAAGAATGGAGGGAATGTTGGCGAACGTCTCGACGTTGTTAATTAAAGTTGACTTTCCGAACAAGCCGCGTTCGGCGGGGTAGGGAGGACGAGGTCTTGGAGTGCCACGGCCGCCTTCAATCGAAGCAATAAGAGCGGTTTCTTCACCGCAAACATAGGCTCCGGCGCCCAAGCGCAATTCAATATGGAAATTGAATGTTGTTCCCATAATCCGTTGACCAAGGAACGTAGTTTCTTCGGCCTGTTGAATGGCTTTGCGCAACCGTTCGTAAGCCAACGGATACTCCGCGCGAATGTAGATGTAACCGCGATCGGCTCCGACTGCGTAACCAGCGATGGCCATGCCTTCGAGAACGCGATGCGGATCGCTTTCCAACACGCTGCGATCCATAAACGCTCCGGGATCGCCCTCATCGGCGTTGCAGACGATATACTTTTCTTGCACGCCGGTCTTGGCGACGGTCGTCCACTTCAAGCCTGTCGGATAGCCGCCGCCGCCGCGCCCGCGCAAACCGCTCTTGATGACTTCGGCAACCACTTCGACCGGACTCATGGACGAGAGAACCTTGTAAAGCGAATGATAGCCCTTGGCCGCGATATAGTCGTCGATTTCTTCGGGATCGATTTTACCCGAATTTTCCAGCACGATTTTCTTTTGACGAGTGAAAAACGGCTGGTCGGTGTTCATCTGTAATCTGGCAACAGGTTGTTTGCCAAGTGAGTTCATAATTTCCGGAACGTCGTCAACAGTGACGTTGCAATACATAACTCCGTCCGGCTCAATTGCGATGACCGGACTTCCGGCACACGGACCCATACAGCCGACGCCTTTAACGACGCACTTGTCGGTCAACTGGCGAGCCAGAATTTCATTGCGAAATGCCTGCAAAACGTCTTTACTGCCGGACGCGATGCAACCGGCGGCGACGCAAACATGAATACGGTGTTTGTGTGAGGCGAGTTCGTGTTGGACGCGCTCACGAATGTCGGAGAGATCTTCAAGCGTGACCATGCAACACCTCTTCGAGTTTGGCAAGCAGTTCTTCTTTAGAGACCTTGCCGAGGTCTTCACCATCCACGGTGGCGATTGGCGCGAGTCCGCAGGTGCCGATACAGCAGGCGGATTGCAGCGTCAATTGGCCGTCTTCGGTGGTTTGCTCAACATTGACGCCGTACTTTTCTTTTAGGGCGTCAAGCAGCTCAGTCATGCCTTTGATATAGCAGGCCGTTCCAGTGCACACCACGCATTTGTGCTTTCCGGGCGGTTTGAGCGTGAAATACTGGTAGAACGTCGCAACGCCATAGGCTTTGCTTAGCGGAACATCGAGCGAGCGCGCAACATAAGCGAGCGCGTCGCGGTCGAGATAACCGAATGCGTCCTGCACGGCGTGCAGGGATTCGATCAGGGCGTGCGGGCTGCGGCCATGCTTACGCATGACGACCTGCACGGAGTGCCACCGTTTGTCGTCGGTGGGCGGCTCAGGGAATCTGGACTTTTGATACATTTACAAATACTCAGACAGTTTCCGCTACTACAGGGAGCGGATATACCCACTTACATAATCAGCAATAACTGACCACAATGCTGATACACTACAAATATTGTGAAATTTTTCACAATAAAACAGAGCACGAAAACGCTCTGTGACAAATTCACTTAGAGCCTATTTCATATTAAACAGCAAGGTATAATATGACAAAAGACCGCATCATTGATGCGGCCTCAGATTTTTGACCTATGTTATAGGCTACCGGGCGACGTCTTGTTCACAAACCGTCAGGCAAATTCTGCAATCTCGCGGGTTAGTACGACCACAATTTACCTTTGCAGCGAGCCGCTGTAGACCCCCGCAAGGTGACCTTGCACAAATTGTCCCGTTACTTGACCAGCAACATCTTCTTTGACTCTTGATAGCCGGGAGTTTTCAGTGAATAAATATAAATTCCTGATGCAACAGTTTGTCCAAGCATGTTCTTGCCATTCCAACTGACTTGATGAACTCCAGCGGGAACGATCACGTCGATGAGAGTTGCCACCAATTGCCCGCGTATATTATAGATGCTCAATTCAGCTTGAGCGGTTTGCGGAAGATCGAAACGGATTTCGGTTGACGGATTAAACGGATTCGGAAAATTCGGATACAGATATGTATCGGTCGGAATGATCGGCTCAGGTTTGACAGATGTTGAAGTATCAGCAAGCAGCGGACCGTCGGTGGTGAAGAGTATAGCTCGGCCATCAACGACATTGGAGGAGCCGAGCGAATACTGAACTCCATATGCATACTGCAATCCTATGGTGCTCAACGAATCTTGAATTCCAATCGTGCATCCGCGCGGACCATACGGATCAGGGTCGAACAGGTTCATTTGAACATCATTGTACTGAATAAGTATTCTGCCGTTGCCGTCACGAGTAGAATAATCATCAGGGTTCAGAAGCGAAACGGCAAAGTCAAGATTGGCGAACGAGTAGTTGTTCCCTCCGCCTGCCTTCCATTGCACAATTAAGCGGTGCGAAACGGTGTCTTCATAAGCCCATACACCTTGATTTGGCCCGCTTGTCTTCAAATCATCCCAATAGGCGGCTACCATGTTTGAAGTACCGTTTATACCGGGAATCGGAAAATTACGGAAACAGTCATTCCAACCTTGATTCCCAAACGCAAGCCAGCCGTTTGAGCACACCGTGATCGTATCGTAATCTGCTCCGTAGTATTGGAACGTGAACGGGAGCGCAACGATTCTCGTAAACGGATTTTCCGCAAAATCTTCTCCCTGATCGTTTATATCAAGATCCTCGCCGATGCCGTCGCTAATGTCCAAGTAGCTAAACTCGATGCGTTGGTAGGAACTGTCAGAGTCATCAAACGCATAGTACCCGTATGCGTCCGGCCCTGTCGGATCGTGCGTTGTTATCTCACCAACATTTAAGGTAAAAGTGACGGTATCTCGAAACTCGGTCGCATCTTCAAAAGCAAGCAAGAATTCAATCGCTTGACCGCGAAAGGTACCGGAATCCACTTCAATAGAAAAGGGTACATTCTGTGTTCCGTTGTCGCTGTACGAGGCCTGTGGTTGCGTAACTCGGGCAAATGGCGAGGTAGAGAAAAGTTCGCCCGTTACGTCAACCAATGCGACCGGCGCATGATTTTGAATCATCACACTAAGTTGATCGCTTGCTCCGGGGCCAGAAAGTCTTAATAATGAGAGCGATGCGGTGGTGATATCTGGTGCTTCACAAGAGAGTTCGCGGCTGCTTTCCACGTCACCAGTGCTTAGTCCGTATGTAGTCTTGAAAAGAATGCTCTCGCCGTTTTGGAGATCGGATGCAAGTGAAACCCTAAATGGCGAATTCCCTTGAGCAGTGCCGCCTGCGGCAATCGGCGGGACAGATGAAATCGAGTCAATGACAGTGGCTCTCGGATTAGGCGTGGACAGCCATGCTTCCGTCGAGGTGCTGATACCTGCAAGACCAGTGTTGCTCGAATAGAAAATCAGGTCAACGGCTTCGCCGGGGTTCAGAATACCGTTGTTATTGCCGGAAGTTCCCGCAAGGTTGTCGTCATCAATCCGCAAACTGTCCAGTGATAGCTGTTGTGAAACAGAATCGCAGGGAATTTCAATCAAATATGGCTTGTGGTTATGCTTGGTGACGGCAAGCCGCATCGTGCCATGCGAATCAACAGACACAGGTACTGTGACACGACCGGAGTCGTCCGTCAGCGACCGTGTGTAAACATCCGGATTGTCAAAATTCCCTTTCCACAACACGACGACGGCATCATTAACCGGAGTTTGAGTTACGGAGTCCACGACCTGAACAGAGATGCTCCGAGTACCGACAGGAATTGTATTGGGATGCGTCACAGTAAATGTGGCGGGGACTTCGGTCCAGATTGACAGAGCAGGATCGCCAAGCAGGTTAATCGTGCGCATGTGATGAACTGCGGCACCGTCGGATGCCCCAAAAGTCGCTATGAGCCATGTTTTGGCGGCGGATGTCACATGACCAACGTGCTGTACATGTAAATTTGCCATCGAGTAAACGAACCCGCCCGTGAAAGTCAGGTTCATGCTCGTGACGCTCGTCGTTCCGGCCTGACCCACAGCGCAAACACCGCCACGCAATGAATTGGCCGTACCTGCCAAAACGAATTGCTCGGCGAATCCGTCCGTCATACACGAAATAAACACGCCGATAGGTTGCCGCGGACCGGAAATCCATTCAAGCAGCGGCGACGGGATTTGATCAATATATGAAGATCGCCAAACAACCAGAGAAACACCGTCATTGAGTGCGGTTATGAAAGTGTCCTCGGGTATAGGAGAATTAATGTAACGGAAGATTAAGTTGCTGTCCAAACTCGTGTTCATGCGCAGTTGTTGGTCAGCCCATTGCGCAAACAGGGAGTTTGAGGTGACACCGTTGCCTACACCGGCTGCGAAGAAGGTTCTCCGAAACCAGCTTGAGTCGCTAAGATCAGGCGTGCGCTCATAGGCCATGAGCTTGTTGTGCAGCAAGGGGAATTGACTTGTCATGTAAATGGGCAACCTGCCAACCCCGAAGTCTTCGATCTCATCACCGTCATTTGCTAACGCAAAGTAATGGTCGTACTCAGTTGAATGCGTCGGCACAGCGAATGTCCCTTGATCGTCTCCCATGAGGCATACATATTCTAACGGCGCATCAACTGGGCTATTTAGCCACCTGTTTCGTATCTCAGTCCGCATTTGTGACGCGGTCCAGTTGTTTCGCACGTCAGCAATCACATCATAGCCGCAAAGTCTTCTCCAACTTGCCAAGCTATCCACCCAACGATCAACCGTTGCATTCTCCTTAGCAATAATCATGTAGCTGCCGGGGAGCTGCTCCGTCTCAAAGAGTGCGGCATCATCGAAATTGCTGATTAGCTCTTGATAGATAGGGATGTAGCGAGCAGACGGCGCACGTGGATTGAGTAATTCGTTTGTGCCCGGAGAGTTGTTGGCGACAAGATCAACGTCAATCGAATTGTAGTGGCGGGCTTGCCGAGTAACCGGGTTTACTTGAACGGGAAAGAGGGTAATGGCCACGACGCGATAGTCGCGGAAGATCATCGGATCAGAAATCTCAACGACATTTTCCGGATACCACGCATTGCGCCGGAATGATTCTGAGGCCTTGACTTCGCGCGAGTCCGGGTCGTAGTAGGGAAAAGGAGAGTAATTCTCCATCAGATCGTACTCGAGGTCGCGCACGACCGCCTCGACACTGCCTGTATTCGGGATTATGTAGAGCCGTGTGATTTGCGGCACGGCGGGACTGCCTTCATCGGGGCGAAACGGCACGCCTTCAAGCATGGTTACCTTGCAAGCCGCGCCATCGAACAACAATTCACCAATCTCATAAACGGGATCATTGAATCGGATCGCCGTGTATTCCGGTGTGATGGACATGATTTCCAACGCAGAGTTGGAGCCTGAAGGAATTGGCACGGGCAATTGAGACAAAGTCTCGGCTGCAGCGAGTGCGGACAGGGCGAGAAACAGTGCAAAGATGAACGTCCTCATGTGAACTCCGCGAAGTGAATTTCGGGGATAACAAAAAAGCCGCATAGGTGCGGCTGGTGGTGTGATTGAAGGCAGAAATGAACTCAATACCCGTGGAAACCGGGTGAAACAGCCTCGGTGCAAGTGCATAAACGTCTCCCCGACAGATTCACGATGCGGCTCAGGATTGGCAGACTATCGGAATATACGGCAAATGGGAGTTTCTGTCAACCGTAAAAGAGACTACAGAAACAATGCCATTTATTGCCCAACGGCTTGAATGTAGTAGAAGTGTTCGGTTCCGGAAGCTAAGCTGTCTTCGGCTGTAGTGCTAAAGGTTGAATCGATTACGATGTAGGGAAGCGCCGTGGGCATCTCTTGGCTTCGGAAGATACGATAGAAGGGAGGTTGAGGTAGAACAAAGCCCAATGTGTCCAACGTAACGGCCTTCCAGCGCAAGATGGCTGACGTGCCTGTCCAGAAGATGGTTAGGCTGTCTGGAGCCATTGGTGGCGCAGTACAGATGGAGAATAGAGGCGGATTGAAATCACCTGCGACGAAAGTCCCGTCAGGTCGCCGCAGACCGAAGTCCGCAGTCATGGTGATATTACCGCAATCGCGAAGAATCATGCGCAATCGAAAGAGTTCACCAGGACCCGCCCAAAATGAAGTTCCGAAAATTGTTGCGCCAACTTCAAGCCAGTCAGGCGCGGCAAGAATATGGTCTGAGTAACGGAAGTCAAGACCCGAACGACCTGCAAGCAATGAACCGGGCACGGGCGGCGCGGCAAGATCAACGAAGTTTGTGTCATAAACCATGTAGATCGTAAACCCGCGCATCGTGTCTGAAGATGTAATCCAGGCCGAGAGATTAACCGTGTCGCCAATCGCGCCGGAGGATGTGTCCGGCTGAAAGTACAACTCGGTAGCACCGGCAACGGCAAACGAACCCCAAAGGGCGATTACCATGATCATTCTGGCCAGCATTTTCATACGCAAACGTGCTCCGTGCGGAATACATGACCCCCGCCGCCACAGGGTAGTGACGGCGGGGGTGACTGGATTAGCGATATCTCAAGCGGTAATTAACGAATCAGAACCATCTTTTTCAAGTCGCTGAAGCCGTTAACTGAGATTCTGTACATGTAGAGACCTGATGCCATTGAACTGGCGTCAAAGGTCACGTCGTGACGACCTGCGACCATGTCGCGGTCGACAACCGTGGCCACGATCTGGCCGAGCGTGTTGAAGACTTGGATCGAGACATGACCGGATTCCTTCAGATCGAACTGGATGTTCGTCGTCGGGTTGAACGGGTTCGGATAGTTCTGATACAAGGCGTAGTTGTCAGGCAGCGCTGCCGCGTTCAGCACGGAGATTGCATTGCCTTCGGGTTCCACGACTTCACCGGAATTGTCGAGCAGTTTGACCGAACTCAACGTGATGTTGCAAGCCGCATGGATATCACTCTTGATGCGGAATGTCACCGTGCCAAGTACAGCGCTGCCGGAAAGTGTTGACCAGCCGCCGCACGAAGCAGCTACGAACCCGACTTGGCCGTCCACGCCTTCGATCAATGATGCCTTCGAGAACATGGTGCCTTCAGGAGCGGCGACGTTTCCCATCGTGGCGCTGACAAAGTCAAGCAGTGACGGATTGAACGAGAGAATGGCTTCAGCGGCCTTAACCGTGTTGCCTTCGTTACCGCTCATGGAGACGGTCACTGTGAATTCGGTTCCTTCAGTCAACTGAATTTCTGAATCCATGTTGATCGAAACAGACGGCATTTCATCCAAACGATTGAACGGCCGCACGTCAGCGACGCCCGGTTCAATGACGAATTCAAGCGGATTAGTCACAGGACCGACCATACCGTAGTTGAAGCTGAAGGGCACGAGGTCGGAGAAGTTGATTGCACCCAATCCGTCTGGATCAGGAATGCCCTTTCCGATGTTGCCATTCTCAACGACAACCGGACCGATATTACGATAGCCGCCGGTATTCGTGAAGTACACGGGGGACAGCAGTCCGAGGTCATCAGAGTCAACGCGACCACGTGAGCCGGGCAAACCAGCGCCGTCAGCCGTGCTGAAATCACCGAGCCAGTAGTTGGTTGAACGATCAGCGTTTACTGTCATGGAAACCGGAGCGCCCACTGACCAGTTGCCGCCGGCATCCTTGACAAACGTTACATAGCGATAGATATCACGGTACGCCGCTGCATTGCCATCGCCATCCACCCAGCCTGTTTCTGCATCAAGCCAGTACGTACCGCCGGAGACGTGCGTGTGGAAATCGCCACGGTTGTTGTTTGCGCCATAGACTCCTGATGTGACCGTACCGGTCAATGCAGATTGTGTTGCGACCAGTGTCCATCCAGCCGGATCGATTTGAGTCACATCGTAGTTGGCATTGCTGTTCCACAAATCAGATGCATAACCCGGGTATTCACCGGACAACGGGCTTCGATAAACGCGCATTTCCTGTGCATCCGGACTTGCGTTCCACGACCACTTCAACCACACACCGAGGTGGGCTGGGCGGGCGTCGAATGCGGTGACAGTGTTGGTTGGGGCTTGCGTGTCAACACAGATTGTGAATTGCTGTGTTGAGGTGAGATTTCCCGCACAGTCAGCGGCTTTCACGTCAAAGGTGAACGAACCGCCGTTGGAGTTTGCGATAGCCGGAAGACCGAGCATCCAAGTCCAGAGAGCAAGAGCCTCAGTGTTGTCGGACGGATAGTTTGTTTTATCAAGCGCGACAACAAAGTCGGCAAGTCCGGCATGACTAATTGTCAGCGTTCCACTCGCGGCCATACACGGATTTGCACCTAACAACGATGTGATGTCCACATAATCGTCAAGATATGCGCCGCCGTAGTTAGCAGTTAGCGAATTGTTGTTGAAGCAATAGTTCAGCGGAATTGAAGTAGACACACTCAAGCTGGGAGCGACTTCGTCACGTCCGACATTGGCCAGATCAACGGTGGCAGCCACATTGCACTCGGCGTCCGTCAGATGTAACGTGAGCGTGTTGCAAGCGTTGTTCGCGAGCAAGGCATAGAACGCCGCTGCATCACCTACGGACGGGAACGTGGCAGTGTACGGAGAAGTTTGATTCACACCAAACAATGAGAACGTGCCGCCGCCGGGTGCGAAGGTGATCCAGGCCTCGTCGAGGTTTGACAAGCCATCCGTTAAATTCACGCTGAAAGCGTCAATCGTCTGCGTGGCATTGCCAAACGCACACGTTGCCGAAGTAGTGAATGAGTTAATCACTGGAACAGTGCAATCGACGTTGATGGTCACGGGGGTCATTGTGTAATCATTGACATGATTTCCGCCCAGGCCGTCAATCCACAATGAGCTAATGCCTGTGACATTGTACACGCCGGTGCCGGCGCCAGTGTTTGTCAACGGAATAGCTGCGACGTACTTTGTGAGGTCGCCCGTGCTGTATGGGGAGTTGAAGCCCATGTCAACCTGAATTTGACCGCTACCTAAATCCGATGCAAACGCTTGGATAAGATTCGGGTCATCGTTGCTGAGCGGTGTAACGGTGCCAAGTGGGCCAGCGGTGAATCCTGCAGGAAGTTGGAAGACGACTTGCAGGTTCGGCAGTCCGGCGACGCCAAGCTTTAGGTAAAGAGTCGTCGTGTTGCATGAACCACCGCAGCCGATGTATGCATCAGACATCTCGCCCGCAATACCGCCAGACAGCGGAATGAATCCGGGATTCGGGTAGGTGCCGTTAACGCCATACCACGGAGTGTGATTGACATTGCTTCCGACGACTTGAGTACCCCAGTTCGGAGTTGCAGTACCCCACCAATTGCCTCCCGCATCTTGTGCGGCTGTTGTGGCATTGATGAAGTCGCCATTGGTGTTGCCATAAACTGCGCAATCGGTGACGATGGAATTTGCGGGAGATGTATTTGCCTTACCCGGTTCGCCAAAACGCACGCCGCGTTGGTTGCCGACGATCTTGCAATTAGTCAGTTGGACATTCGTCAACGAGGCGGGATTGGCATCGTAGCTCGGATCGCCGCCGCTGCCGCGTGCCTTGATCATGAGTGCTGCACCGTTAGCAGTGCTGATTGCGTTGCCTTCAAAGTCGCAATAGCTCAAGCTAATGTTTTGGTACGCCTGCTGACCCTTCAAGTTAAAGTCAAATCCTGCATTCCATGTGGCATTATAAAAGGCAGTATTCCAACCATTGTTATTTACTTCGCAGTTCGCAAAAGACGCGTCTGAAAGCTTTTCGGCATAGATGCCTTTGGCGGCATTGTGTGTAAAACTCGTTCCGGTGACAGCGACGTTCGACACGTTATCTGAAAACGCGCCGACTTGCTTCATGAAGTACCAGCCATAATGCAGGTTGTCAAAAGCGCAGTTCTGAACCGTCAAATTTGAAAGACTTGGATATCCTGTGGTATTCCAAATTCGGATTCCGCATTCGTTTTCAGTGTCGTCGGTTGGGTTTGTTCCGATAACATGAACGTTGTCCCATTTGACATAGGACCATGATCCACTGGCAACGTCAAAGCCGGGTTGTCCGATCGGTAGCACTTGCAAATCTTGGAAGAGTAGCGGGTTGGCGATGTTCAAACCCGAGGCCGCGATAGTAAATACGGGGCCGGTCGAGCTGGTGACAGTCGTCAGTGAAGCAAGCACGCTGCCTTCACCAATGATCTTGACGTACTTGTTGACGTTCACGGATTCGGTGAAAGTGCCGGACGCCAAATGAACCTCATCTCCGGTTGCTTCAACGGGAGTTAGTGAGCCTGCGGCAGTGACTGCTGCCTGAATCTTCAGGGCCGGCGTGACATAGAAGTAATCTGAGCCACGGTCGTACGTCCAACCGGTCGCACCGACGAGAATGGCCGTTGCTACTGCGTTAGCCTGGCTTGCAGAATAGACTTCGGTGTAAGCGTCTGAAGTCGAACCGACGACATAAGGAAATGCCGCAAGCGAGACGTTCAAATTCGTAATCGCCGGATAAGCCGGGCCATTTTTCTCTGTGTAAATTGGTCTTGCTTCGGCAAGGTTAAGCGTACCTGTAAAGGAAACGCC
The DNA here is from genome assembly GCA_964587105.1 of uncultured Alphaproteobacteria bacterium. GTDB lineage: Bacteria > Electryoneota > RPQS01 > RPQS01 > RPQS01 > JABWCQ01. The sequence continues at coordinate 127,453 of CAZPKG010000008.1, read as the reverse complement.
ATCCGATCCGCCTGTAAATGCAGTACCCTTTGTATAAACGGCTACGCCACCCCATGCATTTCCGCTTGAAGTGATATTGCTGAATGCAATATTGTCGCAGTCCGTAACGGCATAACCGTTGCCCCAAGCGGCTCCGGTTGACGTGCAGTTTGTGATGCTGCCTGAAGTCAGGCCGTTCAGGTCAATACCCGTCTTGTAACAGCCATAAACCGTCAAATTTGAAATAATCGCTGTTGCGTTATTTCCGGAGACCTTAAGGCCGTATGCAGAAGATATGTTCGCATCTGGGCCATCCAACGTGAAGTCATGGAATCCGAAATTGTAGTCACCGGTTGCATCAATACCATAGTCGGAGAATGAGCTGGCATTGATAATCACTCCTGCTTGAGTTTGGCCTGCGAGCGTAAGGCTCTTGTAGATATTGGGAGCTTCGTTGTAGGTGCCGTTTGAAGCCGTAACTGTTCCGCCGGAAAGAGCTACATCAATACCCTTCTGGATTCTTGAAGGCGCTTGCACCCAAACGGTATTACCTGTCAACGCGCCAACATTCAACGTTCCCATTCCGCTCAGGTAAACATCGTAGGTATGGCCTGTATATGTATAGCCGGAAGTCGAAATAGTAGTTGAGTAAGTTCCGTCTTCGTCTGTTTCGACCGCAAAGCCAGTGAAGCAATTTGCAGTTGAGTTGCCGCTGAATGTCGCATTTCCGTTGGACTGATAGTTGAGCCATGAGTCCAAGCCAGGGGTCACATAGATACCGGTGCAATTCGCGCGGTTTTCACCGTCAACGATATTGTTTGTGAATTGTGACTGACCGCTTCCAGCGCTTCCCCAAGAGAAAAGTCCCACGTCACAATTGTTGACCGTATTGTTGTTCAGCACCACGTTGAAGTAAGGGAAGAAGGCCCAGACACCGTAGCTGTTAGCCGCACCATCATCTACGATGTTACCTTGAATCAAGTCCGCAACACCACCCGAGCCGCCGTTGTTATCGGTATGCACACCGCTGCTGCTGTTAGTGATAGTGTTGTTCAGGAACTGAGTTCCGCGTGACCAATTGGCCGCGATTGCATCGCCGCAGTAGGATACCGTATTGTCTTCAATAACACCGGCACCGCCGAAGTTGAAAATACCAATTGACGCGTAACATGCGGCCACGTTGGTAACGGTGTTGTCGTGGAAATGAAAGCCGCTACCGCCACTGCGGGCGTAGATACCGCGCAGATAAACATTCTTGACAGTGGTATGATGCACAATCAGATTGTTCCATGGGCCGTTTGAATCAATGATTCCGTTGCGCGCATCAAGATCGGCTCCATAGGAAACTACACCGCTGGTCAAACCGGGATTGTCGCCGTCAACGGTTAGGTTTGAAATGGTAACATCGTGTGCAGACACGACAATCACCTGCGAGTTCTGGAACGATCCGCCTCCGCACGGACCGGGGTCGGAAACTGCAGGGTAAACTGTGGTAAGCAACTCACCTGCGCCATCAATGGTGAGCGACTTATTTACAACAAGGTTCTCAACATACGTCCCGGCGGCAACGTGGATAATGTCACCGGGTGCTGCTGCGTTGATGGCCGCCTGAATGGTACCGTAGTCTGCCGGGACATAAATATCGGTGAAATCAAGAGGTCCTTGGCTCCCACGTAAGTCAGGTTGTACCGAGGAAAATCCTGACGACGCACGCGAGGCGTCTTCAAGTCCGGCAGTGGCCGGGAAAGAGGGCGCCGCCCACCCTCTGCTGCCAATTGCAAAAATCGCCAGCAGAATTAATACTAACTTCCCAATCTTGCTCATGGTAACTCCCATGGTTTGGTTACTTTACTAAACGTATCCCTACGTATTATTCAGGACATTTGGTTGCGCGAATTCTGTATGTTCCAACGTTGACCGTTCCGGTGTCACCGGGGTCAAATTCGTAGATGATGAAATCGTGGTAGAAGAATGTGTCGAAGGTTGTACCGATCGGATTATAAACGCCCTGATTGTTTAAGACGTCTTCAAATTCGACTAAGTACTGAGGGTTGATGACGGTATCACCATCCGTGTCATAGTGGACGGCGTGCCAGCGCAGGCAGACGGAATCGGCGAGGATGGGGATGATGATCAGTGAATCGGGCGGTAACGGGAGTGTGCCTTCAAGGACTACATTGGTGGTATCGCCGAGGATGATCATTGGATCGGGCGCTTCGCCTGTGCCGCTGAAGCCTTGACCATCAATGAAACCAACCATCGTGAGTTGATCGCCGACGAGATTATTGGCCATGAAATGCAAGGTTGCTATTACAGTTGTTCCCGTGAAGTTGGGATGAAAGAAGCCATCCAACGACAGAGTATCATTCTCGACCAAATGGGGCATGAGGTTTAGCGACGCGTGGCCACCTTCCGTGACTCCGGTTAACGCGAAATCGGCGGAGCTGAACACAAATCTTAGGTCGATTACACGGGCATTGGTTGCCGTCATCTGAACATTGACGGTAAACTCGTCACAGGCAAAACCATGCACGGGGTTCGGTGCCAAGTGAATGAAAGCGGCAGTGTCATCGAGCGGATTGGACTGTGCAAAAAGTCTCGCACTTGCCAAAATAAAAACTACGCATACACAGTAGTTTATGCGCAGAAAACGGGGAATTGACAGTTTAACGAGGCTATTCGAACTACGACAACAATAACAACAACAGAAATTCTTGAGCGACATTCGGTTCCCCAGAAAAGTAGCGTCGGGTCATCATTAGTGACCAAAATATCTAATAAGTTCAAGTATTACTTGATTAATATACAATGTAGTTTAGTTCATGTCAACGGAAGAGGCAATATTGGAAATCATTTCCGGGGTCGCCACGCCCAACGGCTAAATCGTGTGAAACTGTGAGTTACGAGCAATTCGTGGGTCAAGAAACAAAGAAATCAAAGCGTCAAGCGGTACATTTAGAGATCGATAACGTACTTTGCCTCCAGAGGGAGTTACATGCGTTGGCAATTTTGTTGGACATACATTGTTGATAAGTCAACTTGAGTGGATCAAGTGTGGTGGTAATTGTTCTTTTAGATAGCAATTAAGTTGTGTTATGGTGCATATCACACAATGTCAATTTATGAATTGCGAAGAATCGCAGGCTGCAGACATGTATCATGCAACTTTACAATGAGATAGTGAATTGCTCTGGGTGGCACAGTTGCTGCCATACATGACTTCGCTTGGATGAAATTGCTTGTCATATATGCTTCCGGAGTTAGAGATGAATTTACGACAGTTATTCGCATTGGTGGTCTTATGCTCGCTTGGCGCCTATGCAATGCCTCCACACCCTGATCTTTCGGAAGAAATCGCAAACGGGTCAGTAGTTGATCCGCAGTCGTCGGTTCAGAATCCCGATCTCGCGCTTCGTGGAATCAACACTCCAACACGAATTCCGTTCATGGATCAGCTTCAGGGGCGAGGGCATCTTGATGAGAATTTCAATGCGCTGGCAATTCTGGTGGATTTCAGCGACAACACGTCGCGGACCGGCGCTTCATCTTACGACCAGCTACTTTTCGGCAACGCACAAGGAACACTGCCGCATTTCATTTCGCAAGTCACATACGGTAACCTGACCATTGTGACCGTCAATCTGCCAAGCGTACTCGGTTGGCGTCGCGCGCCACAGACCTATGCTTACTATGTCAACGCGCAAAACGGTTTCGGTGCCTATCCGCGCAACACGCAGAAGCTGACCGAAGATGCGATCGCGTTAGTGGACGGCGTTGTCAATTTTGCAAATTACGATAACGACGGCGACGGTTATGTCGATGCATTGTTCATTGTCCACGCAGGCACCGGCGCGGAATACAGCGGAAATTCAAATCACATTTGGTCGCACAAATGGCAAACCAGCTCGCCTCGCGCTGTGGACGGCGTCTTTGCTTATGTTTATTCAATGGAACCTGAATTGTGGGCCAACCCCGGTGATATGACGGTCGGAGTTTACGCCCATGAATTGGGACATGCGGCATTCGGTCTGCCTGACCTCTATGATACCGGAAACGACTCGTATGGACTTGGCCGATGGAGTTTGATGGCGGGGGGATCATGGAACGGATCACTCGGCTCGTCTCCTGCTCATCCCGATGCTTGGTGCAGAATCCGAATGGGTGTTGTGACTCCGACAATCGTGACGTCGAGTCAATTAAGTGCATCGATCCCGAATGTTGAGAACAACGCGACAATCTATAAGCTTGCGCCATCCGGCGGAGGTTCGGAATATGTGTTAGTCGAAAACAGGCAGCAGCTTGGATACGATGCGTCGCTTCCTGGAAACGGACTGCTGATCTATCACGTTGACGATGCGGTAAGCGGAAACAACAATCAATGGTATCCGGGACGAACGGGCAACGGCCACTATCAAGTCGCGCTGGAACAAGCCGATGCATTGTGGCAGATTGAGCAGTCGGCTAATCAGGGCAACACAGGCGATCCCTATCCCGGATCTGCAAATAATCGCAATTACAACGCGAGCAGCAATCCTCACAGCAAGAACTACGCGGATCAGGTTACCGGAATTGCCGTGCAAAATATCAGCAACTCTGGCTCAACGATGACGGCGGATTTGTACGGATCGCAGCCTGCATCACTTGTCGTGACTGCACCGAACGGCGGTGAGACGTTGTTTATCGGTGACCCTGACACCGTTCGTTGGACAGCCTCCGGATTCTCCGGCAATGTTGCCATAGACGTAAATCTCAATTATCCCAACGGAGCATGGACCACGGTTGCTTCAAGCGTGAGCAACACCGGTTGGTATCGTTGGGTTGTTTCAGGCGGAGCGTCAAGTGCGGCGAGGGTCCGAGTTCGCAGTATCAGCGCGCCGTCGGCAAGAGACAGCTCGGATGCCAATTTCACAATTGCGGCGCGCTCAATTTCGGTGACTGCACCCAACAGCGCGGTCACTTGGCTTGTTGGTGACAGTGCGGATATTACTTGGACATCGCAAAATCTCACTGAGAACGTTTCGATTGAAATCAACCGGACATATCCTTCGGCGACTTGGACGATGCTCGCCTCGAGCGCTGCGAACTCCGGATCGTACCGATGGTTGGTGTCCAGTCCAACGGGTGGTACGGCGCGTATTCGCGTGAGTGGAGTGACTCATACATCCGTTCGGGATACATCCAACACGAACTTCACGATTGGATCGCGCTCGCTTACGGTTTCCTCTCCTAACACGGCCGTCACCTTAGTTGCGGGAGATACGGCGACGATACAATGGTCATCCTCGAATATGGGCGGTGAACCGGTTTTGATTGAACTGAATCGAAACTATCCTGCGGGTGCATGGGAGACGATCGTCGCTTCTACTGCCAACGATGGCTCTCACCCGTGGCCTGTTACAGAACCTCTAACTTCGGCGGCGCGCGTGAGGATCACCGGAACATCCCACACGAATGTAACGGATGTTTCAAACGTGAACTTTGCAATTGCGCGGCGCTCGATAACGGTCACACGGCCTAACTCGAATCTCACCTACATCACGGGCGGGCCGGACACGATTCGGTGGACATCCGCCAACATGTCGGGGAATGTGCGAGTGGAGCTAAACCGCAGCTACCCGAACGGCAACTGGGAAACGCTGGCAAGCAGCGTCGCCAATAGCGGGTCGTATCTTTGGAATGTCGCAGGTCAAACTACAACGAATGCGCGTGTGCGCATTGGGGCAGTGAATTTCGCAAGTATTGCCGACACGTCTGACGCGGACTTCACGATCACAACGGCGTCGCTAACGCTACTCGCTCCTAATGGCGGCGAAACGAAGCTGGAAGGCGATCCCGATACGATTCGCTGGAGTTCGACAAATCTGAGCGAGAACATCCGAATTGATCTCAATCGGAGTTATCCGGCAGGTAGCTGGGTGACGATTGTGACGAGCGCGCCCAACACTGGCTCGTATGTGAGAAACATGCCGTCAGGAGTGACGACGAGCGCGCGTCTAAGAATTGTCGCAGTAAATCACCCGAGTGTTGCAGACACTTCGGACGCCAACTTCACGGTCGCTAAACGCAGTGTCACGGTGACGTCGCCTAACACCGCGATAACTTGGATTGTGGGAGACAGTGCGGATGTGACATGGACGTCGCAATATCTGAACGAGAATGTGACGATTGAAATTAACCGCACCTATCCATCGGCAACATGGACGGCGATTGCGACGAATATTGCCAATAGCGGCTCCTACCGATGTCTTGTCAGCGCGCCGACCGGGGCGTCGACGCGAGTGCGCGTGAGCGGCACAACTCACACTTCAGTACGCGACACATCCAACACGAACTTCTCTATCTCGCAGAGGTCGATAACGGTTAGCGCGCCCAATACGGCGACGACGCTTGTAATTGGCGACGCTTCAAACATCACATGGTCAGCGCCGCTGCTGACCGAGCCTGTGCAGATTGAACTCAATCGCAACTACCCGGCGGGATCGTGGGAGACCATTGTCGCTTCAACGCCCAATGATGGGACCCACACTTGGACTGTTGCCGGCCCAATCACTACGGCCGCGCGAATCCGCATTACAGGGACAGAGCACACGAGCGTCACGGATGTGTCGAATGTGAATTTTACGATTGGGCAAAGGTCAATTACGGTCACGAGACCTAACACAAATATCACGATGATCACGGGCGGCCCGGACACAATTCGCTGGACTTCGACCAACATGTCCGGGAACGTGCGAGTGGAACTGAATCGTAGCTATCCCGATGGCAGTTGGGATATTTTGTCAAGCAGCGCTTCTAACAGCGGTTCTTTCATTTGGAATGTTGCGGGAGCGCAAACAACAAGCGCGCGGGTGCGAGTGAGTGCCGTGAATTTTGCGTCGGTCAGCGATACATCTGAAAGTGATTTCACGATTGCGACCGCGACACTGACGCTGCTTGCTCCAAACGGCGGCGAAACGGTTTATGAAGGTGATCCCGATACGATTCAATGGTCTTCGACGAATCTCAGCGAGAACGTGCGCATCGATCTGAACCGGACTTATCCCTCGACAAGTTGGGTGACCATTGTTCCGAGCGCGCCGAACACGGGCTCATATGTTCGCAATATGCCATCGGGAATCACGTCAACAGCAAGGCTTCGCGTCGTGGCGATCAATCATCCAAGCGTGAGCGACACGTCGGATGCGAATTTTACGGTGGCACGGCGTTCGCTCACGGTGACGTCGCCCAACACGGCGGTGACGTGGGCTGTCGGAGATAGCAATGACATCACTTGGACGTCACAGAACATGTCTGAGAATGTCACGATCGAAATAAACAGAACGTATCCCTCCGCGACTTGGACAACAATTGCGTCGAATATCGCGAACAGCGGTTCATATCGTTGGTTGGCTTCGAGTCCAACAAGCGGAACGGCGCGGATTCGGATCAGTGGAGTAACGCACACCGCCGTGAAAGACACGTCAAACACGAATTTCACGATTGCGCAACGCAGCATAACGGTGTCCGTGCCAAACAGTAACGTCGTTTGGGCGGCGGGCGATTCCGCCAGCATCCTGTGGTCAACGACAAGCATGGGAGCGGAACCCGTTACAATTGAGCTTAATCGCGATTATCCTACGGGAAGTTGGGAGACAGTTGTTGCGGGTACAGCGAATGACGGCACGCACAGATGTTTTGTCAGCGAACCCGTTACAACGGCCGCAAGGATACGGATCACCGGAACGGTTCACACGAATGTGACAGATGAGTCGAACACCAATTTCACGATTGCGCGGCGCAGTATCACGGTGACAAAACCGAACGGCGGTGAAATTTGGGTGGTTGGCCGGGCGGATACGATTCGCTGGACTTCGGCAAACATGAGCGGCAATGTTGCAATCTCACTGAATAGGAACTATCCCAGCGGGGCGTGGGAAACGATAAGTTCGAGCGCGGCGAATAGCGGCTGGTACCGCTGGGTGAGTGCAGGAGCGCTGACCGAAAATGCTCGAATGCGAGTGACAGCCGTGAACTTTGCGACAATTGGAGACACATCAAATTCTGTCTTCGCGATTCGCGCAACGAGCGTGGCTCCAATTGATCCGGGTGGATTTGGTGTTGATAGAGTCGCAAGTAGAGATGAAATGCCGAGCGACTTTCTTCTTTCGCAGAACTATCCCAATCCATTCAATGCGATGACGCAGATCCGTTTCGCACTGCCGACTTCGGGATATGTGCGCCTCACGGCTTACGATCTGCTGGGCCGAAAGGTCAGCACGCTGCTCAACGCCGAACTTAGCGCGGGATGGCACGAGATAAGTTGGCAGGCGAAAGACGACGCGGGGCGAAGTCTGCCGTCGGGGACGTATTTGCTGCAGCTCAGCACAGGCGAATTTGTGCAAACCCGCAGAGTAGTTTTGCTGCGTTGAGTTAAGAGTAGTTCATAAGAAGAACAGCCCCTGACTAATCATTAGGGGCTGTTCATTTTACATATCTGCGGAAGTATCAAGTGTTCCCGCGCACGAAGTGCGGCATCTCAAATGGTATCTCCATCGAAAGCTCAACAAACCCCATGTACTGCTCATTTTCGTACCAGGGCATTTGGTAGATCAGTTTCTTTCTGCCATTCTTCTCAATGGTATATATGTTCTTCTCATGTGTTTCGAGCATTTCAGCAAGCTTCGTGCGGGCAGGCTCGGGGTGACAGTCGAGAACGTTTGTGCCAATCAGCGAGGCACCGCCGTCCAATGCAAAAGTGCTGATAGACTTCTGATTCATTTCCAGAATAATCCCCTCGCGGTCACAAACGGTTGCGGCGATGGGTAGTTCATTGATCCAATGTGAAACGGGCATATTCAATTCGGGTTTGTATTACGAGGAACTACCACCATATTTGCCGGTCGTGATCGTAGGTAAAGATGCGTTCTTCGCGATCTGAATCTTTAGCTGTTAGCCAGTAGATGCAGCCGGTCGGCACGTCTGTGAACGTCAATGGAGCTTCGCCTGCGACTTGAAAGCCGGAGGTCTGCCAGCCGTTTTCCCAATAGTGTAACTCATAGGTTTCACCCGGAATAAGAGACGTTTTGCGAATTCCGTCGGTGGACATCTCAAGCGTAGTCCTTGTGGTAGAGGACAGCGTAACAGAAGCTCGACTTCTTGTATTTGCGGCGAGCGTCACCATTTCGCCGTCGGCGGACAGAATGAACGGCAAACCTGCCGGGACGATTTTTTCATTTTCGTAAAACGCCGGAAGGTAAGCGACGTCAACGCCCATGTCCGTGAATGTAGCTAAGCCTCCGGAAATGCGGCTCCAATGAATTGCTTTCCACTCGCCTGAATTGAACACACATAAATAGGCAAATTGAATTGTATCGGGAGCGGCAAGCTTGAGTGTGACGTCTTTAACCGTCGTGTAATCGCGCGTGACGTCCGTGTAGCTTTTCGAAGAAATGTATTTAGGAAGCTTGTCGGGATCGGCAACTTGAAATGCGAGATTGTCGCGTTGAATCGAATACGTTTTGCGATAAACCTTGGCGAGCTTGTTGGCAAGTTGATATGAACCCGGGTTTGCTTCAGCGCCCATGAACGGAATGACTCTTCCATCGGTCGTGACGATCGAATTCCAAGCGTGATTGTTGCCCGAATTTGCCCAATACGCCGTGTAGTCGCTTGTAACAGCCAATCCATTGGCGCGCATGGCGTAAATCGTCAGATTAGTCATGTCCTCACAGCGGCCCAACTTGGTCGAGAGCATGTCGGACAAACCTTGATCCGTCGGATGGTAGTAGTAACGTGGATCAAAATGAAACCAGGCCATCAAATCCTGATTGATCAGGCTTGCCGCCTCGATTGGATCAGCCGGATTCTTCATTTTGCTGAAGGCTGAATCGTAGCGTGTAAAGAAGTACTCACGCCAGTTTTCGAGGGGTTCATTGCTCCCGCGATAAGGCAGAATGTACTCGCAGAACTGACTGAATGTGAAGTCCTTCGCCCACGGCCGCGTCTGCCAAGCGGTAAACGCAAGATCGATGTGGTCAACTAAGAATCGGGCTGTAATTGCTGAATCATCTTCAATTACTTCGCGCTTCTTGAAATCCAGCACACCGTGCTTCTGCTCAAGAGTGTCAAACGATGCGACGAGTCCGTCATAGTTTGGGTAGCTCAGCACGTTGAAGTCAACTACAGCGCCATTCGTGTCCGCAAGGTCGAAGGTCATGTAGCTGTGACCTTCCATATTGTCGAAGAGAAATTGCGCCGCCGCCCGCTTGAGCGAATCTGCGGGATTTGAGTAGTGAGTGAGAACCTCGGTCAAGCGAGATAGTCTATGCGCCGAAACATTGGGTTGCACGGCAACGAGGCCGTTGACCGTAAGCAGGCCAATACACAGGAGGACGAGAGTTCTTATGCTGCGCGAAAAAAATTTGTGATGCATCAAATTGCTTTTGATTAGCGACTGAAGGAATAGGCAGAAGACGTTATCGTATTAAGACAATCTTCTGCGTCGAATGAAATGAACCGGCAGTCAGGTGCGCGAGATAAATTCCTGAGGGAAGGGCGTCAGCATTGAACAATATACTATGACTACCGGAAGCATAGTGTAGATCCGTTAGCGTTGATACCTGCCGGCCCGAAATGTCAAAGAGGGTAATCTTTGCGCATGTAGGCTGCGGGAGTTCAAATGCAATCGTCGTTGCTGAGTTAAAGGGATTGGGATAGGCGGCAAGTGAGAACTCATCAGGCAAAATAGACGGAGCTTCGTTCGCATCAAGAACAAACATCAAAACGGGTATCGTCTCCGCGCTGATCGGGCACGAGTTTGTGCGGACGTGCAGGTTGCCAAGATAATCAAATGATCCGTCATCTGTCGTGTCAGGTGAAACGAGAACTTGCACCGTTAAAGTATCACCGGCCTGAATTAGCGCGGTGTCGGGCGTTACGGAGAGCCAATTGCCGGATGGATTGGCCGTGCTTGCGGTGATGCTAATCTCCATCGAGCCGTTGCCGCGATTTATGACATGGAACGGCAACGATGTTTGAACGTGATTCTGGACGACGGCATTGATTGATGATTGTAGGCGCTCATACTCGGGGCGATAAACATCAAAATCTACTCTGGCCACAGAATCCTGCTCAACAATTACACTTCTGACAGTGTCGCGGGAGATGCAATCGCCATAGACAGAAACGTCGTATGTTCCATTTGGAATTCCGATCTTGTAGTTGCCGTTCTGATCGGTTGTGGCAAAGAGGTGTTCGCCGAGAATTTCAACATGTGCGCCGGCGACAGGCGCTCCAGATTCGAAGTCAACTACGTTGCCGCTTATCTCGGAATAGAACATTCGGGCGACATATCCTTTGCGAACGTTCAGTTCGTTGATCTGTCCGTAGGCGATGAATCCGCCGGTTGTGACAGCCAGCATTCCATAAAAGCCGCTTCCTTCTGAGCCGTGAATCCATTGCCAAGCCACTGATCCATCAATGTTCGTCTCCATCAGCCAGCATTGCCGCGTATTCCAGCTTGAACCTGACCAGCCTGCGCAAATCGCGCTACCAGAACTGCGCGCGATCACTCCTCGCAATTGGTCTTCGACGCCGACATTTGAGTAGCTTCGCACAAACAATGAGTCACCCTCGTTGCTTAGTCTCGCGAGATAACCGGAATTGCTGCCTGACAAAGTTGATTTACCACATAGGTAGAAAACACTGTCTGCGTCAACGAAATCATAACAATAGTCCTGCCCGGCGCCACCATAGGAGTCCGACGAAAGCACATTTCCTTCGGAATCAACGTGCAGAAGCCAGAATTGATAGCCGATTCCACCGTTGCTCCGAGAAGTTCCCGCAATGATCAGCGTACCGTCAGATTGCTCTTCAATTCGATTGCCGTAATCATTATCGTTGCCGCCGAATTTGCGAGTCCAAAGGGTATCAAGGTTTTGATCGCATTTCAGCAGCCAGATATCGGAATGAACGCCGTCACTTCCGACTCCAAATCCGACGACGGCAAAATTGCCGTCCTGCAGCATTATAACATCATTGGCGCTGGAACTGCCGCCACTGGTGTAGCTTCGACTTCTCACGCTGTCACCGACGGCATTTACAGCGGAGAGTTGAACGTTGTTGTTTCCGCTGTTGCCGGCCAAGACGTAGGATCCGTTGGGGAGTTCAAGACAGGCATACGCGGCATCGTTTCCGTTGGATCCGAAAGTGTTCGTCCAGAGAATCGCGCCGCTTGGGCCCATCCGTGCGATCAGCGTGTTCGAGTTTGAAAAAGCCGGGTTCGTTTCGCCTACCAGCACGAACCCGCCGCTGGAGTGATTGATCGCGTTGTAGATCGCGGGATTTCCGCTGGCAGTGACACGCGCAGTCCAGAGCGTGTCCGGCTGTGCCATTGCACGGGGGATTGCAAAGGAAACCAGTAGTAGAGTTGCAAAAGAAGTAAGCTGGCGCATGGTTGTCCTTGAGAGCAAGTAAACGTAAATATGTTTAGAAGCGAGTTATTGACGGCGGTTATATTGCCCCTGTGGGCACTTTTGAGCAACTGCCCTGTCCAGCGTTTACGCAAAAGCGCAATAAAAAAATACCGCTTGCCCGAGTAGATTTCAAGCGAAGCGGTTGACCAAAATTACTGGAAACTACGTCATTGACCAATCAGACGATATTACCGAAAGGCCGCCACTGATATGTTTAATAGACAGTGGGGTCTGTAAGTCGCAAACAAAACGGCTGTTCATGAGGGCAGGTCAAGTGGGCATTATTCAGAGCATTGCAATCAAGTTAAGGAATCAGAAAGCCTAAGTCAAGAATATTGGGGCTTCGGGAAACTCCGTCAATATCTCCATAAGTATGTAAGTGCTTAATTAGCAATTAGACCAGACGTTAGTGGTGATGCTGCAATCGGTTTTCCTCAAATGGCCGTAGTGGCCACACTGCTAAAGATACACGAATCAGACAAACAACTCGACGACAAAGCAGACAACCGCGCCAACCAATGCGGAGGCTGGAATAGTCAGAATCCAGGCAATCACGATATTTCCGGCAAGTCCCCATCGCACGGCTGAGGCGCGGCGAGTTGCACCGACACCCATGATTGCGCCGCTGATCGTATGTGTGGTGCTGACAGCGATGCCGGAGAAGGCTGTTATCAGTAGTGTCACAGCTCCGGCCGTCTCAGCGCAAAATCCACCAGCCGGCTTAAGCTTCGTGATCTTCTGGCCAACGGTTTTCACAATTCGCCATCCACCAAACAGAGTTCCAGCAGCGATTGCCAAATGCGATGAAATGATTACCCAATATGGTACTTCGAAAGTTGCCAGCACGCCAGAGGCGACGAGCAGTCCCGTGATCACTCCCATCGTTTTCTGCGCGTCGTTTGTGCCGTGACCGAGACTGTATGCTGCCGCAGAAATGAGCTGCAATCTTCTGAAACCGCGGTTGACATTTGAGCCTCTGCGATTGTGAAACAGCCACATAACAGAAGCCATCAACACGAATCCCAACAGCATTCCCATGACAGGTGCAATTACGATGAACAACACCGTTTTGACCCAACCGTGGTAGAGGATCGCCCCGAACCCTGCGTGCGAAATTGCCGCGCCGGCATAGCCGCCCATCAATGCATGGGACGAGCTTGACGGAATTCCAAAGTACCACGTGATTAGATTCCAGGTAATGGCGCCGATGAGTCCGGATAAAATTACGTACTCATTCACGGCGGACAACTCGATTAGTCCCTTGCCGATGGTCTTGGCGACGTGCACGTCAAACAGGAAAGCCGCAATAAGATTGAAAAACGCGGCCCACAACACGGCTTTGCGCGGCGTCAACACGCGGGTTGAGACGATTGTGGCGATAGAATTCGCTGAATCATGGAATCCATTCAGGAAGTCGAACGCCAACGCGACAAAAATAATAAACGCGACGAGAAAAGTCATCGGCGCGCCGTCACGAGTGCTTAATCAAGATTGTTTCGAGTACGTTGGCGGCGTCCTCGCAGCGGTCAGTGGCCGTCTCAAGCGCAACATAAATCTCTTTGAGCTTGATGATCTCAATCGGGTTGGCCATCTCTTCGAAGAGATTCGCAACGGCGCGTTCAAAAATACCGTCGGCGACGTTTTCGAGTTCGTTGACGCGCTCGATTACCTTGCGCAACTCGGCCGGTTTGTTGAGCTTTCGGAGTAATGTGACGCCGTGCTGCAACTCCGTCACGGAGGCATGAAGGCACTCGATCAGCTTCACCATTGCGGGCGGGCACTCGGGAATCTTGTAGAGCATAAACCGTCCGGCGCCGCCGTCGATGAAGTCCAGAATATCATCCAGTGCGGAGGCCAAAACATGAATATCCTCGGGGTCAAACGGTGTAACAAACGTTCCGTTCAATTCGGAGAAAATGCGATGCGTAACGGTATCGCCTTCATGTTCGAGATCCTTGATGCGTTCAACCACTTTGATGCGCTCGGCAGGCGACGCGGCCGGCAACTTCAACAGCGTCTCGGATGCAAGGACGATATTCCGGGCGGACTCTTCAAACAGACTGAAGAAATGCTCATCGTGCGGGAGCATTGCTTGCAGAATTCTATCAAGTCTCATTTCGTGTAACTTTCATGGTGAGATTGATGATCAAGGCCATTCCGTTCCAATTTTGGGAAGTTGCAACGAACTGGAGCATCAACGGATGTGAAGCGGCGTTTGAATAGGATATAGGGAGTCAAGTCTCTTGCTTGCTTGCCTCCGTGCCAACACAGTGGTCCGCTGTACTTTCAGACGACTAAGATACTCTGGTGACAGTGGGCTCAGCGGTATTGCGAAGTCGTTTTGAGTTCTGAAACTGGCGAATCAAGGGGTATTATGGCAACAAAGTGGGCGAAACAGGTTTTGAAAATGGGGTGGTGAGGGTGGGAACGGCGAGAGACTTTCAGGCAGGGCACCTGTCGTTCTTGACAAATCCCAACCCATCATGACTATACATTATTCTGCTTAGATTTTCAAGTTCCGACCAAGCAAATTTGTGCAATCGTTTGGTCGCTGGGATGGCGATAAGGCATATTTCTTATCTCTAAGAACGCGGATTTTGTGCATATGTTCACCATGTAGTTAGTGTTTCTGGAGTGAGCAACAAAACGGCCCCCAGAAGAGCTTCTGAGGGCCGTTTGTAACTAACGAAATCAGCTTAGAAACGCTCGGTCACGCTCTTTCCTTGCAAGAAGAGTTGTAGGTAGTCACGTCCTCCCGCTTTGCTGTCGGTTCCACTCTGGTTGAATCCACCGAAAGGTTGCACGCCGACGAGGGCGCCCGTACACTTGCGGTTCAAATAGAGATTGCCGCAATGCGCGTGAACGCGCACTTTCTCAAGATGTTCACGACGCTTGCCGAAATATCCGCCTGTGAGACCAAACTGCGTGTTATTGAAGACTTCCAAGCCCTCTTCAAACGATTTGACTTTGCAAACCGCCAGCACGGGTCCGAAAATCTCTTCTTGCATAAGTCGAGCATTAGGGGCTACATCGGCGATAATCGTCGGTTCGATGAAGTAACCGGGGAATCCTGCTCTATTTCCACCCGCAACCAACCGTCCTTCGCTCTTGCCGATCTCAATATACTCGAGAATCTTGTTGTAAGCGCCTTCATCGCTGACAGGACCGTGCCAGTTTGAAAAATCGCGTGTTGGGCCGGTCTTAATCTGCTTCGTGCGGTTCACCACAAGTTCAAGCAACTTGTCGTAAACTTTTTCGTGAATGATCAAACGCGAGCACGCGCTGCATTTCTGACCTTGAAAACCGAATGCGGCAGTTACGATCTGTTCGGCTGCAAATTCGAGATCAGCGTCATCATCGATCAAGATTGCATCTTTACCGCCCATCTCCAGCACCGTGCGCTTAAGCCACAACTGACCTTCGTGTACAACGGACGCGCGCTGGAAAATTCTTTGCCCAACTTCCATTGAACCTGTGAATGCGATGAAGCGCGTAAGCTTGTGATCAACGATCGTATCGCCGATTGCGCCGCCCGGGCCGGGCAAATAGTTTACGATTCCGGCAGGAAGTCCTGCCTCTTCGAGAATCTCCATGAAGCGATAGGCAATTACCGGCGTGATCGAGGCGGGTTTGAGAATGACCGTGTTGCCGGTTACGAGCGATGCAGTTGTCATGCCGGCCATGATGGCGCCGGGGAAATTCCACGGAGGAATGACGGCGCCAACGCCAAGCGGAATGTAGTAGAGGTTGTTTTCTTCACCGGAGAATTCCGTCACAGGTTGACGCTCGTTCAAGCGCATCATTTCCCGCGCATAGAATTCGAGAAAATCAATCGCTTCTGCAGTGTCGCCATCAGCTTCATTCCAGTTCTTACCGATTTCAAACACCATCGTGGCGCTGAACTCGTGCTTGCGGCGGCGCAGGATGGCAGCGGCGCGAAGCAGAATGCGGGCACGCGCGTCCGGATCGTAGTTCTTCCACCATTGGAAATTTCGATTGGCAATATCAAGCGCCTTGAGGGCAAGCTCTTGCGTCCCTTTGCCGACATAGGCGAGCACTTGATCGGGGTTTGCCGGATTAGTCGATTTGATCGTGTCATCTGTGAAGATGCGTTCGCCGCCGATAATCAGCGGAATTTTTTCCCCGAATCGACTCTCAACTAAAGCGAGAGCTTGTTCAAACGCAGCTTTGTTGGCGGGATCATTGAAATTTGTAAACGGTTCGTTCTTAAACGGAGGGAGCATAAACGGGATTCCTTGGAAACCTAATAGCTATTAATTGACGTATTTCGGAGAGTTTTGCGCAACCACTACTCCAGTGGAGCCCACGCAGCACACAAATCTGTAATCCATAATATAACTAAAGTTTGCGACTTATTCAAGCGCATAATTTCCTGAAAATAAAGCTCTTACAAACACATGCAATTGCAGGACAACGCGAAACATGATTGTTCGCTTTACATGGGTGAAGTCGTGGCGCAAGAATGGCAAAACAAATACGCGCATTTTCTTCGGACGAATACCGGAATTGAATTGCTCAGAACTAATTAGTATTTTGTCTCAAATTTCCGTTGTCTTGCCTATTCAATTTAGTCGGAGAACAACTACCATGACTGCAACGACGAGACAGATTGCTATTCTGCTATCGCTTACCTTGTCGGCGGTTTGCTACGCAAGCGAGGCCGACCGCGCGACTGAGAAAATTGTGCAAGAGGGCACGAAGGGCAGAGTTGTTCGCTCAGTGACCTTGGATCCGAATGCGGCTCCGGGGAGTACCGTTGAATTTGCGCAGCCAAACCCCGGAGACCAACCCGGATTTGCCATTGGTGAATTACTTTGGGGCGTAGGCGATCCAACCGGTTTGATGGACAACGTCGCCATCGCTGATGACGGTAGCATCGCGGCTGTTGGTATCAGCTTGAACAATTTCAACTTGAAAGTTATTGACGCGGTCTCAGGTGCCATCAACTACGAGGTACCCGGTGTGGACGGGCTGAGCGCGGTTGCAGTTACGCCAGCCGGCGAAGAAGTGATCTGGTGTCAAAGTCACAGTTTGCGCGTTTTTCCGGGAACGGAGGGAAACGAACTGTGGTCCGTTTCGATTCCGGACGACCATTACTTCAGTGGAATCGGGGTCTCCCATGATGGCGGACAGATTGCCGTGCTTGAGACATTTGGAACCGACAGCTTGTATCTAAGCCTGTACGGAATTGAATCATCCACTCCGATTTGGCGCCGTGCAATTCCCATGATGACCACCAATAATCAATGGATAGGGGCGCGCTTTTCAAGTGACGGGGCCACACTTGTTGCTACCAGTCGATTCAGAATTTTTGTGCTGGATGCGACGACAGGTAATGTGATTTGGAATGAAGATGGCCGCAACACGGAACATCCCGCGACGATATCCGGTGATGGCCGGATTATTACATGCGGGAGCAATAACGACGGCAAACTCCATGTTTACGCATGGGATCAGGGATCGGAGAATTACATCCAACTTTGGGAGTACCGCTTCAGCGGTGGAACGTCGAATTGGGCGACCGCGACAGGCGTCTCCGAAAATGGTGAAACGATTGCCGCAGGCTCGTTGCAATTCATTGGCGGCGGCTTTGAGGGATATGTGGCCGTGTTTGAAACCTATGGTGGCGGCACACCGTTGTGGGTTTCTGCCGGCATGGGTGATTTAGTCGGCGGAATTGAGATTTCCGACGATGGGTTAACCATCGCAGCCTGTTCGTGGGGCTACTTGGCGGATGGCGCACCGGATATTCGTGTCTATCAAAAATACAACTCCGAACCGTTCTACACCTACACACATCCGGGCTCGCCGAATGATTTGGATTTGTCAGCCGATGGAACGCATTTGATGGCGGGTGGCAAAGCTGTGCACAATCG
The DNA here is from genome assembly GCA_964587105.1 of uncultured Alphaproteobacteria bacterium. Classification (GTDB taxonomy): domain Bacteria; phylum Electryoneota; class RPQS01; order RPQS01; family RPQS01; genus JABWCQ01. The sequence goes on along the minus strand of CAZPKG010000008.1, from coordinate 109,125 downwards.
TTTCTTCGGCAACGGCGGAAATGCCTATTGCTTTGCGTTGGATTTGGAAGGCGGTAGTGTTGCGGGTAATGTTACCCTCGCGGGAACTGGTGACTATTCAGGCGTTACAATTGAAGCCGCCGGAACGCACCTGCGCGCAACCACGAATGTTCAGGGACAATACAGGTTGGATCATATTCCTGCGGGGAGCTATACAATCACCGCACGGAAGTTAGGCTACACTTGGGGCTCAGCCGCGAACGTCGTCATCACTGAAGATGGTTTGACAAGCGGCGTCAATTTCAGTCTTGTCGAGACAGACGTTGCTCCGCAAAACCTCGTTGCGGTGAGCGGACAGCTAAGAAGAATTGATCTTAGCTGGAGCGCATTGGGTGCAACGGCTCAAAACACGCGTGAACTTGAGGCGTTGTGGGCGGTTGGCGACGTGCTTGTCGGCCCGACACCCGAACTCAATCCCGTGCGGCCCGCCGCAGGCGAAGAGGCAGCAGATCAATCAACCCCGCGCCCGCGCCGTCCGAGTTCGCTCGATGATCCCGATTCTATTCACGTCTGGCGCTCGGCACTCTCCGGCGGGCCGTATGCGTTGATTCGTTCCTTGCCCGGAACAGCAACAAGCTACGGTGACAGCATTGGCGTTATTCCGACACGAACATATTACTACGTTGTAACCGGCGTCTATTCAAACGGAGAGTCGGAGTATTCTAACGAAGCTGTCGGCTCGCTTGATGATTCATACTTGGTTTACGATCCTGTTGTACCGCCAATGACGACTCCTGTGAATTTTGACGGCGTGCTTTCGCCAAACGAGTGGGCGGACGCAGTTAGAATTGACATCTCAGATGTTTTCGGCACCGATAGTCCGAATCCACCGCAGTCCGCATATTTGTATATGAAATATAACGACACCGCAGATTTGCTCTATCTGGCGTGTGAGGATCATGCCAACACGTCGCTTGACGACGCTGAGGGTTTTGGTATCTATGTTGACGACGACGACTCTGACACGTGGTCGTACAATCGTTCCGGCAGCGAAGGCAACTACTGGGCATACTATTACGGATCAGGATCAACTTTGCGCTATCGTTCGTTGTCCGGCCAGCCTTATAATGCCGATCCCTATTTCACGTTCACAAATCCGCAAATCGGGTTTTCGACATCTGCGGGATATTTCACGGGTGAAGTGGCCATACCGATGGGCTTTCAAGAGCTTTATCAACTTGCGCTTTACGGACCGGACAAAACTCCGGGAATCGGCTTTTTTGTGATTCAGCGTCAAGCGGGAGTTGCCAGTTTCGACGGCTGGTGGCCTCAGAATATTCCGTCCATCGTGAGTAACCCGGAGTATTTCAGCAACACTTCGATACAAGCTTCGCTGCATGTTCCTCCGGCTTCGCCGAGTGAAGTTGAGGTCGTACGAAGCGGCGTTGATCTCCAGATAGATTGGATTGATCCCACTCTTGGAATTGACGAGTTGCCGCTCACAGGTCTTGCCGGACTCAAGCTCTATCGAAATGGCGAGTTTCTCGACTACATTCAACCCGGTGTGCAGACCTATACGGATGAGAATGTGACTTACGGCACATGGAATGAGTATTCTGTAAGCGGTTTTATCATGGACGGTGATGACGAGTACGAAGGCCCTCTGTCGTCGGCGGAAGGCGCTTACGCTGGTGAAGAACCTGAACTCGAATACTTGACCTACGATGACGGGATTTGGGAGTTCTTCATGATCGTTTCTGGTACCTATGACGAAAACCGCTTCGCCGTTCGATGTGATATGCCGGAGAACCACGATTTTGTTTACACAATTCAGATCGCAGTGAACGGGATTGCGCCAATTGGAGTCGGCGTCGCGGATGATGACGGCGGTATTCCCGGCGCGCAACAGTTCGGGCCGTATTTCATCACCCCGCCGGTCGCAAACGAGTTTTTCACTGTCCACATTCCCGGCGATAATCTTCCCGCGCCAGTTGGTCCTTTTTGGGCCACGTTGGATTGGACTCCAGAACGTCCGTGGGAACCGGGGATCGCGACAGACAACAGCAGCAATGCAGGGAGAAGTTATTGGCATCAAGGCTCGACGGGTTGGCAGAGCCAACCGTCAAACTTCATGGTTCGCGCGGGCGTAGGTGATTTTATTTCCGACGCCGAAGAGCTTCATGAAGGCTTGGTACACGAATATGGCTTGATGGCGAACTACCCGAATCCATTTAATCCTGAGACGATGATTCCATTTTCACTGGCGAAAGCTGGAGATGCAACTCTCTCTATCTACAACATCACCGGGCAGCGTGTTATCACATTAGTGGACGGCAAACAACCCGCCGGGCACCATGTCGTCAGATGGAACGGGCGCGATGACTCCGGAGCAATGCTGGCCAGCGGTATCTATTTCGCACGCTTGGAAGCTGGATCATTTGCGCAGACAAAGAAGCTGATGATGCTCAAGTAGCGACACTCAGGCTATTCGCAAGACAAGAAAACCCGGGTGAGTTGCCCGGGTTTTCGCTTTTGAATGAAGGCTGATGTCAGCTCTCGTGCTTGAGTGGTTTCACCATCCACTTTTGCATCAGCAAGAGACCGAGCGGCGAGAGCAACGCGACAAATCCGTAAACTGTCCATAATGTTCCGCTGTCTTGAACTCCTTGCTCGGGGATGAATTTTTCAAGCATAAAACCCGAATAGAATCCTGTCGTGAATTTTGCCAAGAACCACGGAATTCCGGCCAAACCCATATATGCGCCGACTTGTCCTGCCGGTGCAAGGTCGGCGATGTACTCGAAGAATCGACTCGACCAAATTGCCTCGCCGATTGAGAACACGAATATATACAATATCAGAAGCGTTAAATCCGGTGCTGGCGCAAGGATGAACGTGGACGCCGCCGAGATCACTGTCCCGATAATCATCATTTTGATCACATTGACTTTTCGCGTTAGCGCCGCGACAAGCGGAACAGCGATGGTTATGATGAGTGGATTCAAGCCTTGCAGCCATTCATAGCGCGCGCCGACAGACTCGGGGAAACAGCGCATGATATAGTGCGGCATGGTTAGCCACTGATGCGCGAACATCGTGCGCACGGGCAACAAAACGAAAATAAACGCCATAAATCGCGCGTCAAGAATCGGCAGCGCTTTGATCTTCTCCGCAAGAGTCTTGTGTTCGTGCTTCTTCTCTTCAATATGCACAACACGATCTCGATCCTCAACTTTGCGGGTGAACAGAAGCAGGATAGCCAGCAACACAATGCCGTTGACCGCGGCCATTGTCCAAAATACCGCTTCAATACCGCCGTGCTCACGAATATACGGCGACATATAACTTTCGATCATGATGCCGAAGTTCATTATCGCGTAGATCAAGCTGTAGCTTATTGCAGACGTGCGTGGATCGGAGAATTCCTTGGCGCCGGCATATAACGTTGGTTGCAGTACGCCGGTTCCGAGCGCCATCAGGCCGAGGCTTGTCCAGAGCATAATACCCGCCGCATCGAACATCGGACTGGACGTCAGAAACACTCTGCCCAACAGCAGAAACAGGAGCGAAATCATCAACGCTTTGCGAACGCCCAGCCGATCCGACACGAATCCGCCGAAAAACATGAAAAGGGTAACGGCTCCGGTAAATACCGAAACCGCGACGCCTGTCATTTGATCCGACAACCCCATCTGACCGTGAATGAAAAGAGTCAGTAGGTTCAGAATGCCGAAGTAGGCGATTCCATCGCCGAAATTGACAAGATTTACTAACCAATAGGCGCGCGATGCGCCAAACATAATCCGAAAACTCTCTCGCAGCGAGAGGTTGTCATCATCGGTATGAGTGGAAGAAGTGCTCACGAGTAGGTGGTATTAGGTAGTGGGACTATGTTATGATCTACTTGGCGGACATTTTGGTTGGTGTTGGCTCGAATACGACGCAATTGTTTGGCCTTGGACCACTTTCAATCATCCATGTTCTGAATGCGCTCCAACCCGTTGGCGCCAACCACTCACGCGCAAGTTTCAGATGACGAGAATAGATGAAATGCCCGTCTTTGACGTCGCACGTAACTTCGCCTTTGCTCCAATCCCACGTCTCAGAATCCGCGACTGGTTTTTGGGATATTTGCCAACCGTCAGGAATACCGGCATCAATGTGTAAGGCAATTTCTCCTACCAGTGGTATTGCCTGTGGAAATTCTCTGCGCGGCATCGCCCACGGCGCATCTTTGACCTTGTCCGTGAAGTCGATTGGAGCAAGCGGTAGAATTCTGAAATCGTCCGCGGAGTCAAGCGCTGTGACAGTAAACTCAAAGTCAACTGACGCTCGTCGTTCACTCAGCTCTTTCATGTTTGCGTTTGTGCAAGTGAAACCAGGCAGAGAAACGGAAGAGTTCAAATACTCAATAACACCGTCTTCCTGAATCTGCTCTACGACACCCCAACTTCCTGTTGCGATCAATGAGCCGTGTCCCAAAACAGTGTCCTGATCAAGTTTCTCAAGGGACAGCCAGACGTTAAAGTGGGGAGTTCCGCTGGCATGAGCAGGAGTTTCGCGCTCTTTGCAGGTGGATAGGTCAAAGACGCTCGACGAAAGTAAGTCGCTGCTAAACTGACTGCGCGGTAATAGCGCATCGGTTAGATAAACGGGACTGAAATCGGGATGAACGGCGAGCACCGGGTCGATCCAGTCATAAAGTGATGGAATAACCGGGGCAGGCCGGAAGCGCGGGAACAGGTCGCACTGTATATCACTTGAAGCGGCCAAGCTATGGACCAGCACCGCTAACTCGAGCCCGTTGCCGTAACCGCTGTTAAGAATTTCGTTTGCCGGTCGCAACGACAATGCGAACTCGGGGTGATCGAAATGTTTCTTGTTAAAGCGTTCTTTCACCCAATTCTTAATAGTATTGAAACGACTGTCCACTGTAAGTCGTCCGGACAAATCAGTAATCAACGACGCGGGCAAAGTCAAGTTTGCTGAACTTGCCGCATCAATGCGGCCCTTAAGCACGTTGCAGATTTGCTCCCAATTGGTCGCAGTTGAGAACGAGACATTCGGCAAAAGCTCCTTATTGCCCGCCAAATCGTCCGCAATATAACCGGCCTGTTCACCGATTTTCCAAACATATTGGTTTGCGTTGATTTCCGGTTCGGGTGCGCCGCGATCGCCATGATAGTTCAGCGTAGTTCCTGCCGGAATCGCGACAATTAGCTCTCGCCTTAAAGTGGGTACTTCATCACGCAAGAATGCGCGGCCTTGAAGCCATGGTAATAAAGGTTTTGGAGTAATCACGCGATAGTGAAATTCCGAAATTGAGCCGTTCTCCAAGCCAAGTAACGTGACCACAAGTTGTCGGTACTCGCCGAAATCCGGGGCAAGGTCCATTTCATCGGGAACCACCGGATTGAAGGCATTCTCGGGTGTGCAGTCGATCTGTCGTCCGTCGCTTGTATAGGTTCTGGCGCGCAAGACTTCTACGGTTTGGCGACCTTCGGCAAAACTAATTCGCGGGTCTCCCCAAGCGTCGCGCGCAGCTTCATCACGAAAATAGCGGAAAGAATGCCATTCATAGTTCTGCGATCCATCAGCATTCAGAGAATAGTTCTCTGTACAGGACAACAGGATTGACGACGCTTTTGAGTATTTTTGAATACTTGAGAGATTGGCGCGAACAGTCTCTGGGAGACCGTTGAAGTCTGCCAGCGCTGACGAAGTTAAGACAAATGTTGCAAGTAGAACGAAAATGCGTTTCATCGCGCACCTCCTTTCTCGATGACCAAGGCAATTCTATCATAATCCTTGATCGAATCGGTGGCCTTTTTCACATCCGCATAGTCGCTCACAGGTATCCAGCGCTCCTTCACATGCCAGACGTAATTCAGTTCAAACCCCTTTGGCGTCTTCTTCCATCCGCCCTTTGTGCTGGCAGCTTCGCCGCCCTCATCAAGCGGTTCAGGCATCTTTCGGACGGACATCCCTGCCGGCAATTGAAGAGCCTCTTTCAGCGTAACTTGTCGCGGATTATAGGTGAGAATCGGTTGCGTTCGATGATCAGAATCAAGTCCTGAAAGTAAATTCATTTGATAGCCACCCGCCCAAAGCAATCTTGAACTGAACGGCTGATAATCTATTCTCTTTCCTAACTTACGTGCATAGCCCGGAACCCGAAACTCCATCGTGACGGCAAAAGGTTTTGCAAAATTCCACAAGTCGCCGTAGGTAACTTTCGTAAGCTCCGCCGCTGGATCAGCTTTGTGGAACCAGGCTTGGCAAATCGCATCCCAATGATCCTGTCCGGCATCGCTGAACGGCCTGCGTACCCGTGCATCGGCCTGAGCCATGCCTTGCAGAGTAACACTGCCGCTTAAGTCTCCGTTTTCGGTCAGTTGAGTCTTCATCTCAAACGAGAAATCATTTTCCTCGGGTGTGAACTTCGTAATTTGGGAAAGCCCTTCGCCTTCAGGGCTTCCTACCACAAAATGCTGTTCCGATTCCGCTCGGCTCCAAAGTTCCATATTGAAAGGCGTCCAAGTCGGATCGAGCATCAAGAATGAGCCGTCAGCGCGCTTGACGGCCACCACACAATGATTAAACTGATCGGCGGGTATGCGTTCAACACGCGATCCGGCTTGAGTCATAACGGGATACGTTGTGAAACCCGCCGCGCGCAACATGGTGACCAGCATCCCGGCGATGTCTTTGCAGACGCCTGCACGATCTCTGAAGGTCATTGTTCCCGGATGCAGAGTATAGCCTTCACCCTCGCCCATTGAAATTCCGCTGTAGCGAATTTCTTGCGCGACCCAATGGAGCAGCGCATAGAACTTGCATGTATCGGTGGCGCAGCCTTTGGTAATGCGCTCAACTTCTTGGCGAATTGCATCATCGTATTCAAAGACCTTCGCATCTTCGTTTACATTGTAGAACCAGCGCGATTTTTCAGCCCACGAACGCACATTTGTGAACACAACCTTGGGTACAATGTCCGTCGAGCCCGGCGACCTTGTTTCGGGCGAAAATGCCGGGACGTCTTCTTTCCAGAAATGATAGACATACCGGTTGTCACCGAAAATCATTGCAGACTTGATATCGCCGTTGTACGTTTCAAATTGGGCGGGCTTGTCCTCGGGCATCGTGATCGTATATGACTTGAACTTTATTGGCGGGGTGCCCTCCTCCAGAACATTGCTGCCAAACATCACGACGTCGTAATAAGTACCGCGCATGGGCGGAACATACTTTTCTTCAGCGCCGTCCGAGGCCAGATAGGCAATTTGAAAACCCATCTGGGAGTATTCAAACTCGACGGCATCACCCACTTCCAGTGGCGGTATGGGCAGGACTTTCATTCGCGCGCCCCAATAGATCAAGTGAGTCGGCTGAGGCAAATCTTTCACGCCGTCGAATGAGATCGCTTCAAGCGAACCGTCTTTGCGGTGAATTCTTGCCACCAGCAGCTCAATCTTGTTGGAAGCGGGGTCGTAGTTGAATCGCGCTGCGTGCATTTCAGCGAGGCCTGCGTTGGTCAACACCTTTGTCAAGGTATGGGTGCGTTTGTGCGAAAGTCCGGTCGAATCAACATCCACCCAGGTGGAGTCAAATACGAGCACAGAGTTGGCACCGTCGTAATCAGCGGCAGAACCTGCGCTCTCAATCTGATCGCGGTACGGGCTCGAGCCGGAGTTTGGCTGAGCTTGTCCCGGCAAGGTGCCGAGGATGAGTAAAAGGATGATTATTAGGGATCGGAGGGACATGATAGAAAATCTGGATAAAAACGGGGATAACGGGGGGAGGTCAACCGTTGGGCTGACAAAGAACTGTCTAAGATTGAAAATAGCAAACTTGTAGCAAGTTAACAAGTTTCATCGATTTTCGAGGAGCAACCCGCGATGGAGGTAATTCCCAGTCGTGCTGCCTGCACGAGGGGCCCGCACCTCCATAAACAAGTAAATCCGCCACGTAAGTAGCGGATTTACAAGGGTGCACCCACAGGGACTTGAACCCCGAACCAATTGATTAAGAGTCAACTGCTCTACCAATTGAGCTATGGGTGCTCACAAGGCCCAGAAAGTACAAAATCCCCTCTCGAATGTCAAGCGGGGATTTTAAAATATCAGAGCGGCATTTCGCCGGTCATGATTCCTTTGAGGGGCGTGGCGCCCAGATCCCGGCAAGGACAGAAAGAAGTATGGCCATTGCAAGGCATCCCGGAATCCAACCTGTGGGAGCCTCGATAGGTCTGAGCAACAACCATCCTGCCGCGACCAGTCCGAGATAAATGATGCCGACAGCGAACGCGCCTGCGAATAGCCCAAGCACAAGCTCAATATTAAGCTGCAAAACTTCGAGGTCGCGCGGCTTAATTCCAAGCATTGACAATAACTGCCATGCGGAACGGCGGTTCCTAAGTATGGCACGGAGCGAAAGCCCGACAAGCGCCCAACCGATTAGCGCGATTAGACCAACGATTACTGCCACCCGCCCGCGCAACGCTGCCATCCATTTGTCAAATTTGCGCCACAAATCGCGCGGATAAACAGCTTGCAGCACACCGGGCCACGCAGCCACCTCGTCGATAAACAGTTCAATCCGCTCCGGCATGGGATTGCGCAACTGAACTCGCAGAATCGGTGGGAAAGGGTTGTCACTTAGTACGTCACGGAGCGACTCGCCCAACTCTTGTTCTGCCTCTTCCAAGACGTCGCGTGCCGACAGTGATTTCACGGATAGAACGTCAGAACGTTGGCGCAGAGTCTCCGCAAACACAAATCTCGTTGAGTCAGAATAGTCGGCAAGCTCGATTTCTACGGCGAGTTCGCTAATCAGACTTTCGCGTAATGTCTTAACAACGCTCGCGGACACAATCAACCCGTACAACATTGCCGTGGTCATAGCAAGTAACAATACTGCCAACACGGCCAGGGTTGGTCGTGCGGCAATAGTCCGCCATGTCAGTCGAAACAACAGCCCCATCAGACAAGCCTGCCGTCTCTGACCGTAAGCCTACGCGCCCGGCTGGCCAACTGTGTGGGCCTGTGAGTGGTCAACACAATTGCTGTGCCGCGCGTGTGTGCAAAAGCCAGCAATGATTCAATCAACTCGACCGACGCCGCATCCAAATGCGCGAACGGTTCGTCGGCGAGCAACAGCAGGGGTTGGTGAACAAGCGCGCGCGCAATCTGCAAGCGCGCTTGCTCACCGCCAGATAGTTCAGTTGGTCTCCGCAAGGCGGCTCCTGTCAACCCTGCTTCGAGCAATGCCTTTGTTCCCCGCGCCCGGCACTCGGAAGCCGAAACTCCGGCAATGCGAAGCGGCAGCGCAACATTTTCCAGCACGTTCTCATCTTCCAGAAACAACGGTTGCTGAGTCACAATACCAAGCTGTCGGCGCAACTGCGGCTTCTTCGCAGGTGGCAAGGGGCGAAGGGGGATAGAGACGACTTCGCCGTAGCCCGCTGACGGAGCAAGACTGCCGAACAATGTACGCACAAGTGACGTCTTGCCGCTTCCGGTTGGTCCTTCAATGATCAGAAATTCTCCTGCCAAGAGCATCAAATCAAGCGCAGACAATACGGTCTTGCCACCGGTAACGATGGCACAGTTTTGAAGCAGAACAACCGGTTTTCGATCTGAAGTCACTTAATAAGGAGTAATTTGGATGTTCGTGTGCCGGCGGCTATCTCGATTTGTGCAAAATAAACCCCGGTGGCAACATTATCGGCTTGCCATGAGAAATTATGCACTCCCATACTTTGTGTGCCGGCAATCAATCGCGCAGTTTCTCTTCCCGAAATATCGAAGATTCTAAGGTTGACGAACGAACTGGCTGGCAGATTGTATTCCAACATTACCGATGAGTTGAACGGGTTGGGAAAGGCCGCGAGATAAAACTCTCCCGGCACTGCCGATTCGCCAACAGGGAGAATATCAAGACACTCCTCTACCGTGCCCACGTGCAGGTCGCGGCCTTCAATCAATGGCGTCGGTTGAATCATGCCTACCGGGATAGACTCATAGTAGATTTGGTTCAACGGTAAAGGATCCGTCGGGCCAACGACGCCGTTTACGTCAAGCAGATAACTCATTTCAATCCAGCCGTCGAGAACCCAGGTATTTACGGATACATCTTGCTCAATAAGATTGGCTCCTGCAGGGGCCGGTTGAACAATAGGGACCGTCGGAGTAACATCCGTTGCGACAGACCACGAGTCGCCTCCATCTTGCGACGACGAAATCATGATATCCGCGTTCAGCAATCCGCTCAATGCAGAGTAGTGAGAAGTATCATACTCGGTGAAGGTACAATACAACATACCGCTGCTTGAGTCTTGAGAGATAACTGGGCCTTCAACATACGTGCGATTGGTTCCAAGTGTCCCACTGCCGGGCAGAGGGCCACCGATCCACGCATTGGCAACGATTGAAAACGTCTCGCTATTTTCACCCCAATGCCAAATCTGCGCACGCGTAGGATAGAATCCGGCCTCGCCAAGGGAGCTTTCCCAGTTGTAATAGACAAGGGTCGTAAATACGATATGGAGAACTCCATCCACGTCAAACATAATGTTTACATCGGGGGTCGCCCGAAGCGTATCCCGATTGCAGCAGATAGGATTTGTACCTTGATCAAAACACGTTTGGTCGGGCATTTCAAACGTGGTAAGATTCAGCGGATCACCCCAGTTTAAGCCACGATCCTCCGAGAATTGAACGTACACGTCGTTTGAAAATGGGAGTGGTGAGTTCCAACGGTCTGTAGTCGAGCCTGTCCAAGCCCGCGCAACGCGATCTCCTGAACAGGCAATATCACAACCCGTACTCACAGAGATGCTTGGCCCGAAATCGTTGGGAAGAGATGTGACAGTCCAGTCTATTCCATTGAGGAATCCGTCGTCATACTGTGGAGTGCCGCGCGAGTAATAGTATCGATGGAAGTCCGGTGTGGCTGTATAGTCACAGCACAACAAATGCACGTCACCTTCCGTGTCAACCGCGACCCTGGGGTACAAGCGATCGACAAGTACCGGCAATGAATCACCCATGCAGTTTGAGTATGCTCCTGCGTGCGCCATGAAATCACATGCTACTACGGTTCCGACCGGGGAGCTTGGCGATTGCTGCGAATGATATGCGGGGAAGCAGAAGCCGGAAGAGGTAATGGCAAGGCGGGGAAGACCGGAGCGCACTCCGCCGTCAACTATTGCCCCTTCTGATCCAAACAACGGGTCGCCATTCTCAATTAGGCCATATCGCACCTGTCGTTGCGTCCAAGCCCAATCATAATAATCTTGCCAGACCATTTGCGCTATGCCACCGGGCTCTGCGGCAATTGAGCGACCGCCCGATCCGATGTGGAGCGAGTTTGTTGCTGTTGTGCCGACGAGTATCGGCTGGGCAACGCAGACGAGCGTAGTAAGACACATTACTACAGCCAAACAAGCTATGCGGGACATCATTTCCTCCTTGCGCCTTTAAGACGCGGTGACGGGACCCACCAGAGGCATTTTATTACTTGCGATAAGTAAGGGATTTCGGTATATTCTAAGTCTTGTCAGGAAAGCTCGTGGAAATAATAAACTAACGGGATTTCTGCTAAGAAAACACTCCCAGAGCAAAAAGTCAAGGAGCCTGATGCCGAATCCCGGAATAATATCGTTGACAGCAGGAGTCGCCGGACTATTGCTTGCTTTTGTGGTCTATGGCCTGGTCAAGCGCCAGCCAGATGGTACAGAGACAATGCAGAAGATCGCGGCGAAGATTCACAAAGGGGCCATGGTCTTTCTGGCGGCAGAGTATAAGATACTCGCGCTCTTCATTCTCGTTGTGGCGGGACTGCTTTATGCTTTCCTGCCGGACCACGAAACATCTTATGCCTTCATTGTTGGCGCGGCCTGCTCAATGCTTGCAGGCTACATCGGCATGAATGCAGCCACCATCGCAAATGTGCGTACAACGTGGGCGGCCAAAGAAAAGGGACAGGGCCCGGCTCTTGTTACCGCTTTTTCCGGCGGTGCGGTCATGGGGTTGGCTGTGGCGTCACTTGGGCTGATCGGTCTGGGCGGCTTGTTCTATGTTTATAGCTCAAACGCAAACGTCAAAGTTCAGGATGTTCTGGTCGGCATGTCAATGGGCGCCTCTTCAATTGCGCTGTTTGCGCGCGTAGGCGGCGGAATCTTTACGAAAGCCGCAGATGTCGGGGCAGACCTTGTGGGCAAAATGGAGTATAACCTGAATGAAGACGATCCTCGCAACCCCGCAGTAATTGCCGACAATGTCGGTGATAACGTTGGGGACACCGCAGGCATGGGAGCGGATCTGTTTGAAAGCTACGTCGGAGCAATTGTGGCGGCAATTGCAATCGCCGGAACGGGAGCAGCCTACGCCGCTCAAAAAATGGCTTTCATGAGCTACCCGTTGTTCCTGGCAGTTGCCGGACTTGGTGCAAGTGTAATTGGTATTTTCGCAGTGCGTTTCTTCCAAAAAGGTGACCCTGCCAAAGCGTTATCGGCAGGTACCTACATTGCGGCCATCCTTTTTTGGGTTGCGGGATACTTTGTTACGACAGAACTCCAACTGAATCTCGGTGTTTTTTGGGCGATGGTTTCAGGCTCTATTGTCGGCGGCCTGATCGGCAGAATCACTGAATACTACACATCAGGCGGCCCGGTTCAGAAGATTGCAAACGCTTCAACGACCGGCTCGGCCACTACAATTATCACCGGAATTGCTGTTGGATTAGAGTCTGTTGCAATTCCAATTATCTTGATTGGCGCATCAATTTGGGTGAGCTACTATTTCGCTGAACTCTACGGTATTGCTATTGCGGGCATGGGCATGCTCGCGACCGTTGGAATCGTCATGGCGGTTGATGCTTATGGGCCAATCGCTGACAATGCAGGCGGAATTTCCGAACAGGCTCACCTTGGACCAGAAGTTCGCAAGATTACAGATAAGTTGGATAGCTTAGGCAACACGACCGCCGCGATTGGCAAAGGATTCGCAATTGGTTCGGCTGCGCTGGCCGCGCTTGCACTGTTTTCTGCCTACACATCTGCCGTGGGTATCTCATCAATCAATCTCGTTAGCGCCAATGTCGTTATCGGGCTGTTGCTTGGTGGTATGATGGCGTTTTGGATTGGCGCGCTAACAATGACCGCGGTGGGTCGCGCGGCTGGGGCGATGGTTAATGAGGTACGCCGTCAGTTCATGGAGATTAGGGGCTTGCTGGAAGGTAAACCCGGCGTTGAACCGGATATTGAACGATGCGTCGCGATCTCAACACGAGGCGCACTGCGGGAAATGATTTTACCGGGAATCTCGGCAGTCATTGCTCCCATTCTCATTGGTTTTGCATTGGGGCCAGAGGCGCTCGGCGGATTTCTCGCCGGTGCCACACTTTCAGGCGTGCTACTCGCTCTATTCATGGCCAACGCAGGCGGCGCATGGGACAATGCCAAGAAGTACATTGAATCAGGCGAGTTTGGTGGCAAGGGATCGGATGCGCACAAAGCAGCGGTCGTGGGGGACACGGTTGGAGATCCATTCAAAGACACGACCGGCCCGTCCATGAACATTCTGATCAAACTCATGGCAATAGTTGCGTTGGTGCTCGCTCCACTGCTGAAATAGTGTTGAAGGTCTTTTAATAAAAACGGGCGGCCAAGTTGGTCGCCCGTTTTTATTATTGTTGTTTGCCGGCAAACAATCTGGCCGCCAAGAATATTCCAACTAAAATCAGCACGATAATTGGCCCCGGCGTTAGCGCAAAGTCAAGCGCGGCCAGCGCACCCGCAAGCGCAGCCAAAGCGCCCAATATGACGGAGAGGATTACGACGCGTGAGGCACTATTGCTGATTAGACCCGCAGTAACCGAAGGGATAATTATTAGCGCACCGACCAACAACACACCGGCAATCTTCATGGCCAATGCGATCGTAATTGCGAGTATCGTCAAGCTTCCGAGATGCATGAGCTTGATGGGTAGTCCGGCGGTTTGTGCGCCTTCCGGATCAAACAGAAATAACAGCAATTGCCGCCAATATACGAGCAGCAGCACGATCACCGCAACAGCCAATGCCGCCAGAAAGTAGAGGTCTCCAAGATGTACCTGCGTCAACGAACCGACGAGGAATTCTTCCAGATGCTCTCCGCCGCAATCATCATGGTGCAATTGATCATGGACACTTGACAACAGCAGACCAAATGCGACCGCCGCAGAGAGCATGATGCCGATTGCGCTGTCGGAAGAGATGTCATCTCGTTTGGGTAATAATCCTACTCCGAGACTGAACACGAGCGCGGATAGCAACGCCACCGGAAAAACCGGCCAATGCAGGTAAAGCGCAAGCCCAACGCCGCCAATCATGCCATGCGAGGCTCCGTGTCCCATGAACGCCATGCGCCGATGCACAACGAGAAACGACTGCGCTCCGCACACGATACCCAGCAGCGTGGCGGCAATCAGCATAAATAGCGACTCAGTGCTCATGTGGACCTACCACGCGATGAGGCAGTGAGTGATCATGGAAAACCAATTCTGCGGGACAGCCGTAGGTCTTCTCAATATCCTCACCGGAAAGATTTTCGGGCCGGTCGTGAAAATGCAAATTGACATTCAGACAAGCGAGTCGGTCGCATACGGGTGAGATTGCTCCAATGTCATGGGACACGAGAATGACTGTGAGGTTTCGTTCGGTACGCCAATCCGACAGCCATTGATTCAACTGGTCTTGTCCGCGCGCATCCACTCCGACCGTCGGCTCATCAAGCAATAGCAACTCAGGTTCATGCACAAGTGCCCGTGCAATCAGCACCCGCTGTTTTTGGCCGCCCGACAACGTCCACCACGTCTTGTCGGCATGAGCCTCCATTCCGACTCGCTGTAAGGCCTTTTGCGTCATGTCCTGTCTCTGCGAAACGGTGTAGTCAGGCAATCCGCGAGCAAGTAACCCCATAGATGCCACTTGTGCGGCGCTGACTGGAAAACGCGTCGTGAATTCTCGCTGTTGCGGGACATGACCGACTTTGCTGCGCCACTTTGTTCCCGTAACGGGGTCTTCGCCGAACATGCGGACGGCGCCGGATTGAGCTTGCTCAAGTCCGAGCAGCAGTTTCAGCAAAGTTGACTTGCCACCGCCGTTCGGCCCAATTAATCCCACAAACACACCTGCTTTGACCTCGAACGTGACGCGTTCGAGTGCCGCCGTGTTGCCATAGCGGAAGGTAACGTTTGTAAGCGATACAATAGCACTCATAAAGTTAGTCTCGTGAAGGTTCGGCAATCGCCAACGTGCGGGGCTCAAAGACGATCATCAAGATACACAACAGAATCATCCCGGCGCCCAACAGCGTCCAACCAATTGGAATCTCTCCAAACAGCGCCCATCCCAATAGTGTTGCGCCCACAGGTTCTCCCAAAATAGAGGCTGAGACGACAAAGGCCGGCAAATGGCCGACGGAGAAATTGAGCAAGGTATGCCCGATTAGCGTAGGAATTAGCGCCAGTAACAACAGTGCGACCCAACTTTCCGAGCTGAACCCGACAAGCGATACGCCTGAGAACATCGCAAGGAGCATCTGAAACAGCGATCCGCTGACGTGCAGTACGAGCATGAACGGGACGAGGGGAGTTGATTGGCGAAATGTTCGAGCAAACAATACAAATATGGCGGCAAGTACAGAGGCCGCCAGCGCAAGCAGATTCCCCGTCAAAGCCGCATCGCTGGTTCCTCCACCAAAAGTAATGACTCCCATTCCGAGCACTGCGCCGACAATCGCGAGGCGGCTCCGCCAACTTACGGCCTCTTTCAGAAAAAAGTAGCCAAGAAAAGCGGTGAAAATTGGCTGGGTACACGTCAGAAACGTTGAGGCCGCAATCGACGTATAACTTAAGCTGGTGATAAAGCAGACTTGGTGCAGAGCGATAATAACCGTCGCTCCGGCAATCATGGCTACTTTCTTGGGCCACATCTCCCGTAGGGCCCGCCTTACAGATGGCCAAAGCAGGGCAAAGAGGAAGATAATCGCGCAAAAACCACCTCGCCAGAACGCGGCGGCGAGCGGGGGTACTTCGGCCGAACGGATAAAGATTGCCGCCGTTGAGACGGCCAGAATGGCAGGAAGGAGGGCCGCTTTTGCGCGGGTCGTCGAATTTGGCAAGAAATAGTGAATTTTGTGGTTCAAGGCTGTCACAGGCCTTGCAACCTGATATCACGGATCAATCTGCGGCTAAGTTTAGAAAATATACAAAAGCGGGCGGAGATTCACAATGAGGCAAACTTGGTCCGATGGGCCATTTGCGCTTGCAAGAGGTTGTATTTTTTGATATTTTGAGGACAATGCAGATGAAATCGACAACCATTTTCTGGGCTATGATCCTGCTCTGGACGTCAAGCGGGTATTCGCAGTACTTGTCGGTACGCGGAAACGTTCCCCTGACCCCGCGTGAAGGGATTGCCGTTGTCGGGACAACTGCCTTTGCAGTTGGCGCAAATTCCCTGTCGATCGTTTCATTTTCCAATCCGCAGTCTCCCGAAGTTGTCGGCCAAAATGCGCCGGGTGTCGGAACCCTTTCTGCTGTAGCAGTTCGCGGCAACTATGCCTATTGCGCGGGGCAGGGTAGCGGAATTGTCGTAATCGATATATCGAACCTACAAGCTCCGACTTGGGTGCGCAACGTCCAAGCCTCGTCTCCAATTGAACATGTGGCGATCAGCGACACGTTCTTGGCAGCGGCAACTGCTCTTAATGTTTCGTTTTACGGTTTGAGCAATCCCAGTCAACCGCATTTGTTAACGACATTTGGTCGCGCGGCAAACCGCGTCGCGGTGGACGCGAGTGCGCGCCGCATTCATTGTGCAGGTGCAACCGGAGCATTCTTGCTTGGATGGACGGTAAGTCAGGGCAATGTCACGCTAAGCTCGGTCGATGAATTTGGCTCGAATGAATATACCAGCGTCGCGCTTGGTGGAATGTATGTAAATTTCGCTCAGGGTTTGCAGTTCAGCGCCTTGAATAAGACCACCTACTCCCTTGCGGGCCAGTACGGAGCAGCGGGCCAAATTCGGGCTGTTGCATCAGGGAGTGACTACTCTGTGATTGGTTTGGCCACAGGTGGTATCGAATACCTGCGCCAGTCGGCGGCAATTCCGCAGTTTGCGTCGTCGGTTCAGGCACAAGGCAGCGTCAACGACCTTGCAATCTCGACAAATGGGCAATACGTTCTGGCCGCTACTGCCTCGGGTGTGACGGTTGTGGGCAATTCGCCTCTGTCTTCTGACCCTGTTCCTCCATTACCTGCGGACTTCACGTTAGCTGCCTACCCCAATCCATTTAATAGCAGCACTACCATTTCATGGGTGGGCGGATTACACCAAACGGCTATGCTCCGTGTCTATGACATTGAGGGCCGTGAAGTCTTTTCCCGCGCACTGGCGCCAAGCCAGAATTCTGACAGGCTCGATTTCACAAACTTTGCGGCAGGCAGCTACCTCGTCAAGTTCGAGACTGCGGAGTTCTCGGCCACGCCGTTGCGCGTCGTCTATCTTCCTTAATCCCGTCAGCGACACGGCTCTCGCTCTTCTGTCAGGGAAATCGCTCCCTTGATTTCCCGTTGGTTTCCTTTTGCACACAACTCGTCTAATTGATCATGAACTTCCTGCAACTTGTAGTAGAAGCCTTGCTCTACTATTTGGCCTGCTCACTGTTGGCCAAAAAAGAAGATGCGCCGGGCTTCATTCGCGTCTTGTTCGTAGTGCTCGCGCTCGCATTTGTTTCGGGCGGCGTAAATGCCGTGCTGCCGGACTTTTGGATTTCCAGCGCCGTAATTACGGTCATAAATTTCTTCATTTTGTGGCTGGGTTTGGGAATCGGATTGTTCCGCACAATTCTCGCACTGATTGCCGTGATGCTCTTGCGGTCGCTTCTGCAACACTACTTCGGTCCCACGGGCCAAGGCCCCGCTCTCTTTACCTAATGCGGATTCTCACATTACTCCTTTTGATACTGGGTCCTGTCGCGTATGCTGCCGAGCTTGTGCGACAGGATTTCTTGCTCTCTTTTCCTGAACTCGGCTACGATGAACGACAGGCCGTATTTTCGAACGACGAATGGTCAGCTGTCTTCTCGGGAAAGGACGGTGCCATGTTCACGGTGCCTCGTGGAACGCCGAATTTGCCTCCCGTCTCGCAAGAAGGGCGGGGCTGCCGTGTCATAGTGGGGAATGCAACCTATGTTTGCAACCCAGTGCGCGGCAACACTATAGTGAAGCAGGATTCCTATGGCAACAGTGACAAGACAATCACGCCGGCCAGTCCCGAAGCGATGACTGTGTTCGCGGATGCTTGGAAAAAAGTAACCGTCTCACGCGCGGATGTTACCGAAGAGATTGGGCCGCTTTGCGCGTCCGATACAAAAGTCTGGTTTGGCTTGGTGGCGTTTTACAAGTCCGGTCAAATGCCAATATCGGGTTTAGGATGGTACGATGCTAAGACCGAGCAGTTTGGCCGCGTTTATTCGGCAGCTCTGCAAAACCTGACTCCGCGTTGGATCGGTGTTCGTCAAGACACTGTTTGGGCCTATTGTGCGGCGACGGGTGCTGAAGTCGGCGGCAAGTTGATTTACTACTCCATCCACTTCGGCACGCTCGGTACGCTTGATCATCGTGCCGTTGGAATTCCCGGAGACACACTGTTGAACGTCGCACTGTGGCGCGGGAATTTGCTGATCGCCACGAACGATGCAATCTGTGTCTGGCCGCGAAACGAGCGGCCGTGGGTATGGCAAACCGACGCATATGCCACCCGCGAAGGAACGTGGCTGAAGTTTTTGACTTTCGACCTCGCTTCAGGGCTTAAGAACATTGGCGACGATTTCTTTCCGCTTCAAAAGAACCGTCCGGCGCAAGCGTTTGCCAGAGTCGGGGATTGGTTGGAACTTGACGCTCCTCAAGGAGTGGAAGCCGTGATGCCAACGGCAACATGGAAGGCCCGTAAGCAGAAAGCCGTCTCGGATGATTGGGGATGTGGCGACAAACTGTGCTTTGCGCGCGTAAAGGTGGATGTTTCCGGCGAAAAGAAAGAGATGGACTTGCTTGACGTGCCGCTTGTTCCGTTGACGGAAGGCGAAACGATAACAAAACTTGGGATACGCGCGGGTTGGGTCCCCGTAAGCCAAGTTGTGCCCGTTCTAATGAAGAAATAGCAAGATGTAGATAATGACCAGAGCAACACTCCTCCTCATTGCATTGACGCTCGCTGTTGCCGCGAGCGCAATCTCACAACCGGCATTGACGCTGGAAGACTTGTTGATAGAAGCAGAAAAGGCGCTTGCCTTCGCCAAAACGTCGGAAGTGCAGTTGCTTTCGCCGCGCCGAGTTGCCAAGGCCGAAGAAAATGTGCGCGAAGCCAAAAATCAATTAGGCAAGGCCGGCACGGATAACATTGTAAGGCTTAATCTCGAGAGCGCCTTGGAGTCTTTGGAGACCGCTGAAGCTCATGCGGAGCAGGCGCGCACGAAGATGCAGATTGTGCTTGACGCACGCAAAGCCGCGCAAGCAGTCGGCGCCGGTCAGAACAATCTGCCAACGTGGCAACAGGCCGAACGCGGGTTGGTTGAAATGGCAACCAAGTTTGAGAATGGCGAAGAATCTGAATTGGCAGGACTGCAAGAGCCGCTTGCTCAACAATATTACGCCGCCCGCCGTGAAGCTCTGCGCGACGGATTTTTGGCGACGACCAAAGGTAACATCAGCGCTGCCGAGAAGGCGGGCGCCGACGTGCTTTTTCCCACATTGATGGCGCGTTCGCGACAGGCAATGTCACGGGCCGAAGCGCAACTCGCGCAAGAGAACCTCGACGAATGCAGAGTCTCTGCCGAAGAGGCCTCGCAAGTTGCAATTCACGCAAAAGGTCAAGCGGAATTTGTCAATCGGGCAAAATCATCGCGGTCGCCTGAGGAGAATATGCTTCTGCCTTACGATGATTTGCTTCAGCGGATGGCACTGCAGTGGGGCGACACGCTTTTGTTTGAGCAGGGTGGAGAGGAGGCCGTCAAGCAGATGAAGACACTGTTTGAAAAGCGGTTGGAGCGCGAGGTTTTTGTACAAGACTCGCTCGAAAAAGTGGTCACGGTCTCGCACGAAAGCATGGAGCGCACTCTGACGGAGATGCAAACAAGTCTTGCTGACCAACAGAACCGCATGACGGAGTATGAACAGCGTGTGCTTGATATTCAAGCGGAACGGGATCTCGCGGTTAATCGTTTGCGCAGAAATGAACTTACCGCGCAACGCGCACAGTTGGCGCAAACCGCCTTTGATCCCGGTGATGCGGTGGTTTATCAAACAATGGAGGGCAATATTGTCATCCACTTATATGGTTTGAAGTTCGCAAGTGGTCAAGCAACATTGGAGAAGGTTGACAAGTCTATACTCAAGAAGGCCGCCGAAGCTATTGCTGTCTTTCCAGACGTGAAAGTGGTTATCGAGGGCCACACAGACGGAGAAGGTTCGGAGGAATCCAATCAAGAACTGTCCGAAAAGCGGGCAGCAGCCGTCGGTCAGGCGCTTGAACCGTTGCTAAAATCAAAGGCAAAAATTGAGACGATTGGCAAAGGCGAAAGTTCGCCGATTGCCTCGAATGAGTCCGTACGAGGACGGGCATTGAACAGAAGAATTGATCTTGTACTTACAATTCAATAAGATGAAACGATTTTTACTTTTTGTCGTGCTGCTCTGCACGGCAAATGCGTTCGCATTTAGCCGCTCACCGATGTTGTTGAATTACGGCGAGGGCATTCTCCAAACGGCTTCTACTCCCGGTAGCTACATGGGCGCCTTAGGTTCCTACTGGAACCCGGCAGGTTGGGCTACGATGTCAGAGCATGAAGCGGTTTTTACGTGGAATGACCGCAACGATGCACCAAAGCGTCTTGACAATTGGGGCGTCTTGCTCGGCGGCGAAGGCGTCGGCGCTTCCATGCACCGCACATTGATTCCGGTGGGCGATGAATTCATGCGCATTGATGATTATCAGCTTGCTTTGGCGGGCGGCAGTCGTGCGGATAATTGGGGGCTATCGTATGGTTGGTCGAAAGGGCTTGGCGCGGGCGACATTCGTCAGCATTATGTAACCATCGGTAATATTTCGCGTCCATACAATTGGGTGTCGATCGGCTGCACGGGGACTTTAGGTTTGCGCAATGGCCGTACGCAAGGTCAAGCCGACTTGGGCTTGCGGCCTTTCAAGGGCTCACATCGTGTGACTTTATTTGGCGACGTGGCGGCGAATGATAAGGACAACGCGACTACGATGCAGTGGGGCGCTGGGCTTGAAATCATGCCGCTTGACGGCATCCGCGTCGCAGGCAAGATTTCCAAACTTCAACCAGGTGAACCTGCACCGTGGTTTACACTTGGCATCGGATTCACTTTTGACGCGACGAGCTTGCATATAGCGCCGCACTACGACAAAGACTCCGAACGTCAATACACAAGCTATGCTGTTCGGTTGGGTCGTGTTGAGCCGGGGATGCGCGCGCAGAAATTAATCGAAAAAGACAAACGCATCGTTGCTTTGGGAATGCGCGGCACTTTAACTTATAAGAAGGCGAAATGGCTGGAATCAGACCGTCATCCGCTATATGAGACGCTCCAACTGATTGAAAAAGCCAAAGCGGATCCTTCAATCAGCGGGATTGCGTTAAATATGTCGGGCTTCACATCGAATCTCGAATTGGCTTGGGAATTAGCCGAAAAACTCAAAGAGTACCGCGCCGCAGGCAACAAGGTTTACATGTATGTAGATCGTCCCGGAATGGTGCAAACCTATTTGATGGCGCATGCGGACTACGTCTGGATGGATCCAATTGGCGATATTGACATGTTCGGTTGGGTAATGGGCCGCACATATCACAAAGGCATGTTTGAAAAACTTGGTCTCGGCGTGGAAGAATGGCGATATTTTGAGTACAAGTCCGCATTTGAATCGTATGCGCGCAAAGACATGTCGGCAAAAGATCGCGAACAGCGCCAAGCGCTGCTGGACGAGTTTCACGCCGAGTGGAAACGTGCGGTGTCCGAGGGCACTGGAATCAGTCTGGACTCCCTTGATCTGGCATTAGATTCGCTCGGAATGGTAACTGCGCATGAAGCAGAACGCTTTGGGTTCGTTGATACGTTAGGCCGATGGGACGATGCGGAGAAACTGATTGAATTTGCGAAAGGTGAAAAGTCCAAGTTCATCGAAAGGCATGACCTCGTGGACGAACGCGAAAGCGACCCATATTGGGGAGAGTATCCCAAGGTGGCAGTCGTCTATGCTTTAGGCGAGTGCGCTATGGACACGGGAATCAGGGCGCGCTATACCTCGAAGCTTTTGAAAAATCTTGCCGAGGAAGATGGTGTAAAGGCAGTCGTATTGCGCGTTGACTCGCCGGGCGGAGATGGGATGGCCTCAGACTGGGTCGCGGACGGAATGCGCGAAGTCGCCAAAGAGAAACCGATGGTGGTTTCGCAAGGCCGCTTGGCTGCATCCGGCGGATACTGGATCAGCTCACCGGGCGACCGCATCTTCACTTCGCCGTTTTCAATCACAGGTTCAATCGGGGTGATTGCGGGGTGGGTGTGGAATGAAGGACTAACCGACAAGACCGGATTGACCTTTGACAAAGTGCAGATCGGTCGTCATGCGGATTTAGGATCGGGAATCATCCTTCCGTTGTTGAACGCCGAGGTTCCCGACCGCAATGTAACTGATGAAGAGCGGGCGCGAGTTGAAAAGATGATTCGCGGTCACTATGATGATTTCGTGGGTCGAGTGGCCGAGGATCGCGAACTCCGTCGTGAAGATGTTGAAAAAGTCGCGCAAGGCCGCGTTTGGGCCGGGCAAGCTGCAATTGACCGTAAGCTTGCCGATGAGATTGGCGGCCTTGAAGCCTCAATCGCGTATGCAAAACAAAGTGCCGGTATCTCCAAGAAATCGAAAATCAAAGTTGTGGAATATCCAAAGCAGGAATTAGTGAACTTTGAGCGATTGTTCGGCCAGGCTTCGATGATGTCAATGCTTGGCGCCCGGCTCGGATTGGTCAGCAAAGAGGCAGAGCAGGACGAGATACCTTATGACCTTCAAGTTCTACAATCGTATGTAGAGCGCCCGGCGCAGCCTCTTTTCATGCTCCCGCCTGAAGTCGAGATTCAAGACCGTTAGCAGACTGTCCGTCTCCAATAAACGTGAAGCGGGCTCAGGTAATCCTGAGCCCGCTTTGCTCATGCAATTAGTTGTTTTGTTGCCAAAGGCATTCCTTTAGCAGCGTGCCTCTCCCAAGATGGTATCTATTCGATTGTCCTCCAGGTCGTGGGTTTCGATACGCATGCGTATCGTATCTACTGATTTCGATTCTCAAACTGCACAATACTGCATCCTCTGAAACGGCGGCGGTGGTTTAACCGCGGTTCATGCTTGTAACACGAGGTCAAGCAAGTCTTGTCATGGTTAGCCGTGTCGGACGCAGGTCAACAAAGACAGTTGCAGTCTAAGCACCCGCAAGGCAAGTAAGAGTTTGAGAGCTTACTCCTCTGTTTATTTCTTCGATGAACTTCGCGAACGCGAAATGTATACAGATCACGATTTGCGCACGGTTGCTGTCGATTGAGCGTGAATCACCGGTAGCGCGTGTGCAAAACTTGAGTGCCAATCGAAGTTTGCGGCCCATTCAAGATCACCGTCTATGAACCGTTGCCGCCTGTCCAATTATCGTCACGAAATCGCCGAAAGTCAAGTGACAAACGCACACAGGAGGATGTTTGTTCGGCGACAAGAGATCGCCTCTTGTCAGAAAGTCCTGAAAAAACAACGGACCCAAGCTTTCTTGGGTCCGCTATGGCTATTCTGCCGCAGCGATGAGCAGGGAGGGCCCCCTGCCTCCGCACATGTCCTGAATGAAGTTCAATTCGGGGTGATTCGCCTTCAACTGCCCAACGAACTACGCTCCAGTTACAACGGGGTAGTTCGTTGCGGGAGCATGATAAACATTAGCCCCGAGGATGTCTGTACGATCGGTCACAGCGTTCATACCGAAAAGCATTGAGTAGGCGTCATAACCGAGCATTCTCAAATACGTGCATACTTGGGCGGAGGTTTGGCCTGTGTAGCAGTAAACCACAATTTGCTTATCAATAGGCAAATACTTGAGGTTCTCTTCCAAGCCAAGCGAGCCCGGTTCGAAGCGGTACGATCCCGGAATATGTCCTGCATTGTAGGGAGTTTCCGCCCAGTAGCAAAGCAGGAATGGGTTGTTCGCCGCGTTGCCGTCGTTAATATTCGCGTACAGGTCATTGGCGCTGATAGACTTCAACCCACCGTCGAATTGTTCATTGCATTCTTCGCTAATTGCCGCCTCGACCGACCCGGCGCCGCACACGAACTCGGGAAGCTCGAATTGAGTCGTCAAGGCGTGGTTTTCAGTCTCAAGCGCGCCGCCATTTGGAACAACATTCGTCCACTTGTTCAGGTTGACTGCCGGATCAGCTGTCCAACCGCACATACCCCATTTCAAACTGTATGCGTCATAGCCCTTCATACGCAAGAACGAGCAAGCCCAGCCTGCCGTCTGGCCCGAATAGCAAATGCAAATAACTTTGGCGCCGGACGGAATCTGGGACAGATTGTCAGGCAGATTGCCAATAGTCCAGTTCACTGCGCCGGCGATATGACCGGCAGTGGCGAAGTCTGTCGCGCTACGGAAATCAATCATAAACAGATTGACGCTATTCGTGATGTCGGCGAAGAGCGCGTCAGCGGGAATAATCTTGATACCACCCGTCAAATAGGCGTCGCCTACGTCTGCCATTTGCTCTTGCAAGGTCGGTCCGGACGGTCCGGCGGGGTTGTCATCGTCTTCTTCGGCACAGCCCATAAATACGGACAGGCTTGCAGCCAACATGAACGGGAGCAGGTAACGGGAAAAGCGTGTCATAGTTAAACCTTTAATGGTATAGTTGGAGGAACGGATACTGGAATCGTTTAGTTTTGCGACGACCACGGAGGTGGGACGTCGGGAAGAATTAGACTTTGATTGGCCTGCCTCTCACGCGGATCACTCAGCGCGTCCAAGTCACTCTGTCTGAGAAACCAGCCGTCTGTCGTGTTCGGAGTGTTATGGCATGACATTCCACATGACTGGCCGTCTTGGACTTCAGTTCTGTCCGTCCAGCGCAGAATGTTATGTGGAGTCGCATACTTGAAGGTCGGGAGGCTTGGGAAATTCACCGTTTCCACTCCCCACGGAGTGTAAGTATTTTCTGATATCGGGACATGTCGGAGCACAACAATTTCTCCCTCGCGATTATCGGGCAGTGGATTTCGGCCGATTTTAAAATGCATCCAGCTTGGCTGTGATATTCCGGTGCCCGCGTGACAGTCGTTGCAATTTTTGTAATCTTGCGAGTGGCAAACTTGGCAGGCGAAACTGGCTCCGTGTGCGGCGTGGTACTCGTTCTGATTTGCCGTAACTTCATGGCAATCACGGCACGATGCGCCGTTGCGCACTGCATATCGAAATGGATAGCTTGTGCCGTCGCCGTGCATTTCGTCTGCGTCGTGACATGAAGTGCATCTCATAGCGTTAGGAACATAGTGTACATCGGCGCGATAGCCTTCATTTTTACCTTGATACTCATCACCGACCCGGCTTCCGTGGCATGCCGTGCATTGATTTGACATATCTGGCGTTTTGCGAATCAAATGACTCTGGATGAATCCGCCGCCGACTGACTTTGGTCGGCTGATGTGGCATTCTCCGCACGTCGCGTGGCACTTGTTGCACTGAGTTTCAAACTTGGCTCTGACGCCGGCCTGGGAGTTTATGGACTGCCCTGTACGTTGCTCGAACATCGTGTGGTAGCCTTGCATGGTCGAATGCAAGCTTGACGTTGCAAACCTGTGGCTTATGACGTCATGGCAACGTGCGCAAGAGTTGACGTCGCCGTAAGACGGATCCGCTGTCATGCCAGCATGAGCGTTTTCTTTTGAATGTATGCCCGTGTGTCCGCCGTGACAGACGATGCAGTCGAACCCGTGTTCGCTGTCCAGAAATTCTTCGAGTCCCATTCCTGTCATGAGAACCTTTTCCCAACCCTCCAACGGAGGGACGCTTCCGCCTCAGCCTTCACCCGGATTTTCTGGCTCAGGCGTCGTGTCCGGCGACATCGTCGCAATCAACATCTCTTGATTCGTGTGGCAGCCGATGCAGTCAGATTCTGCTCGAGAGGCTTGTATCGAATTAGAATCTTCATTCTCTTCACTGCAGCCCAATAAGAGTACGACTCCAGCCATGGAGAGAGAAAGTGTCAGTAGTTTATACGCTTTCATAACCTGCCTTACAATTGTCCTTGCACATGATCAAATCGGGTTAGAGTGCATAAAGAAAAGTAACTTAACTTTGTGCTCGGAATATCTACCGAAAACAAAGGCATCCGCTCAGGGATTGAAAATCTTCTGCGCCGTGGAAAGCGGAATCCGCAAATGAAATACCTTTGCAGTAATTCGCATCATTAGAAGCGATAGTGGTTCTTCATACTGTAAAGCCATAAGTACAGCGCACACAATGCCAATCAAGTGGAAAGAGAAATCCCGTAGCGTCTTTTACATCGCTACGGGATTCTTATTATAAACAGGCTCGAGGCCCGACAGTGGGTTTGACCGTCACAAGGGCGCATTTGCGGTCCCTGCGACGGTTCAATTTTCTTAGATATCATTTGTATCAGACATAGCTTTCACACAGAGCTGCGCAAGGCAACTCCCTACACTCTTGTCATCTCAAAATGTGAAAAAATTCACAAGAAATATCGTGATTGCCTCTCGCAAAGTCAAGTGACAAACGCACAGAGCGCGGTCCTATCAAGTCAAAATGACCCCTAACCTCTAAATTCGACTTAACTTGTCAGTTTCTGGGGCCCAATCTCAATCGTGATTTTACCGTGCGATAAGGAGGAATGGAAAACATCCTTTTTTGGGGAATGCCTCACGAAAATCAGAATATGCTAATTGCTATCCGATTATAAAGCTAAACATTCTCGATACTTTTCAATGATTACGGACTGCACAGATGAACTGTAACATTGCTACAAACGGTTGCAACTCCCAAGCATGCTTGGTACATTGATAACAGCTTGAAAATGCGCAGTTGGCTCAAACGAGTGTGTGAAATCATTCACAAAAGTTGACTGCTTCAGTCTGATATACGAAGGAGAAGTTATGAGCCTCGTGGAGACAGTCTCTGCGAACGGGCAATTCAAATTGTTGGTGCACGAAACGTGGTGCAAAGGCTGCCGCATCTGCGTTGACTTGTGTCCGACAAAAACACTGGCAATGGTGGAATCGCCTGATCGCTGGGAAGGCTCGATCGTGAAGGTGGCGGATATGGAAGCATGTAATGGATGCGGCATCTGCGAAGCGGAATGTCCCGATTTTGCTATCAGCGTCTTCGCTGAAGGCAAGAATAAACCCGCGGCAGGAGGTGCGGCGTGACACATAACAAAGACCGCGTTTTTTGGGCTGGCAACGAGACGATTGCCGAAGCGGCTTTGCGCGCAGGGTGTAATTTTTATGCTGGGTATCCGATTACGCCGTCATCAGAGATAGCCGCATTACTCTCGCTCAGGCTTCCACAAACCGGCGGCGTCTTTCTGCAAATGGAAGATGAGATTGCCGCGATGGGAGCGGTCGTCGGGGGCTCATTGGGCGGCTGTAAAGCTATGACCGCGACGTCCGGCCCCGGTTTCTCGCTTAAGCAGGAGAACATTGGTTACGCCATCATGTCAGAGACGCCGTGTGTAATCGTGGACGTGCAGCGTGGTGGACCGTCCACCGGCGCACCGACCGCACCAGCGCAATCTGATATCATGCAGGCGCGCTGGGGAACTCACGGCGATCACTCTATGATTGCTTTGACACCCGGTTATCCGGCGGAAGTCTATCGCGAAACAGTTCGTGCTTTTCATTTGTCCGAAGCCTACCGCACGCCCGTGATGTTGCTGATAGATGAAGTCATTGCGCATACGACCGAGAGCTTTGACATTCCGACGGATGACGATCTCGGTCCGATTCATCCGCGCGCATGGTATCAGGAACGTTACGGAGCGAATAGCTTCCGCCCGTTCCATGATTTCTATCAAGGCAAGCACATTCACATCACCGGCCTTTCTCACACCGAGCGCGGTTTCGCAACCACGACTCCGGCGATCATTCAACGCGGCATAGAGCACTTGGTGAATAAGATCGAACTCAAGCAAAAAGATATCGAGCGCAACGACTATTATCGAATTGAAGACGCCGAAATCGCCTTGATTACGTTTGGTTCTCCGGGCCGCGCGTCAAAGGAAGCCGTTGACATCGCACGCTCCGAAGGGATCAAAGCCGGCCTGATGCGCATAATCACCTTCTGGCCATTCCCCACTGCAACCGTACGCGACTTGGTTGACAAGATGCGCGCTGTTATCGTGCCTGAAATGAACATGGGAATGCTGCGTGGCGAAGTTGAGCGCGCCGCCATGCGCCGTGACGTCCAGCTTCATGGAGTAAATTGCGTCGGCGGTGTGCCGATTGAACCGCAACAAGTGATTGACAAGATTCGCGAGGTATATCGTGGCCTTTAATTATGCGACATGGCTGCGGCAGGATCTGATGCCGCACATCTGGTGTCCGGGATGCGGAATCGGCATTGTGTTGAAGTCCGCAATCCGAGCGATGGAGAGCTTGGGCTGGAATCAGGACACAATTGGTTTTGTGTCCGGAATCGGCTGCACGTCACGCGCTCCCGGATATGTGGACATGAATACCTTGCACACGACTCATGGACGCGCCTTGACATTCGCGACCGGCTTGAAGATGGCCGCGCCGGATAAAAACGTCGTAGTGATGGCCGGCGACGGCGACTCGGCGGCGATTGGCGGCAACCATTTGATTCATAGCTGCCGTCGCAATATCAATATTACGATGATCATCGTGAACAACGAGATCTACGGCATGACCGGCGGACAATTCTCGCCGACCACTCCCGGCGGCGCACGCGCAGCTACGGCGCCTTACGGCAATATTGATCCCGGATTTGATTTGTGCCAATTGACGATTGCCGCCGGAGCAACTTATGTTGCGCGTGGACACGTTGCCAACGGGATTTATCTCGAACGCCTAATAAAGGGCGGCATGGCGCATAAGGGTTTTGCAGTAATCGAAGTGATGTCGAATTGCCACACGCAGTACGGACGCCGTAATCAGCATCCCGATCCTGCCGAATTGGTCGAGCACATCGCGTCCAATGCTGTAATGCTATCAAAATGGGAAAAGATGGCTTCGGAAGAGAAGATTGGCAAGTATCCGATCGGTGTGCTGCATAAAGTGACGGACAAACCTGAATATTGCGAGAGTTTTTACAAGCTTCAGCAACATGCACAAGAGCGCGTACGTGACGCCTCGCGCAAAATTGCCGAAGCAGAAGCAATGAAGCCAAAACGAGAAGGCGCCGGAGGTGAGCCCAGTGAGAACTGAAATTCGCTTCGCGGGCGTCGGCGGTCAAGGCAACATTTTAGCTGGTGAGTGGGTTGCCCTCGCGGCGCACAACATGGGATTGAATGCGCTACAAAGCCCCACCTACACTGCTCAGGTTCGCGGCGGCCCGACCAGTGTGGACGTGCTGATCGACAAGAACCCGATCGGCTATCCGCGATTGACCAGCATTGATTTCTTTCTTTGTCTGGCTCAAGGCGCTTGGAATCTTTTCGCGACACAGTTGAAGCAGGATTCCATCGTCGTTGTGGATCCGAATCTTGTCACGAAAGTCGGCCCCGGCCCGCAGATGATCTATCCAATTTCGATTATTCAAATCACAAAGCAAGCGGTCGAGAAACCCGTGTACACAAGCGCCGTTTCGCTCGGAATTTTCTGTCGTTTGATGTCAACAATTCCGCTGGACGAGATGATTCGCACGATTGAAAGAAATGCCCCTTCCGGTACTATCGAGAAAAATCTGCTTGCGTTTCGTACCGGCTGGGAAGTGGTTGAAAAAACAAAACCCGTTCCTCGCGATGAACTCGCGTCGGCGGTCGCCTAAAATATGTCTGGATATTTAATTCACTCTGCCCGCCAGCTTGCTGATAAGATTTACGAATACTGGGTCGAAGCGCCTCGTATTTCGACAAAGCACGCTGCCGGGCAGTTTATCATTCTAAGATTGCATGATCACGGCGAGCGTATTCCGCTAACCGTCGTCGAAACCAATGCCACCAGTGGACAGATTCGCTTAATCGTTCAAGTTGCCGGCAAGACAACGGAAGAATTTGCTCAACTGAAGACGGGAGACTTCATTCTCGATCTCGTCGGCCCGCTCGGACAAGCCACGCATATTCACAATTGGGGTAACCTGATTGTGATTGGCGGCGGAGTTGGCACCGCTCCGTTGCTGCCGATTGCCAAAGCAGCCAAGGCCGGTGGTAACAAAGTGCACGCAATCATCGGCGCGCGTTCCAAAGATCTGCTGATTCTCACAGATGAATTTGAAAATGTCTGCGACGAAGTTCGAGTCTGCACGGATGACGGCACATTCGGCGCCAAAGGTTTTGTTACTGACGTACTAAACAATTGGTGTGAGGCCGGAACGCGGTTTTCCTACGGCATCGCTGTCGGCCCGGTTCCGATGATGCGCGCCGCTGCCAAGACGATGGGGCAATGGGAGATTCCTGGGCTCGCGTCTCTGAATCCAATTATGCTTGACGGCACGGGCATGTGTGGAGCGTGCCGTGTCACGGTTAATAAAGTTACAAGATTTGCCTGCGTTGAAGGACCGGAGTTTGATATTCATGGCGTGGACTTCAACGAATTGATGATGCGCAACCGCTCGTATGTCAACGAAGAGCACGAAGCCGTCGAGCACGCGCATCAGTGTCAACTTAATGAAATGATCAAACATGTCCGAGCAGAAGCGTAATCTTAAGGCGCATCCGCCGCGCACGCCCATGCCCGAACGCGACCCCATGGAGCGCGTCAAAGGATTTGACGAGGTGCCGTTGGGGTACACGGAGGAAATGGCGCGCGCCGAGGCCGAACGCTGCCTCGATTGCAAGAATCCGAAATGCGTCGCTGGGTGTCCAGTCAACATTAACATCCCGAAATTCCTTCGCGAAGTTCGTGAAGGCAGATATCAAGACGCTGCAGATACTTTGCGCACGACCAACTCACTTCCCGCCGTCTGTGGGCGCGTGTGCCCGCAGGAAGAGCAGTGCGAGGCCGTATGCATCGAAGGAATCAAGCACGATCCCGTAGCCATCGGCAATCTCGAGAAATTTGTTGCCGACTGGGAACGTGCTCACCGCACCATCACGACGCGTGAAGTCGTTGAATCCACAGGCCGTCGAATCGCCATCGCAGGATCAGGTCCCGCAGGGTTGACCGTTGCGGGCGATTTGGCTAAACTCGGCCATGACGTAACCATCTTTGAAGCGCTGCATCGTCCCGCCGGAGTTTTGGCCTATGGGATTCCTGAGTTTCGGCTGCCGCGCGAAATTGTTAAGTCCGAGATCGCATACATCGAACGACTCGGAGTGAAATTCGTTTACAACGTCGTCATCGGCGTCACGGTAACATTAGATGAACTCTTCGCCGAAGGGTACGACGCGATCTTCATCGGCACGGGCGCAGGTCTGCCCAAAATGCTCGGCGTTCCGGGCGAGAACCTAATCGGTGTGTTCAGCTCCAACGAATTCCTGACGCGCATCAATCTGCTTGGTGCGGATCGTTTCCCGGAATTTGATACGCCTGTGCTGCACGCCAAGCACACTGTCGTAGTCGGCGGCGGCAATACAGCGATGGACTCGGCCCGTGTCGCGAAACGTTTGAATCAGGCTCGTGTATCGCTCGTCTATCGCCGCTCTGTAGATGAGTTACCTGCGCGCAAAGAAGAAGTTCATCATGCGAAAGCGGAAGGAATCGAGTTCAACTTGCTCTGCAATCCGGTGGAAGTCATCGGCGATGAGAATGGCCGCGTGAAGGCCATTCGCTGCATTCGCATGGAACTCGGAGAACCCGATGCATCTGGCCGCCGCAAACCGGTCGAAATCAAAGGCAGCGAGTTTAATCTCGAATGCGATGCCGTAATCGTTGCGGTCGGCAATGCGCCGAACCCGATACTGACCAAAGCAACTCCCGACCTTGAATTGACAAAATGGGGAACGATCAAGGTCGATCCCGACACCAATGCGACAAGCAAGCGCGGCGTTTATGCCGGCGGCGATATCGTGAGTGGTGCGGCAACCGTTATTCTTGCAATGGGCGCGGGCCGTAAGGCTGCCTCGGCGATGCATGAATATCTAATGAATCTGCCTGCAAAACAGGTGCAGGCCAGCTAATGGAACAACTTTACAACATTCTACCATTTTCAATGGGCATCGGCACGCTGGCGTTTGGCGCCTTTCTCGTGCTGTTGCCGTATTTGATTTCTCCGCGAAGCAAAGGCCGCTTCCGTGGCGATACGTATGAAAGCGGCGAGCCGATTATCGGCGAAGCCTGGGTACAGGTTCGCGCACATTACTACATCTATGCGCTTGTGTTCATGGCATTCGATGTTGAAACCGCGTTCATAGTACCGTGCGTCGTGATTCTCCGTTCATGGGACAGTTGGTTGCCGGTGCTTGAGGTCGGCGCCTTTTTGATAATCTTGAGTCTATCTTTGGTTTATGCTCTGAAAAAGAAAGTGCTGGAATGGGAGTAACGATGAGCGAATCTCTCGAGAATACAAGCCACGAAGAAACCGGCGCGGACACAGAACATATTCCGCCGATTGTGCAGTTTTTGCCGTTGCAAAAGGCGCTGGATTTGGCGCGCGCCAATTCGCTGTGGCCTTTGACGTTTGGAATCGCCTGTTGCGCTATCGAAATGATGGCCGCATCGGCGAGTCGGTACGACACGGACCGCTTCGGCGCAGGCGTGTTCCGCAATTCACCCCGCCAAGCAGACCTGATGATCGTTGCGGGCACGGTGAATCTCAAAATGGCGCCGATTATTAAGCGATTATATGATCAAATGCCGTCGCCCAAATGGGTGATCGCGCTCGGTTCCTGCGCGATTTGCGGCGGACCGTTTGATCAAGACGATAACTATGCAGTTCTGCAAGGCGTAGAGAAGATTGTTCCGGTAGATATATTTGTGCCGGGATGTCCTCCGAGACCGGAAGCGTTGATACACGCAATCTTGGAGCTGCAGGAAAGAATAAAGTCAGGAAGTACAAATGCCACTCGAGCCTGAAGCAGTTGAACCTGTGGCGGAACAGAAGGCGGCGTACCCCGAGTTGATCGAGAGGTTGCGCAAAGCCGGGGCGACCGAAGTTAGCAGTCTGGAATATTCAAAGTCGGGAATGGACGTGGACGCGCAAGTGACTCCACAGAGTCTTTGCGCGGTTGCGAGCATCCTGAAGCAAGAGCACTTCTCTCTGGAATCGCTGGTCGGAGTCGATCGGCAGCCGGAGTTTGAAGTGCTTTACTTGTTTAAGGCCGACAATGAAGGTCCGCGAGTCAAACTGCGCGTGAAAACCGATCGGGAAACCGCTGCACTGCCGACATTGACGACAGTTTACGGCGGCGCCGATTGGTACGAGCGCGAGATTTTTGACATGTTCGGTGTAAACTTCATCGACCACCCGCACCTCCGCCCGTTGCTGCTGCCGCATTTCACGAATTTTCATCCGCTTCGCAAAGATTTTCACGGCGCACCGATCGTCATCCCTGAAGACACCGTTGAGATTCCCGAACTTGATGTTCAGGCCGCAATGAAGCTTGGCCAGAGTTCGGGAACGCGAAGTGACTTCTTCCTCAACATGGGACCACAGCATCCGTCCACCCACGGCGTGCTGCGAATCTTGTTGCATGTGGAAGGGGAGACCGTGCTGGGCGGACGTTGCCACCTCGGCTACAGTCATCGCGGCACGGAGAAACTTGCCGAAAAGAAGCAGTACGTGCAGCTTCTGCCTTATACAGATCGCATGGACTACTTGTCTCCTCCCAACTACAATTGGGGCTTCGCACGCTTGCTCGAGACTGCAACGGGAATCGAATCGACGCCTCGCGCCGAGGCCTTACGGGTCATCATGGGCGAATTGAGCCGTATCGCCAGCCACCTTGTTTGGCTTGGCACATATCTGCTCGACTTGGGCGCGATTACGCCGTTCCTCTATTGCTTTGAAGACCGGGAACGCATTCTCACGATATTTGAACGTGCGACCGGTCAGCGTATGATGACCTCCTATATTGTTGCAGGCGGCGTGCGTAACGATGTTTACAGTACCTTCTCAGCTGAGGTTTCTGAGTTGATGAAGGACATGCGCAACCGTCTCGTTGAATACGACAAGCTGGTGATCGGCAACGAGATATTCTTGATGCGCACGGATAAGGTCGGAAGGATTTCGCCAGAGCAGGCCGTCGAATATGGCGTGAGCGGACCGTGCTTGCGCGGAGCGGGAGTTGATTACGACGTCCGCCGTGACGAGCCGTATTGCGAATTGTATAGAGAACTTGAATGGAAAGTTCCCGTTGACAAAGGCGGCGACTGCCTTAGCCGTTCGCGCGTGCGCATGGCTGAACTCGAACAGAGCGTGAATCTGGTCGAGCAGGCTCTGCTGAAGCTCGAAGACGGCCCGGTTCGTTCCAAAGTTCCCAAGATATTTAAGGTTCCCGCAGGCGAGTACTATTCTGTAACGG
Source organism: uncultured Alphaproteobacteria bacterium (assembly GCA_964587105.1). GTDB lineage: Bacteria > Electryoneota > RPQS01 > RPQS01 > RPQS01 > JABWCQ01. The sequence goes on along the minus strand of CAZPKG010000008.1, from coordinate 74,400 downwards.
AAGGTCCGCGTGGAATTATCGGTTGGTATTTGATAGCGGATGGTTCGCAGGTTCCTTACCGTCTTAAGGTTCGCGTACCGTCCTTCGCAAATTTGCAAGTTGTTGAGCAGTTGATTCCCGGCACGCGCGTGGCAGACGTGGTTTCAATTCTCGGCAGTTTGGACGTCGTAATTCCGGAGATTGACCGGTGAGTATATTTGATATTCTATTACGAATTGTTTTGGCCTTTACGGCGGTCATCACATTCGTCACACTTAACGCCTTGTTTCTCGTCTGGCTCGAGCGTAAGGTTTCGGCGGTGATCCAAAACCGCATGGGACCAACCGAGGTCGGACCGTTCGGGCTATTGCAGACATTTGCGGACGCCTTGAAGCTCTTGGGCAAGGAGATGATCACGCCGAAATCGGTCGATCACTACGTCTTCCTGTTAGCCCCCATCATTGCGTTCCTGCCTGCACCGTTGTTGATTGCCGCGATTCCCATTGCCGAGGGAATTGGAGTGTCTGACCTAAATGTCGGCGCACTCTATCTGTTGGCGATATCCAATATCGCCTTGCTCGGCATATTGATGGCCGGTTGGTCCTCTAACAATAAGTATTCCTTGCTCGGCGCGTTGCGCGCAGTTGCCCAGAACATCAGTTACGAAATCCCGATGCTGCTGGCCGTGCTTGCGGTTGTGTTGATGGCAGGATCGCTTAAGCTTAGTGAAATTGTAAAGGCGCAGGAAGCGATTCCTTATATCGTCTTGCAGCCGGTCGCATTCTTGATCTACTTTATTTGCAGTATTGCCGAATCGAATCGCACGCCGTTTGACTTGCCCGAAGCCGAATCTGAATTGGTGGCAGGTTATCATACTGAATTTACGGGAATGCGGTTCGCTTTGTTCTTCTTGGCGGAATACACGCAAGTGTTTGTTTTGGCGGCAATCGTAACGCTGTTTTTCCTGGGCGGATGGAATGGCCCACTGCTTCATCCCATCGTGTGGTTCATGCTCAAGACATATCTTGTTGTATTTGTAGTCATGTGGTTACGGTGGACCTACCCCAGACTTCGATCTGATCAATTGATGAACTTCAATTGGCGTGTGTTGCTGCCGTTGGCGATTGTAAACCTTCTGGTTTCGACAGTCATATTTCGGGGGACAGTAGGATGAGTAAACGAGGATTTTGGCGCGGATTCGGAAGTCTCATAACGGGACTTGGAGTGACATTCAAGCGAATGTTTGGCAAGAATGCGACGATTCAGTATCCGCATGTACCCGTTCCCGTGTCGCCGATGTATCGCGGTCCAGTTCGGTTGATCGCGGACGAAGTCGCTTCGGAGCATAAGTGTATCGGCTGTCTGGCCTGTCAACGTATTTGCCCGACGCACGCGATCCCCATCTTGACGGTAGCGAAAAACGAACAAAACAAAAACTATCCTGTCGATTTTGTTATTGACGACGCGCTTTGCTGTTTCTGTGGCTTATGCGTAGACGTCTGTCCGACGGAAGCGTTAGAGCATACAAGGATCGGTGACATGGCGGCAACCTCGCAGTCACTCTTACGTCGTGAAATTTTGCACGAGGGAGCGATTACCTCCGACAATTTCCCGACGAACAAGGGCAAAAAGGAGAACAAGCATGTCTGAGTTCTTATTCATTGCCGGAGCGGCGTTGGCAATAATCGGCGGTTTGTTAGCCGTAGTTGCGCGCAATCTGTTTCATGCCTCGCTTGGTTTAGCCATGACGCTAACGGGAACCGCCGGATTGTTCATTCCACTCGCGGGTGAACTCATTGCCGTGGTTCAAATTCTGGTCTATCTCGGCGCAACGGCAATCTCGATTATCTTTATCTTGATGCTTTCTCCGCCGTTCTACCTGAAGCGGCCCAATCGTAACATGTGGAAAGTTGTCGGCGCGATTGGTGTCGTGTTAATTTTCTCCGTGCCGCTAATGCGCGCGATAATGTCTGTCAGCTCGCCGGGCACGGGCAGTCATCCCGCTCCGACGGTCAATCAAATTGGCCGGGCGCTGCTGACAGAGTTCGTGTTTCCCTTTGAAATCATCTCCGTTCTGTTAACCGTCGCCATCATTGGTGCAATTGTGCTCGCGCGCGATTTGCCTGAAGATAAGGTGATGCATAAAGCAAATACAACAATGGAGGAAGGCAAATAATGTCGCTTTCCGCCTATCTCATTCTTTCGGCGGTTCTGTTTTTGTTCGGCGCGTTCGGAATGATGGAGCGTCGTAACATGGTTGGTCTGTTGATCTCGATTGAACTCATGCTGAATGCCGCGAGCATTAACTTCATGGCCTTCAATCACTTTCTTTATCCGGGAACGGTGACGGGTCAAATCATGACGTTGTTCGTTATCGGTTTGGCGGCTGCCGAAGCCACGCTGTTCCTCGCGATCGTGTTTGCCGTTTATCGTCATTACCGCTCGATCAATGTTGAGCGGGTAGATCATTTGCGTGGGTAATCAAAATGAATGAAACCATGCAAATCCAACTCGGCATCGCGACAGTCTTATCGCCGATACTCTCTTTCGTATTGATCGCGGCCGTCGGTTTGCGCAGACCGACCGTCGCCAAGATCATCTCGCTGGCCGCCGCGTCGGTCAGCTTAGTCTGCGCAAGTATGCTCTTGTTGAGCGTCGAAGACCCTGCCTTTAAGGTGCAGGCCACATGGTCGTGGTTGATGGATGATCCGGGCAAGTTTACGATCGGCTTACTGCTCGATCCCTTGTCTCTGGTCATGCTGTTTGTCGTTTCGATCATTTCGTGGCTTGTGCAGTGGTATTCCCTTTCATACATGGAAGAAGATGCTCGGCAAGGCAAATTCTTTGCGTTCATTTCGCTATTCTGCTTCGCGATGATGGGCTTCACGATTGCTCCCAATCTCTTGCAGTCATTTATGTGTTGGGAACTTGTGGGCCTCGGCTCGTATCTTCTGATCGGTTTTTGGAATCACCTTCCCTCAGCCGCGACAGCCGCGCGTAAAGCTTTTATTGTGACGCGGCTTGGCGACTTGGGTTTCTTTACGGCCTTGCTTTTGGCGTGGACTGGGCTGGGCACTCTCGATTTCGGCGCGATGGCAGGAGACGCGATGGGTGCGACTTGGAAGAGCGCCGTTGGCGGTTCCGATTACGGCGTGTGGATTTCGATTGCGTTGTTCTTAGCTGTTGCAGGCAAAAGCGCTCAGTTCCCGCTATATGCATGGTTGCCCGATGCAATGGAAGGCCCCACACCCGTTAGCGCTTTGATCCATGCGGCCACGATGGTTGCCGCCGGTGTCTATCTGTTGGCCCGCATGAGTTTTGTGCTTGTGCTTGGAAGTGAAGCAGCAATCACTGCGTGGCACGGACTGGCTGTAATTGCCATGATAACCGCATTGATGAGCGGAGCCGTTGCCATTGTTCAGAGCGATATCAAGCGTGTCTTTGCTTATTCGACAATCAGTCAACTTGGTTACATGATCGTCGGTATTGGCACAGGCGCAGTGGTCGCAGGCATGATGCATTTGTTTACACATGCCTTCTTCAAAGCGCTCCTGTTCTTGACGGCAGGTGCGTTCATACATGCCGCACATTCAAATTCCATCACGGACATCGCGCGCGCAGGCGGAGCCAAATTAAAGCTTCCGATGATCGCGCTGTTCGTCGGTTCGATGGCTTTGATGGGTTTCTTCCCGTTCGCAGGTTTCTACAGCAAGGACGCCATTCTCGAACATCTGTTTGTCGAAGGCGACTGGGTGCTCTTTGGAATGGCGCTCTTGGGTGTATTTGTCACCGCATATTACACAGCCCGCGTGATCTATCTGATGCTCAAGGTGCCAGCTGAACCACAACACGGTCACGGCGGCGATCACGGCCACGGCTTGCATTTAGGTGGTTGGATGAAACTCCCGCTCAGCTTCCTTGCATTTGCATCACTCGTTGCGGGAAATGTCTGGCTTTGGAAAGCGCACAATTGGTTTGTGATTCCCGAAGCAGAGCATGGAAACGCCGCATTAATCACGGCGCTTGTTTCGACTGCAATAGCAGCGGCCGGGGCATTTTACTCGGCGCGCGTGTTCTACTGGCGGACGTCGGCGGACCCCATGGCAACAATGACCGGATTGGCCACGTTGTTACGTGAGAAGTGGTACCTTGATGACGCTTATTGGGTTATTGTACACAAGTTCTATCTTCCTATTACGGCCATCTTGCAGAAGGTTGAAACCATTGTCGTAAAAGGCGCGCTGGACGGCATTGGCACAGTCAGTATGACATTCGCGCGCGGATTTGCCCGAGCGCAAACCGGTGAAGTTCAACATTACCTCGGCATGTCGTTCGTCGTCGTTGCCGCGGTTGTCTTAATCTTAATGAGTCGGTAAGAAACATGACTATTCCGATTCTATCTTTAATTATTTTATGTCCCGCCGTTGGGGTCGTGCTACTCTTCTTCGTACCCGAAGGCAAAGAGAAGATCGTGCGCGGCATTTCGCTTGCGGTTTCCATAGTTGCGGCCTTCCTGTCCGTTTGGATGTATCTGGCTTACGACCGTGCGGCGGCTGGCTTTCAGTTTGTCGAGCAGTACGCTTGGATGCCGGGTCTAAATTCGACCTATCACGTGGCCGTGGACGGCGTCGGCATGACTTTGGTCTTACTGAATGCCATCGTCATGTTGACCGGTGTGATCACGTCGTTCAGCATCGACTTCCGGGTAAAGGAATACTTCATCCTGTTCTTGTTACTCGTCACGGGAGTATTCGGAAGTTTCATCTGCATGGACTTCCTCGTATTCTTCATCTTCTTCGAAATCGCCGTGCTGCCGATGTACCTTTTGATCGGTATCTGGGGATCGACAAACCGCGAATATGCTGCCTTGAAGTTGACGATTATGCTTTTGGCCGGCAGCGGTTTGGTGTTTGTCGGTTTGATTATGACCTATTTCACCAGCGACGTGCGCACGTTTGATTTCTTCGCACTGCGCGATCACGGCGGCTTCTCATCAAGCTTTCAGAACATCGTCTATCCGCTGATGTTCCTGGGCTTTGGTACACTGGCGGCAGTATTCCCGCTGCACAACTGGTCACCCGACGGCCACGTCGCCGCGCCGACCGCTGTCTCAATGCTCCATGCAGGCGTTTTGATGAAGCTCGGCGCGTACGGCGTTTTGCGGTATGGTATCGAGTTGTATCCTCAAGGCGCAGTTCATTGGGGTCCGGTGGCAGCAACGATGGCTGCCGGTGGCGTTGTGTACGGCGCGTTGGTCGCGGCTCAGCAAACCGATTTGAAGTACATGATCGGTTATTCTTCTGTTTCGCACATGGGTTTGGTGATGTTCGGCCTCGCGGCAGGAACTCAGCTTGCGATAAGTGGAGCCGTCTATCAAATGTTCTCGCATGGTATCATGACTGCGCTCTTTTTCTCCGCCGTTGGGTTCTTCTACGAGCAAACGCATTCACGCAACATTAATGAATATGGAGGACTGGCCCGTAAGGTCCCGTGGGTGGCGACCTGCTTCATCATTGCAGGTCTGGCGGGCGTCGGACTGCCCGGCCTCGCTGGCTTCCCGGCTGAGTTCATGATCTTCATGGGTGCGTTTGAACGTTTCCCGGTGTTGACATTGATAGCCGTTCCGAGCTTGGTATTCGGAGCATTCTATATGCTGCGTGTTCTGCAAAAAGTATTCTTCGGTCCCGAAGCCGGCCATACGCCAAACGTTCACGATGTTGGCATTTTCAGCGGATCTGCGCGGGTGCTTCTGGCAGGTTTGATAATTCTGTTCGGCATCGCCCCGCGATTGCTGTCTGACTTGATTGCACCTTATGCAATGGAGTTACTGAAATGATGCTCCAATTGCTTCCGGAATTCGCAGCCCTCGGCGCTCTGTTGATACTGTTTTTCGTTACGCTCGGTAGTAACGTTTCCGACCGCGCCGCACGGTGGATTACTCTGGCGCTGTCCGGCGTCGTACTTTTGGCAGCCATCGCCGCTCAAGATCAAAGCGGTTTGATGTTTGCCAATAGTTACAAACTCGACTCCTATTCTCAGTTCTTCAAGATTCTGATGGCCTTCGGCCTGATGGCCAACGCGCTGCTCGGTTGGCCGTTGCGTTCAGTTCCCTCGCCGCAGCGTAGCGAATACTACTTCCTGTTCTTTGCGGCAGGTTTGGCGATGATGCTGCTCGCAAGCGCGTTCAGCTTTTTGGTACTCTATGTCGCAATGGAACTGCTGTCCTATTCGCTTTACACCATGGTCGGAATGCGCAGGGCGCGCACCGAGTCGATCGAAAGCTCGGTGAAGTATATCATTATTGGCGCGACCGCCAGCGCCATCGGTTTGTTCGGCGTAAGCTACATTTATGGCGCGACGGGAAGCCTGAATTTCGGCGTGCTCATCGACTCGCTCAAGGGCACAACATCGCACAGCGCCCTCCTGATGCCCGGCTTGGTGATGGTGCTGAGTTCATTCCTCTTCAAGCTCGCGGCCTTCCCGTTTCATGCCTGGGCGCCTGATGCTTACGAAACCGCGTCTTCCCCAGTCGCGATGTTTCTGGCCTCGGTATCCAAGCTTGCAGGTATTGCATTTTTGTTTAGATTAGTGTACATGGTCAAACCTTACTTGCCAGAGTTTGAGACCGTCATCGGAATCCTCGCGCTTGTAACCATGACCTTCGGAAACCTCGTAGCCTTTAGACAAACATCAGTAAAGAGATTGTTTGCCTATTCCAGCATCGCTCAAGCCGGCTACCTCATGCTGGGCATGATCGGCTTCGGCGACAGTTCACCTGTGGCGGTGGTGTTCTATTCGGCGATCTACCTGCTGATGAACCTCGTCGTGTTTGCTGTCGTGTTGGAACTCGAACGCTTTGGCGAAGACCCGACCTTGTCAAACTTCCAAGGGTTGTACAAACGCAATGCCTTGATGGCAATGGCCTTATTGGTCGCGTTGTTCTCACTTGCCGGTGTTCCTCCATTGGCCGGATTCTTCGGCAAGTGGCTGCTCTTCTCAAGTGCGGCTCAGGGTGGGCATATCTGGTTCGTTGCCATCGCAATCCTGAACAGCGTGTTATCACTATATTACTATCTGTTCCTCGTGAAGGCCGCTTACTTTGGCGACGTGCCAAAGGAAGCTGTCTCCTTGGACAAAGGTGGTTCGAGACTTGCAATTCTTGTTACGACGATTGCCATCGCGCTGCTGGGCTTATACCCGCGCCTATTGACTGAGTATTTGAGCGGACTGAACTTCCCTCGTTCGCTCCTCCCTTAAATAACTGTTCGAAGACTGTAACATAACCTCAACAAGGAGTCCATCATGGCACTTCACATTGACGAAACCTGCATCAACTGCGGCGCCTGCGAACCGGTCTGTCCGACCAAGGCCATCACCGAAGGTCCAGACATTTTCATTATCGATCCGAACACCTGCGTGGAATGCGTCGGTCACCATGACGAACCACAGTGCGTCAAGGTCTGCCCGGTGGATTGCATTGCCAAAGCCAGCTAACGTGAACTGAAACCAGTCGCCGTGACATAAGATTCGCGGTGCATTGAATCGAGTCTGTTTACATGAGTAAGTTATACGCGACGGTGGACGGCAACGAAGCTGCGGCTCACGTTGCCCACCGTCTATCCGAAGTCTGCGCGATCTATCCCATAACTCCGTCGTCCACGATGGGCGAGTTGGCGGATGAATGGTCGGCGCGCGGTAAGAAGAACATCTGGGGAACCGTTCCGACGGTCATTGAAATGCAGAGCGAAGGCGGCGCGGCAGGCGCCGTACACGGCGCGCTGCAATCAGGAGCTTTGACGACGACGTTTACCGCGTCGCAGGGATTGCTCTTGATGATTCCCAACATGTTCAAGATCGCGGGTGAACTGACAAGCACTGCTTTTCACGTTACCGCCCGCACGATTGCGACCCATGCGCTCTCGATATTTGGCGACCACTCCGATGTGATGTCGGTTCGCACGACGGGCTGGGCCTTGCTTGCCTCTGCCAACGTTCAGGAAGCCCATGACCAGGCGTTAATCGCAATGGCTGCAACGCTTGAAAGCCGTATTCCGTTTATGCACTTCTTTGACGGATTCAGAACCAGTCATGAGGTGCAGAAGATTGAATTGTTAAGTGACGACGATCTTCGCGCCTTGATCAGCGATGAAATGATCTTCGCACACCGCGCACGCGCGTTGTCGCCCAATCATCCTGTCATCCGCGGAACAGCACAGAACCCTGACGTTTTTTTCCAGGCCCGCGAAGCCTCAGCTCCATATTACAAAGCCTGTCCGGATATTGTGCAGGCTGTGATGGACAAGTTCGCGGCTCGGACCGGTCGGGCCTACAAGTTGTTTGAATATCACGGCGCGCCTGACGCCGAGCGCGTGATTGTCATCATGGGTTCGGGCGCCGATACCGCTGATGATGCGATCGATTACATGAATGCTAAGGGCGAAAAAGTTGGCATGATCAAAGTGCGCCTCTATCGTCCGTTCTCAGCCGCGCATTTTGTGAATGCTCTGCCTAAAACCGTCAAAGCCATCTCCGTTCTCGACCGCACGAAGGAACCCGGAGCGACGGGCGAACCGCTGTTCATGGATGTAGTTTGTGCGCTTAGTGAACGCCACGCCGAAGATTCAAACTCCGTAAATCCGCGCGTGGTCGGCGGCCGTTACGGTTTGTCCTCGAAAGAATTCACGCCGGCTATGGTCAAGGCCGTGTTCGACGACCTTAAAACCGGAAAACCGAAGAATCACTACACCGTCGGGATCAACGACGATATCAGTAATTCAAGTTTGAAATTCGACCCGGATTTCTCAGTCGAAGGAGAAGATGTTTTCCGGGCGAAGTTTTACGGCCTCGGAGCCGATGGTACGGTCGGAGCCAACAAGAACTCGATCAAGATCATCGGTGACGAAACGAATCTATACGCTCAAGGTTATTTCGTATATGATTCAAAGAAGTCGGGCGCAATCACGGTGTCTCATTTGCGGTTTGGCCCCAAGCCGATCCGTTCGAGCTACCTCGTCAGCAACCCGAACTTTGTGGCTTGTCACCAACCCGGCTTCCTCGACAAGTACGATATGTTGAGCGACGCTAAGGTTGGCGCGACATTCCTGTTGAATACGGCGATTCCCGCAGACAAAGTCTGGGATACGTTGCCGCGCGAAGTGCAGGATGACATTCTCAAGAAGAAACTCAAGGTCTATTGCATCGATGCCTACAAAGTGGCTGCAGACGCGGGCATGGGCGGATTGATCAATACGGTCATGCAAACCTGCTTCTTCGCAATCTCAGGCGTACTTCCACGCGATGAAGCGATTGCCGCGATTAAGAAAACGATCAAGAAGACATACGAAAAGAAAGGTGAGCAGATAGTTCAGATGAACTTCGCCGCCGTCGATCGTACTCTTGCAAACCTCTTTGAAGTTCCTGTTCCGGGAAGCGCGTCCGCAAGCCGCAAACGTCCCGCGACGGTTTCCGGCAAAGCTCCCGATTTCGTCAAAAATGTGTTAGCGACCATCATTGAAGGTCGCGGTGACTCGCTGCCAGTTTCTGCTTTCCCCGCTGATGGCACATTCCCGCTTTCCACTTCGATTTGGGAAAAGCGCGCCATTGCGCAGGAAGTCCCGATCTGGGATACCGATTGGTGTATTCAGTGTAACAAGTGCGTGATGGTTTGCCCGCACGCCGCAATTCGCTCGAAAGTCACTCCTGGCGATTCCATTAACGGCAACCGTCCGGCAGATTTCAAGACGATGGCTTACGGCGGAACGGATCTGCCGGGTACGAACCTGCAATATACCCTGCAAGTTGCACCCGAAGATTGTACCGGCTGTGGATTGTGTATCGACGTTTGTCCGGCCAAGAACAAACGCGAACCGAAACTCAAAGCCATCAATCTGACGCCGTTGACCGAGGTGCGCGAGCGCGAGCGCACGAATTGGGATTACTTCCTGAAGCTCCCGCAAGTGCCGCGTGAAGACATTCGCCTTAATACTGTCAAAGGTGCGCAGCTGCTTGAACCGCTGTTTGAATTCTCCGGCGCCTGTTCAGGTTGTGGAGAAACTCCGTACATCAAGTTGTTGACGCAATTGTTTGGCGACCGAATGATGATTGCTAACGCAACCGGCTGTTCATCAATTTACGGCGCGAATCTACCCACAACTCCGTATTCAGTCAACGCACAGGGACGCGGCCCGGCTTGGGCCAACTCTCTGTTTGAAGACAACGCAGAATTTGGCTTAGGCTACCGTGTGACGCTCGACAAGCAAACTGAGTACGCGCGCGAGCTGTTAACGCTGCTCCGTGATGCCGTAGGTCGAACGCTTGCCGATGAGATTCTGGCGGCGAAACAAGAGACTGAACGTGATATCAAAGATCAACGCGCGCGCGTCGAAACTTTGCGGCTGAAACTCGCGCAAGTCAAAGCTCCTGAAGCCCGTCATCTCGAAACGCTTGCCGACAAACTTGTAAAACACATCGTGTGGATCGTGGGCGGTGACGGTTGGGCCTATGATATTGGTTACGGCGGTCTGGATCACGTCATGTCAATGGGCCGTAACATCAACATCCTTGTCCTTGATACAGGCGTCTATTCCAATACCGGCGGCCAATGTTCAAAAGCCACGCCGCTCGGAGCCGTCGCCAAGTTCGCCTTTGGCGGCAAACCCGTCGCCAAGAAAGATCTGGCCATGATGGCGATGAACTACGGCAGCGTCTATGTCGCACAAGTTGCCTTCGGATCGAATGACTTGCAAACTTTAAAAGCCATTCAAGAGGCCGAAAGCTATGACGGACCGTCCCTTGTGATCGCGTACTCGCATTGCATCGCGCATGGTATTGATATGGGAATGGGCTTGGGCCAGCACAAGAAAGCTGTAGAGAGCGCCGCTTGGCCGCTGTTCCGTTTTGATCCGCGTCGCATTGCTACAGGTGAGCGCCCGTTACAGCTTGATTCCAAGCCGCCGAAACTGAAAGTTCGCGATTGGGCCTATACCGAAACCCGCTTCAAGATGTTGACGCGCAGCAATCCGGCTGAAGCGGAGCATTTGATGAAGCTTGCTGAGACTGAAGTGAAACATCGTTGGGAATTGTATCAGGAACTCGCCGGAATCGCCGAGGCTCCCAAAGCGCCGGAAGGAGATCACAAATGAACCTGACCACAAAATACCTTGGGTTAACGCTTAAGCATCCTGTATTATCGTCGGCCTCGCCGCTCGCGCAAAACTTGGATGGCGTGCGCAGGTTAGAAGACGCCGGAGCTTCGGCAATCGTATTACCATCGCTGTTTGAAGAACAAATCGAGCAGGAAGCAATGCATTTGCTTCACACGATGCAGCAAGGCACAGAGAGCTTTGCTGAAGCGACAAGTTACTTGCCGGAACCGGAGAGATTTCTGGTTGGACCGGATGAGTACTTAACACTGATTTCACATGCCAAGAAATCCTGTGAGGTTCCCATCATTGCGAGTCTGAACGGTCGTGCTCCCGGCTCATGGGCGGAGTATGCTCGTCTGATGGAGAATGCTGGAGCCGATGCGCTGGAGTTGAATGTTTACTATCTGGCCACGAACTTCAATATCTCCGGCGCCGAAGTTGAAGAGAACTACCTGAACATTCTCCGCGCAGTCAAGCAGGAAGTCAAAATTCCGGTTGCCATGAAGCTGAGTCCGTATTTTTCCGCGATGGCCAATATGGCCAAGCGCTGTGACGACGCCGGCGCGGACGGTTTGGTGCTGTTCAATCGTTTCTACCAGCCAGATCTCGATCTCGAAGAGCTTGAGGTAATGCCGAAAGTTGATCTTTCGACGTCTGCTGAGATTCGCTTGCCGCTTCGTTGGTTGGCGGTTCTGCATGGCCACATGAAATGCAATCTTGCTGCAACGACGGGCATTCACACACCCGAAGATGCCGTGAAGCTCATCATGTCAGGCGCAGATGTCGTCATGCTGTGTTCTGCCCTATTCCAGTGGGGCGTGCGCAGATTGGGCCGTTTGGCTGAAGAAATTGACGAATGGGGCACGGAACACGGTTACGATTCCATCGAGATGATGCGTGGTTCAATGAGCCAGCGGGCCGTAAAAGACCCTGAGGCCTTTGAGCGCGCCAATTACATGAAGACCCTCCAGAGCTTCCGGCCTGTGGCTTAGGAGCTTCTGGACAGAGGAATAAAAAGAGTCGGCGCGAGCCGACTCTTTTGTTAAGTTGTTATAAAACAGAAAAAAGAACCGCCGCCGCCGCCGCCTCGAACTTGTTGGCCACTTGACAGGAAAGGCGGAAATGGTTATTTTTCGGGTTCTAAAGTCGCAAGGAGACAGAAATCGCCGCACCTCGTAAAGCCCCTGTAGCAGCTGCTGCTGAAAAATCTGCGGGCAAGAGCAAAGAAGCTCAGGCCCCGCGGTTCTCCGTCCCGTTCACCCGCAAGAACTACGTTCTTTTGGGAACAGGAGTCGCGATGTTGATCATCGGTTACTTCTTCATGAGCCAGCCGCCGCACGACGGGTTCATGAGTTTAAGTCTTGCGCCGCTTCTTCTGACGGCGGCGTATTGCGTGGTTATTCCGTGGGGTATTTTGGCGCGGGATAAAGCTCCGACAGATAGCCCGGCGGCCAGGGGCGATTAGCTCAGCTGGTCCAGAGCGCCTGCTTTACACGCAGGATGTCGGCGGTTCGAATCCGTCATCGCCCACAATGTTGGATAGTTAGTTTTCTTTTAGCCGGGGTCGTAGTTCAGTTGGTTAGAACGCTGGCCTGTCACGCCGGAGGTCGCGGGTTCGAGTCCCGTCGGCCCCGCTAAAAAACAAGGGTTTACCAGAGATGGTAAACCCTTTTTGTTTGGCTGGGTCCTAATAGGGTCCTGTTATCGCCATTTTCATGCGCACAGAAACTACTTGACTTGCCACAGGAAGTCTGACTCAGGAATCAGTAAAAGCCAAAGTCATTTTCCGGCACGGGCGCTCCGACGGGAACGAGTTGGCATCATTGGTGATCGCTTTAGTTTGTAAGTATGGATCGAATGGCTGTCGCATCATCACGGGACTGATCCGGTTGACGGGCTGGCGTGTTAATCACAAACGGGTTGAACGCAACTGGCGTCAGGCAGGACTGATGCTGCCCGGCAAGCAGCCTAAGCGCAGATGCTGGTGGCAAAATAACGGACGAGATCCGTTCTTGTTCAGAATATCCGAACCATGTTTGGAGCCAAGACATCGTGTCGTTGCAGGTGTCGAACGGCAGGCTGTTGAAGATTTTGTCGATGCTGGATGAGTACACGCGAGAGTGACTTGCCCTGCTGGCTTCTCGGCGGGTCACGGCGGATGATGTGCTGGCCGATTACAACTTCAGTTGGTTCTTGATCGTGTTCCGTCGCTTCCCCAACTCGAAAGGCGATACAGTCCAGGAACTGATCGCGCAGGTGATTGCCGTGACCGGGATGGAAGAAGTGCCGCGTCAAGAGCGGGTGCAGCTCCTCAGCGACAACGGCGCCTGCTACAAGTGGGGCGCGTTCAACAGCTACTTGAAGAGTCTGGGGATCCGGCACATCTTCTCGATGCGCAATCATCCCCAGACCAACGGAAAGATCGAGCGGTTGAACCGTACGGCCAAAGACCGGTTAAATCTGGTAGTCTATACGTCGCCGCCCGAGCTTCAAGAGGCACTGAATTAGCGCGCGGTTGGTACAACACCGACCACTACCACAAAGGCATCGGCACTCTGCACCCTGCCGACGTCTACTTCGGCCGCGCCGAGACCATCCTCAGGCGGCGAAAAAGACTCCAAATACAAACAAAAAAGACCCGTCGCCAGGTCAATACAAATCCACACCAAAACCACTGAAGCTCCGCAACTTGCAAACCCAACCTACACCTTGATACCATAACGCATCTTGGCCAAAAGGTCTGAAGGCTTATAGTCTATCACGAACGAGTTCGGTTGCGATTGGCGATCAGCCTACAATAAAAATAAAGGTTTACCAGTGAAGGTAAGCCCTTTTTTTTAAGAGAAGATCTGTCTAATCCCCAAATAGACTTTCTGCCAATGTACTTCAATGTACATTGATTCGATCTATTTTGCCCATATGTTCAGTTATTTGCCATTCAGAGGTATGACAAATAAGATGAATTGAGAATTCTCGTTGTCTTTCCTTGCAAAATGTTAGAAAAGGATATTATATTCCATATTCAAGCGTTCAGTTCAATTCTTCGCCATTGCACTGCTTGCAGAGCTACAGTCCGGACCCGATAATGACCCGATTCACCATATGGTAGATTTCCGAGGAGTTTCAAGATGGCATTTGTGAAATGCAATGGCAGCAACGATGCAAAGATGTGTCGAATAGCTTCTGAATCGGTTTGTTCCAACGAGTCCAAGCGCCATACAAGCATTGCGGCAAGGCTGCAGTGCATACTTGCGCTGCTACTGATTCTTGCGAACCACGCGGCGGCCCAATCGCCTGGCGACGTTGTCTTTACAGAGGTCATGTACGACGACACAGCAAACACGGACGTCGAATGGGTTGAGATACACAACACCACCGTGAGTTCGATAAACATCTCCGGCTGGGTCGTCGGTGACGGAGCATCCTATCCTGGTCCTGGTTTTGAAGGTCAGATCACGGTTCCGACAGGAGTAATCTTGGCGCCCGATCAGTATCTTGTTCTCAGTCGAACCGCAATCTCAGAGTTTGAGGGCGAAGTTGTTTGCACTCAGGCTGGCAGTTGGGCACTCAGCAATAGCGGCGATAATCTATGGCTATACACCGCTGCATCTGGCGGAATCCTAATTGACGGATCGTTGACAACCATCTTCCCGGACTTGGTGATTGGAAACAGTGGTGCATCTCTTGAGAAAATCGACCCCGATTTGCCGTGGACGGACAACTCGGCCGCTTGGGCGTCCTCGCCAACGAGCTTTGCTGTTACGGGACGGTTCCGGAATTGCACGCCAGGCGCCCCTCCCGCATCCAGCCAGGGGGGCGACAACTGTGCGAATGCAGCGGACATTTCGAGTCTAGCTCTACCTATACTGCTCTCGGGTTCAACAATTGGTTATGTCAATGACTTTAGCACGAGCGGAATGGGTGGGACCCGGCCACAATATTGGTATGGGTACGACTACAGTGACACGTTAATGAATGGACCCGACGTGGCATATGCGTACGCTGTTCCTGCAACCGGCTACTATCGGATTTCTGTTTGCGGGAGTAGCTATTCGGCCGCACTTCTGGTGTATCATAATACTTGCCCGTCCGCTCCGAACAATTTGACAGACTTTATCTGCGGTGCCTTTCAGAATTGTGGAACGCTTGGTACCGCGGAACTCTTCACTCCATTGCTCACGTCAGGTGAGAATGTACTTATTGTTGTTGACGGTAGCTATTCAAACAACCTCGGTCTCTATCAACTTCAAGTCGAGTATTTGGCCGAAGAACCCGTCGCACAGTATGCCACTGATCACCGCGCCGAATCGGCAAACTGGCTGGAGGCTCCGAGCAGCACCAGTTTGACCAGCATGACGACGGCGATGACCATCGAGTTCTGGGCGTATTTCACGTCAGTCGCCGGGCAGCAAGAAATCGTGATGAAGACCGGTGCCCCGGCGCAATTTCGAGTTCTTCTGAACTTTGGCCGCATCACATTTCAAGTGATGAATCAACTTGGACAATCGCGCTACCTAGACCCATTTACGACCGCAATGAACGTCGGTCAATGGAGACACGTAGCAATTATTGCTACGTCTGAAAACAATGGAACATTCAAGTTCTATCTGGACGGGGCGTCATACGGCACTTTCACTGACATGAGTATCGTTTCCCTTGGTATCTCAAACGGAAACCTCATGATCGGCGGAACGAGTTCTTTCGCCAGCGACCGTTTGCAAGGCGCTATCGACGAAGTCCGCATCTGGAAATTAGAGCGAACGCAGTCCGAAATTCAAGCGAATATGAATCGGCAGATTACAGGAACAGACGCAAATCTTGTTGGATACTGGCGAATGGATGAAGGTTCCGGGAATACAGTCGCTGATCAATCTGGCAACGGGAACACCTTGACTCGCAACGGCGGCACAATATTCACGCGATCCATGGCGCGTATTCTGGGTGAAGCGCTGGGCTCAGTCATCCTGAATGAGCCGAATGGCGGTGAATCGTGGATCGTTGACTCAACCAAGCGAATCGAGTGGACGGCTACAAATGTCGCGAATGTTGACATTGAGGTTGACAGAAACTACCCCAGTGGAATCTGGGAAACTGTTGTCGCGAACACACAAGATTCGGGATTCTATGACTGGACTGTAGGCGGTCCGGTGACACTGAACGCCCGCATCAGGGTTCTCGACTCGTCAGATCATAGCGTAGGTGACACGTCAGATGCCAGCTTTGTTATCGTGACGCCTGATTCGCTTCCGGCTGTGTTCACAAACATCCTGCCGCAAGATGGTCTTGTGAATGTTCCAACGGCGCCTACGGTTTCCTGGCAGGCCGCAGCGCGCACGGTGACCTATGACCTGTTCGTTTGGCCGACCGGCGAAACCCGGCCTAACGTGCCTCTTGCCACGGGGCTTACAAGCACTCAGAATGCCCTAACTTCGGCGCTCAATTTCGGAACCGAGTATTCCTGGCAGGTCGCGGCCATCAATGTGTATGGTACAACATGGGGGCCAGAATGGACTTTTACAACTGTAACGCTGCCTGACCTGATCGTCAGCGCTGTGACTGTGCCTCCGACAGCGTTCTCTGGCCAAAGCATGCAGGTTAGTTGGACCGTACAAAACAATGGAACTAGTGCGACCACGGCACCGATTTGGTATGACGAGTTGTTCTTGTCACCGATCGATACCTTGAACTACGAACTCGCGACTCCACTCGTAAGCCAGCAAAACGCGACGTACCTTCCGCCCGGCGAAGCATATCAAAACACATATACATTTACGCTTCCTGATGGGATCGGTGGCAACTACTATATTTTCGTGGATACCGACGTGTCACACTCTCAGAGTGAGGTCACAGACGGCAATAACCTCAGCCGCAACGCCGATCCTATTGCTGTGACAATTTCGCCGTACCCTGACCTGCGCGTCAATACAATTGTCGGCCAATCGTCGGCATTTAATGTTGACACTGTTGGAGTCGTCTTTGAAGTTCAGAATATTGGAACGGCACCAGCTGTTGGCACATGGGAAGATGTTGTCTACCTCTCCGTTGATTCAACTTTAAGCGACGACGACACACTTCTTGCCACAATAGACGTTGCGGGACCATTGTTTCAAGATTCGATCTACCAGACATCTGTTGATGTAGTAATCCCGCGCTTCATCTACGGCACTTACTTCTTGCTTGCAGTTGCAGATTCGCGAGACTACATTTATGAGTTCGCTTCGAATGCTAACAATCAAATGGCGAGTGCGCCGATCGAGATATTCCTTACTCCACAACCAGACTTCACGGTTAGCGGAGTCTCAGGGCCAGCTACCGGAAATTCCGGGCAGCCCGTTTCCGTGTCATGGATAGTCAACAACGAGGGAATTGGAGACCCATACGGCACGACGTGGAATGATCGCATCTATCTATCCGATTCAGCATTGTTCGGCACGGGAACGGTCTTCACACTCGGGTCACGTCCCAATTCGACCATGCTCGCGCCTAGTGAAAACTATGCCGCAACGAAGTCTGTAAACCTACCAAACGGAATCTCTGGTTCATACTACATCTTTGTAGAGTGCGATGCTGACAGTCAGATTTTCGAATTCAATGGATCGTTAACAGCCGAAACGAACAACTTGAGCGGTCCGGGTTTCCCGATTGAAGTTACTCTCAGCCCTTGGCCTGATGTGGTTATAACCGAATGCAGCATTCAAGGTACCGTGACGGCTGGATCGACTGTATCGGCGACCTATCGCGTGGAAAACAATGGCGCGGCCTCTACAAACGGGACTGCATGGATAGATCGGATCTACTTGTCAACGAGCCCGACGTGGAATGACCAGTCCCTGCAAGTGGCTAGCGTCAGCCGGAACATCACACTCGCCACAGGACAGCTTAGCGATACGACCGTATCGTTCTATTTGCCGACCAATTTGGTCGGTGATCGCATCGTGCATGTGCGCACGGACGCGACTAACAGTCTTTACGAGCACACGGACGAAGGCAACAACACGTTTACAGGACAGGAAATCTTTATCGAGCCCTATCCCCCTGTTGATCTAAATGTCACGCTGCTTTCGGCTCCGACGACAGGCAACTCGGGTGAACCACTCGCAGTAAGTTGGACGGTTCAAAACACTGGAATTGCTGCGCCAATCTGGCCAAACTGGGCGGACTTGTGCTATCTCTCACTCAATCAAGTGCTCGATATCGGAACCGACATTTCCTTAGGGTCCGTTACCCACACTGGCGGACTCCAGCCAGGTGCCAATTATGTTCGGTCAGAACCGTTCATGATTCCAGATGGCCTCAGCGGATCGTATTATGTTATCCTCAAGGCCGATGGCAATGGTGTGAACCCGGACGACAACCCTGCGAACAACATTCGTGTTTCCAACTCGCCCGTTGCCATCACGCTGTCACCATCTCCGGATTTCCATGTCGTTAGCTTTGGAGCAGCGAGCACGGTGAATGCGGGGCAGCCGTTAACTTGTAACTGGCTCGTCGGGAATGCTGGCATAGGTTCCAGCAATGGAAGAACATGGTACGATGAAATCTATCTGTCGCAGGATGCGACGATCGGTGGGGATGACATTCTCCTTGCTTCACACGGACGCTCAGACAACCTGGCGCCATCAGCAACATACACAGACTCAGCAATCGTCGAAATCCCCCAGTATGTATCGGGCAATTACTACTTGTTGCTCTCGGTTGACGACAACGACCTTGTTTATGAGCACGGCGGTGAAAGCAACAACATCGCGCTTCACCTGTTGAGTATCACCGTCCCACCTCCGTCGGACCTTGTGGTCAGCAACGTGCAGATTCCTGTTAGTGCATATCCGGGAGATCAAGTTGAAGTAACATATCAGTTGCAAAACCTAGGCGTCTATGAAGCCAATGGCTGGCTTCGTGACGGTGTTTATTTCTCGACTGATGAAGTATGGGATATTGATGATGAGTTGCTGGGATATGTCGAGCGAAACATCAACATTCCTGCTGGGGGGATGGTATTAGTTCGTAAGTCATTGAACCTTGGGAAAACATACCGTGAGCAGGATGGGCGTTTGGATGAAGGCGAAAATGGAACATTGCAGGAAACGATGCCCGGCGTCTCGCCAGGGATGTACCGCGTAATCGTGCGCGCCGACGTGCGCAACAACATTCGCGAAACGGATGACTACAACAACAGCACCACATCGACGGACTCTATCGATATCCAAATCGAGTCCCTCCAGCTCGGTGTTCCTGAAATGTTCACTGTTACCGGCGGATCGCTTCGCTACTATCGTGTACAGTTAGGGGCGAATCAGGACTTGCAAGTGCAGTTGACAAGTGACGACTTGCTGGGCAGCTGTGAAATATTCGTCGCCGCGGGAAGAGTACCGTCGCTAAGTGATTTCGACTGGACAAGTGATCCTGAATTTGATGGATCGGGTTCTGTTCTGGTTCCCAACGAGACGGGTGGCGAGTTCTTTATCATGGTGCGCAACAGTTCAGATAGCGAAATGTCGCTCGTCGCCAGCGCGCTGAGCCTTTCTGTGGTGCGCGTTACACAGGATCGTATTGGAACAGGGATTGCTACCTGCCTCCTGGAAGGTGCAGGATTTGACAGTACGGTGACCGTTGCCTTAGTTAACATGGATGGCGACACGTTACCCGCGACCGTAGTAGAGGTTCTGAGCCGTGTAGCGATGGACGTTCGCTTCGACGCGACAGATGCTGCATTAGGTGTGTACTCCGTGTTGATTGAGAAACCAAACAATGTAAGTGCTGTAGGAAGCAATTTGGTCACAGTTGAAGTGGAGAATTTCGGAGAAATAGAAACTGTTTCCAGCATGCCGGATGCCTTCATCGTTGGGGAGGTGACAACGTACTCATACACGGTTGTAAACAACTCAAACGTAGATGTACCTTATTGTGTGATTCGTACGGGCGTATCGGCAGGGCAGACCATTCGAGTCTATCCGCCTGAGGGAGCGGTGGCGAGGATCGATTCGACGGGAGGTACAGGAATTGAGCCACAGACATTTGAAGGTGCAGCGATCTACACGTATACACTGCGCGACCTGCGGCCGGGCGAGAGCGCCGTTTGCCAAGTTGTCGCCACAAATGACGGTAGCGATGAGTCCTTTCCATTCATAGTTGATTCCCGATCAATGTACCTTGAGAGTTTTCTCATGAGCTGCATGACAACTGCGCTGTCGGGACGAATGGCATTGCTTCAAAATCCACAAGATATTCCGGCAGAGATCCTGCCCATGTTCGAGGACACCATGACCTACGTAGACATGGTCCTAACCGGTTTGGACAATCTCGGTTTAATTGATTATGAGGCTCTTCCTGACAGTTTAATCGCACTTGTTGTCCAGGTTGGATTAGAGAACGCGAGCCTCCCAGCCTTTGATTTCACTGAGTCAGGTAGAGATGGAGCAGGTCCGTGCCAAGAGTATATTGACAAATGCTCGATTGTTGAATGCGCATTGTTCGTGTATACTTGCGGGAGCTTGGCAACCGCTTGTTATGCACTTGCCAGTGAGGCAGGAGGGGCGAGTTTCGGATGTTGTGGCCCCGCCGTTGCCGGCGTAGTTGTGGGAACGATAGTTGGAATCTGCGTGCTTGAGTTTCTTGTTGAGTGTGTTGGCCCATTCATTTCTGATTCAGACGCGGAGGTCCCCGGAGTCTCCGACTACAAGACTGTGAAGTGCTTCGTAGTAGATCTCCTGCGGTTCAAGATTGGGTGTGTTGCTAGAAAAGTCATAAACAAGACATGCCGCCCTATACTAGCGGGAAGGGACCCCAACGACATAATCGGCCCTGACGGTTACGGTGATGCGCGCTGGATCACGGCGACAGAAACGTTGCCTTACACGATCAGGTTCGAGAATGACGATTCACTGGCGACAGCGCCGGTTCAGTTTGTGCGAGTAACGCATGTGCTGGATACCTCTGTAAGTGTCAGTAGTTATCGCGTTGGAGACATAACCTTCGGGCAATTCTTTGTGGATGTGCCGGACAACCGGGCCTATTTCTCGACTCGCGTGGACGCACGAGATTCCTTAGGAGTCTATGTGGACATCAGTGCTGGTGTGAATGTGGTGACTCGAGAAGCGTTCTGGACGTTTGAGGCGATTGATCCCGCAACGGGACTTCAACCGACCAATCCACTGGTGGGCTTCTTGCTCATTAATGACTCTCTGGGTCGCGGCCAAGGTAGTGTCAGTTTCACAGCTCGAGCGCGAAACGGCGCGGTCACTGGCGAGCGCATTGATGCTGTTGCCTCGATCATTTTCGACTACAACGCGCCAATCGAGACGTCTCCCGTTTTCAATACGATCGATGCCGTTGCTCCGTCCAGCACAATTGCGCAGCTGCCCGTGCGGCAAGACAGCGCCCGCGTTCACCTTGCGTTTTCTTCTGCCGACGACGCGCTTGGATCGGGTGCCGCCTACTACCGACTGTTTGTATCGCGAGACGATGGCGCGTATGAAGAGTGGCCCGACATTGTAACTGATTCTACAACTGTGTACGAAGCTGAACTTGGGCACGAGTACAGATTCTATACCCGGGCTGTTGACTTTGCGGGCAACGTGGAGGTAGTACCGACGACTCCCGATGCGTTTATCTTCGTGGGTGACTATGCTCTGCCGCAAATCACGCACCTTACCGTGATTACTCAACCGACGGCGTCTGCCGACAGCGTCCGTGCAAATCTAACATGGGAAGCTGTCACTCATGACACTCTCGGTAACGCGTTGACCAATGTAAGCTACCGCGTCTATTTTTCCGATTCGCAAGATACTTGGAATGGCGGAATCGGATGGACACTGCACGGCACAACAATCAATACAAGCTACAGTGAAACGTCGTACCGTCCGGGCGCAGGGCTTCGCCGGACATACTATGTTGTGCCTGTCGGGCAGCCTTAGTCATCGCTGTGGAATTCTTGTCGTTCGAACCCGATAACGGAGTCGTAGATTGAATCGTACTCCGATCTCCGCCCTTTTTTCGCAATGAGGCCCTTTTTCGATGGTTGGCCGCAAGGTACCCTATAAAATGTCGCATCTGATTCGCTGCAAGGCAACTGCAACGTCTTGATTGGGTCCTTCAAGAGTCCTTGTGTCAGCGAACTTATCGCTACAGACTTGACGCAACGGAGCATGGTCCTATTCCGGGCTTTCACTTAACATCAATCCACTTCGTTTGCATGAACCAATAGGTGTTCACCTAGCTTCATGCGAACTAACTGTCGAGTTAAACCTATGATTTAACGGCAGATACATGTCAGGACTGTCGCGAACGAGTTCGGCTGCGATTGGCGATCAGCCTACAATAAAAATAAGGGTTTACCAGAGATGGTAAGCCCTTTTTGTTTCGCAGGGTCCCAATGGGAATGGAAGTCGCGCCCGAGCGATGGCCAACGTGTCATGCAGGACCATGGCAGGGTATTGCCACAAGTGATGGGTTTGTTTATTATATTTAATGCAAACTTCAGGACGGCCGGTCCCGCCTGAACAGGTCTACTGAAGAGCGAAGTTGTGGGGCAGTTTATCGACGCACCTCTGCTTTTGCTTCAATCTAGTGATGTTACTACCCCTTACTCCGCTGACGCTGTTGAAACGTGTTGGACAACCAAAACTGCAATTTGGCAGACCAGCGTGCGAAGTCGCCCAGGATAGCTGTTCACGTGGCTGTGAACTACCTCAAAGCCTTGTAATCAGGCAAACTAAGAGGTCGACAAGATTCTATTGATGAAGTTGATTCTGCGATCGCCATTCCGCTCCGAATGCGTACAGCCAAGGTTTCATTCGTAGGGCGATATGAGGCGCTCAAACCATGGAGATCCGTCGCACTATTTACCTGTTGATTCTCCCACGGGACTTGCCGTCGGGTGTGGAGCACAGATGCGAAACATCCCGGTGGGACGAAACAACGTGCAACTGAGCACTTCGCTTGGAGGCCCACTGGTTGACGCCTTTGGCCGGACCGTTCCGATTCCGTATGGAATTGTTGGCACCACGTATGGCTTGTCCGATAGGGCAGAGGTCTTCCTCGACTTCCACGCCACAGCGTCCGCATTCAAATTCTTGGGAGTCGCTCCGGGCATCGTCTATTTCCCGATCAAAGAGCCGGGAAAGTGCGTACCTGCAATCGGAGCCGATGTTCTGGTGTTTTCTGACTTCAGCGCAACAAGAGCTTACCCGGAATTTACGACATCCGTAGCCTGCAGGCTGGGCCGATGTTGGATACCGTATGCCGCCGTGCGCCACACACTCCAATTGAGCAAGGCACCTCGCTTTATCCCTTCTGCAATGTTCGGAACTTCGTTCCGCAGGGGCGATTTTCAGTATTTTGTGGAATTGCAGTGGCTGGCTCTTGACCGAGACAATCGCTGGAATCCGGTGGAGTATCACGGAATCTCGAATCGCGGAGCGCTATCACTACAGTTCGGGATGACGCTTGACCTGCAATCCTCGAAGGGGGGTGACAGATGAGTCGTATGTACGTTCTGCTGCTCGGACTATTAGCCGCGTCTTGTTCCCTGGACTCCTTTCTTTACAATCAAGAGCAGCTTGACCATTACGAACTTTCGACGGCCGTCATTCCTGAAACGAATCGCCGCATGGTGACATTTGAATCCGAGGGCAATACGCTCTACGGATTCTACGTTACTCCGGCCGAATCTCTGGACTTAGGTCTAACGGTGCTCTATTGCCATGGAAACAAGAAGAGCATTGAGGAGTATTGGAACCGGGTCGAACTGTTCTATGAAATGGGATTGCGATGCCTGGTCTTTGACTATCGCGGCTTCGGGATGAGTGACGGAGAACCGACGGCATCGGGTCTATATGCTGATGGCCGCGCGGCCCTGAGCTTTGTTCAGGATTCCTTGGGCGTGGGCAGTAGTCATCTTGTGCTTTACGGGTTTTCACTGGGAAATGTCGTGTCCATCGATCTTGCCGCAAGGTCAGTGGATCCTCATTGCATAATCGCAGAAGCGCCATTTGCGAGCGCAGAGGCACTCCTGCAGAACTCGCTTCCGCTCGACATTCCCGGGGGTTTCGTGATCGACGATGATCTGAACAACGCCGAGCGTGTTCGCAGCATTAGTTCTGCACTCCTGCTCATTCATGGGGACGCGGACGATTTCATCCCGTGGTCGTCAAATGGCATGGTTGTCTATGACAACGCCCCAACGCCCAAGGAACTCGAACTCGTTCACCGTGCCAACCACACAGACATTCCGTGGGTCATGGGCAAAGACTGGTACAAGAATCGAATTCTCCGATTCATAAGGCAGTAGTCCACGGACGGATTATTACTGCATGGCTTTGGTATGAATGGCACGGACGTTTCTGGTCCCTACGACGTGCCTGGCCTTAGCGTAAGGATTTGCTTACCTTACGGTCAAACCGCAGGGCAAGTTAGGCGACAAGTGATTGGCGTCTAATCCGGTGTAGTTCTGCGACTGGTATAGAAAATTGGGGCAGGCAACTGACCAAACCTCTAATTAATGAATCATTCCCGCATGACACAGATAAGAAGGCAGCATGACTACGGTCGTTGCCGGAATTGACATTGGTGGAACGAACACCGCGTTTGGAATTGTGGACCGCTCAGGCAAGTGTATTGCTGAAGGGCGAGTCGCGACGCGCGACTATCCCGAAGCGAATGACTTTGTTCAGGCGATAGCGGTTCAGCTAAGCAGTATTCTTTCATTGCGGCCGCAGTTTAAGTTGGATGGCATCGGGATAGGCGCTCCGAATGGAAATTTCTACAGGGGTACGATCGAGTATGCACCGAACCTTCAGTGGCAGGGCATCGTACCGCTTGCGGCTATGTTTTGCGAGCGTTTACAATTACCGTCATTTCTTACCAATGATGCCAACGCGGCGGC
Organism: uncultured Alphaproteobacteria bacterium; assembly: GCA_964587105.1. Classification (GTDB taxonomy): domain Bacteria; phylum Electryoneota; class RPQS01; order RPQS01; family RPQS01; genus JABWCQ01. Next base: position 49,395 of record CAZPKG010000008.1, on the reverse strand, counting down.
CATTGGAGAAATGCTATTTGGTTCGGCGCGTGGAATGAAGGACCTCATTGTGATGACTTTGGGAACGGGTGTGGGAAGTGGAATCGTGGTAAACGGGGACATTGTTTACGGGCACGACGGGTTTGCGGGGGAAATTGGTCACACGATCTTTGATCCCAACGGGCGCGAATGCAACTGCGGGCGCAGGGGCTGTCTAGAGACCTACACATCCGCGACCGGAGTTTGCCGCACGGCCGAAGAGCTAGTCAGGAGAGATGAGCGGGCTTCGGTATTGCGCAACATCAACTCGGCACAACTTACAGCTGAGTACATCGCGCACGCGGCAGAGAACGGTGATGCCCTTGCACTTGAGGTATTCGAGATAACCGGTGAGATACTGGGTCTGAAGCTTGCTGACGCGGTCGCGCACACGAGCCCTGAAGCGATCTTCCTGTTTGGCGGCTTGGCCAACGCAGGCGCTCTCATCTTTGAACCGACTCGGCGCAGCATGGAGCGACAGATGTTGAACATCTTCAAGGGTAAGGTACGACTGCTGCCATCGGGACTTCGAGAGGGAAACATCGCAGTATTAGGTTCCGCAGCAATGGCATGGAACGAGCTTGACAAAAGTTTTGCAGATTCGAAATGATTGTTCTCACCGGGCCACTGCATTAGAAAAGAATTCGGGTTCATTAAGGACGTCCAGTCATGAATCGCCCCAACTACAGATCGGCTTTCGCGATAATCACAATATTGTTCTTCATGTGGGGATTTCTGACATGCTTGAACGATGTTCTTGTTCCGCATCTCAAGCCTGTGTTTGACCTGAACTACACGAAAGTGATGTTCATCCAATTCACGTTTTTCGCGGCGTACTTTTTGATGGCACTTCCAGCAGGGAAGTTGATAGCACACGTTGGATACCAGCGCGGAGTAGTGATTGGTTTGGGAGTTGCGGGTTGTGGAGCGTTGTTGTTCTATCCGGCCGCCGGCGGCCCCTCTTACGCACTGTTTCTAACGGCACTTTTTGTGTTGGCAACGGGAATCACTGTTCTGCAGGTTGCAGCGAATCCCTATGCAGCTGTACTTGGGGACCCCGAGACCGCATCGAGTCGTTTGAATCTTGCGCAGGCTGTGAATTCGCTCGGGCACACAACGGCTCCCTATGTCGGCGGGTTGCTGATTCTCGGAACCACGCTATCGGCCGAACAACTTGCGTTGCTTCCTGAGACCGAGCAGGTCGTAGCCAAACTGGAGAAGGCCGCGTCGGTGCAGATGCCATATCTTCTTTTGGCGGGCGCGCTCTTTTTCCTCGCGGTGATCATGGGGCTTGTGAAGTTACCCAAGATACCGATTGTGGAAGACGCTGACTCCAAGCACGTTCGACTGAGTGACGCGCTAAGATACCGTCACTTACGATTGGCCGCTTTGGGAATCTTTCTCTATGTGGGGGCGGAAGTTTCGATCGGGAGTTTTCTGGTGAACTTCTTTGGGCAAGAAGAGATTGCGGGACTGGTGGAAGCGACTGCAGCGGGTTTTGTCTCTTACTATTGGGGCAGTGCGATGGTGGGGCGATTTATTGGCTCAGTGCTTCTGCAGAAACTGAAGCCACGGTTGGTGCTGGCAATTGCGGCAACATGTGCATCACTCTTGGTATTCACGACCGTCTTTGTGTCCGGTCACGTCGCGATGTGGACAATTCTCGCGGTTGGTTTCTTCAACTCGGTTATGTTCCCGATTATCTTCACCCTCGGGATTGAGGGGTTGGGGCGACTCACTAGCCAGGGTTCATCGGTGCTTGTAATGGCCATTGTCGGCGGCGCGGTAATTCCTGTTCTGCAGGGCGCACTGGCGGATGGCATAGGAATTCACCGTGCATTTCTCTTGCCGGCGATTTGTTACCTATACATCATCTATTACGCAGTGAAGGGGTCACTGCATCCAAATGGTCAGGAAATTGCTGTTGAGAGTGCACCGGTTTCTGGAGAGGTAAAAGGATGAAGATTTTTTGGCTCACTCTGTGGCTTCTAATTGCACAGTCCTTTGCCTTCGCTGCGACCTCGCCAACTTCCTTTGTTGATCCGATGATCGGAACGGACGGCCACGGGCACACGTACCCAGGTGCGACGATGCCGTTCGGCATGGTGCAACTTAGCCCAGAAACGAACAATCGCGGTTGGGATTGGTGTTCCGGCTATCACTACTCCGATACATTCATTGTCGGATTTTCTCATCTCCACCTCAGCGGAACCGGTTGTGCTGATCTTGGGGACATACTTTTCCTGCCGTTTTCTAGTCCTGCAGATTCCAGCCGTCGATCCAGCTTCTCGCACGAGCAGGAAAAGGCGGAACCTGGATTCTACTCGGTACGACTTCTTGATTCGGATATTGAGGTGGAGCTGAGCGCTACGGAGAGAACCGGTATACACCGTTACACGTATCCGAATGATGGCGCGCGACTTCTCTTGATAGATCTCGGCTTTGGCAATCAGGATTCACCACTTGCCTGCTCGCTTCAGGTAGAGAGCTCAACGCGAGTATGGGGCATGCGGCGTTCGGCGGGCTGGTCACGAGATCAATGGGTATATTTTGTTGCCGAGTTTTCAGATCCGATATTGTCGTTCAACGGCGCACGGTTGGGCGAAAGTATGATTGCATTGAATGGTCAGACGGTTCGCGCGACAATGGGTTTTGCGCAGTCGAAGGCGCCGTTACTTATCAAAGTTGGCATTTCGGCGGTGTCGGTGGAGGGTGCGCGGAAGAACCTTGAGGCCGAAGCTCCTAACTGGGACTTTAATCGCTATCGAGAAGCCGCTCTAGAGACATGGGAGAGAGAACTCGAAAAGGTCGTTGCCGAGGCTATGAATGTGGCTGACCAGCGGACCTTTTACACGGCTCTCTACCACAGTTTTCTAGCGCCAACGCTCTATTGCGATACCGATGGCTCGTATCGCGGTGGCGATGGAAAGATTCATCAGAGTCGTGACTTTGAAAACTATTGCACATTTTCTCTGTGGGACACTTACCGCGCAGCTCACCCGCTGTACACTATCGTGCAACCGGAACGAGTACCTGACATGGTTAATTCGATGTTGGCTTTTGAGCGCGAGAGCGGTTTACTTCCGGTCTGGAACCTTCAAGGATGTGAGACGTGGTGCATGATCGGATACCACTCGGTTCCCGTGATTGCGGACGCAATATTGAAGGGTTTCTCCGGCTTTGATTACAACCAAGCGCTGGAGGCGATGAAGAAGAGCGCGTATCAGAGTGAGCGCGGTTTGCAGTTTTACAATTTGGTGGAGCCGAAGCCAGTTAAAGAGAAGTTAGCCGAATTGCGTCTTGGCGTGTTCGAGGTACCCGACTCTCTGTTGCGATCGGCAACAAAACACGTACCAATTGTCCGCGGTTATGCCAAAAGTCTCAATGGAGAAGTGATTCACTATAACTCCTCCTATCCTTACGCAAAAGACGCGCTCTTGGTGCGAGCGACTGACGGGACAATGCAAATTGAGTGGCAAACTGATCCGGTTCCGGAGACGCTTACGGATACGGTTACCTTTATGTGGCTTTCGGGTCTGTGCACATTCCGCGGGGGCCATCGCTTCGATTTATATGGTAACGGTGACTATTGGCTATCCTTCAATGCGGGGATTGACACGACAGAGAGATTTTGGACGCGCACAGGCGAAAACGGCGTTGCACTCACGTTTCTGCCTACCTACTTGGATGTATTTGACGATTTCTTTGGAGAAGCATTTCTCAAGGTTCCAAAGAAACTTCTCACGCCCGGTGAGCCGCTGACGTTGCGCGTCATAGGCGAGAATGGCAACAGCTCAGATTGGTATATGACCTTTCAGCATGCTAGCCGTGACACGCTAACGATTACACAGGAGTACGCGCTTGCCGATTCCGCTGGCAAGCTCTATCAAATCCTCGGAGTGCAGATCGAGTCCTTGAATCCCCTGCCCGAATGTGAAATACGTGTGGAACTAGAGGGAAGACCGTCGCTCAAGGTTTCGGTCAATTCCCAAAGAGCAGGACTCACGACGGTGGATATCCCAGTCGAAGCCGTCTCGCTGGCGACCTCGACAAGAGTCAATATCGGGGACTATGATCAGACAGTGTCACTGCGACCGATTTCACCGTTCGGGTATATTCCGTCGGACAAGGAGCGTGAATCGGTTTCGAAGACACTTGAGTACGCCTTTGATGATTGGTGTATTGCGCAAGTGGCCGAGAAGATCGGAGATAGCAAGGTGGCCGGGCAATTTCATGCGCGCTCTGCATATTATAAGAACTTGTTTGACATGCAAACCGGCTTTATGCGGGGCCGCAATTCGGAAGGAAGTTGGGTCAGTCTATTTGATCCGCGGTTTGGAACGGAGAAGCAGCCTCAATATACGGAGGGCAATGCATGGCAATACAGTTGGTATGTTCCACAAGACGTTCCTGGTCTTATTGCCCTTCATGGGGGGAATAGTCAGTTTGTCGGGAAGCTCGATTCGCTTTTTGAGCACAGTTCGGATTTGGAGGGACTTGGCGCGACCGCCGATGTGTCGGGTTTGATTGGGCTTTATGCTCACGGGAACGAACCGAGCCACCACATCGCCTATCTCTACAACTATGCGGATCGGCCTGAGCAAACGCAACGGCGAGTTCGTCAGATCATGCGAGATTTCTACACGGACAAAGCTGATGGACTCTGCGGCAATGAAGATTGCGGTCAGATGTCAGCTTGGTATGTGCTGAGTGCGATGGGCTTCTATCCAGTAAATCCCTCGGATCAGACTTACCAGATTGGAACGCCGCTATTGAAGTCCGCTATGATCAAATGCGAAGGCAAGGAGTTTCGGGTGAACGCACGCAATCTCACAGAAGAGAATAAGTACGTTCGGTTAGTGACGTTTAACGGAGAACCCTTGACTAACAATACGCTTCGCCATCAAGACATACTAAGCGGCGGAGTGCTCGAGTTCCAGATGGAACAGAGACCAAGCCGCAATGAGTAAATTCAAACATGAGATGCTCGAGTGGTAGACGCCTAAGATAGTTCATAGACCTGAAGTCTGTTGAAGTCCGTGCAATAGACCTCAGTGCTATTATCTCTCGCTCGTGTTCCGGCCCGCGGAGATTCCGCCATGTTGAAGATTAGAGAAGCGGGTGGATCAAGGTAACATGCGGGAGGCTATTGCGCGAGCTAGATATCCTGCAAAGCAAATCCTCCCGATGAATCCGAGTGCGAAACCAGTGTACCGACGTGCTTTCGAAGTCATATTTCGGATCTGTTAGCCAGTAAAACAGATCATAAAACTGGTCGTCACTCGCATGAAAGCGGCCGACCCGTTTGTTAAAATGTGCTAGATCGCGTTGCCATAAGAGACTAAATATTAGACCTAGGTCGACAGTTCGATGCCATACAGCCCCGGTTAAAGGGCTGCTTCTTTTTCTGTTAGTTAAACTGTCAGAAAGTAGACTGCTTTTTCAAACCCCGCCGTTGCAGAATACCGGAGTATCAAGTTCCGAATCGCATTGTCAGAGCATTTGGTACAAGAGAGTCATTATCGTACCTTCTTAAGGCGTGTTCGTGTCTTGTGGCTCGCCCAGAGTCGTTCGATTCCGACCCGTGGTCCCATGCGCGGCCGTCACTTGATTCTGCTTGGCGTCGCCAGCGCTGACCAATCAGTGTTCACCTAGTGTCATTTGATTCCACGCGCAAGCTAAATCAATGATTTAACAGCAGATACATGCCAGGCATGTCACGCCGGAGGTCGCGGGTTCGAGTCCCGTCGGCCCCGCTAAAAAACAAGGGTTTACCAGAAATGGTAAACCCTTTTTGCTTGCCTTTCGTTTCAATGGGAAGTGGCGATCAACGTTTCTTGATGTACCCGGCAAGATTCTTAATTCCAAACATGCGGTAACTCATTCATTCTTCTTTACGCACCAATGACACTGAGCGCTGAGTTAGCTCGATAATGGCTTGAGCATCATTTATTCAAGCGGCAATGTTACTCTGAAAGTTGTGCCAATGTTGACGTCAGATTTGACTTCGATGCTCCCGCCATGCTCTTGGACGATTTGATGTACAATAGACAGACCTAAGCCAACCCCCACGCCGACGCCCCAAGTTGTATAGCCCGGATCGAATATGCGTGGTAGTTTGTCTTGCGGAATCCCAACTCCGTTGTCGCTTACTTCAACGACAATTTCGCCGGGCTTAGCGAAAGTGTGAATCCGGATTACGCCATTTGCGGAAATTGCTTGATTTGCATTGCTCAACAACTGCAACAACATCTGATTCAGTTTGGCCGGGTAACAGAGGATTCGCGGCAGTTCACCGCAGTCCTTGATGATCTCAATATCGGGCTTGCGTTCATGCTCAAAGACCGCGAGTGTATCCTCAATGCAATTGTTGAAATCAAACAACTGCCGATCGGCTTCGTCGAGCTTTACGAAACTCTTCATCTTCGCCACAATTCCGGCGACGCGGTGTGAACCCTCGGTAACGACCTTCTCGCTCTGCAAAAGCAAAGACAACAACTTCTGAATCTCCGATGACTGTGGTGAATCAGGCAACTCCTTGACAGCTTTGTCAAGTTTCGCAACGCAGGAGCGAATATTCATACTTGAACTCTGAACGGCGGATATCGGATTATTGAATTCATGCGACATTCCGGCTACGAATCGGCCCATCGACGCCATCTTCTCTGATTGAACAAGCTGCGCTTGTGTCAGACGAAGTTCAAGATTGGCATTGCTCAAGTCCTCATTGGTATTCTCAAGTAATGCGTAAGAACACTCAAGATCGGACATCGCCTTCTTCAATGCAAGCTCCGTGGCCTTGCGGTCAGAAATGTCCGTGACAATACCTTCAATTGCCGTGACCGAACCATCTTCTCCTCGTTCGGCCCATAGGCTCATCGCGACATAGAACTCAGATCCATCGCGTCGGCGAAAAACAAATTCTCCTGTGAGTTGGCCATGTTGCGCGAGAGTTGCCATGACAAATTCGCGCTCTTTCGGATCGCGGTACACCTGCGCGCCGATATCCGTGACGGCAGAGCGCGCCTGATCGTCAGAATCATATCCCAGCATATTCACAAGCGCCATATTCGCGGTGATCACCTTGCCTTCAGGTGACGAACGAATTATTCCTGCCGTTGCGTGCTCAAAGATTCCCCTGTAGCGCTCTTCACTTGCTCGCAGAGCGGCTCCGACTCTTTCTCGTTCGGAAATGTCCGCGATCAGAGCTTGCTGCATCCTTCTGACGCTGTCTGCAAGTCGACCGAGTTCATCGTGCGATTGGTAATCTAATACAGCGTCAAGCTTCCCGTGCGCGATGGATTCCGTTACGGCCGTGATTCTGCGCAATGGCCTCAACACTGAACTGATTAGTCCAAGTGTAATCAAAACCAGCATGGCCAAGCAGAAGACGATCGCGAGACGCATGTGAACTCGTGAGCTTGCTCTGGAATCTCTCGCCTCCAGAAAAGCGAGGTTCATGCCGCCGGAGAGCCGCGACGCGAGTTCCTCTTGCAGCGCAGCCAACTTCTCATAGCGTCGGTTCATGTCCTCGACTTTTGGAAAGAGTTCCTCATCCAACTCGGTTGCAATTAGTTGAAGCGTCAGCGCACGTGCAAGGTCATAGTATGACTTGAATGCATCGTCAGATTCAAGGAGCAGAGCGGCATGTTCGGGCAGTAATCTCCGCAGGGAATCCTGCAACGATTCTTGACGCGCACGAAGGTCATCCGCTTCAAACAGCATGTCGGCGTCTTCCAATACGATTGCGGTCTGGAAAATGTGCCGAATCCTGAGAGTCAGAAGTTCAAGATCGTGACTCAGCCGCACGGCAGGAAAGGCTTTTAGTTCGATTCTATCGGCCAACTCTGCGTTCCGTTCGGCTTGAAAATATGAAATGCCGTAAATAACGACAAATGCCATTGCAGCAAGCAACGGCATAGACATGATCTTGTGAGTAAATCTCATAATAGGGATGTGGAGTGGATTAGACGCTTACCCGCTCATTTTACGGCAATCCGGCTGACAGGTTTGGACGACGGCATGAAAGAGGCATAACCAATCGCGCCCGGCGTGACACTGACAAATTCAACCAACTCCGCTTCCGAGTCGAAAGACTTAGGCGGAACGCCGCGACCTGTAAACACAGCTTGCTTCCAATAGGTCGAGAATTGTGATGCGTCCCGGTCAAGAAATTTCCGCACAAATGCCGTGTGTGTCGCGCCCGACTTCAAGACCACGGGAACAATTCGAGTCCCGTCCGACCATTGTGACTTTTTGCCGAGATAGATCCGTTCAATGGATTCACGCTCCAATGATTTGTCCGGTACGCTCTTGTTTACAAATACGAATGTATCCGCCGCCCAACCGACGGCATGCAAGAAAAGAATTAGCGCCACAAAGGCAAATATCCGTAAGTAACGCATTAGAAGTGGACCGTGGTTTTCAGGAGCAGCGCATGCCAAAAGCGATCCAGTGAATTTGTTCGTGCTTCATCATAGATCATTTGACCTTCGCGAAGCGCCACGCCGTCAATGTAATGATACTCCGCCTTCACCATCATGTTGGAATTGACGTCAATTCGTGTGCTGAGTACGAGATCTTTCTCCCAACCAGCGTAGTCCGGGAACCCTTGTTCAATTGCGAACTTACCCCAACGATCATTGGCTCGAGGATAATATACGCCGTAATACGCGCCGCATGTAAGCCACTTATTGGTGCGGCAGTTCAACATGCCGTAGTAGCCTTCTTCCCGGTTTGTACTGGAGTTCCCTTCTTTCATTACGTTTGAACTTAACTCCGCTGCGGCTGTAAGGCAGCGCCAAACATACTCTCCGGAGAATGTGAATATCTGGTCAATGTCGAATTCATCGCTGTAGTGAAATTGCCGGGTAAAATCGCGCGGATTTCCATTGGAATCAATCAGCGAAACCGCATATTGCCAATTGTTTGATAGCTCAAATTCGCCGACGATAATCGTTGTTCCGAGCCGTAAACCGGGGACCGGTGGCGACCATGTGAATGCGCCACCATATACAACCGGAAAGAGGACTTTTTCATCCGATGAACCAAGGTATTCCACAGATACAGAAGAGGAATCGGCACCATATTCGTTTGCGATTTCAAGAGCAATCGGATAGGCGGAATTGACCCCACCTAAACCGAAGCTGCCGCCCCAGAACCCGTTCTTGGGATTCGGAATGTTGAGCGTTCCACACCACAGTTCATAGTCGAAGTAGCCGGACTTGCGCAGCGGCACGTTGCCGTACAGGCTCATTCCCTCATGCGCGAGGACGAAATCGCGGAGACCCTCATTGTACACGCTCTGCGGCAGCAACACGCAGGTTCGCAGCATGTCAATATCGCGTCCTTGATTGTAGAAGCCTAATGGAAGTTTGATCTTCCCGACCCGCACTCCTAAGAAATCGCGCCACTGATAGTCACCGCCTGCCCAATCAATATAGACTTGATTGTTGCCTTCCAAGCCGAGATCGCGCGCCAAGAACTGGATTCCCACTCGCAGCCGATCCGTCGGGTTCGCTTGGACCGTCGTACCAACTTCGTTGTACTCAAAACTGCCCTTTGATGATCTATCAACCAGTAGTTGATTGGCCGAGGTGGTCACGAATCCCTGACTTGCAAAACCGCTGACATACAGGTTCTGCATTTGTGCAATCACCATCTGCTCGGATTGACCAGCGGACAACACAAAGAGCGTTGACAACAAGACGAATGATCGCTTTCCGACCATTGCTTGAAACGCTGACAAAATTGTAAACTTCGACGTCGCCATAGTGCGATTAGTTGGAGGTAAGTTCAGAGTCGAAAAGAAAACCACAATCCGGATGCGCCATCTCGCCCGCCGCCGAACGGACGAACGCTCATCCATTTCAAGCGATGGCGGCCTGCAAGGGCGTCGGCAACCGCGTAGCCATAAGCTCCTCCGACCCACACGTCAGAGGCCCAATGCCAACGCGAGTCAATGCGCTGAATAGCGATTGATGCCGCACTCATGTAAAGTAAAATATCTATTGGCAAAAAATGAATGTTCTCGTCCATTATGCGTGCGATTTGGAACGCATGTGATGAATGGCCGGAGAAAAAAGACTGTCCCGGTTCAAAGAAATCCCAGTGGATTGAACCGTACCCTTCAATCGGTCGGGGACGTCCAGTCACTTTGTTGACAATGACCTTTGGCGGCCCGGCGATCAAATAGCTTTCGAGAATCTCAGCGCTCATTCGGGACAACCACTCAAATCCAACAAGGTAAGAAACCGCAGCGGTACCGAGAATATACTTGTTCATCGTCCCTTGTCTTCCGACCGGCTCAAGGAACTCGCCCGCCTCATGAAAGGGCTCGATGAGCCAGTAATCCTTGTTGCGATGCAACCCGGCACTGATCTCATCGTCAAGGAAGTAGATTCCGGCTCCGATCGCAACGACACCGGCAAGGTACTTCAGCGCCTTGGGCTTCACACGAACAGGTGAGGAGTACACCCAGACAGCGTCCGAAACCCCCGTCCGACCAACGAACTTCATGTCTCTCAAAATGTTACGAGAAAACGCCGATTTGCCGAACAGGCGGCTGCCGTAAATTCTGTTTGTCGTCGCTACGGTATCGATGCGAGAAATGCTTGTCGACCGCGAGATCGTCGCATCTGTCAAATTCCATTTTGAGTCACGCCCCTGTGCCTGGGCAGTTAGTACGACAAGTAAGAGCTGAAGCCCAATGCCTATGGTTGCGCGAAGGTTCACAAATCTGGAGTAGTTGGTACGAAACTGGAAACATAACTGTCTATCAACACTATTTACACTTGATTTTGCATAAATTCAATAGTATATCAGAATCCGAGCCTCAGAGCACGATCCTTTATCGTGGTATAAATACTGATCTTCTGAGATTCTTAAAAGGATGTGCGGGCATTTATGCAGCGCCAGCGAAATTGTATCCTCCTTATTATCATAAGTATTGGTTAGCAGAACCGAGAAAATTTCACCAAATCTTCGTATTTTGCAGGTTAATGTAAAGCAGAGGGCAAGCGAAGAGTGAGCGAATATTACGACTGATTTGTCCAATATTCTAGCACCGCTCGCTTACTTACCACCCAAACCGTCCCTTGAACAAAATATCATGGACACAGCAAATAGCAACGCCGAAAACGACGAGCTTAGCCGGCTCAGGGCTGAACTTGAGGCAGCCAAAGAGCAGCTTCATCAAACTCAGGCGCAACTAATCCATTCTGAGAAGATGGCGACAATCGGAATGTTAGTGGCAGGCGTTGCGCACGAAATAAACTCACCCATCGGCGCAGTTGGAAGTATGCACGCGACGTTAGTCAAAGCTCTCGACAAACTCAAGTGCAGTTTGACCTGCAATGGTGCGGATAACACTATTCTCAATGATCCCAATGTCGCGGCAACTCTAACAATCATCGATGATGCAAATCGGGTCATCGCAAACGGCGCACTGCGTGTTACAGCTATCGTACGCAGATTACGTAGCTTTGCGAGAATTGACGAAGCTGAGCGCACTGTGGCAAATATCAATGAAGGCATAGAGGACACACTCACGCTCATCGAGCACGAAATCAAGCATAAGATTCGAGTGACAAAGCAGTTTGGCGAAATCCCCTCGATTCTGTGCTACCCGGGCCAGCTAAATCAAGTATTCCTGAATCTACTGGTTAATTCTCGGCAGGCTATGGAGAATGGCGGCGAGATTACGATTACGACAGGTGTCACAAATAGCTGCATCCGGATAGATTTTGCTGACACCGGCAAGGGGATCCCTCCAGAATTGCTGGACAAGATTTTCGAACCCGGATTCACGACAAAGCAAGTAGGAGTTGGCACCGGACTTGGTTTGTTCATTGTCAAGTCCATCGTGCAAGCTCACGGAGGAGTCATTTCAGTCACAAGTGAAGTTAATAAGGGGACGACATTCACGATATTCATCCCAATTGATCAGGGCGAAGCAGTTGCAGACGCGAAGCAACAGAATTGCTGAAATGAGTTGCCGAACACGCTTTCGACTACTTGCAATTGTGCTTTTTGTCTGCGTAGTGCAAATAGCTGCAGCAGATCAGGGCTCCCCTGACTCGATTCAGGCTCGACCGAAACGCATTCCAGCGAATACAACGATCGAACGAATAGTCTCATTCCCGGGACAGTTAGCCTATGCTCCGGTGCGATACACAATCTTGGGGCTTGGCTACGCGGGTGTCTATCTTGTGGAAACGGGAGTCGTGCATAAAGTCGTTAGCGTTGTGGGCGGCGCGGGCTTCACGCCGGTATATGCTCCCAGAACAGGTGCAGGTCTAAGATATACGAAACTGAATTGCCTTGCCCAACGAGCCGAACTTGTCACCACAGCCTCATCATGGTTAGACAGCCGCCAACTCTACTCGATTGAATGGTCAAAGGTTGAGTTGGGATCAGGTTATACTTCTGACTACTCCCTTCGCTACCGCTCGCTCACCGGCGAGGCCTTCTACGGCATTGGATCAGAATCGCAGTCTGAGAACAAAGTTTCATATTCAGAGGAGGACGTTCTCCTTGAAGTGACATTACATAAGCGACTCAGCAAGCACATTCGCGCCAACCTGAGCGCAGGAATCAGCAACACCAGCATTTTTGACGGGCGAAATGGTATTGAACCGACAATTTCAGAAGCATACTCTGATACTGTCCTTCCCGGTTTGAAAGACAAGAACCGGTTTCAGGGGACGGAATTATCGCTGCATTATAATGATACGAACGATCCGGGTCACCCGACTAAGGGACGGATTGGCAAAGTTGCCGCACAGTTCTACAACGACATCCACAATGATAACTTGAGCTTCTGGAAGACCGGAATCGACTTTACCCAGCATATTCATCTATTCAATGACAGGATACTTGCGCTACGCGGCGCGAGCGAGATGACGCAGGCGCTTGAAGGTTCAGCGACTCCGTTTTACCACTTGGCGGAAGTCGGAAGTTATGGAACAGTTCGCGGATTCACTCGCGGCAGATTCAGAGACAACGACTACGTCATCGCCACAGCTGAGTATCGCTATCCGGTCTGGATTCCCTGGGCGAAAATTGTCGATGCCGTCGTGTTTGTGGATGGCGGTCAAGTCACGCACGATATTTTTGAGGATACAAAGTTGTCAGATTGGCAAATCGGCTATGGTGGAGGATTCCGGTTCTACAACACAACAAACTTGATCGCGAAAACTGAAATTGCGTTCAGCGATGAGAGCGTCCGGTTTTATTTCTCATTGAATACGCCATGACGAACAGACGTGCCAACTATATGATGAGTGCAATTTTCGTTTGTCTTTGGCTTAGCCTCACAGGCTGCTCAAGCTCGCATCGCTTTGTACCTCCGCAGGATTTGCCTGATGATCGCGAGCATGTACCTGTGTGTCCCGAGAATTTAGAAACTCATATTTTGTGGGATGGATTTCAAAGGCAAATGGTTCAACCTGGCGCGGACGCTCTTGACTTCAGTCGTTGGATTCGCAAGGCCGTGGGGGCGCCCAAAGAAGCCTTGAACGCAGACGCTTTTGACGAAGTGGCAAATTCAAGTTGGTTTACGAATCGCAATTCTACCTTTCCGCTAAGTCCAGAAGAGGTATTCCGCGGACCGAACACAGTGGATGGTCCTGATCAAACACAGGGTTGGACGATCATTCGCGCAAAAACCGTCGGAGTCACACCGGGTTTTACGATACGAGACTCGCGCGGCGACTCGTATGTCATCAAACTCGATCCGCCGGGTAACAATGGCTTGAACAGCACAACCGACGTAATCGTAACAAAGCTATTGTATGCCGCTGGGTACAATGTCCCGGAAAACTATCTGGTGACTTTTGATCCCGCAATCCTGAAGATCGGCGAGGGAGTCAAGTATACCGGACAGGACGGTGTGAAACGCACGATGAATGAGCACGACTTGGCCGACATACTTGCCAAAGTCGAGCTTACCGGAGATGGGAAGATTCAAGGGATGGCCAGCAAATACATTGACGGCAAACCGATCGGCCCGTTTCAATTGAAAGGAACGCGGTCAGACGATCCCAACGATATTGTTCCACATGAACACAGGCGGGAATTACGCGGGATGCGCGTTATTTTCGCTTGGCTTGGTCACTATGACACGAATATCAGCAATTTTTTGGATGGATACACTCAAGACGACGGCGTCAACTACGTGCGCCACTACTTGATAGACTTTGGTGCTGCACTCGGAAGTCATCCGGGTGGAGCGAAACCTGCTGATCGCGGTTCAGAACCATATATGGATCCGGTTCACATGTTGAACAAGACGCTCGAGCTTGGTCTGGTGCGCCGTCCGCGAGACTATCAGGAACCCGTCATTTATCCTGAAATCGGGCGGTTCAGTTCAGCTAACTTTCATCCCAAGAGTTTCAAGTTCATCTTCCCAACTCGGGCCTTTGAGTATTATACCCCGCGTGACGCCTATTGGGGCGCAAAAATCGTGGCATCGTTCACGGAGCCACAAATACGTGCCGCTGTTCAGTCTGCAAACTACAATGACAAAGCCGCCGAAGATTATCTTGTTCGCATTTTGATGGAGCGCAGAGAGATTGTCTGCCGGTACTGGTTCAACAGGCTTGCCCCACTCGATCGCTTTGAAATGACAGAGCACGGACTTCAATTCTGCGACCTCGGAGTATTAGGTGGATTTGAAAGCTCGGCCAATTCAACCTACCGATACAGAATTCGCGTGAACGGACAGCGAGTCGAAGACTGGCAGAATCTTGGAGACACAACATTTGTTGACAATATGTCGCTAAAAGTTATTTCAGAAGCCGGCGACCAGATTGGCGTAGAGTTCCAAGTCGCCCGTGACGGCAAATGGAGTCACTCGGTCTTCGTATATCTTGAGCAGGTTGCTGATGCTCTCGCAATTGTCGGTATAGAACGCAAGTCTTAGACTGAACATCAAATGCCCAATCCTTTCAAGGCAGTACTTGATATCCGGCGGCACGAACTTCCACTCGCGCTGCTCATGTTCAGCTATTTCTTTCTCGTCATCACAAGCTTTTGGATTCTTAAACCGATCAAGAAATCGCTGTTCATTCAGTTCTACGACTCATCCGGCTTCACTTTGTTCTTTTGGCATATGTCTGCGTCACAGGCGGAGCTTATTGCAAAAGTCTTGAACATGCTTGTGGCGATTGTTGCGGTTATCGCCTTTACATGGCTTAGCCGGCATTTCCGTCGGGAGCAATTGACTTATTGTTTCTGCGCATTTTTTCTGGCAGGATATGCACTCTATATTCCGCTCATCGGCAATCCGGCGGATTTGACCGTATGGACGTTCTATCTTTTCGGTGATCTGTTCAGCACATTGATGGTCGCGACGTTCTTTGTGTTTTTGAATGACAGTGTGACTCCTTCCGAGGCGAAACGGCTCTACGGCTTGATTGGCTTGGGAGGCGTTGTTGGCGGCGTGTTCGGAACAAGCGTCGTTCGCGTTTGGATTGACGAAATGGATAGAGTTGATTGGCTGTGGGTCTGCTTCGCCATCGCCATCGCCATCAGCGTGATTGCGATGTCGGCTGGACGCAATATTTCAAAGCGAGATAAAATAGATTCGCTTGTCACTGCCGACGGCAAGCTGAAGCAAGGGAACCCCGCGATCGAAGGTGCGCAGTTAGTCTTCACATCTAAGTACCTTTTGGCAATTGCGTGCGTCGTTGGGCTTTATGAAATCGTATCCACGTTACTTGACTTTCAGTTCACCTCTACAATTTCGCACTATTTGGACGGAGATGAGATTGGTCGGCAGTTTTCAATGGTGTTTGCAATAACCAATTGGATCTCAATGTTTGTTCAGCTGTTCCTGACAAGCTTTGTCATGACAAGGTTTGGCTTGACCGTAGCTCTCATGGTGCTTCCCGTATCGATATTGGTTGGTTCCGCAGGCTTTCTTGTGTTTCCAATTCTATTGGTTGGAAGCTCTCTGAATACCGTCGATAATGGCTTCAGCTATTCGATCAATCAGTCATCAAAAGAGACTTTATATGTCCCGACCTCTAAAGACGAGAAATATAAGGCCAAAGCATTCATCGATATGTTTGTGCAGCGATTTGCAAAGGCGATTGCAGTTGGAGTGAGCTTAATTGTGACTTCTTTATTTGTGGAGTTCGACAGCATTAGATACCTGTCCTTGCTGACGATTGCACTGGTTGTCGTCTGGCTGGGTGCCGTTCGTTACGCAGGTCGACGCTTCGAACAATTGACGGCAAAGTAAGCAATAGATAACGCATCCTCCGTGATAACCTTTATTAGAAAGCTGTTTGATGTTCGCCCGGGTGAAGAAACTCGGACGGCGATCATGTTCGCATACAGTTTTCTGGTGATCGCATCATTGACGATTGTAAAACCAGTCAGGACGTCCCTATTTTTGACGCACGAAGGCCCTGAAACGCTGCCCTACGTTTTTCTGCTGATCGCGTGTGTCACTCCATTATTCGTTGTACTCTACAATAGAGCGTCCAAACACATTCGGCTGAATCGGTTGATTGCAGGAACAACGATCGCGTCGATTGTTTCATTGTTGCTAATTTGGTTCCTCTTGTCGATTAAGTATCAGGCCGAATGGTTTATCTACGCATTCTACGTTTGGGTAACCATTTACGGACTGATTACCACGACGCAATTTTGGCTCTTAGCGAATTATGTGTTCAACGCGCGGGAAGCAAAGCGATTGTTTAGCGTGATTGGTTCCGGGGCAATTGCCGGCGGAATTCTTGGCGGCTATCTGACTTCTGCGCTCGCATCGACGTTTCACACGACTGGAATGCTGCACTTTTGTTATGCGTTTCTGGCAATATGTCTCGTCTTGCAATATGTTATTTGGAAACACAGCGCCCGTGCAACATATGGCGAGCGGCTGAGACGTCAGGAGCGTCAAAAATCATTACAGGTGGAATCAAGTCCCTGGACGCTGCTTCTGCAATCAAGACTTGTCATTTACCTCGCGGTCATTGTTGGTATTGGAGTCGTTGTCGGCACGCTCATTGATTACCAATTCAGCGTGCTGGCGGCAGAGAATATCAATGATTCTGATGAGATGACTGCCTTTTTCGGTTTCTGGATGTCGAACTTGAGTATCGCATCATTCTTCATTCAGATTCTCGCAACGAGCCGCATTCTTAAGTCCTTTGGCGTGAGCAATGCGCTGATGTTCTTGCCGGTAACCATTATCGCAGGCGCGAGCGCAGTCATTTTCTTCCCGACATTATGGGCGGCTTCCGCACTCAAGGTTGGCGAGGGCGGGCTGAAACAATCGCTGCACAAAGCCGGGCTTGAATTGCTGGGGTTACCCGTTCCAATGAGACTCAAGAATCGGGTAAAAGCATTAATCGACGTTGCGATCGACAACCTTTCAACGGGACTTGCAGGCGCAATCATTCTCGTGTTGTTGTTCTTTGATATCGCCGATGTCCGCAATCTCAGCGCGGTCATTCTGACGTTGTCAGTTGTTTGGCTTGTTCTTATTGCATTCGCAAGAGTGGATTACATGAATGCATTCCGGCAAGCAATTAGTAAGCGTACGATCCAGCCGGAGGATATTTCATACGAGATCTATTCCACCATGCGCGCTGATCATTTGTTCGAGCTTTTAGAGAGCAAGAATGACAGGCAACTCCTGATGGCGCTTGGCTATCTTGAAAATATGGGCGACAAAAGGCTTGCTTCGCATTTGAACCGACTGGCGGATAACTCTTCGGGCGGCGTGCTTCGCAGCGTCTACAGAATTGCTCGGACGATTCCAACCGTTGACCTTTCAGAACAGGCCGGCAGGCACGCCGTTCACGAGCAGCCGGAAGTCCGCGTCGCTGCAACAAGATACCTTATTCGCCGTTCTAATAGAAAACTGGAGACCGTAAATGGTTTTGTGGCGAGTCCTGATGAACGGATAAGGGCGGCAGCAATCGTAGCCGCAGCGAAAGAATGGGTGGCAGATAACGAGTTTCGATCCTCAGTTGACTTGAGAAGAATCTACAATGAGTTTCGAGTTCAGATCGAAAATGGAACGCATTCGCTGGAAATTGGACGGGCCATGTCTGAAGCGCTAAGCATTGCGCCGCACGAAGAGTTCAGTCGTGCCGTTGAAATCCTGCTGATTTCTGAGTCCCACGAGGTTGCATCGCACGCCGCTCTAAGCGCCGGGAGGATTCGTAATGAGCGGCTTGTGGATATCTTGCTTACGCAGCTTGAAAGCAAACATCGCAGGAAATGCGCTCGAGAAGCGCTTTCGGAGTATGGCGAACCACTTGCGGAGAGGTTGGCGGCTATGTTGTGTGATCCAGAAATTAGCTACAGGATTCGATTCGAGCTGCCCAGAGTGTTGTCCATGATTGGAACGCAGAAGTGCTTCAATCTTTTGTCCGAAAGTTTGGGTCTGGAAAATGTCAAGCTTCGCTATGAGGTAATCCGTGCGCTAAATAGAATGCGAGTCCGCGATACCAGCCTCAAGATCAGGCCGAAAAAACTCGATCAAGCGATCTGGATGGAAACCCGAAGCTACTATGAACTGGTGAGCATCCTGAGCTGCGTCGAGGATAAACTCGTACTCGGTCTCACGACGGAACTGCACAATCAGGAAGACGTTGCCCGCAGACTTTTGATACGCGCTTTGAAGGAGAAAGTAGCGGATTGCTTGGAACGAATTTTCCGGCTGCTTGGTTTGAAACACTCGGCCAAAGATATGTATCATGCATATCTTGGAGTAACCAGCGATGCGCCTGAACAGCGAGCGAACGCAATAGAACTCTTAGAGCTTGTGCTGAAGCCGGGGATGAAATCGGCGCTTATTCCAATTGCGGAATGTTCGCGTCGGCAAGAACTCGTGGAGTTCGGTGCAAGCCTCTTTGAACTCAAAATTACGTCCGAGTCGGCTGGACTAAATGTATTGCTTGACGGAGACGATCACTGGCTGCAAACGGCAGCATTATTTTTGCTTTGGTTCAAAGAGCCAGATACCGAAAGCCGAGATCACACGAAATTTGAGTCACATGAGAACCCGGTCGTTCGTGAAACTGCATTGCGTCTGAGACGCACTGGAAAGTCAACAACTGTTGTGTGAGAAATGAGCCATGCTGACAACCGTTGAAAAGGTAATCTTCCTGCAGGATGTTGACGTGTTTGCCAAAATCCCACTCGAAGATCTTGCCTACATCGCCATGATTGCAGACGAAGTGGTGGCAGAACCGGGACAAGTTATCTATTCTGAAGGAGACGTCTCCGACTCCATGTACCTTGTTCTTGACGGGAGCATTCGTTTGCATCGCGGCGGTCACGACGTCATGGTCGCGAAATCAAGGGACGTGTTTGGAACGTGGGCGCTCTTCGATAACGAAGTCCGAATCGTTACCGCAACGTCATCGGAGGAGAGCAGATTGCTGCGAATAGACAAGGAAGACTTCTTAGATTTGCTTTCCGACCACTCAAAGATCACGGAAGGTGTATTGAAAGTCCTTGCCACAAAGCTTCGCAATTTAGTAGGGTAAACCGGCTGCGTACGTTAAGAGAAAAAGTTGAATAACGGAGTAGGTATGTCAGAAATGAATCATCCACAGACTATTGTTCTCGTGGACGACGAAGAAATGGTGTTGATCAGTATTCGCTCGTTGATTGAACTCGAAACGGATTATACTTGCGTTCCGTTCAAATCAGCGATTCAGGCGCTGGATTTTATCGCGTCATCTGAGGATATAAGTTTGGTTGTTTCCGATTATCTAATGCCGGAAATGGACGGAATAACGTTCCTTGCCAAGGTACGGCAGTTGAGACCGGACATTCCGCGCATTCTTCTGACCGGTTATGCGGACAAGGAGAATGCGATCAAAGCGATAAACGAGGTTGGATTGTTCCAGTATATTGAAAAACCGTGGGACAACAGTGACCTGCTATTGATATTCAGGAATGGACTTGAGAGACAACAACTTATGCGAAAACTCCAGGAAAAAATAGACGAGATTAACAGGGCATACGGCGATCTCGACAGCCTGCATCGCGAAATTGTGAAGGCGTTTGTTTAGATCAAACTGCCGAAACCCGATGAGACGTCGGCGCGAAGTCAACTCGCATAATAAGTGATTTTAGTGGATTCTCGTTTACTAAAAGGCATATCAGAAACGGTATGCCTTTTTTGATGTATAAGTGATTGCGATCACTACGCAATCGTGGCAGCAATCGAGTCCTTATAGAGCGATTTGGTTCACAATCGTCGGTCGAGTATCCCTGCAGCAATTGTCCGGATTATAGTAGCCTATGCCTCTCCATATCGTTATCAATTTTGTAAGACTATAAAAAACAATATTTCAAGAAATAACAAGTGACTGCGGGAACTTGTAATCAACATCATCGTTTATTATATTACTATATCGTTATATGACCATATTATGAAAATGACCCCAACCAGAATTTTCTTGCCGGCCCTGCTTCTCCCCATATTTTTGTGGGCACAGGAACCGCTTACCGCACGTCAGGCTATGCAAGACGCGCAGGCAAATCATCCGCTGTTGAAGGCCGCCGAAGCTCGTTCGCAAGCCGCTCATGCTCAAGCTCGCCAAGCGCGCGGATTTCGACTGCCGTCAATAGATCTCTCTGAGTCGTTTGTCCGAACCGGCAATCCTGCGGAAGCATTCGCGTTTCAAATGAATCAAGAGCGGTTCAGCATGGCGGAGTTCGGTAATCCTGCCAACGATCCGAATAACCCCGATCTGCTCAATACATATATGACGCGAGTGGAGGGGACTCTACCCGTGTTCACAGGTGGAATGCTGCACGCGCGGACGCTTCAAGCAAGCCAAATGGCCCGCGCCGCCGACTTTGACATGAGTCGCACACGCGAAGCCGTTGCACTGGACGCCGTAACCGCCTGGCTGAATTTGAACAAAGCACGCGAATACCGCGATCTAATGCAGCGTTCTCTGGCAACTGCTGAGATGCATCAAAAGCGTGCTCAAGAGTATTACAATCAGGGCATGTTGGCGCCGTCGGACATTCTGCGAGCCGAGGTGTTCGTGGCCGAAATTCGAGAGTACGCCGCACGTGCGGAAGAGCAGGAGAAACTCGCGCAAGCCGCGCTGAATTTCCAGCGCGGGCGTCCACAAGATGAAGTCGTGCTGTTAGCCGATCAAGACAGCATCATCGAACGCGGCGTCGATCCAGCAAGCGCTGTCCAGTTGGCCCATGAACAACGCCCAGACTTGCAAGCCGCGCGGAGTAAACTCGCAGCAGGTCGAGCCGAGATAACTGTTGCACGATCAACATTTCTGCCACAGATCGGAGTTACGGCGCACTATGATTGGTACGATCACCAGCTCTTTGGCGATCACGGCGCATCATGGGCAATCATGGGACAAGCGAAACTAAATCTTTTTCATGGGGGCACGGATCGCAATGCATGGAAAAAAGCCACTCTCGACGCGCAAGCCGGCCAACACGACGTCCGTCGGTTTGAAGAAGGCGTTGAGCTTGAAGTCAGACAGGCATTAGCTGAGCGCTCAGCGGCGGAACTCAGACACTCCGCCGCGCTCGCCGCACTGAAATCCGGACGCGAAAATCTGCGCGTGACTGAAGCTCGCTATGCGCAAGGCGTCGCCCAAATGACAGACTTACTCGATGCGCAAACCGCTTTGCGCGAACTCGAAGTACGCGAGCTTACGGCACGCTATGACAGACTGCTCGCCGCATACCAAATAAGCTTTGTCACAGGTCAATCTCTAATGGATGAAAAGCCATGAAAATACGTCTCTTCTTTCTCGCATCAATTGCATTCGCATACGCACTATCAGGTTGCACGCACGACGCTAAGCTTGCTTCTGCTGTCGATTCAGCCTTGCCGGCAACCACTCACATGGTAGTGGCAAGCGATTTGCCGAACATCATCTCAGTGCGCGGGACTATTCAAGCGCAAGATGACGCCGTGCTGTCAAGTCGCGCAATGGGGCCTGTTGTTCGAGAGCGCGTCGGCCTTGGAGATCGCGTGCGCAAAGGCGACGTGCTGCTCGAAATTGACGAGCGCATGAACAGCGGTATGCTCGCACAAGCACAAGGCGCACTGGCGCAAGCAAAGGCCGCGGAAGCTCTCGCGGCTACAAACCTCAGGAGATTTCAAGCTCTCTATGAAGCTCAGGCTTGCTCACAACTCGAACTCGACATGGCGGTCATGCAGCACAATACTGCGGCTGGCGCCGTTGAGCAAGGGCATGGTGCGGTGAATGCCGCTGCGGCCGTCTCAGATGAAAGCACGATCCGCGCGCCGTTCGACGGCGTGGTTGTCGAGAAGTTTGTAAATGTAGGTGATCTTGTTGCGCCGGGTAGACCTCTGATCCGAGTGCAAACAAAGCAAGGACTCGACTTGAGCTTCACAGTGCGATCCGCGGACGCAGCACGTCTGGCGCTTGGAACTCCAATCAACTGCAAACTTGACGGCGCCGACCGCGAAATAACTGCAACAATTACCGAAATTGCTCCGTCGGCTGATCCTACGACGCACTCGATTAGCGTGAAGGCAAGATTGAATGACGCAGACTCGCTTGCTGCAGGATTCACAGTGACTGCTGAAATCCCCGGCGAACTCATGCGGACAATCCTTGTTCCGCGCAACGCTCTTTACTCGATCGGTGGGCTTCAATTAGTGACTGTTGTGGATTCTGCGGCAATTGCAAGAACGCGAGCCGTCACTGTTGGCCGCGTGCGCGGTGAAGATATTGAAGTGCTGTCTGGTCTTGCAGCAGGTGAAGCGGTTGTGCTGAACCGTGTTGGCGCAATTGCCGAAGGAACGCGAATTGAAAGGAAGAATGGATGAG
This sequence comes from uncultured Alphaproteobacteria bacterium, assembly GCA_964587105.1. GTDB lineage: Bacteria > Electryoneota > RPQS01 > RPQS01 > RPQS01 > JABWCQ01. Next base: position 26,557 of record CAZPKG010000008.1, on the reverse strand, counting down.
CGATCGCAGTCCCGAACAGATTCGCGATGAGATGGCGGCGCTGAAACGCGAAGCAAAACGCGAAAAGCTCGCACGGCGCAAGATCGGGGCATCCGGTCGTCTTGCCGCCATGTTTCTTGAATCAAAACTGACTCCGCTCCTCGTCGTCGCTTCGCTGCTGATCGGAGTGCTTGCGCTTGTTGTCACTCCGCGCGAAGAAGAACCGCAAATCAAGGTTCCAATGGTGGACGTCACGATTGGTTTGCCCGGCGCATCGGCGCAGGAAGTCGAGCGCAGAGTAATCAGTCCTCTTGAAAAAGTGCTGTATGAAATTGAGAATGTCGAGTACATTTATTCCACATCTCAACCCTCCGGCGGCATGATTATCGTCCGGTTCTACGTTGGCACAGACCCCGATCAAGCGGTAACGCGAATTCATGCAAAGCTTGCCGCGTTCCAAGATAAGCTCCCGGATGGAGCCACTGCACCGATAGTCAAGCCGCGCACAATTGACGACGTTCCCGCCATTGCCTACACATTCTGGAGTACCACTGCATCGCCGACCGATCTGAAGCGCGTCGCCGATGAAATACGTTCGGAAATAGTGCAGCATCCTCGTGTCGCGCAAGCTTGGCTAATCGGCGGCCAGCGCCGGGTTGTTCGCGTGACGTTTGATCGCGATAAACTCTCGGCTTACGAAGTATCTCTCATGCAGGCGTATGGAGCCATCTCCAGCACGAACTGGAAGCTTCCCGCAGGTCAAATGACCTCCGACAATCGCACAACAGAAGTTCAAGTGGGCGGCTTCATTAGGAATGTGGATGAAGTGCGCAGCCTTGTCGTCGCAACTTACAACAACAAGCCGGTCTATCTCCGTGATGTTGCAAATATAGAAGACGGCCCCGAAGAGCCGTCACAATATGTGTGGATGGGCAGCGGCCCAGCGGCAACTGAGAAGAGCATTCCCGTTTCAGGAATTGACGCCGCCGCGATCACGCTCGCAATTTCAAAGAAGCCCGGCACAAATGCAATTGAGCTGGCAAATGAACTGGATGCGCGTATTCAGTCGCTCAAAGCCACGCTGATTCCGTCTGACATAACGGTCACCAAGACGCGCGACTACGGATTCACGGCGCAGGAAAAATCAAACGAACTGATCTTTCACGTCGGCTTGGCCACATTGTCAGTCGTGTTCTTAATGCTCCTAATGCTGGGACGCCGAGAGGCAGTTGTTGTGCTGGTCGCAGTTCCGGTCACGTTAGCGCTTACGCTTGCGGCCAGCTATTTCTTTGGCTACACGCTCAATCGAGTAACACTTTTTGCCTTGATTTTCTCGATCGGTATCTTGGTCGATGATGCAATTGTTGTCGTGGAGAATATTCATCGACACTATCAATTGCGCTGGACGAACGCCAAACATGCCACAGTGTTCGGCACGGACGAAGTGGGCAACCCAACCATTTTGGCGACGCTCACGGTGATCGGCGCGCTCTTGCCGTTGGCATTCGTATCCGGTTTGATGGGCCCGTACATGCGGCCAATTCCGGTTAATGCCTCAGCCGCAATGTTCTTCTCGCTGTTGGTTGCATTCGTTGTCTCGCCGTGGCTGACGTATCGCCTCTTCGGTGGATCAAAAGCGGTAGATTCAACACATCATCATTTCGACGAAACGCAGGAGGAGAGCAAACTTCAACTCTTCTATTCCCGCATCATGCAGCCGCTCTTGGTGAGTCCCAAGAAACAGATTCTCATCATCGGCGGAATTGTCGCCGTGCTGCTTGTATCAATGGCACTCTTTCCGCTTCGCTGGGTAGTCGTCAAGATGATGCCATACGACAATAAAAGCGAACTTCAAGTTGTTATTGACGCACCTGAAGACTTCTCACTGGAGCGCACAAACGCCGCCGCTCGAGAGCTTGCGCAACTATTTGCAGCAATGCCAGAGGTGACTGACTATCAAGTGTACGTCGGGACATCCGCCCCGTTCAATTTTAATGGTCTGGTCCGCTACTACTTTATGCGTTCCGGGACTAATGTTGCTGACATTCAAGTAAATCTCGTTAACAAGCACTTGCGCGATGATAAGAGTCATGACATTGCAAAAGCAGTTCGCACGAAGCTGTTGCCGATCGCACTCAAGCATGGTGTTAATCTAAAGGTGACGGAAGTTCCACCCGGTCCGCCGGTGCTCTCGACGATGGTTGCCGAAATCTATGGTCCGGATCGCGAAGGCCGCAAGCAGGTTGCGTCGCAAGTGAAGCAGATATTCACCGAAACTGAAGGCGTGGTTGACGTCGATTGGCTGGTTGAAGATCAAGCTCCACTCTCCGAACTCGTGGTTGATCAAGAAAAGGCGTCTGCAGCTGGAATAACGCCCGAGCAGATTACGCGCACGTTACGAGTCGCATTGAATGGTGCGGAGGCCGGATTACTGCATGTCGAACAAGATCGCAGCGATGTGCCGCTTGTGCTGCAATTGGATCGAGTGCAACGCTCGCGAATCGACGAGCTTAACAATTTGAAGCTGCACGGCTCGCGCGGACAGCTTGTGCCGTTGGGCGAACTCGTGCGCAACGATGAACGTCGGCGCGAATCCTTCATCTATCATAAAAACTTGCAGCCCGTAACCTACGTTATCGGTGAAGTGGCAGGCTCAGAGGAGTCGCCTGTTTACGGAATCTTGAACATGAACGAAAGGTTGAAAAACGTCACAACCCCGAGCGGTGTTGAACTTGCCGTGATGTCCACACACATGCCGGAAAACAGTCAAGAGTATGCGCTCAAATGGGACGGCGAATGGCACATTACATACGAAGTCTTCCGAGATATGGGCGCGGCGTTCGGCATTGTCGTTCTGCTGATTTATGTTTTAGTCGTCGGGTGGTTCGGATCGTTCATTACTCCGCTGATAATCATGGCGCCGATTCCGTTGACTCTGATCGGAATCCTTCCCGGCCACGCAATTTTGGGAACTTTCTTTACCGCAACGTCTATGATCGGTTTCATTGCGCTCTCAGGAATTGTGGTTCGAAATTCAATCTTGTTAGTGGATTTTATCAATCAGGAGATTCGCGCGGGAGAATCACTCGAAGACGCCGTGCTAAAGGCGGGCGCCGTGCGATTTAGACCGATTACACTAACGGCGCTGGCGTTGGTAGTAGGAGCGAGCGTCATCTACCTTGATCCGATCTTTCAAGGGCTTGCAGTTTCTTTGATTTTCGGCGTCATCGCCTCAACGGCTCTGACTCTTGTGATAATTCCGCTGCTCTACTATATCTACTTGAAATACGCGGGCACGGAAGCGCTCATGGACTCGGAAGAACAGTAAATCAACATAAAAGGAGTATTCGATGCGTGTAGATGAAGCCGTTCGCTTGCTTGCGGGGATTATGATTCTCCTGAGCATTGCGTTAACAATGTGGGTCAGTCAATGGTGGCTGCTCCTAACCGCTTTTGTCGCGTTGAATCTGATGCAATCGGCATTCAGCAAATGGTGTCCGGCAATCTCAGTGTTTCGTAAACTTGGCCTCAAGGCCTAAGGTGTGATATGGAAATGCTCGTTGTGTTCGCAAAAGCTGAGCTGCAGGAAGAAGTTGAGCTTCTCCTGACCAAGCAAGGTGTCCACGGTTTCACGGAAATTGCCGGCGCGCACGGCGTCGGCACGAGCGGCGTTCGGATGGGCAGCGCAGTGCACCCGAAGACGTCCGTGATCTTGATGTCTGTTGTCGAAACTGAATTGCGGGTTAAAATTACCGAAATTCTGAAAGACTACAGTCGCGAGTGCAATTGTCATGTTTCGTGCGTATATTGGCCAATTGAAGTCGCCCTCTAAAGAAATCACTATGGCCGCAAGCTCCAAATCCGCCTTCCCCACATTGGAAACGGTTTCGCAAATTGCCACGATGCTGAAGGCAATGGGCGACCCCGTTCGCCTAAGGATTCTCTACCATTTGCGCCAACGCGAGTACTCGGTAACTGAACTCGTCGAGGAACTCGGCTGCAGTCAAGCCAATGTGTCCAAACACCTTGCAATCTTGAAGGCCGCCGCATTGGTCGAGTCCCGCACCGACAAGCAGAACAGAATCTACCACGTCACCGATCCCGTTGTCGATTCCGTCTGCGATTCTGTCTGCGGCTCCATAGAGAAGAGGTTTGGGCGGAATACGAGAAAGTAGCAGCCGGAGGTATCGACTGAGTTCAGCAAGAGAGTAAGGTCACGGCTGTTTCAACAGGGCAAATCTCACCCTAAATTGCAAGGCTGGACCAAAGCCCAATCCCGGATCAAAGTTAAAATACTGTAAATAAAAAATATAGAAACAGCGCTTTGAAGGGGCTTCCCATTTTTACATAGCGCTACTCATTCACAGCACGAAGGCTTGCCTAACAGGTTAGCCTTTTCTGCTCTTGTCGGAACCCGGTAAAATTCACTTCACCACCGAATTTCATGTTGAATGTCACCTAAGAGTAGTATATTATGAAAGCTGGGCGTGTTGTCAGATTTCCTGTTGAAAAGGAACCTCTTTGTGTCAGAGTAGCATCCGTCCGACTTCCTCGATAAGTCCCGCCTGATCCAACGTTTGTCATTGCCTCGGTGGCGTGCCACCAAGATTGAAACTTCCTAACACCTTCGCCCTACCTTCGGCCGAATTTCAACAGCCGTAACACCCCGCCTTACTTCAAAGGAGAAGTCTTGAACCGCTTTTCAACTATCCTCTCAATTGTCCTTATTGCTTGCACGACGAACATTTTCGCCGCCGAGCCGTCCAAAGGCCTGTCGCAAACTCAGGTCAAAGAACTCCTGAACTCTATCGAAATGGACGCCCCGACACGCGCCGCGATGAATGCCGTGACAAATAATGATATCAAAGATCTGGCGCTAAACCGCGAGATCGTCGCGCAAAGCGATGACATTTATTCTTTCAAACTACCTTCCGAGGACGTAACAGATCAAGAAAGTTCGGGCCGCTGTTGGATGTTCGCCGGACTGAACTTGTTGCGCCCGACTGTCATCAAGAAGTGTGACCTCGACGAGTTTGAGCTGTCGCAGAGCTACCTTGCCTTCTGGGATTTGCTTGAAAAGAGCAACGTATTCCTCGAGTATGTTATCGATACCAGAGACCGCGACATTCAGGATCGAGAACTGGTCAAGCAGTTGGAAGAACCGATCGGCGACGGTGGCTACTGGGGCTACGTGGTCAACATTGTCGAGAAGTATGGTGTGGTTCCCAAGAAATTTATGGGTGAAACTCGCAGTAGCGCCAATACTGGCCGCATGACGTATATTCTGACTGCGCTGTTGCGCCGCGACGCCGCGACTTTGCGCGCGAACGCAAAAGCCGGTAAGAGTGAAGATGATCTTCGTCAAGAAAAGCTCCAGATGTTAAAAGACGTGATGCGCGTGCTCGTGATAAATTATGGTATGCCGCCCGCGGAATTTGAATGGCGAACTGCCGACAGCACGGGAAAAGTCAGCGCTCCTGTCACATTCACTCCTCAGAAGTTCTACACGGAAGTCATCGGCGTCGATCTGACAGAGTATGTTTCCCTCGCAAGCTATCCCATTCATCCATTTGGTCAAAACTACTCAATTGCTACTTCGCGTTCAATGGCGGACAAGTCTGAAGTCACATTTGTCAACATTGAAGCCGATTTGATGAAGAGCCTTGTGCTGAAGGCCCTGCTTGACAGCAATCGTATATGGTTTGGTTGCGACATGGGACACGAAACCAATAGCAAGAAGGGTCTGCTTGTCAAAGGGCTGTATAACTACGAAGAGTTGTTCGGTGTCAAGCTTGATATGACCAAAGCAGAACGGCTTGACTATCGCAGCGAGGCAAGTAATCATGCGATGGTGTTTGAAGGAGTGGACATTGTGGACGGCAAACCGCGCAAATGGCTCGTCCAAAACAGTTGGGGCAAAGATGCAGGAGACGATGGATTTTTCGCCATGTCCGATGAGTGGTTTAACGAATACGTCCTCAATGTGATTATCCCCAAAAAATACTTGCCCGCTGACCTTCAAAAGGTTGCAAAGCAGACGCCTACTCCTTTGCCCGTGTGGGACCCCGTCTGGAAAAGCCTCGGACTGTAAGATACTGGTGCAAGCGCCAATCACATAACGTCGGAAGAAAAATCTCTTGCAATCCATTGAACTTCTCTTAGGCAAGATCGCGGACTTTGTATGGGGACCGCCGCTCCTAATTTTGTTGGTTGGCACGCATCTCTTTTTGACGGTGCGTTTGCGATTCGTGCAGCGATATTTGTGGCGGGCGATAAAATTGTCATTCAGCCGCGACCGAGATGGCGAAGGAGATATCAGCCATTTTGGCGCGCTCACAACCGCTTTGGCGGCAACCATCGGAACGGGCAACATTGTCGGCGTGGCGACCGCCGTCGCCGCCGGGGGACCCGGTGCCGTTCTGTGGATGTGGCTAACGGGAGTTTTCGGCATTGCCACGAAGTACGCAGAGGCTGTTCTTGCGATTAAATATCGTGTCAAGAATGCGCAAGGTCAATTCATCGGCGGACCGATGTATGCTATTGAATTAGGCATGAAGCAGAAATGGTTGGCTGTCTTGTTTGCCTTGTTCACTGCAATTTCTGCCTTCGGAATTGGAAATATGGTTCAGGCCAATTCGATTTCCACGATGGTCCATGAAACCTATCACATAAGCCCGTGGCTCACAGGCTTGATCCTGACGGCTTTCACGGCTTTGGTTATTTTAGGCGGCATCAAATCTATCGCGCGCGTTTGCGAATGGCTTGTACCGTTTATGGCTCTGTTTTACATTGCGGGCTGTTTGATTTTGCTCGTCTGGAAGATCGACACGCTCGGCGACACCGTTGGACTCATATTAAGCTCAGCATTCACCGGCCAAGCCGCCGTCGGTGGATTTTTGGGCGCCGGAGTGCGACAGGCGTTGCGTTACGGTGTCGCGCGCGGATTGTTTTCAAATGAATCAGGTTTGGGCAGCGCACCGATTGTGGCAGCGGCTGCACAGACCTCCAACCCCGTTCGCCAAGCCCTCGTATCGTCAACCGGAACTTTCTGGGACACGGTTGTGGTCTGTGCTATGACAGGACTCGTTGTTGTCAATTCAGGACTCTGGATAGAAGGGTTCAATGGCGCCGCATTGACCAAAGCTGCATTCGGGCAAATGCATGTGCTTGGTCCGATCATCCTCGCCATTGCGCTCTTGACATTTGTGTTCTCCACGATTCTCGGATGGTCATATTATGGAGAGAAAGCCGCCGAGTATCTCTTCGGAACTCGCATTATCATACCCTACCGTGTGCTTTGGGTGGTCGCCGTCGGCATCGGCTCGGTGCTGTCGTTGAAAGCCGTCTGGACCTTCGCTGACATTACAAACGGAATGATGGCCATTCCCAATCTTATCTCTCTGATAGCATTGAGCGGCGTCATCGTCGCCGAAACAAAACGCCATCTCTGGGACGCCCCAAAATAGTCCGTCAGACTTTTTTCACCCTTTTGAAACTTGCTCGCAACACAATCCCCGCGCTCTTCGATGCGGCCGTAACAAATCGCGGGGACGAGGTGTTTTTGCAGTTTCGCAAAGGTGAGGATGTCACGTCGTACACCTACAATGACGTGGCTGCGGCGATTGAAAACCGAGCAAACTATCTACTTCAAGCCGGTTTTCAGAAAGGCGAGCGGATTGCCTTGCTTAGTGAGAATAGCTGTGATTGGGTGATAACATATCTCGCGATTGTCCAGGCCGGTTGTGTGGTAGTCCCGCTTGACGCAATCATGCCGTTGCCGGAGATTCTCCATATTGTGGAATTAGCACGGACGCGTTTGTTGCTCGCTTCAGAAAAGTTTGCCGATCAATGTTTTGATCGGCTGTCACAGCAAGAGCAGAAAGTCACGGTGAAGCGTCTTGATCAATTTGAAGAAATCAAGACGCAACAAAGTGTTTCAATAGAACACCGGCCTTCCGACGTCGCTGCTGTCATTTTCACGTCAGGTACGACCGGGCACTCAAAGGGTGTCGTGCTCTCGCACGAGAACATCGTGTCAAACGTGCTTGCCTGTTGCGAGGTCTGTGACATCAGAAGCGAGGACAATTTCCTTTTGCTGTTGCCGCTGCATCATACATTTTCCAGTACCGTCACGATGTTACTCCCGGTTGCAAAGGGTGCGCGTGCAACTCTTGCAACAAGCTACAGGTCTCGCGATGTAATGGACGACATCCGCATCACCAAAGTGTCCGTACTGGTCGGCGTTCCGCAGATTTTTGAGAACATGATGAACAGCGTGTTGCGCGCTGTGGAGTCGTCCTCTCTAATTAAGCGGATGTTCTTTCATTCGTTCCGAGCAGTAGCGCGGGGGGGACTTTCATTTGGACTAAACCTTGGTTACCCGCTATTCAAGCCACTTAGGAGAAAGTCCGGACTTGATGTCGTTCGCCTCATGGTATCCGGCGGCGCGGCATTGCCGGTATCCGTGAACCGGTTTTTCGCAAGCTTAGGTTTTGTGCTGATTCAAGGCTACGGTCTCACCGAAAGCAGCCCTGTCCTCTGTGTTAACCCCCCATCGAAGAACAAACTCGGCTCTGTCGGCCCGCCACTAAACGGCATAGCGCTCAGAATCAAAGACCCGGATCATGATGGCGTTGGCGAAGTCTGTGCAAGCGGACCCAACATCATGCTGGGGTACTTTGAAAATGAAGCGGCAACACTTCGAGTTCTTCAGGATGGATGGCTGCACACCGGTGACGCGGGCTTTGTTGATCGCGACGGCTACTTGCACCTCACGGGACGACTGAAAAACGTCATTGTGACTTCTGCCGGGAAAAATGTCTATCCGGAAGAGATCGAATCCAAACTCGCAGCCGAGGAAGCGATTGCGGAGGCCCTGGTTCTCGGCGTCGCTCGCAAGGGCGCCAAGAGTGAGCGCCTTTGCGCTCTTCTGAAGTTGGATGAAGAGTATCTGAAATCCCATGTCGCGCACAAATCGCCTGAACAAATCTCCGACGAAGTAATCCGGCGCTACAATCACAGCACACCGTCATATCAAAATATCCGCGAATGGAAGTTGCTTGAAGGCGAATTTGAAAAGACGTCAACACGCAAAATCAAACGATTTCTCTACCACGACTATTTCGCGTAGCCAATTCTCTTTTAAGCAATCGTCGCATTCAAAAGTGAAAAATCTCATCTCCCTATGAGCACATCAACGGCTGTTGGCACACAGGTAAAGCATAAGCATCCCGCCGGGCTTCCTGTTCTCTTCTTCACAGAAATGTGGGAGCGGTTCAGCTTCTACTGCATGTTGGCAATCTTATCTCTGTACATGAATGAGAGTTTGGGGTTCGATACCAAAACGGTTGGGCAGATATATGGCGGCTACATTGCACTTGTCTATTTCAGTCCGCTGATTGGCGGCTTGCTTGCGGATCGTTGGCTTGGATTTCGTCGGGCTATCGTGATCGGCGGAATTTTTATGGGCGCGGGTCACCTTTTGCTCGCTTTTCCACCCTTGCCGACTTTCTTTGCGGGACTCTGCTGCCTGATCATCGGCAACGGTTTATTCAAACCGAACATCTCAGTCCTGCTCGGAAATTTGTACCGGGATATGCCCGAGAAGCGCGACGACGCTTACAACATTTTCTACATGGGCATCAATGTCGGCGCATTCTTCGCACCAATCGTCGCGTCCTATCTTCGCAATGAGTTTGGTTGGCACTACGCATTTGGTGCCGCCGGAGTCGGTATGATGTTCTCGCTTCTGATTTTCAACGTCTTCCGCAAGCACGTCATGGCCGGAGACGTCACCGCAATGCAGTCTGTATCGACTGCGGGCCGAAACGATATTACACTGACTCCACAACAAGAGCGCGCTCGCATAAACGCGCTCCTGCTCGTCTTCGGCGTTGTCATCGTTTTTTGGATGGCATTTCATCAAAACGGCTTTACGCTGACGTTCTGGGCGCGCGATTGCACGGACACGACGTGGTCGCCTGAACTCTTTCAAGTAATTAATCCTGCGTTTGTCCTGCTGTTCACACCGTTGCTTGTGTTCTTTTGGACGCTTTTGCGCAAGCGAAACGCGGAACCGTCAACGGCCGCAAAAATCGGAATCGGAATGCTCCTGACTGCGGCGGCCTACACAATCATGACATTTGCCGGACTCGCCGGAGGCGATTCTGGCCGAGTTGGTGAGAGTTGGTTGGTGTCAGCCTACGCCGTCATTACTCTCGGCGAGTTATGTTTGTCCCCAATGGGTCTGTCGCTCGTCAACAAAGTTGCTCCCGCAAGAATGCGCGGCCTGCTGATGGGCGGCTGGTTTGCAGCGACCGCAATCGGCAACTACCTCTGCGGTTTCGTAGGCGGGTGGTGGGATGACATGCCGCACAGCAAATTTTTCGCGATTCTCGTGTTTGCATCACTCGGCGCAGCATTGTTACTGTTTATGGTCTTGAAACACATTCGCCCGACCATTAAGGAAGCTGAAGATGCCCATATGCAGTAGTTACTCGACACAATCATGTTTGATTAGGCAGGCGTAGGATCGATAATTTATACTTCACACTCGTCAGAGCGATTTTTCTCGGCGTCGGGGCAACACTTACATTTGATCTGTGGGCGCAGTTTCTCAAAATCGCGTTCAAAATAAACCCTTCCAACATTTGCTTGGTCGGACGCTGGTTCTTGCATATGCCGCAGGGCGTGTTCGTTCATAAGAATATTGCGTCTTCACAGAGCATTCCGGCGGAGTGTTTTGTTGGTTGGATCGCGCATTACATGATAGGCATCTCCTTAGCGCTTGGTTTCGTGATTCTGGTTGGCGAAAGTTGGCTCAAAAATCCTACTGTGATTCCAGCGGTCACCTTCGGAATTGTTTCAGTAGTTGCTCCACTTTTCGTCATGCAGCCATGTTTCGGATTAGGAATTGCTGCATCCAAGACTCCAAAACCATCGCAGGCAAGACTTCGGAGTTTGATGAATCATACCGCATTCGGGGTTGGGCTGTACATATTTGCGTTGCTGGCAAATCTGATGAATCTCTAATTCAGAGTTCAACGACGATCTCGACGGAAGAACCGAGAACACATTCCCGAAAATGGTTTACTTTCACATTCTAATAAACAGCAATTCAGAAACTTAAGTTGGAGCAATCATGAAAATATTGACTTCTCGCCGAGTTCCTCGGCACCTCGGCACTATAGTATTTGTGAGCATGATTGTCGGCCTTTTTAGCCACTCGCTTCAGGCTCAAGACCTTAAAGAGCGTAGTGAAATCGCCGACAAATACAAATGGGATTTGACCGATATCTTCAAAACTGATCAAGAGTGGGAAGCTGCAATGGCCAATATCGAAGCCGCTATTCCAAGCTTGGCGAGCTTCGAAGGCAAAATCAGCAAGTCTCCCAACGATCTTCTGGCCTATTTTCAAATCAGCGAGGATATAAGTAAGAAATTCGGCAACGTGGCGGTTTACGCCAGCCTTTCATACGACCAGGATACGCGCGTTCAGCAGTACACAGGCTACAAGGATCGCATTAGTTCGCTCGGCTCCAAATTCAGCGAAGCAACTTCATGGTTTACGCCTGAATTGGTATCAATCCCTGATGCCACATTCGAGCAATGGTACATGGAGCTTCCTGCTCTGGCGGTTTATCGACAGAGTATCAACGACGCGCTCCGCACGCGTATTCACACGTTGAGTCCCGAAGAAGAACGTATCATGGCGTTGTCCAGCGAGATGTCGAGCGGTTATTCAAAAGCGAACACGGCCTTGCGCACAACCGACATGAAGTTTCCTTCAATAAAGGGCCCTGACGGAAATGACATTCAACTTTCTGAGGGTCGCGTCCGTATGCTGCTCGAGAGCACGGATGCGCGAGTTCGTCGTGACGCTTCAATTGGTTTGCTAAATTCATACAAGCAATACCAGAACACAGCCGCCGCTTTGATGGGAGGAAATCTTGACGGCGACCTGTTCTACGCGCGGTCCCGGCATTACAATTCTGCCATACATGCGTCGCTTGACGGTGACAATATTGATACCACGGTTTACCTGAACCTGATTGAAACGGTGAAAGCCAACACCGGCACATTGCAACGTTATGTGGACCTGCGCCGCCGCGCGATGGGCTTGGATTCTATTCATCTCTATGACATGGTCGTCCCACTCATTCCTGAAACAAGGCAGGAAGTGGAGTTTGACAATGCTGTTTCGACCATTGAGTCCGCGATGGCTCCCCTCGGTAAGGCCTACGTTGATCCAATGAGCGTGGGCTTCAATAGTCGCTGGATTGACGTTTATGAAACACAAGCGAAACGAAGCGGTGCATATTCTTCTGGCACCTATCTCACGCATCCCTACATGCTGCTGAACTACAACAACACTTTGAGTGATATGTTCACGTTAGCGCATGAAATGGGGCACTCGATGCATACATGGCATAGCAACAAGTATCAACCCTATGTTTATTCCGGCTACACTTTGTTCAATGCTGAGGTGGCTTCAACGTTCAATGAAGCGCTGCTGATGGATTACTTGTTGAAAAAAGAGAAAGACCCCGCCAAGCGACTCTATCTCATCAATCAGTATATTGACAATATTCGCAACACCGTGATTACGCAAGTCATGTTTGCCGATTTCGAGTTGAAAATGCATCGCGCATCAGAAGCGGGCGAACCGCTAACCGGCGACGCACTCGGCCAAATGTATCTTGAAACACTTGAATCGTACTACGGCAATAGCGTTGTAATCGATCCTGAATATGCCTTTACGTGGATACGAATCCCGCATTTCTACCGCAACTTCTACGTATATAAGTATGCGACGTCGTACTGCGCATCACAAGCCTTGTCGCAAAAAGTTCTAAAAGGCGAGAAGGGCGCGAAGGACGCCTACATCAACTATCTCTCAAGTGGTTCAAGCAAGTACCCGCTTGAATTGCTGAAGGACGCCGGAGTGGATATGTCTTCGCCCGCCCCCGTCGAGGCTACAATGAAAAAGCTCTCCGAACTCGTAGACGAAATGGAGAAACTTCTCAAGCAAACCAAACGCATCTGAACCATCGAACGATAACGAAGTGACAATCGCATAACAAAAGGGTTTACCGTTTCAGGTAAACCCTTTTGCCTTTCCGATAACTAAGTAGCACGCTTTGAAGTAACTAAATAGGCTGAGTCTTGATACTATCTCCCTCTCGTACTACCCCTCCTCGAATGACGCGTGCAAATACCCCCTCGCGCGGCATGACGCAGTCGCCGACTGCTGCCCAAATCGCACAGTGAGCATGGCATTCCTTGCCTATTTGAGTAATCTCAAGCACCCCTTCGCCTACACCAATTCGATCTCCGGGCTTAAGCAATAGCAAGTCAATTCCCTCGGTTGTAATATTCTCCGCAAAGTCGCCCGGGTCCGCAACGGCACCCATCGCGCGCATCGTATTGATGCTTTCAAGCGCGAGCAAGCTCACCTGCCTGTGCCACGGCCCGGCATGTGCGTCCGATTCAAGTCCGTGGTTCTCGATTAGCAATGCCTCAGAAACATTGCTTTTTTTTGTACCCTTTTGCAGACTAATCGATATCTTATTTACTGTGCCTTGCAACATTTTATTTCTATTACTGGTCGTCAAAATTATTAACCGCCGATCTCACTCATACAGCGATTGTCAAGCTGCACAAGTTCCTCAACGGGAGGATGAGAGAGGTGTTTTTGCATTAGGGCCCCGGAAATGACTTGCAACAGTTCTTGGTCAGTCGCGCCGGCACGCATCATGTTGCGCAAGTTGACTTCAGCGGGGTAGAGGAGACACGACTTGATCGAACCGTCCGCAGTAAGACGAAGACGGTTGCAACCTGAGCAGAATTCATCGGATAGTGGTGAGATGAAACCAATAGTTCCCCGATGTCCCGGTATTGAGAAAACTCTGGCAACATCTGAATCTGAGTTGCTGATCGGAATCAGATCGTGCCTCAAGCGAATCCGATCAAGTAGCTCACGCCACGGAATCACATGCTCTCTTGCCCAACGGTTTCCGGAGAATGGCATGAACTCGATAAATCTTATGTGTAACTCCCGACTACGCGCAAACTCGATGAAATCATCTACCTCATCATCATTTTGCCCTCGCATGGAAACTACATTGAGTTTGATCTTTTCAAAACCGGCTGTAACCGCCGCTTCTATTCCGGCGAGCACGTTCGCTAACTTTCGTTGTCCAGTGATTATCTCAAACCGATCCTCACGCAGCGAGTCCAAACTGATGTTAAGCCTATGAAGTCCGTTCGAGTGAAGTTCGGCCGCGTATTGTGCCAGCAGAGTCCCATTAGTCGTCATCGCTAAAGTTTGCAAGCCGCGTATCTGCGCTAACTCGCGCACCAACAGTTTCACATTCGAGCGCACCAGCGGTTCACCGCCGGTAAGCCTTATCTTCGTGACTCCATTATCGACGAGAAGTCGAGCGATCCGAAGAATCTCCTCAAATGTGAGAATCTCGTCGCGTTGCCGCCACTCCGCATTCTCATTCGGCATGCAATATGTGCATCTCAAATTGCAGCGATCAGTCACAGCAATGCGAAGGTAAGTGTGTCTCCGACGAAATTGGTCCTCTAATAGCACGAGTTGCGACCTGATGGCAGTGTGGTTATGAGTTGATTGTTGGTGCCAAGATGTGGTTCATTCCTCAATGTAGCAATGTCACATAGAGAAGCAACAGTTGTAAGAACGTGCCTCATACGAATTATCAAAGGAGGCCAATTCGGTGTTGTGTGAAGTTGACAAAAGGTATCTTAATATAAGTAAAAACTTATATTAAGATAATTCTTCGTGAAATAATTCACTTGACAACGGCCACTTACTAATATATATTTCACTCCATGAATATTCAAGTATCTGAAACAAAAATCGCAAACCGAAAAACGACCAAGCAAGCACAAGAACTCGCGGCTTTGACACGTGCGCTTTCGCACTGTTGCCTGGACAAGGAAGAGCGGATTTGTCGGACTTTTGGGTTGCACTCTGCGGATGGTCGAGTGCTTGCAGCATTGTTGTGCGAAAACGTAGCCACGTCATCGGCAATCGCGGCGCGGCTCGGAATTGGCAACAGTCGTGTGACGCCACTAATTGATCGACTTGCGAAAAAAGGTCTGGTTTCGCGCACAGAAGCAGGGCAAGACCGCCGCGTCAGAAAACTCGAGTTGACCGACGCCGGGCGTTCAGTTGCCACAAAACTGCATGACTTTGAGACAGAACTGCACGAGAACTTGCTCAGTCGTTTTCCTACTGCGAAGCGCAAAGAGCTTCTCGACACACTTATTGAACTGAGGGCCGCGATGGATTCTGTCCGCAGCTCAATTGAGTTGTAGTAGGAAAATACTACCTTCTCCTATGAACACGATTTCTCGTAGAAAATTTCTGAAGATTTGCGGCGCGTCATTCGCCGCCGCTTCCGCCGCGCGCTCAATTGGAGTGGTACCCGGCGCGGCGCATGCATTCGAGCTTGCCAATGATGACAAAGGCGTTCGTACCGTTCCCACATATTGCGATATTTGCTTCTGGAAATGCGGTGCCATCGCTCATGTTCGTGATGGCACACTCTGGAAGATCGAAGGTAACCCGGCGGATCCGCTTAGTCGAGGAAGGCTCTGTCCTCGTGGCACAGGCGGGATCGGCGCACATTACGATCCAGATCGTTTACGCTCTCCCCTCATTCGAAAAAGTGTTCGCGGTCAAGAAGAATGGACGGAAGTTACCTGGGGTGAGGCGCTTGGTTATATCGCCGAAAAGATGAGCGCGATTAAAACGCAATACGGACCGGAGGCGATGGCGCTGTTCAGCCACGGCATTGGTGGAAATTTCCTAAAGCACACGTTCAAAGCGTATGGTTCGCCGAACATCGCGGCCCCATCATTTGCGCAATGTCGCGGTCCGCGCGATGTCGGATTCCGACTAACCTTCGGTGAAGACGTAAGTTCGCCCGAACGCACGGATATCAAAAATGCGAAGTGCATCGTGCTAATTGGCTCGCATCTTGGTGAAAACATGCACAACACACAAGTGCAGGAATTTGCCGAGGCGATTGAAAACGGAGCGACAGTTATCGTCGCCGATCCTCGCTTTTCAGTCGCGGCTTCAAAAGCCAAACACTATCTTCCCGTCAAGCCCGGAACTGACATTGCCCTGCTTTTGGCTTGGATGAATGTGATTGTCAAAGAGCATCTCTATGACGCGGAATATATTGCCGCCTATGGATTTGGTTTTGAACAATTCGCTGCAGAAATCCAATCCTTCACTCCGGAATGGGCCTATCCCCTAACCGGAGTTGACCCGAAAGTGATTCGCGAAAGCGCACGTGAGATGGCGCTGCATCGTCCTGCCACGCTGATTCATCCGGGCCGCCACGCCACTTGGTACGGTGACGATGCACAGCGAAGTCGAACAATTGCTCTTCTGAATGCGCTTATGGGAAACTGGGGACGGAAAGGTGGGTTCTATTATCCTGCCAGCATGGATTTGCCAAGCTATCCTTATCCAGCGTATCCGAAATCTGAAAAAGGGAAAGTTGACAATCCTGACCACAAGTATCCTTTCGCGCATGAAACGATAACAAACGGAATCCGCGAAGCCACGATAACAGGTAAGCCATATCCTATCAAAGGATGGATGGTGTACGCAACGAATCTGCTGCAAGCATTGCCAAATGAGCAGGAGACGATTCGCGCCATTCAAAATCTCGACTTGTTGGTAGTTGTGGATGTTATCCCAAGCGAAATTGCCGGATGGGCCGATGTGGTATTGCCGGAGTCAACCTATCTCGAACGCTTTGACGATCTCAATGTCGAATGGTTTCGCGATCCGTTCATATCCATTCGGCAACCCGTCGTGGACTCGCCGAATGAACAGAAGCCAAACTGGTGGATTGCTCGAGAGCTTGCAGTTAAACTCGGTCTTGGCGAATATTACCCCTGGGCGGACATTGAAGAGTACTTCCGCCACCGTCTCGAAAAAGGTGGTTACAGCTATGACGAGCTAAAAGCCAACGGAATACTACTGGGCGCAAAACAACCGAACTACTTTGATGAAGGTGTGCCAGCCGAATTTGCAACACCTTCGGGGAAAATTGAGTTCTACAGTCTGCAACTCGCGGAGCATGGATTTGACGCGGTGCCGAAATTCACTCCGCCAGCCGAGCCGCCGCCGGGATATTTCCGCCTGTTGTTTGGTCGCGCGCCCGTGCATTCATTCAGCCGCACGCAGACCAATCGCGTCTTGATGGACATGATGAATGAAAATGAACTCTGGCTCAATGCAGACGTTGCCTCCAATTTAGGATTGAAGAGCGGCGACCGTGTTAAGCTGAAGAATCAAAATGGTGTCACTTCAAACGCAATCAAAGTCAAAGCGACCGAGCGAATTCGCACTGACTGCGTCTATATGGTGCACGGGTTTGGTCACACAGCGAAAGGAATGACGTACGCACGCGGGCGAGGCGCCAGCGACTCGCAGTTGATCACAAAGTATGCGATCGACCCGCTAATGGGCGGAACGGCAATGAATGTGAACTTCGTAACTATCGAAAGCGAGGCATAATCATGGCTCGTTTTGCAATGGTCATAGATACAAAGAAATGTGTCGGCTGCATGGACTGCGTTGTTGCCTGCAAAACGGAGAACAACGTACCCGAAGGCTACAATCGTGACTGGATTGTCACCGAAGTCAACGGCAAATTCCCCGACTTGAACATGGAGATACGCAGCGAACGTTGCAATCATTGTGACAACCCGCCCTGCGTTTACTGCTGTCCGACCGGAGCAAGCCATGTACATGACCTTGGCGGAGTCGTGCTGGTGACTCATAATGAGTGTATTGGCTGCAAAGCATGTCTCGCTTCGTGCCCATACGACGCACGCTTCATCAATCCTGAAGGCTATGCCGACAAATGCACATTTTGTATCCATCGAGTTGAAAAAGGACTATTGCCCGCCTGTGTTTCTGTTTGTCCGACGCATTGCATGTACTTCGGCGATCTTGAAGACCCGCACAGCAGCGTGAGCCGGTTGCTTGCTTCGCGTAAACATCACTCGATCCTTCCGGAAGCCGGCACGAAACCGCAAATCTTCTACTTGACATAACACATGCACGAACTAACCACAACTCGCCTGAATCCGCAAATTGACCCGTTCTTGCATATCTGGGGATGGGAGATACCGGTTTATCTTTTTCTCGGCGGATTGGTTGCCGGCATGATGATGATCTCCGGCTACTTGGTCTTCAGCGGCCGCTATCGCGAACGCACGCAATGCGCCTGTTATCAAGTTCCTACAATTAGTCTCGCGCTTTTGTCGCTCGGCATGTTAGCGCTCTTCCTCGATCTCGAGCACAAGGCCTACGTTTGGCGGCTATACACCACGTTTGAGATATCTTCTCCAATGTCGTGGGGAGCCTGGATACTGATTCTCGTCTATCCCGCGATATCAGCTCTATTGCTGTTGCGCGCGCCGGAAACATGGAGCCAAAAATGGCACGGAATCCTCAAACCACTAATCGAGTTGTCTGCAAAATGGCGTGACAATCCCAATGTCGTGCGAACAATTGGAATTGTGAACATGCTGCTTGGTGGGCTATTAGGCATGTACACTGGCGTGCTGCTAAGCGCCGCCGGAGCACGACCGCTCTGGAGCAGTTCTATCTTGTGGTTGCTCTTCCTTGTCTCGGGAGCCTCGTCTGCTGCGGCTCTGGTTCACATGATCGCGCGGGACAAAAGTGAACGCGAATTGCTTGCCAAAGCGGACAACGGTTTTCTCATTGTGGAGCTGTTTGTCATTGCTTTGTTCTTTATCGGGCTGCTGAACACCTCACAATCACATATCACGGCCGCAATGTTACTCGTTGGTGGACCATACGCACCGGTGTTCTGGGTTTTCGTTGTCGGTGCTGGGATAATCGTTCCGCTTGTCATCCAAATTCTTGCAGTTCAACACAAAGTGCAGCATACTGCGATTCCGCCGCTCCTTGTGTTGTTAGGCGGACTGGTACTCCGTTTCGTCATCGTTTATGCCGGGCAATCCTCGCATTGGATCGAAGCTTCAAGCGCCTCGTTGCGTTAGCGAATAGAAAAATCAAAACTTTTGAAATAGAGGTTCACAAAAATGTCCGCAATTTCATCCAATGACGTCATTGGAAGATCGGATGAAACACACGCGCACGCCAAACCGCAGCCATACTGGAATCCCTACGCTGCGGGAATTGGTTTAGGGCTTGTGCTTTTGCTCGCGTTCGTCGTGATGGGCCGTGGTCTTGGAGCATCCGGAGCCTTCACAAGTCTTGTTGCCACGGGAGTTCACGCTATCGCGCCCGATCATGCCGCAAGCAATCCATACTATCAAGAGTATCTCGGAGACGGCAGCAGGCATCCGCTAAAAGATTGGCTGGTATTCGAAGTCCTCGGAGTTTTTGTGGGTGGATTTCTGTCCGGTATTCTTGCAGGTAGAGTCAAGAAAACTGTTGAGAAAGGACCGCATTTTTCGTCGGCGAAGCGATTGATGTTCGCATTTTCCGGCGGAATCCTCATGGGCATCGGAGCGAAACTCGCGCGCGGCTGCACAAGTGGACAGGCGCTCACCGGAGGTGCGTTATTGAGCGTCGGAAGTTGGGCATTTATGATGTGCGTTTTCGGCGGCGCTTATGCGCTCGCCTATTTCATGCGGAGGCAATGGCTATGAGCGCACCGCTCTTCAAATATGCAATGTTTGGTGATGACACGAGTCTCATCGTTGCCTTTGCGACAGGAATTGGTTTCGGTTTCTTCCTTGAACGCGCAGGTTTTGGAAGTGGCCGCAAGCTCGCCGCGCAGTTCTATGGTTACGATTTGACCGTATTCAAAGTCATGTTTACGGCGATTGTGACAGCGATGTTGGGGCTTTACTACCTTTCAGTGATGGGCTATGTCGATCTTGCGCTTGTCTATGTCAGTCCGACGTTTCTGATGCCACAAATTGTTGGCGGCGTGCTCTTGGGCTTCGGTTTTGTCATCGGAGGCTATTGCCCCGGCACGTCATGCGTTGCCGCGTCAACCGGAAGGATCGATGGTTTAGTCTATCTCATGGGAATTGTCGCCGGAATATTTTTCTTCGGCGAGTCGTTTTCACTCTTCGAGAGCTTCTACAACAGCAGCGCGATGGGATCGATCACGCTCCCGCAAGTGACGGGTTTGTCATATGGCCTGATCGTTTTTCTCGTCGTACTAATGGCCCTCGGCGGGTTTATGTTTGCCGGTTGGGCTGAAAAGAAATGGGCGCACATTCGTCCGGAGCAGGGTTAATGAAAAATCCGCTTGCAAATCTTAGGTGGACGCAGAAAGCAGCCGCAGTAACACTTCTCCTTGGCGTCGGCGCACTGTTGCTTGGAAATCCTTACAAGGGTGAGCGTGTGACTATGAACATACAGGATTTGGCCGTGATGGTGCAAGACAAATCCGATCATGTCACGGTTCAGGAGTTAGCCGATTGGCAGATTCAAGGCAAAGCCGACTACCGCTTGATCGACGTGCGCACCCCAGAAGAATATAATGAGTACCACATTCCCAATGCTGAAAACATCAGCATAACGGATCTTGTCACGGCGGACATTCAGCGCAATGAGAAGGTCATCATCTACTCCGAAGGCGGAATTCATGCCGCTCAAGCATGGATGCTGCTCGCCGCGCGTGGATTCAAGAAGTCCTATATTTTGTTCGGCGGTCTGGAAGAGTGGAAGTCAGCGATTCTCTTTCCACAATTTCCCGATAACCCGCTCGCGTCTCAGGCAGACTCATTAGCTAAAGTCAAAGCAGTTTGCGCGTATTTTGGCGGGAGTGTGCAATCACAATCAGCAACATCCGACGTGGCTGTACAGACACCAAAACTCACACTTCCGACTACTTCCGGCACTGCGCCAAAGGCCGCCGGTGGTAAGAAAAAAAAGGAAGGTTGTTGAAGTTCAGCATAGGTTTCAAGAACCAAATTGCAAACAAAAGGGTTTACCAATTTTGGTAAACCCTTTTGTTTTGCCAAGTGTCAGGCAAGAAAGCTATGACTGCACGAAGAACGGCGTGATTAACTTGTACGCTGCAATGAGCAGCACAACAGCCAATACACGCCGCAACACTAATCCGTCGAAGTATTTTGACCCTAATTGCGAACCTATTACACCGCCGACGAATGCCGCGATGATCAGCCCGACAGCTGGCTCAACAACTAACTTATGTGCCACCGCTCGTCCCGCGATGCCGGAAAGTGAGTTAGTCAAAATAAACAGCGCGGACAGCGTTGCGGCGGACTTCACAGTCGCCCACCGCATGAAAATTGCCACTGGGCTCAAAAAAATGCCACCGCCAACTCCGACGATACCGGACAAAAATCCGATCGACGATCCGGTGGCAGCAAGTGCGAGAGGCTGCGGGCTTCTAATATCCTGAACGACGTTCTTGCGTGTCGCGAACAATAGTCTTCCCGCCGAAAGCATGAGAGCAATTGCAAGCAACAGCTTATAGGAACTATCCTTGATAGTTAACGATCCACCTAAGAACGAAAAGGGAACAGACGCCAAAACAAGCATCCAGGAATATGCGGGAAGCTTGTGACCGGCGCGATGGAATGACCAAAACGCGAGCGAGGAAACCAGCACGTTCAATACCAAGGCTGTCCCGGATAACTGCGCGACAGGAAGCGCGAACAACGCAAGCACTGCAAGGTATCCCGAAGCGCCGCCGTGTCCGACCGAAGAGTAGATTGCCGCTACGAAAAAAACGAGCGAAAGAAGTGGGAGCGAAGCGAGAGAAATTGACTCAATCATGAGTCAAGACCACTGAATCGGTAATATTGGAATTCTGCTTCGATCTGCCAACGACCCGGCTTCTCCCTCAAAAATGATGAACGCGTTGGCACTGACAAGTCCACCCAGCATGTGTGATTCCTGTCCGCTGCACGGAGTTGCAATCTCATCTCTTCCATCGAAAGTTAGTCTTGCGCGCGCAAACTCAGTCCGAGACGAGCGTTTGCTAAGTGTCCCATTGAGCATCGCTGTGCGCAACGAATTTGGTTCGCTGAGACACCCAAGCATTTTCAAAAGCGCGGGTCTTACGAATAACAAGTACGTTACTAACGCGGAAACAGGGTTGCCCGGCAATCCAAATACAGGTTTACCAAACACAGTGGAAAACACCGTAGGCTTGCCCGGTTTGATTGCAACTTTATCAAAGTGGATCGTTCCTCCGAGCGCCAGAATCGCAGGCTTCACATAATCCACGTCGCCAACTGAAGCGCCGCCTGATGTAATAACGACGTCGGCATTCTTGAGCGCAGCTTCAATTTCTAATTGAATCGCCGTTTGATCATCTAAAATTGTGCGAGTTGTAATATCTTCAAGACCAAGTTCACCGAGCGCCGCCGTCAAAGCGTAACGATTTGAATCGTAAATCTGCCCTTCTTCAATGGGTCGTCCGGGCGCAACAAGCTCACTTCCTGTAATCAGAAGTGCGACTCGGGGCTTACGATAAACCTGCACTTGCTCGACGCCAAGCGTCGCCGCTAACCCAATCGCCGCCGGACCGAGCTTTGTGTGAGCTGCCAAACAAACCGCATCTTTGACAAACTCCTCTCCTGTTCGGCGAATATTCTTGTTCGCTTTCTGTGCCACTGCAACTCGAATCACGTCGTTTTCGCACGCCACATCTTCAACCATCACAACCGTGTCGGCGCCTTGCGGGAGCATCGCACCGGTAAAAATCCTAATCGCACAACCCGGCTTCAGTGACACGGACGAGCGGTGGCCGGTCTTGACCGTATCAATCACGGACAGCGTAATCTGATTCTCACTCGTCGCAAGCTTGATATCTTCAGAACGAACTGCATATCCGTCCACTGCGCTGTGATCAAATCGCGGAATCGGAAACGGCGCACGCAGCTCCTCGGCAAGAAAGCAGTTGCGAGCCGCAGAGAGCGGCAGTACTTCCACCGACAACGGTTTGACCATTTCATTGACAATAGCTTGCGCTTCACGAAAATCGATCACGCTCTACTTCTCCGGCGAATTGGGCCGTTCATGTTTGCCGCCCCACATCATTTGAAAAGCGTGCAGCATTCCCGGCAACAGCGCGTCGAGTGATTCCTGAACACCGCGCTTAGAACCGGGCAAATTGACTATCAAAGTGTTGCCGCGCAATCCCGCTTTAGCACGCGAGAGCATCGAGTAGGGAGTGCGCTCTTGTCCGTACGAACGTATCGCCTCAGGTATTCCCGGCACTTCCCGCTCGATAACGGATTGCATGGCCTCCGGAGTCGTATCACGCGGACTGAACCCCGTCCCACCTGTGGTCATCACCAAATCAACACGATCGATGTCGCAATACTTGATAAGTGTCTTGCTAATGAGTTCTCTGTCATCCGGAATAACTTCATACGAAACCACCTCGAGCCCGTGACTTATCAGGCGATCTTTTATAAGTAATCCCGAAGTGTCTGTCTTCTTTCCGCCGGAAATTGAATCGGACATCACGAGTACTGCTGCTTTCAACGGAGTCGTAAAGGCGTCCTTGAAATCCGATTTTCCTCCGCGCTTGTTCAAAAGCCTCACACTAAGGATTTCCATACTGTCATCGAGCATCTTAAGCATATCATACACGGTCAGCGCAGCGACTGCGGCGGCAGTCATCGCTTCCATCTCCATACCCGTGCGATAAATCCCTTTGACCGTCGCTGTCAGTGTGATCCGTCCGTCCGAAATCTCATGTTCAATCTTGATAAACTCGATTGGAACGGGATGGCAAAAGGGAATAATATCCGCAGTGCGTTTAGCTGCCATTATGCCAGCCACCCGGGCCACTTCAAGCGGGTCGCCTTTCGGAACGGTTCCGGCCTTAATGCGTTCAATCACCGGCTGTGAAACGGTCAATACTGATTCGGCGACAGCAGATCTAAGCGTGCGATTTTTTTCTGAAACGTCAATCACGAGTATTCCTAATATTTCAAGGGTAAACTATCTTGAGCGGAGAATTGTGTTTATCTCTTCAACGTCTTGAGCCGTATTCGCGCTGCGCAGCCGCAACCAGTTAGCGGGATCAATTTCGATTTTACGTGCCTTGCCCAGCTCAAGTAATTCGCGTAGTGACGCGCGCGGTCCCCCCAGGAGTTGCAAAACCATCGGAAGCAAACTCGCCGGATAGAGCCCCGGCAAAGGCGATGTGAAGCTTTCTCCTTCATTGCAGAACACAGTTGGTCGTTCATCTTTCACTTCAAGCAACAACCGGAGCAATTCTGCCGTCAATAGCGGCTGATCGCAGCCGACCACAAGATAGGATTGCGCAATGTTACTCCTGAACAGCCCAAGCATCGCGCCGACAGGTCCGCGTTCGATAACTTCGTCAGGGATGACTTGAAGCTCAGAATACTTATTGAGCGCAATCCCCTCCGCATGACCAACCACGACACAAGGCTGAACAACCTCTCTCAAACAACCATGAACATGGTCAAAGATCGTTCTGCCCGACATAAGCAGGAGCCCAGCCTTCGCCACACCCATCCGGGAACTCTTCCCTCCCGCCAGAATTGCCCCAGCAACGTGCGATATCACATTTTCTGTGGTCATAATCATGGCAATAATAGTGAATTACACCGAAACCTGCCACAATGCGACTTTTGACAGTAGAACTCGAAGATGACCCCTCCCAAAGTTATTCACCGTAACAGTAAAAACAACACGTTAACATTTCAGTCATTCCAGTGAACACAAGCTGAGCCTCTGTCACTAAATCACGCAACCCGGTGAATGTTGCGCGAGCGGCCTTGACAGCGCTTCATTTTGAGATTACCTTAATAAACCACACGCGGCCAACCACAAACCGAGGTTGAACAGCATGGTATCAGGCGCGAATTTCCCAAAGAACTCGGCAAACCGCTGAGCAGGGTGGAGTTCGCGCTTCTTGTTTGTCAAAAAGTGGTCGATCATTTAGCCGAGACAAATCCTTGAGGTGGCACATGAAAAACACTCTTCCCCCTCGCGTCGAGCAAAATATTGAATCACAAGTACGCGTCGCCGCTCGTCTTAAACAACTTGCGGCAACTCGCGGCGCTCGCCCTGTACCGTTCGTCACGATTTCCCGGCAATTCGGCTGCGAAGCCATCGTGCTTGCAGAACTTTTGGCCAAAGAGTTCGACGCACTGGAAAAACTCGAAACCGGTTCATGGCAGGTTTACAACCGCAAATTGATTGAGGCGATGGCAGATCAGCAGTATTCCTTTGATCAATTGATGTTCGCGCTCGATTCCAAAGTGCGCGGTGCAATTGAGGAGTTCGTAGAAACACTCGTTGGCCAAATCTCCGACTTGAAGCTTCTGCATAAACTCATTCAAACCATGCGCGCGACCGCGACGCTCGGCCGTTGCATCATCATCGGTCGCGGCGGCGCCATTGTCACACGCGACTTACCGGGTGGCATTCACGTCAGGCTTGTCTCCTCTGAAGAAGCTCGCTTGAAAGGTTTAGTCGATCGCTACGGTTGGACAGAATCCAAAGCTCGTCAGGAAATGAAAGAGCAGGATTCCTCGCGTCAAACCTTCTACAAGAAATACCTGCACCGCGATTCCAACGACCCCGAAATTTACGATCTCGTATTAAACTCCGGTCGCCTGACTCAATCCGAAATGGTCAACCAAATCACAACCCTCTTCCAATCTCGCCGCCTCTTGCCATAGTAAGCGCATCCCCCAGAATCCATGTAGGGGCGGATGGCAATCCGCCTGCGCCAAGCAAATTCAAAGAACGGCTCGCCGAGCCGGGTTAAGGACTTATCTCAAAATAAAATTGAGTCGTTGTTTTCGCCGAGCGTGGGCGTCCCCGCCCCGCCGGAATCCGAAAAATCTCGGTTGTTGCGCCCCAAAGTCGCGTGCGCCATCAAAATTTGGGGGATTGAGTTATTTCAAGATAAGCTCTAAGGCCGCCGCAACCCGGCCGGAATCTGCATCCGTAGCGGCTTGACTTGCCCTGCCTAATGTGGAGGCGGATGGCAACTTGTCCTCGTAAGGATCCGCCCGTGCTGTGCCTTTATCGTAGCGCCCAGCTTGCTGGGCAAAATCCCCCGAGACAGGATCGTGAGTTCAAGTCCACCGTCATGCTGGAAGCATCTCGCCAAACACTCAACCTACTCCGAGCGCAACTAACAAAGCAGTGACATGTCGTCATCCTGAAGGCCGCTTCGGCCTGAAGGATCTCTCCGCTACTGCTCTCCCCTTCCTCCATTCACGGGGGAAGGGGGTCTGCACCCCCTTGACAATCTCAACTCAAAACCCCTTCTTATCCCAAGGTCACACGAACCAACAAACCCCACACCTCGGAGACCAAAATTATGACGCGAATTCTATCTGCAGTCAATCATCTGAAGCGGGTGGGGTTCGCGGTTTTGTTTTGTGTGCAATTTATTGCGCAGGCACAGCCGCCAGATACAATGTGGACAAGAGTTTATCCGGGAACAGGAGAGCCGCGAAAGTTTGCCGCGACTTCAGACGGGGGGGTTATCGTTGCGGGCACTACAAGCTTCCCATCTGAAGGTGTCCTAACAAAGATTGA
>CAZPKG010000007.1:117669-162867 GCA_964587105.1 uncultured Alphaproteobacteria bacterium | reverse complement strand
AGGGCAGTGGGAGCAGATGAAGAAATATCAAGCCCTGTTAGGGGGACAATAAGTGAGGCACATGAGATGGCTATGGGCCGCGCTGGCGGCGATGATGATGACGATGAATGTGTTTGCCGAGGTGGACTTTAAACTCGTGACTCAGCAAAACGTCACCGACGCTCGCGAAATTCAGGTGTTGCGCGACGAGTTATTTTTGGGGAACGAGACGATCGAGCGCGTGATGATCACGGATTTATTGAATGATGGTTTTGATCAGAACGATGCGGTGGTGCTCTATCCGACGGGCCGCGTGCTCAGGCTTGAACCGATCAGCGAGCGACTCGATTCGCTGCTGCGCTCGTTTAAGCTGCCGGCCAACGCGGAAATTTATGAGAACCGGCAATACCATACGGTGTTTGATTCGGTGGCGATCAGCAGCCGAGGAGGTAAGGCGCTTGGTTATGGAATGCTCGCAGGGTTGCAGGAGCGGCTTGCGCGAGGTTATCGCGGAGCCACGATTGAAGGGTATTTCAAATTCACGAACAGCGGCGCACAAATCAGATTGTGGAATTTTGATTCGACGCGCGTGAGTTTCCCCCGACTTGAGCCGTCGCGATTTGATACCGTAACGGTGTTTGTGCATGACACGGTGTTTGTGCCGGAAGTCGTCACGGTCGAAAAGGACCCGATCATAATTCGCGACACGGTGTATGTGCCGAGCGAATTGTTGGAACAGCCACGCAGTTTGTTTTATCGCGAGGCGCTGGGAATGCTCGGAGGTGGATACTCGATGTCGCAGCGCGAAGCATCGCGCGGCAGACTCGCTTTTGCTGCCGGCAACGAGTGGGAATTTGGTGTGTGGGACAGATGGATTGCGGGACGGCAGGAGATCAACTCGCGCCTCGGTTTACGTTTCACAGCAGAACTCGCACCATGGAAGAGCGACACGCTCACGGCAAGATTCTTGGGCACGTCGGCGGAATTGATGTACATCCCCGCGTGGGATCGTTCTCTGTTTGCTTTCGTCGGTATTCGCACATTCTATCAGGATAATTTGTTTTGGGATCGTGTGCGGGCGGGTTGGAAGGATGATACTTTTGAAGAACCTGCCTCGCAGGAGTTGGGCCATTACGAACTTGCCGTGAAAGCGGGAGTTGACAAGCTTGCGCCGTATGGAGCGGGTAAGCGCATTGGGTTGTGGGCACGCGCGGCGGCGATTTGGCCGGGGCCAGATGACAGTGGATATTTATTCTGGCAGGATGTGCTTTCGCAATCTGGCCAACCAGTGCGCGATCAATGGTCGTGGAAAATGAAGGGCGGATATGACCTCGACGGCAATCTCAATTTCAAATTTTCTGATCAAACACAATTGACGATTGGAGCAGGGTTGCATTTAGAACCGGATCTTGCGTACGATTATACTGCGACGCCCGGAACGACTGCGATTGTCGATAATTCAATTGATGCAACGGTTTTTCAGCAATCCGTTGCATTGCGTTGGACGGTGATGAGCAGCAAGACCTATCGTTTGCGAGTTGAAGGCGGCGCGCGTAATCATATCCTGAACGCGACGTTTGCCGATGAAACATTGAAGACGCTTGTTGAAGAACAATTCTTCCCTTACATGGAAGCGCCGATGCTTGACGGTTCTATTCAATTAGATATTGACGTCGTGCAAGTCAATGCGGGAGTGAAAGCCTACATGCCCGATGGCGAGGATGTGCAGATTCGCCCGTTTGGCGGATTGTATTTTCTTTTCAAATAAGGAATACCCCTAACCCCGCCCCCTTTCCCCGCGAGCGGGGCATGGGGTACAGAGGTAAAAAGGCGGCCCATCGGTCGCCTTTTTTTTTGTTTTTGCGAAACATTGTGCGGGCGGAATGCCTTCCGCCCCTACAATCTACTCGTTTAACTCGGTGGCTGCGTCTTCGTCGATGATCCAGATTAAGCGGCCTTCGCGAGGTTCAACTCTTGTTGCCGGAAATTTGTAGTTGTTGTCAATCAAGACATCGCGTAAACGCGCAGCCTTTTCCACTCCTGTCACCAGAAAAATTACAGAGCGCGCGCTATTGATGGTGCGAAGTGTTAAGGTCAGGCGTTTGGGAATCGCGTTGCTGGGAATTTCGACGGCTTCGACCAGTGCTCCTGATTCCAATACCGGAGTGCCCGGGAAGAGTGAGGCGGTGTGGCCGTCTGTTCCCATGCCGAGCAATACCGCGTCAAATGAAACGGATTCGGGAATGAAGCGGCTCCTCAGCGTGCGCGCGTATTCGTTGGCGGCTTCGTGTAAATCGACGTGCTCGCCGTTCATGCGAAAGACCTCGCCAACCGCAGCTTTGCTAAGGAAGTGATCGTTCGCAAGTTTGAAATTGGAATCTTTGTGAGTGGGAGGTACAGCGCGTTCATCCACCCAATAGACTTCCCAATTGGCAAAGTCCATTTCATCTTTCCATTCGGCAGTTGCAAGCAATTTGAACAACAGAGCGGGTGTTGAGCCGCCGGAGAGAGCGATGCGAAAGACGCCGCGCTCGGCGATTGCTTCTTCTTGCAACTCTTGAAGCAATGCAGCAGCGGCCTCGGCTACGTCGTCGGGAAATTCGCAGTAGATGATTTCAGGATTCATGAAAAAAGTAACTCCGGCAGCCAGTCGTGCGCCATACGCACGCTTTTGTCCATGCGCGGATCACGGCCCCACGCGTGCAGTTCGTGCGTCAGCAATGACAATAGATCGGCTTGACGAAGCGGCGCAACATGCGTGACGCCACCACACGTCAGCGCGAAGTGGTCGCCTGCTTGTGAAACCGCGGCGCGCAATTCGTCAGCAAAAATAAATTCAATACTTGGCGGCGTTGCGCCGCCTTCGGGATAAAACACGATATTGCGTCCGCCTTCACACGCGATGCACGGATGACTGCCGAACAGTGAGACGCTTTGAAACTTCCAATCGAGCGTGGAGGCAATCCAAGCCGCGCATAGCAACGCGCCGCAGGTCATCTTGTCGCCGGATGAGTGAATGCGCACCTCTTTAAGATTTGAAACATTCACTCCCAAATCAAATAATCCTGCGACTGCGCCGCGCCAACCGGAGAGTTCCGCCCACAGTAAATCGGTGACGACACAATCGTCCGGGACGCTTTCGTAAAGTTCAAACCATTGTTTCAAAGTCGAAGCAGGAGCCAGATCATCCGTCGCACAGGTGATGACGCGCTCGCTGGATTTTGAGAGAGTCTTTAGCAAAGCGTGATTCAACGGCAATGATTGATGCCAAACAATGGCCGTCGCAAGGCTGCCGAGCGAGAGCGAGTGAATTAGCGATGACGCGCGGAGCGAGGATTCGCCGTCGATTTCAACGATAATCGCTTCGGAGCAGATCTGCCGGTTTTCCCCTTCGAGTTTGCGGCAGTGCGCGGTTACCCACGCTCGTTGAGCGGCGGGTGCTGATTCGTTCAGCACAACCAAAATCGTGCGTGTCGGATGCACAAGCGCAAGTTCAGGAATCAAATCGCGCGCATGTTCTTCAGCGCCATGATCGCAGACGAGCACGAGATTAAACGCGGTCGCGCGCGTAATCGGATGATCGGCAGATTCGGCTTCGCGCCACAGCAATTCGAGTTCTTGCTCGATTTTGCCGACGTCCACTTCTTGCGGCGGAGCAAGCGGCGTCATGAGGTTCGGGCCGCTCACAGTTTTCTCCAACGATGGTTTTGAGCGGCGAGCAAGACGTCCGCTTCAGACGGTCCCCAACTTCCGGCAACGTATTGCGGCAGCGGATCGTTGTTGTCATTGGCCCACGCATTCAGCACAGGCTGGACGATTCGCCAACCCTCTTCAACTGAATCGCGGCGCGCAAACAACGTCTGATCACCGATCATTGCATCGAGCAACAATCGCTCGTAGGCGTCGGACAATCTTCCACCGAACGACGTGCCGTAGCGAAAATCCATTTCGACCGGCCGAACGTGGAGCGCATGGCCGGGCAGTTTGGCTTCAAACTTTAGGCTGATGCCTTCGTTGGGCTGAATGCGGATCGCGAGCACATTTTGTTCGAGTCGGTCCACCGGAGACTGCGCAAATACCATGTGCGGAACTTTGCGAAAGACAATTGCGACTTCCGTCACGCGCTTGGCCAGTCGTTTTCCAGTGCGCAAATAAAACGGGACGCCGCTCCAGCGCCAATTATCAATATGCAGTTTCAAGGCCGCGTATGTTTCCGTGCGCGAATTGGGTTTGACGCCGTTTTCGCTCAGATAACCCACCACTGCTTTTCCGGCCACCGCACCTGCGGCATACTGCGCGCGCACGGCGACGTTCGGGACGTCCTGCTCGGTGAACGGCCTGACGGATTCGAGCACTTTGCGTTTCTCGTCGCGAATCGCTTCGGCGGCGAGACTTGCGGGTCGCTCCATGGCGACCATCGCGAGAATCTGCATCAGGTGATTTTGAATCATATCACGAAGCGCGCCGGACTCTTCATAGTATTGCGCGCGTTCTTCAACACCTAACGCTTCCGACGCCGTTATCGCAATATGATCAACGTAGTGATGATTCCAAATCGGTTCAAAGAGCGTATTGGCCAATCGCAACACCAAGATGTTTTGCACGGTCTCTTTGCCGAGGTAGTGATCGATGCGATAGATCTGCTCTTCACGAAACACCGCAGCGGCCGAACTGTTCAAGGCTTCGGCGCTGTCGAAATCGCGGCCAAACGGTTTCTCGATGATGATTCTGCTCCACGCACCCGCTTCGGGATTGGCCAATCCTACGGCGCCGAGCGCGGCAATCGTCGGAGCATAGCCCGTTGGCGGAATCGAGAGATAGATCAGATGATTTTTGGGCCCGCCCGCTCCGGCCATTTCACCTAAGCGCCAGCGCAATTTGTCAAACTTGCCATTCTCCGCCGCATCGGTGACGGTGAAGATGCGATTGGCGAATTTGGCTGCAAACTCTTCATCAGGAATGGAGCCCGGTGCAAGCGCGCGCGCGTTCTTCAATACTTCGTCGCGGAATACATTTTGATCGAGGTCCTTGCGGGAAACGCACAGGAATTGCGTCTGCTCCGAAAGCCTGCCTTCGCGCACGAGATGAGCGAGTGACGGAAAGAGTTTACGCTGAGCGAGATCACCCGTTCCGCCAAAGATAACCAGTATGCACGCGTCGGCGGGATGTTCCATCAACATGCCGCTGCGAAAGGGATTCTGAAGCGTGTCCGTCATTTCTCTGTTTTCATGGCATGGCCGCCGAATTGATTACGGAGCGCGCTCAGTAATCTCAACCCAAAGCCTTCTTCGTCACGCGATGCAAACCGCGCAAACAACGCCGCCGCGATTGTCGGAGCGGGAACAGCATAGTCCACGCATTCATGCACAGTCCAACGGCCTTCACCTGAGTCGGCCACCCACGGTTTGACCTTTTCAAGTTTGGGGTCATCCTGCAACGCGAGCGTGGCTAATTCGAGCAACCACGAGCGCACAACGCTGCCGTTCTCCCAAAGTTTTGACACGGCGGGCAAGTCGATCGGGAACGGACCGCGATGCATCAGCTCAAAACCTTCGGCATACGATTGCATGATCGCGTACTCGACGCCGTTATGCACCATCTTGACAAAATGTCCTGAGCCGACTGGGCCGCAATGCATGTAGCCATTTTCAGGTGCAAGCGTTTTCAGCGCAGGTTCGAGGAGTTTGAAGGCGGCCTCGCTTCCGCCGACCATTAGACAATAGCCGACTTTCAATCCCCACACGCCGCCGGAGGTTCCTGAATCCATGAAGTGGATTCCGTGAGCTTGCAGGTCTTCGCCGCGCCGCATTGAATCGCGGAAATTTGAGTTGCCGCCGTCCACGATCACATCGCCGGGCTTGAGCATCGTCTTCAGTTTGGCAATGGCCTCATCCACGGCCGCGCCGGCCGGGATCATTAGCCACACGACTTTTGGGCCATCGAGCTTGGAGACCACGTCCGCCAAATCTTTAGCCCCGATGGCCCCTTTTGAGACCGCGACATCGATCGCTTCCTGTGACCGGTTGGTGACGATGCAAGTGTGGCCTCCGCGCAACAGTCGCTCGACCATATTGCCCCCCATTTTCCCCAGTCCGACAAATCCGAGTTTCATTGTAAACCTTTATTCAATAGATGTTTATGATTCAGAATGAGACCCACAGAGCGGGTCGCGTGAATTGGTAATAAACCAATTTTCCGTTGTCATTGCAATTTGCGGGACAATCTGCCTTGAGATTCTGCGCTGTAACCTGTATTTTGTGAAATTATATGGCAAATGCGCTCCCCACAATCACATACTGTCCGTGCTAAGGTCTGAAGCCGAAAACTCGCGCTGGCTATGGCTGATCCTTCTATTGGGATTTGCTTTGCGGATGTACGGGCTGGCGCAGGAGAGTTTGTGGCTGGACGAACTGGTCACGGCCAAACGAGTCCACGATACCGTTGGGGATTTGCTATTCGGCTGGGATTCGGAGACGCAAGGCCCCGTCTATTATATGTGGGTGAAGTTCTGGGGGCTGATTTTCGGGACGGGTGAAATCTCAGTGCGATTCTGGTCAGTGATTTGGGGAACGCTGACGATTCCGTTGGTCTATACACTCGGACGGCAGTTGTTCACGAGCACCGGCGCGATTCTGGCCGCGCTGTTTTTTGCGGTGCATCCATATGCCATCTATTATTCACAAGAAGCGCGGCCCTACGCGCTTTTACTGTTCCTGTGTGTGGCCTCATATATTTTGTTGCTTACACTGATGCGCCAACACCGCTGGCCGCTGGCTTGGGGATATATTCTGGTAACAACTTTGGCCTATTACACACACGTCTTCGCGGTGTTCTTAATCTTCAGCGAGATTCTCATCTATTTGGCGTTTAGACGGGAGCGGGAGTATCGCGGAGCGGGACGCTATCCCAAACCGTTCTATCTTACGCTACTGTTCTTGGGCTTGTTGTGTATTCCGGAAACTGCACAAAATGCGGCGGCGATGTTCAACAAGATGGGCGGGGAGACGATGGCAAGCTGGATTCAGTTGCCGACCGTGCGAGATCTGTTTGAGGCTCCGGTCAAGTATTTCATGAATCCATATGTCGGAGCGGCGGCAATTGTATTGGTGTCGGTGCTGGCTGCCTTACGGTTTTATAGCGAGCCGCGTCTGCGCTTAGCGTTCATCTTCTTGTTCATTCTGGGGATTTCATTTTGGGTTGTGCCGTGGATCGTTTCATTTGCGGTAACGCCGATTTTTGTTTTGCGTTACACGATTCCGGGTTTGCTGATTGTTATCTTCTTGATGGCAACCGCTTCAGCGAGCTTACAAGCGTTGCCGAGACAGCTGTTTGTCTTGACGCTGCTCGGATTGACGATCTATCCGCTGTGGAATTACTACACCAAAGTTGACAAAGACCCGTGGCGGCAAGCGGGAGAATATCTTTCTGCGCGCATCACTTCTACGGACATTGTTATTCCCTATCCGCCATTCACGGAAGTCCCGATCCGCCACTATCTTCTTCCGCACCTGCGGGAACAGGTTGTACGCGCCGATTCCGTGCAAGCTTTGGAGCCACTGCTGCAGAATGCGGAGCGAGTGTGGGTTGTGGATTCTTATGAGAGCAAACGCGAATCATATCGGGATATGCTGACTCTCATCAACACTTGGGGAAAGGACGTCCGAACGGTGGATTTGCATTTGACGGAAGACATAAATCCGAATGGGTTCTGGATTTGCCCGCTGAAAATCACGCTTCGAGAACGTACGGCCCGACAGATTGAATATGGCCCACTGTTGCCGGATTCACTTAATTTATGATTCTATCAATCGGAATTTACGCCGCGCTCGTGCTGTTGATGTTAGCCGCGCTGATTATACTGGGCTATAAACCGCGCACGGAGATCAACACGGTGTTCGATCGCTACCGTCGCACACCCGCGCTGCGCCGCACAGTAACCGCCTGGTTCTTTGTGATGGCTATCGTGTTTGTTTTTGTGCAAGGCTTGCGAATCCCGTTTGTCAAATACGTTTTGGAACAAATTGCAAACACGGCAAGCTTGCATGCGACCGGTTGGGAACCAGTTCATGCGTTTGGCCTGTTCATTCTGCTTGGCTGCGAATTTCTGGTGCTGACGCACTGGCTTCTGTACATCTTCTATTGTTGGCGCGCAACGCATCGTTACACACTGCCTCCGACGCTGCCGCTGTCAGAGCCTGCTCCGGAAGTGCTTATCATGATCGCGTGTTGCGATGAGGATCCGGAAATTCTCGAGCGCAGTTTACGCACGGTGAAACAGCTTGACTATCCGAACTATCGCGCCTACTTAGTCGAAAATTCGCGTACTCCTGAGAACAAGGCAGCGTGCGCCAGAGTTGCTGAAGAGTTGGGTGTCGCTGTTCACCACATTCCCAACCGCGGGCACAAAGCCGGAGCGCTGAATGACTCGCTGCCTGCATTGCGCGGGAATGCGAAGTACGTCGCGATTTTTGACGTCGATCACGAAATCAAGCCGGAGGCTTTGCGCGAACTTGTGCCGCTTCTGGAACAGGACGGCGGGCTTGCATTTGTGCAGACGCCGCAGCTTTACGCGAATGCCGAAGAGACGTGGACAACACGCGCGGCAGCGATGCAAGAGATGCTGCTCTATGATTCGGTGATGGAGGCCAAAGGCGCAAATGAGCAGGCGCTATGCTGCGGATCAAATTTTGTGATGAGAATTGACGCACTCGACAGCGTAGGCGGATGGGATGAGCATACGGTGTCTGAAGATTTGATGACGTCGTTTTGGCTGCACGCGAAAGGGTGGAGGTCGCTCTATCATCGCAAGGCCTACGCCATCGGTATGGGACCGACGACGGTGTACGGCTATTGGAAACAGCAGCGCCGTTGGGCCACCGGCAATACCTCGGTTGCGCGAATCGTGTGGAAAAACCTGTGGAGCAAAAATCGTGTTCCGGCAAAGATCGCGGTGGATTATTTGTGGTCGTCGGGATATTATTTTGTGACACTCGCGCTGGGTTATCTTGCCACGGTGCCGATGTTGTTACTGTTGTTTGTGCGCTTCGGAATTGGCGGAGCCGATTGGTATTTGCAGCCCACCATGCGGCCCATCGACTACGTTTACTTGTCAGTTTACCCGCTGTATGTTGCGGTAGCGCTGTTTCCGTATGTGCATATGCGGCTGCGCGGATACTCGCTGCGAAATCTTGTGTTGTTGCAAGGATTGCTCGCGAACACGTTACCCGTATATGTCACCTCTGTGCTGCGCGGCGTTTTCGGCAATGTAAAGATATTTATTCCTGCGCCGAAGAAAGCCATTCACGAACATCGACCGTTTTGGAAGACTCCACAAAGTTACATTTTCGCCGCGCTGTTAGTTGTCGGCGGATTGCTGTTTCACATGGCTCGCACGGAGGCCGTAGCCCCGTTCGTGTATATTCTGTTGTTTTGGACGTTTGTTTATACGATTTCGTTCGCGCATTTCTTCATCTTCACGATTGAGAGTCGGCGCGTCGTTGAGCAAGAACGCCGCGACGCCTTAAGTAAAGTACCTCATGGCCAAGCACAAGTCGCCCAAAACTGAGCAGATTCAAGCGATAACCCCAATTGCCAAAACGCCTGCCGACAATAAAGTCATCACGGCAATTTGGTGGTTTGGCGTGACCACGCTGGTGTTGTCGGTGTTGGCGTTAATTGTTCCTGAGTGGCGGGTGTGGGCTGTGCATCAATTTGCGTTTATGCACTTGGCGCTCGCATTGCCGTTACTATTGTTGGCCGCAGTGTTGTTGTCACCTTATGGCATACGAATTGTCGAACACAATCTCTGGCGCAGGATTTCAATTAAGCCGAAAGTTCTGGCGGCTGTTGTATTCGGCGTGTTTATTCTGTTGAGCGTGCAAGGCAGCTTGTTGGGCGACGGTCAACTTTGCCTGACACGGCTGGCGCATATCGGCGACATGCTCGAATCCAATGAACGCATTCCGCCCGGCAGATTCTTCTCGCAAAAAGAGCCGGGCACAATGCTTTTGCACGAAGGCGCGTTTCGCGTCGCAATGGAATTGTTCGGTCCGGACATCAAGGTTGAGCAGGGACGCGCGGGACAACAAGCGCGCGTGGAACGGCAATTAAAGTACCGGGTACTGGCGATGTGGTGTTACCGAATTTTGTCAGCCATCGCGGGTGTGCTGCTGGCGCTGTTGCTGTTGCGATTTGTGCGGGAGCGCAAAGAGCTTGAACCGAGCGTATTCTGGCTGATGATTCTATCGTGCGGCGGTTGGTTGGCGTATTTCGGATATGTCGAGAACTATGCTTGGGTCACGTTGGCAATTATTCTGTTTCTAATCGCCGGATTGAAAGCGATGGAACCGCCGCGCACCATTCCGATTCTGCCGATGATGCTGTTCGCGTTGGCCGTGGCGATGCACTTCATGGCGATCGTGCTGCTGCCCGCGCTGATGTATTTGCTGTGGACGATGCATTTTGAACAGCGCGACCAAGAGATGAACGACCACACCGCGCAATTTAAGCGGATGAAACTTCTCATCATCGTGTTTCTTGCGCTGGGTTTGCTTGGCTATCTTTATGTCAAGGGTTGGCGCGGGTGGATCAGCGTGTTGCCACTCTTGCCGATGTGGGTGAAAGACGGATATGCACTTTTCTCGATTCGGCATGTTATCGATCTGATCAATCTTCTGTGGTGGTCATGCGGCGCGGCGGTGATTGCGCTCGTGCTTACCCGCAGAAACTCGGACGGTATTCGCACGAACAACCAAGAGAATTTCCTGCTGCTTGCCGCCGGAGCGAGCGCGTTTTTTGCGGCGGTGTTCAGCCCGAATTTAGGTATGGCGCGCGACTGGGATATTGTGACCGCTGCGCTTTGGCCGATGTTGTTTTACGGTGCGTGGAGATTCTCACAACTCGAGTTCGACGCCGTTCAGCTTCCGAGATTGCGCGCAAGCCTGTTGGCGATTATTATTTTGATCCTCGTTCCGGCGGTCGTTGTGCAGACGGTGGAAAGTTCGGCCATCGCGCACTTCAGAGCGCTGCTCAATATTGACGCTTCACGCTCGGGCTATGGGTGGGAAAACCTCGCGCTCTACTATCAAAAGACCGGTGAACTCGACAAGCGTGTGGAGGCGTGGGAGAAAGCTGTGGCATCTGAGAAGAACCCGCGCTATATGCATAACTTGGCCGAAGCTTACAAGCTGTCCGATAAGATCAACGAAGCGTCATATTATGCTATGGAGGCTGCGCGAGCTGACAAAGAGTATGCGGGGTACCTGTTTTACTACGCAACTGCACAGGCACGGCGTGGCGAGCTGACGCGTGCGCGTGATTTAGTTGACACGGCGCTACTCGTGGATTCGACAGTTGCGTACGGGAATACCATGAAAAAGTGGATTTCACGTGCGTGCTTGGTGGATTCAGTCGCTAAAACGGGCGATATCACGTCTGCGCGAAGTTTATTGACCTTCTATTCGCGCGAAGATCCTAACAACAGCTATTGGCCGGAGTACGCACAGAAGCTCGGCAAATAGACTTCAACTTGTAAATGAAAAAGCGCCCGTCCGGATTCCGGACGGGCGCTTTATGTTAGTTTATTTGTTGATTATTTCAACAACATCATCTTGCGGACGGCGGAAAATTCACCGGCCTTAAGCTGATAGAAGTAGATACCGTTCGACAAATTCGCAGCGTCGAAATTGACGTTGTGCGTTCCTGCCGCCATCGTTCCCTTCACCAATGTGCCCACGTTTCTGCCCAGTGCGTCAAACACCACCAATGTTACATCCGAAACTTCCGGCAGTGAGAATGAAATCTGCGTGCTCGGGTTGAATGGATTCGGATAGTTCTGCAACAGCGCAAACTGCGTCGGCAGAGCGGATTCGAATCCGGCTTCGACGGTGACGACGTTCGGCATGGTGCTGCGGTTTCCGTTCGAGGCAAGTTCGGCCAAGCGATAGCTGTAAGTTGATCCGCTGACGATGTTTTCATCGGCGAAACGATAGTTGTGCCCAATGGGGCTGTCACCTAATCCGGTTACGACTCCGACGACGGTCCAGTCGTCGTTGATGGCGCGTTCGACTTCAAACTGCTCCACGTCGCTTTCCGATGCGGTGGACCACGCGAGATCAATCGCGCCTTCACGTGCGACGGCGGTGAATGAAATTACTTCGGCGGCGAGTTCAATGTCGCACACGAGATGTCCGTTGTCAGTCGTGCCGTTGTCGTAGTTTTCGTTGATGGCAGTAATCACGTCATTCAAGTTCGACAATGTTGTACCGTTAGGCAAATTGCTCAGATTGCCGCCGAGAACTTCGTTCGCGAGATCAAACAATTCATAGACAGTCATGCCGGAAAACGGTGTGCCGTCGATGGCGATGGGGCTAAGGTAGTAGAGACTTCCCAAATCACAAAATCCCGGTAATCCCGCA
This sequence comes from uncultured Alphaproteobacteria bacterium, assembly GCA_964587105.1. Lineage (GTDB taxonomy): Bacteria > Electryoneota > RPQS01 > RPQS01 > RPQS01 > JABWCQ01. The sequence goes on along the minus strand of CAZPKG010000007.1, from coordinate 150,472 downwards.
TCCGAAAAGCCCAGCGATAGTGCGAGCGCTGTCACTTGACCTGCGAACACTCCGGCTTCTGTGCTGGTGGGATCGGTGTGATTTTGAGTGAGTGATGCGCCTGTTCCACCGGCGGGCAAGAAGATGCGCACGGCGTTGGCAGACGCGAAATGAATCGTAAACGTGCCGCCGATGGTCAAGCCGGTGGGGAAAGCTTCGGCAAAATGTGCGTCACGATAGCAACCGGGGTTGTCACCGTGACAATCGTTGCCCCAGCCGCCTTGTGTCTGAGTGCGGCAGCCGGTTGCTTCACAGGGTGGAAGTGCATACGCGGCGGTCGAAATCAAAACGGCAAGCAAAACAAACGCGCTAAATCTTTTCATGGTTCTCCTCAGCTCTTTCATGGGTGCGTTCAGAATGATATCGTAACGCACAAATATAATTCAGCGGAGGGGCACAGCGCAATCTTGTTGCGGGTCGCCAACATGAAATAGTTTTCTACAAGTGTTCTTGACATTTGTTATAGTAGCTTCAAACGCGCATTTTGCAAGTATCATTTTGTAAATCGTTGACAAAATTGCCTGTAAAAATTGCAAGAGAGTATGACTATTAAGTTCCACCATTCTGTTTTGATTTCAAAATGACTGGGATAACTCTGGACAGTCGAGTAAGTAGAGGCACTCAAAGAAAATCGTGCAAAATGCAATGACAACTCAACGAAGATTATCATGCAAAAAGCCCCCGCTTTGCAGCGAGGGCTTCATTGTCTCATCCGGCTGGGAGGTAACCGGATGACAGGGAGATCTGTTTGAGGTTGCGCGAAAGCAACGTGCATAATATACGCTCGCATTCGGGCCTGTGCAAGTATTTACACACAACAGTCTCCAGCGGATTCGTATCATAACATATGTTTTCACACAATTTGGTTATTACCTGTGAGACTCACAGGGAGGCATTACGAGGGTCAATTATCGTTAGTGATAATCTCACAAAACAGAAGCGGCGGCTCTTGCGAGCCGCCGCTTCGTGATTCAGATTCCGGTAGGGAACTGCACTTCGTGCTTCATCCCTGCTCGGCGAAATGAACGTTCTTACTTCATCAACACAAGCTTTTGTGTCGAGGTGAAGCTGCCTGCGCGAAGCTGAGCGAAGTAGATACCGGATGTCAGCGACGATGCATCGAAATACACCGTATGCAGACCGGCATTCATTGTACCATTCGCGAGCGTGGCGACTTCCTGGCCGAGCGAATTGTAAATCGTCAAGTCAGCATTCGTCGTGACCGGCACGTCAAAGTCAATGCGCGTGGTCGGATTGAACGGATTCGGGAAGGCTTCATGCAACGCAAAACCCGTCGGGATGCCTTCACCGCGATCACCCACAGCCGAAGCTTCATGCGTGATGTGAATGATAAAAACACCAATCGTACCGACGTCCTGTGCCGCTCCATCTTCGGCTCTGATGCCCCAAGTGCCGGCTGATGTGAAGCCATCAAACGCTTCAAGTTCTCCAACCGGGCTAAAGCTGCCTGTATATGGCGCTCCGCCTGCAACATATGCAAACTCGGTAGCTGCGTCATCATCAAAGCGGCAATTCGTCATGTTTGCGCCTGACACTGCTACGTTTGGGCCATCAGCCAATTGAACTGAATCACCAAACGGTGAAACCAAGTAAAGGTCAAGGTCGGAAATATAGGTATGGGTGATATTGACCGTCACATCGATATCTTCAATTAAGAAGTCATCCGTGATGTTAAGCGTCTTGATGGCAGATGCGCCACCGAAATCCGGAATATTCACAGGCGTTGCGGCGGAAGTGTAGTTCGTGGTCACAACGTTTGATACGAGCAGTTCAAAATTCGTCGTAGTGGTTTGATCAACTGTGACCACCACACCGGTCGCGGTTTCATCTTCGTAGTTGGCTGCACTGGCAGTCACGTTGTACGTACCGGCAGGCACGTTCATAGTGTAAGCTCCGCCAGCACCCGTCGTGGCCGTCGGACCGCCTTCAACTTCAACCGTCGCACCGACAATCGGAGTGCCCGTGCCAAATGCAGTCACAGTACCGGCAATCGTTCCGGTCGGAGCAGCTTCGCCGGCTTCAAGCAGAATGTCGTCAATCTTGATTACCCACATGTCAATCGACGTGTGGTGGAAGGCAACGTAGAACGGAGCACCGGCGTAAGCACTCAAGTCAATCACATGCTCAGTCCAAGTGATTGGAATGCTCGTGAAAGTCTGAATGGTGTTCGTGAAATCTGCCGGATCGGTTCCTGTCGTGGAGACCTTGACGGCAAACGTTTCAAGGTACGGAGCCTGCTGTGACGCGGACCAGAACGTCAACGTGATTTCACCCGTGAGGTTTTGCTGCGGGAGAATCAACCAGTCGTTGTTCGGCACGGCGCCGTCATTGTAAACATTGGCCACTTGGTTCGTACCGCTGTGAGCGGGGAACGGCGCGCCGAGGACGGTCCATTCGGACTGGTCAAACGGCCAGTTGGCGTCGGAGCAATTCGCATTGTCCACGTCCACCATGATCCATCCCGTCGGCAGAGTGCCCGGCGTGAGGTCATCGAAGTTTTCCGAAATGATCACTTCGTCAAGCGAGTTGGGATTGCGTGTGCCGACAGCCGGAAGCTGGAAATCGGACGCGCTCGGCGTTACGTACTGAACCGTGCCGTTCTTGCCGACCAAGCTGGCATCGGGACCCTTGACCTTACCGGCAATCGCTGAACTAATCAGCATCAGGCATGCCGCCAAGACTAAAAGTTTTCCAAATTTTTGCATGTGTCTCTCTCTTGTGTTTTTTTGTCCGCCCGCCCGGGGAACGAGCCGGATGATTATCAAAATGGTTTCAATATACTATTTCAACAAGACAATTTTCATCGTCTGCGACAAATCGGTTGAGTATGCGCGCACGAAATACATTCCACTCGCGGCAGTCAGCGGTGACCAAATGAAGTGGTGCGATCCGGCATTCAACTTACCGCTGAATAACGTTTCCACCAAGCGGCCCGTGACGTCAAACACCTGAAGCTTAAAGTCCTGTGTCCGCGTGACGTCCAGCGCGATGCTCGTGCTTGGGTTGAACGGATTGGGATAAGCCGGATGAAGTTTGAAGGATTCGGGGATGCTAATCTGTGCATCGTCAACATCTGCCGGAGCCATTTGGAAATGCAGCGTGAAGCTTCGGAAAGTCGCGGAATCGCCCTGAGCATAATCCTCACAGTTAAGGGTCCACGTCCCTTCCGCTGATCTGCCGTCAAAACGAGCCAGTGAATCGAGTGGGCGGAAACTGCCAGTGAATGGCGCTGTCCCTGCTTCAAAAGATTGGCTCGCTTCGTCGTCGAAACGGCAGTTGATCATATCGTCCCCGATATCAACTGTCGGATTATCTGTTTGGAATAGCGTAATTGTGTCGCCTGCAGGGTGCTTTAGTGAAAACACCATTTCGCCGATCCAAGTGCTACCGCAGTTGATTGTCACGTCCAAGTCTTGCACCGTGCTCGCTGCGCTTACAACAAGGGGAACTTCTATCCGGCCAAAATCAGGAATTGGAATTGAGTCCCCGCGGTAAGAAACGTTAAGAAATTCAGAATTCGTCTCGAGCGAGAAATCCTGAATCACAGTCTGACCTGTGATGATCTCAACATCGGCAATCGCATTGTCGAAATTCGCCGCCGCCGCTACAACACGGTAGCTGCCTGCATCAATACGAGACAGGCTGTAGGTGCCATTCGTCAATGTGAGTGCAACGGCCACCGTGTCAAAACCTGTTGAGTCGGCTTGTGTGGTATCAAGGACTGTCGTATCAATCACGAAAATCGAAGCGCCTGCCACCGGATTGCTGTTGACGGCATTTGTCACAGTTCCTGTCAGCGAGGCGACTCCATTAATCTCGATCCAGAAATTCTGCAGCACGCCTTCGTCAAACAAATAGCGGTCGCGCACTTTCAGGCGCCACAGGCCGTTCGCATTGTGGCCGACGAACATACTGTCCAAACTGCGCAATGGCCTGTAGCCACCAGTTAACGGCGGCAAGGCCTCGTACACACCGCGGCCCGCATCGTCGTCAAACCAAAAATCGGTCATGTTGACAACCGAGTCACCTGGGAAGAAATCAAGCAAAAGAACGGTCGCGACAGTAGCCGATGTGTCAATTGTAAACGTATCCGTTCGAGTCCACGTGCTATCGATTTCGTTGAAAACTGAATCTCGAATGATCACTGTATCAAGGAAAATCGAATCGCGCTCAAGCCAGATCGTCAAATCGCGCACCCATGTATGCTGAAGCGTCAGCCCCACGTCAATATCTTCAACATTAAGCGTCTCAGGAATGTCGATGATTGCCGTCGTTGTTTGCAGATCGCGAATATCCTGCGGCAATCCTTCCGCAGAGTACAACACGTCGAGCGAGTGGTGCGGCGCGCGCACATGATTTGAATACGGTAACACGCGGCCGAAATGCTTCTGAGGCTCTGTCCGGGAGTTCGCCCAGACAAAGCCTAACAAAAGCAGAATAACGATCGGAACGAGGCTATTCTTTCGTGAGATCAATTGAGTAAAGGATGCGGCCTGCTGCGTCGGCCTTGTAGTAGTCGAAGAGGTACTGCGCCACCATGTTCATGTTTTCCACGGGGCAATCTATGTGCGCGAAATTCTCCTTTTTGGCCCACCGGATGGCGTGGTCAAAAAGCTGCCGGCCGAAGCCTTTTTCGCGCTGATTCTGACGCACGAACATATCCAGAATCGTGGGGACACGATCCGCTTCAAGCGTCGAAGGCGTCAAATACATGAGCAGAAACCCAACGGGAATTCCGCTCGAGGTTCGACCAATGAAGATTTTCCCCAATCGGTCGTTCTCTAAAATCTCTGATAAGTAAGTCCGGTTTACATCTTCCGGCTGAGCCTCGAATTCTTCGCCGTCGGCTTGGTATTCGGCGACCAGCTCGAGGAGCTGGGGGAGGTCCGCAATCGTCGCGTTGCTGACAATCATTGGGTTGGTGACGGCGCCCGGCGGCGCCCAAGTTACTTTCTGAAAAGATGGTTAATGGTTTATGAAAATTACAAAGCGAACATTATGCCAACTTACGGCATTTTCGGCAAATTCGCCAGACCCAATTTAATTCATATTTTCCAACAAGATAGCCTGTCCCTGCCCGACCCCCACGCAGAGGCTTGCTATCCCCCATTTTGTCCCGGCATCGCGCATACTGCGTGCAAGCGTGCCTAAAATGCGTGCCCCCGACATTCCCAACGGATGCCCGATAGCTATCGCACCGCCCTTCGGATTTACCCGGTCAATCGGTGGGTCCAGTTCGGCCATGACCGCCAAGACCTGCACGGCAAAGGCTTCGTTGATCTCCCAAAGTCCAATCTCAAACCGTGTCCGGCCCGTCCGTTCGAGGAGCTTTTCCACTGCATTGACCGGCCCGATTCCCATGAAACGGGGGTCCACTCCAGCCGAGGCCGAGCCGACAATCCGGGCCAATGGCTTCAGATTGTGCTCTTTTACGAACTTTTCCGAGCAGATCAACAGGGCCGCCGCTCCATCATTCAGACTCGATGAATTGCCCGGTGTTACAGTCCCGCCTTTACGGAAGGCCGGTTTCAGCGTGGCAAGTTTTTCCAAAGTCGTATCGGCACGAGGCCCCTCATCGCGGTCGAGCTTCAGGGGTTCGCCCTTCTTCTGCGGAATTTCGACTGGAATTATCTCTTCAGCGAACAGCCCGCGCTCATGTGCCGCGACCGCTTTCTGGTGCGACTCGTAGGCAAACTGGTCCTGTAATTCGCGCGCGATGTTCCACTTTTCATAGATATTCTCCGCCGTTTCCCCCATGGATTCCAGCGGAAACATCTCCTTCATGGCGGGATTCGGATAGCGCCAGCCCAAAGTTGTATCCCAAGCTGTCAAGTTGCCGAAGGAAAATCCGTTCTCAAGCTTAGGCACGCTGAAGGGCGCGCGCGTCATCGATTCGACGCCTCCTGCAATGTAGCAATTGCCTTCACCGGATGCAATGGCCCGGAACGCAATTGCTGCCGCTTCGAGGCCTGAAGCACAAAGGCGGTTCACGGTGACTGCGGGCACAGAATGCGGAAATCCGGCCAACAGCACAGCCATCCGCGCCACGTTGCGGTTGTCTTCTCCGGCCTGATTGGCGCAGCCCAGATAGACCTCATCCACAAGGCCCGGATCAAGCTTGTTGCGCTCCACGATCTTTTTCAGCACCAGCGCCGCCATATCATCAGGCCGCACCGATTTCAAAATTCCGTTATGCTTGCCCACCGGAGTCCGGAGAGCGTCCACCAAATAAACGTTTGTCATGCAGATATTGTTGTATGTGAAATGAAAAAAAACGAAAATTATCTCGCCGAGCGGGGATTAAGCGAAGCGGTTCCTCGCCGGAATCAGGACTTAGCTATATAGCAATAAAACGGGCTACATGCCGCTATTCGATTGGTCAACTAATAGGAGATAGTCAAATACGATTTCGTTACATGCATGTACAGTAACTGTAGCGCCTTTTTCAAACCCGTCGAGTAATGAACCATCAACTCGCTGACCAACAGTTATCAAGAATAATTTCACACCGATACTATACATTTCGATGGCATCGTTCTCAAGCATTGATGTATCAGTGATATAGGTATGTAAGTACTTATTTCGCTTTTCAGCGATTTTAATAAGCGCATCTTTTGTACCTTGGTTAATAATCTTTGTTCTATATAATAAGGAAATGCGTTGTTTTTGTGTCATGCCTTCAAAAGTGTTTATGTCTTTCTTGTCAAGTTCTTGGGGCCATGTACCAGCTTCAAACATACTTTTTGCCATTCTGAACATAAAAAGCACGAGCATTTCGCTTAACATCCCTATCTGGGAAATTGTTCCTAAATAGTTTCCAATCAGGAAATTTACTTTTGCAAATTTAAGTGGGTTGGATATTGTTTGCAACAATTCTGGGTGTAACGGCAAGTAGTGTACATGACCATCAGCCACAATTGTTGCCTTATAACGCTCCACAAAAGCTGTCATATTAAAAATTTCATCTACCCCATGAAGAAAATCAAGTATGTCTAACGATTCAACATCCTTCGCTGAATACGAACCAAATCTATTTTCCAGTTTGCGAAATACTAATGGAATGTCAGCAAAATATTTCATAATGATCGCCTTAAAATACTCGAAGTGTTCGGATTCCGGCGGGGAACCGCTTCGCTAAATCCCCGCTCGGCGACTTTTGTTCAGAGAATCCCTTTGGGACTTGTCGCCTCGCTTCATTCCTCACTTCCCCAGCTCCGGCACATCGTCATTGAATAAGACGACTTCGAGCAGATAGTCGTCCTTGTTCTTTAGAAAATCCGCCATGCGCTGTTGTCCGAGTCTTAATCCTTCGCGGATGGCTTTGGGAGAAAAGCTGCGGGCCGAATCGGAAAACTTCCCCATCTCGCTCTTTGACGGGCCGATGACGTAGGTGTCAATCACGGCATATTTCTTGTGCCACGCGATGAACTCTTCCTTCACTTGCGGATCGGGTGAATGCTGTGTGCAGTGCAATTTTCCCGCGAGTTCGTTAATGAAGGCGGCGCGTTCGTAATCTTCGCGATCGGTATTATCCACAAAAATTTCGAGCGTGCGCTCCAATACCTTGACTACTCTGTCGAACGGACCCGTTTTCGGACGCGGAAATGACGATGCGCGATAGACGTGTAGCTCTTGCGGCAACGGAGGTTGATTGCGCGCGGCGCGATCATCGCGGACTTCGCGAAAGTGATTGAACAACGAGCGCAGCGGCGTCACGTCCGTCACTCCGCCATCGACAAATCCTTCAACCGGCGGAAACACAATCGGAATCGATGCCGAAGCCATTACGGCATCAATTGCGGTCAAATGATGCGTCGGATTCGCCAGCGGAATCTCAAAGAATCTTCCCAACTCCAAATTCACCGCGCCGACTTCCACTGCTCGCGGCCACTTCTTACCCTTGAGATTTCTTTCCAGCAATGCGCGCAGCGGTCGCGTGTCATAGACTGAAGCCTGCTTGCGCAACGCAGCAACGGCTAAATCTCCAAAGATACCTTTGCCCAGCAAACGGCGCGCGCCTTCCGTGACAATTCCTGTCGAGCGGTAGGGTTTATACACCGATTCATCACCCGTGATTTCGCTGCGCCATAGTTCAGCCAACCGCTTGGCATTCGCAGATTGCTCTTTGATGCTCGCGTCGTGGGTTCCGCTTGCCGTTCCAAACAATTGCGCGACGTTCAGCGCGCCGACGGACACTCCGTAACCGCCGTCATACGGTTGACCGTTCTGCGCAAAATACTCTTCCAGCATCCCCGCCTGATACGAGCCATAGGCACCGCCGCCTTGTAAGGCAATCAAGAGATGAGGCTGCACGTCAGAACTTCGCTTCCATCGCAAACGTCATCGGCATATCCGGTTCACCGTCAGGAAGCCTGTACATATCGTCGCCGCATTCAATCATATTTTGAAACGGCGCAAAACAACAGGTGGGATATTCTTCAAACTGTGTGACGCGCAAACCCGCTTTGGTCAAGACGCGAAAGACGTCCGCTAAACTCCATTGCCATTCGCGCGTTTGGCTGACCGGCGTGTAATTGCGATCGGCATAGTCCGGCATCGGCGGCAATGTCAAGCCCGCTTCGCAATGAAAGTAGCCGTACTTCCGTTCAATTCTGCTATTCTCCCACTCGAACATCATCACGCTCGGATGGACTTCAACGATCACGAACTTTCCCGAAGGCGCAAGCAATTGGGCGATCACTGCTCCCCAACGGTGCAAATCAGAGAGCCACGTAATCACGCCATAGCTTGTGAACACGACGTCAAACTTACTCGCGGCTGCATCCGCTGCGGATGCCCCAAGCGGTTCGAACACTTGATCTAATTTCAACACATCGCATTCAATAAACGAAACGCGATCCGCGACGCCTGCTTGGACTGCCAATTCGCGCGCCGTCTTGATTGCGACTGGGGAGAAGTCCACGCCGACAACTTTGGCCGCGCCGCGCCGGGCAATCTCAATGGTGGATTTACCGAAATGACACTGCAAATGCAGCACGCGCTTTCCTGCAACATCTCCCAGCCAATCCAACTCCAATCGGTCAAGTGCGGATTTTCCCTTGAGGAAACCGTCCACGTCGTAAAACTCGCTCCCCGCGTGAACCGGCGTGACCTCGTCCCACCAAGCGCGGTTCAATTCATGCCCCGGATGCGCAAGCGGCCCGCCGGAATTCTCTAAGTGCATAGTAATGGGGATTTTGTTTAGGGGAAAAAGCCCAGAAAGATACGGTTTTTTCCCGAAGTTCGCAAGCAGAATGCTCAATCCATGCCTCCTCATCTGACCGCTATGTAACAGGGTCGCACAGTCTGCGGTTGAATCTCTCTGCCGAAATCGCTAACTTATTCACAAATGCTCTGGGGAAAATAGACGAAACTCTGAAAGGCAAACATGTTCGATCCTCGTCACAAGAAACTTGCAGAAGTCCTGGTCAAGCACTCCACAAAAGTGAAACCGGGCGACCACGTCCTGATCGAATGCAGCGACGTGCCGGCAGAATTTATTTCCGTTCTCGTGCAGGAAGTCTGCGACGCCGGCGGTCTGCCCGTCGTCGAATGCAAGTTCCAATCCGTCATGCGGACGCTCATGCGCAACGGCACCGAAGAGCGCATGAAATTCATCGCCGACAGCGAACTCTACCGCATGAAGCAAATGCAGTGCTACATCGCCGTACGCGGCGTTTTCAATGCCAAAGAACTTTCCGACGTGCCGGGCGACCAAATGTCGTTCTATGAGAAGCATTGGCTCAAGCCCGTGCATCTTAAACAACGCGTCGAGAATACCCGCTGGGTGATTCTCAAGTATCCGTCTCCGCAAATGGCGCAAATGGCCAAGATGAGCCACGAGGCCTTTGAAGATTTCTTCTACCGCGTCTGCTGTGATGTCGATTGGAAGAAGGCCAACGAAGCCATGCTGCCTGCCAAGGCGTTCCTTGAAAAATCCGATAAGGTTCATATCAAAGGGCCCGGCACAGATCTACAATTCTCGATCAAGGGCATTCCGTGGAAGCCCTGCGGCGGTGAATTTAACATTCCTGATCTGGAAATTTTCTCCGCTCCGGTGCGCACGTCTGTGAATGGAAAGATCAGCTACAATTCCCCGTCCACTTATCGCGGCTTCACGTTTGAAAACGTCGTGCTTGAGTTTAAGGATGGCAAGATTATCAATGCCACCGCGAATGACAACAAGCGTTTGAATGACATCTTCGATTCGGACGAAGGCGCACGCTACGTGGGCGAATTTGCCCTCGGTTTCCATCCGTATGTGTTGAATCCGATGGACGATATTCTGTTCGACGAAAAGATCGCCGGATCGTTCCACTTCACGCCCGGTCAAGCTTACGAATTTGAGGCCGACAACGGCAACCGCAGTCAAATTCATTGGGACTTGGTCTGCATCCAGCGCCCGGAATACGGCGGCGGCGAAATCTGGATTGACGGCGTCCTTATCCGCAAGGATGGTATCTTCGTTCACGAGGCCTTCCTCGCGATGAACCCGGACAAGCTGACGAAGAAGTAGTTGTAGGGGTGGATGGCAATCCACCCGTGCCAAGAGAAGTCAAAAGCCCCGCGAATATCTCGCGGGGCTTTCTGTTTGCTCTCAAATAGAAAAACTACTTCAACAACATCACTTTCTCAACGGCAAGCTCACCGCCTGCGCCGAGCAGTCTCGCAAAATAGACTCCCGATGAAAAATTTTCAGCCGCGATGAGCAGGCTATGAGTTGTGATGATGCTCCCACTAAACAACTCCATCGTTTGTCGTCCGGTCACATCAAACAAAACCACTTTGTAATTGCCCGGATTCGCAACTTCAATCTTTAATGTTGTGGTTGCATTGAATGGGTTTGGGTAGGCCGACAGCGAATAGATTTCAGGCAATGGCGGATTTATTCTTGCGACAACACTATTCGTATCCGTGCTATCAGGATCGTGCATCAACCACGGCTCAAATACAACGCCGTTTCCTACTTCTGTCCCAAGCCCTTCTGGATTCAAGCTTGGATGATACGGCCCCGTGCTGTCACCCCACCAATTTTCGCGAGCATCAAAAAAAGAATTTGTTCCTGCCGCAGCGAGTCCGGGCTCCAAAAACTGATTGTTGCGCGCCCGAATAGTGTCTTGAGGAGTATTAAGTGCGAAAACATCAGGATTGGTTGTCGGCAATAGATTCTCGAAGACATTTCCCGTCAAATCTGCTGATCCTGCGATAGCAACACCCGGGATGTTTGATGCACTGGAGTTCCCGTTTTCAAAGACATTGCCTTCGACGACGCCAAAATAGCCTGCGTTTTGCGTCTGACACGAAAGCCCGATTGCCGTCGTACCGCCGACTTGTTCTCCCCAGTAGCTGCGAAAAATATTGTTCGTTATGACAATGGGCGTGTCAACATCGACCGGGCAGTTTAAATATGCTTCAATCAGGTTGGGAGTTCCTGAAATTTCTTCAAAGATGCAATCGGTAATTTTGCAATTGCCCTGCGGTGATATAACCAAAAGCGAGAATCCACGGCCACATGGCCCGAATCTACAGCCGCTTACAAGAATGTCCTGCCCGTCAAGTTGAAGTAGATGAGTTCCACCCGTCTCACTGCGGCGAAATGAGCTATTGCGAATCGTTGAACCTGAGGAACCGTAAACCAGCCACGAACGCGAACCGTCAAAACTACAATTGTCCGCCTTGATAATACCTGAAGAAGATGCAAACAGGCACTGCCACAGGCAACCAATAAAATCACAATTGACCGCATTGATCTCGTGCGATGCATCAACAGACTTGGATACCGAGTCGAAACGACAGTCCTGCAATCGCAGCAGATTACCCGTATGCCGAATACCACCCACGCGCGTGGCCCAAACAGGTTGCCGCATCTCGGGTCGGTTGAAAAATGCAATATTAGACACTTGCACCGTATCTCCGGAAAACACAGCGACGGAAGGCGTGTCCAATCCCATCGGGAGAGGATCCAATACGGTGCGCAGTTCGGATAAAGTGTCTGCGGGATGCCTGCCTATCAAAGTCAGCATATTTGTAGAACACGTCAAGAATTCGTGATACACTCCCGGCGCAACTCGCACGGTATCTCCCGCATTTGTCGCGTTCAGAGCGGCCTGAATTGTCTCATACTGTGCGGGCACTTCACGAACTACTCCAAGACCTGGTGTTACAAGCGCGAGCATCGACAGCACGCTCAATATCCATGTCTGCTGACTCGCTATGGCGCGCACGTCATCACTCCATACGAAAGGCAAGCATATGCGGCGCAATTTTCGTTACAATCCTCGCAAGAATGTCCGCCGGGGCACGGAACCTTGCAAACATACATTACATACGTCTTTGTCGCATCCAGATTGACATAGTTTCCGGTGGCACTGCAATTATAGAAACAATTTCCTCCGGTGCATCCCGTTGTGTGGCAATTCCCGTTTGTCACCGCGTATTCATTCACACCGTCCAATTGAAATAGTTGTGCACATGATTGACAAGCGTCACATTCGCCTTCATCCGGACATGTCGTCAGAGTCGTAATTGTATAGTTCCCCGTGCAGGCAGGCGAAAATACAGTTCTCGAACAATTTGCATTTGGCGTGGCACCGCAATCTTCGTTGGTGCATGTCTTATCCTGAAAACATATGCACTCTGTGCATGCCCCAAAGGAGCTGCTAAATTTCAGACACAAAAAAACCGCAAGCATAGCTATTGCGGTAAGAGTGGAAGGTGCTTTCAACATGGCGAGCCTCCTAAAAAGTTTGAAATCTGATTGTACCGTCCCTGAACTCAAGATAGTCACACAATCCGTCTTAGTCAATGGTCATCGACTATACCGTAATCTAATCTGTGGCCACCATCACCTATGTTAAAATATTAATTTAGTTTAACTTACTGACCCCGCTTGCATCCCCGTTTGCATCTGACCCCTGCGACCCGTAAATTTCAACTTTCCAAGCTGCAAATCAAGGGAGTACCGCATGGGATTCTTTATTTTCCTGGGCATCGTGGTCGTTATCGCGCTCTGGGTGATGGGCCTGTACAACGGCCTCGTCACACTGCGCAACCAAGTCAAGGGAGCGTGGTCGCAGATTGATGTTCAGTTGAAGCGCCGACACGACTTGATCCCCAATTTGGTCGAAGTAGTCAAGGACTATATGTCCTACGAACAGGAGACGCTCGAAAAAGTCATCAAAGCGCGCAACACCGCTGTCTCAGCACAAGGCCCTGCCGCCGTATCCGCCGCTGAAAATCAAGTCACAGGTGCCCTTCGTCAACTCTTCGCCGTGTTTGAAAACTATCCCGATCTGAAGGCCAATCAGAACGTGATGAAACTGCAAGAAGAGCTGACTTCGACTGAAAACAAGATCGCGTTCGCGCGGCAGTACTACAACGACACCGTGATGACCTACAATACCAAGCAGGAACTTTTCCCGGCGAACCTGTTTGCTGCGGGTCTCGGTTTCAAGAAGGAAGAGTACTACCAAGTTCCTGAAGAAGAAAAGCAGAATGTGAAGGTTGATTTGCGGTGAGCGATTACCGCCGCGATTTTGCTGCAGAGATTCGCTCCAACAAGCGGAAGTCGGTGATACTGTTCATCGGGCTTCCGCTTTTGCTTATGGCGCTCTGTTGGGTCATCGGCCGCACATATGACTACGGTGATTTCGGCTTGCCCGTCGGATTCGTCGTCGCTGTGTCTGTCATGCTCATCACTTATTATCTTGGAGACGACATTATCTTGGGCTTCACAGGCGCGCGCGAAGCGACGTGGGAAAGCGATCAGGTGCTCTTTAATGTCGTCGATGAAATGCGCATTGCCGCCGGGCTGCCGATGCCGCGCGTGTATGTGATCGATTCGTTCGCGCTCAACGCATTTGCAACAGGCTGGAGTCCTGACAATGCCGCCATCGCCGTCACGCGCGGTTTGTTGGAAAAATTGGATCGCGACGAACTTCAAGGTGTGATCGCGCACGAGATGGGCCATGTTGCCAATCTCGATATTCGTTACATGCTTCTGGTTTCGACGATGGTCGGTGCAATTGCCCTTATCGCAGACGGTTATCGCAGAACTCTGTGGTTCGGCAGCGGCAGAACGGGCCGCGCCTCGAGCAAAGACAGTTCAAAAGGAATCATTCTCGTGATCGGCATCGTGCTGTCCATTCTGGCGCCTGTCGCCGCGCTAATTATGCAGGCGTCCATTTCGAGAAAACGCGAGTATCTGGCCGATGCAACTTCCGCTCGATTGACGCGCAATCCGCTCGGATTGGCAAATGCGCTGATCAAAATCGAGCAATCCACACAAGTCAACCCGCTTCCGTGGGTCAACCGCGCGACCGTCCACCTGTTCATCATTCATCCGGTTCGCAACATGGACGGCTCACAAAGCGCGATGTTTTCAACCCATCCACCTACAAAAGACCGCATCACCCGCCTCCGCGCCATGGCCAATTTGCAAGGGGAAATGGGTCAGGAAACGCCATCTGTGTGAGTTAGGTCACTTTTCTTCTTGGACCATGGTGTAGCTATTGCTTCTTCTGCAATCGGGGCATATGTTGTAAGAGATAAATTGGACCTTGGTGGGCAAAACATCCAAAGCTAACAGAGAGGGCCTATTCATGAGCAGGATACTTGTTTTCTCAACGTTTGCGATCCTGAACTTGGCCATACTTTTGAAGCCAAGCTTCGCTCAGAATCCGTTTGTCGAGGTTGCCGCACAGGTTGGATTGACCGGACAGGGAGAGGCAGGCGTTCCCTGTTGGTTCGATTATGACAATGATGGTGACCTTGACTTGCTTCGCTCGTCCCGCTTCGGCGGCGCCGTAACGCTGTATATCAACGGTGGTGGCGAGTTTCAGGCGCGCCCGAATGTCGGATTACCGACAACGTCAGACATTCAAAATGCGCAACCGGCCGATTTTGATCGGGACGGAGACCTCGACATCTTCATGGTTGGATTCAGCACGGACTTGATGTTGATGGTCAACGAGGACGGTCACTTTGTCGATCGCGCCTCCGAACTTGGTATTGCTGTTGATAATCGCACCCGTGATTTCACATGGATGGATTTCGACGGCGATGGTTTTGTGGACATGCTCATTGAGTTTGAAAACTATTGGAAACTCTATCGCAATGTCCGTGGTGAGAGTTTCGTGGATGTGACGGCGGGCTCCACACTTCCAAATACGCACGACAATGCCACTTTTTCAATTGCCGACTATGATCTGGACGGTGACATGGATATGTACATGACGCGCCTTCATGGCCGCGATTACATGTACCGCAACAACGGCAACGGACATTTTGAAGACGTCTCCGAAGTAACGGGTCTGATCTTCAGTGCGGCCAATTGCGGCGGCATTTTTGTGGATATGAACAACGACAAATATCCCGATCTTGTTACCGCAGGTGTAGGTCACCACGATGTTTGGCTTAACCAAAGCGGTGTGTCCTTTGTTCAAGCCACAGTACACGGCGCGAACGCCGATTTCGAGGATATGGGTTATCCGTACGGTGTGCGCTATGCAGCCGGTGACGTGGACATGGACGGCGACTTTGACATCATGGCCTGCTCCCCCGGCGGTACAGGCTACTATCTGGGCGAAAATCAATTCTTGCGTTGCGACAGCGTCGTTGGGCAGGATGTGTGGTTTACAAATATGGGTCCGAGTTGGGGGCTAAACTCAATGCTCGACGGCTTCCCTCGCTTTTCCGATTTCGACTCCGACGGTGACCTTGATTTGATTATCTTGCAGGACAATTCACCGCCGCTATTGTACAAAAACACCACCAACGGTTCGGGTAGGCTTGAAGTGCAGGTTGTCGGTCTCAATGGCGAAGAGGAAGGCTGGCACCGCAGAGTAGAGATTTATCCGCACGGGCAAGAAACTGTTTTGCGCGCTGGTGTTCTGTCACAGGCCGCTGTTGCAACGAGCGGCATGAACAACTACTTTACGCTGCCGTCAGATCAGGCCTACGACTTGTACATCTACTTTGAAAGCGGTGAAGTTCTGACTCCAATCAGTAATCCTGAGCTGAGCAATGTCGTTCCAGACAACGTCTATCATAAAGTTGTTGTGCAATTTGGAGCTACGTCGGCAGACCCGGTACCACCGACCACCGTCTCAAAATTCGCACTTCTACCGGCATATCCCAATCCGTTCAATCCGAGTACGAGCATTTCGTTTGATCTGGCGGAAGCGCGTAACGTGGTGTTCCGCGTCTTTAATGTCATGGGCGAACAAATTGCATTCATCAATCTCGGTGTAATGCAAGCGGGATCGCATAAGTTCGAATGGAACGCTTCTGCATTGGCGTCTGGAATCTACTTCGGAAAGATTGAAGCCGGTGATTTCTCGGCCACGCAAAAACTCGTGCTGATGAAATAGAAACACTGAAATCTTAGTAGAGATACCAAAAGCGCGAGTCAATTTGACTCGCGCTTCTTGTTTCCCCGGGTCCCAATATTGTTATCCGTGCGGATGCGGATCGTGGCAGCGCGTGCACGGTTGTCCGTTGACAGGTTCGTGATCCGAATCAAGGGTAATTCTCTGTCCAAAGAGCCCCGAGTAATTGTGACACTGATCGCATTCCAAATCCACCCACCACCTATACGGTTTCCCCCACTGCGGCGTCGATTGCGTCAGATGGCATGGCACGCCAGAACAGGTTCGCGAGGTCTCATCGTAGAGTGCATTCGCCAAACTGACGTTTAGGTCCTGCACGCTAAAGGTGTCAACCGGATCAAACAGCACGCTCTTGTGACCGTTAACGTGAGTCGCCTTGTCGGCGATTGCCACGTCGCCATAGGTTGTAATGTCCCAATTGTTCCGGCTCCATGTTTGATCTTCCGTCACCGTTTCGTAGTGGCACGTGCGGCAAGTCAACGGATCCGAGGCCATGTTGTACGCGTGCAAATCCTCATAACCCCAATCATCGATCCATCCGTGTGAATTGCCTACGCCGGCTCTAACGGTCGGAACACTTGTTTGCGGGCCATTGCGGTGGCAACCATTGCAATCAAGACTGCCTCCACTCCAGTTGACGGTCGCGTATGTGCGAGTTTCGCTGATCGCGTACGGAGCATACGTCAAATTGCGGTTGCCGTCCAATATCGGAACTCCATTCGTTTGAGTAAGCGGCGCGCCGACGTCACCTGAACTCCAAGTCGTCGCGCTGTGGCAATAGACGTTGGAACAGCTGCCCGAAGATTCTTGATAATGCGCAGTCGGCGGATTGAGTGATTTCAAGCTGCCGAACGGAGCCGTTGCATCATACAGCTGAACATCAACTGTGCCGTTTTGATGAAACGAAGAGGAGGAAGAGGGGTGGCATGTGCCGCACGAGAAAACATACTCGGTGGCGGTGGAAAAGTTCTGAACCGTGCCATAAGATGCTTGCTCAACAGTTCCACCAAAATGCGCTCGGTGCGCTCCGTTGTCCGGCGGTGCGCCGTGACACGCGTTGCAAGCTCCGCCGCCGACTGGTTTAAACCCGTTTTCGTGTTTGTGACACGTGAGACAATTGCTTCCTGTGTTGTGCGTGCCGCCGTCACTGCCGTCATTGCGGTAGTAGTTTGTTTGCGTATGACAGATTTCGCAAATTCCATCAAAGTTCGGAGCGCCGTGCACGAAATCCGTGGCATTGTTGAAGAACATACCATTGCTTTCACCCATCGGATTCTCGTTGCGGATGAAATAGCGTTCAAACTGCGGCTGGTGATAGTGCGGGCTGTGACAAATATTGCAAGTCAAAGTATCGCCGCCTAAGTGAGTCTGAACGGCCTTGGCAAATCCAGTTTCGACGTGACAGCTTTTGCATAGGTGATCGCTAAACCACCAGTCAGGCTTCGGACTTGGATAAACGTACGGCCGTAAGTGGCAGCTGTTGCAATTTACTCCGTGCGTCACATGATGTGGCGAATCATGTTCCGTATCCAGCGGATCACGGTAGCGTCCGTCGCCCAGCCTCCCCCACTCGGAACCTTCGCCAACCGAGCTGGTATGGTCGTAAAGAGCTGTTTCGGCAGTGACTCGATAGAAACAAACCGTACCCGCCGGAGCGATCTGCGCGTCGATGTAACTATGATCTTCAAGCGGTCCGATAAAATCAGTTTCAGACTCGGTGAAGTCAGGATCGGTCGAACGTTCCACTGTATAGCTTAGCGCTGTAGGGATCGGCCGCCAGTCGAGTTGAATCCCGTTCGGCGTCCACTGAATCGTTAAGTCAAACGTCGAGCGCATTTCGGATCTGCCGCCACTTGTGACGTCGTAAGCGTACACGCATCCTGTCGATGGCGAGGTCACAAACAGTTAATCTTGATCCACAGCGATATCTACACCACCTCTAATTTCCGGCGTATTCAGACTCATCGAGAAGAGAAATGCTCCCGCCGAATCATAGACTTGAACCAAATCAAGCAGAACATCGAGAGTCCAAATCTTCCCGGTTTCGTCAACGTCAACACCGAAGGGCCTGAAATAACTCCCGCTTGTATAAATCCCGTTGCCTTCAATACCCCAACGGTTCACCATTGTGCCGGCAAGCGTAAATTGTTGAAATCGGTAGTTGTTCTGATCGGAAATCACGATCTGGTTCGTCACGGGATTGTAATCCATCGCAACCGGCTCGTCAAATCTGCCATTGATGTAACCATAGCTTCCAAAGGTAAACAACGGCGTACCCGCGTTGTCAAAGACTTTGACTTGATCGTCATCATCCGCGACATATACCCGGCCATCGGGTACCCACAGAACGTCGTGAGGACCAACAAAATAATTATCCACCAACCCATACGTCGTCACAACTTCGCCGGTCATCGTAATCTTCTTCACGGAGTTCCCGATCGAGACAATCAGGAAACCGTCTTCGGCCGTGCAGATTGCCCCAACCACACCGGAAGTCGCAATCGAATTGAGTTCGCTGCCCGCGAAGTCATATTCGACAATTTCATGTCGTGTGGGCGACGTCACATACAAAAGATTGCCAACATTATTGCAAGCAATACGGGTAGCGTTTTCGATACCGCAAAAAGTTGTATCGAGCGCGAGTTCATTTCCAAGTCCGGTTTGCAAACACGCGGCAAACGAAAGGGCGCAAAGCCAGAATGTAGCTCTGCGGAAGGTGGAGGTTAACATGATTACGCTTGTTTAGTATCAATAATAAATCAGAAATTACGAGATGCAGATAAGCAAGAACATACAGAGCATTAAGATAAGTACCAATGCTTGTGCATACAAGGCGTAGGCGTCGTATTCTTGCGTTTTAAGACTCTGTGTCACTAATACTAACTCATCAAGAATTGATGAGTTAAAGATTTGGATATTTAATTCTAAATGTGAAACTTTTCACATAAAGAGGCAGACAATTTTCGCACCCTCCCAATGCAAACAATCCGGCCACAACATTTCTGCTGGGGCAGCATTGTTCTCATCGGTGGTGCGGCGGTGGTTGGCACAAGTGATTCGTTCCCTCTATCCGCACTATTCCAAAGAATGAAGAAACCATATACGTGTTGTCTTTGTCACAGCAAAAACGGGCAAACTCAATTGAGTTTGCCCGTTTGAATTTTGTTGAGAAGCTAACTACCCTTTTAGCAACTCGTCCAGTCTTTCCAAACTCTCTGCCCAGCCCTGCGCGGCTCCCATCTTGAGAATTTTGTCGCGGCCTTCATTGGTTTCGAATTTCGAAATCATCGTCATCTTAGTACTGTTACCAAGATCATCAAACAGCATCGTGATCACGCTGCCGGGCGGCGGGCCGTCAGGCCCCCAAAAATCTCCCTCAACAACTTCGTCTCTCCACACGATCTTCTCAATCGGCACGATTTCTTCGTAGATAAATTCGCACGGAAATTCTCCTCCCATGCCAACCATCGTAATGAGCAATTTCCCGGTCGGCTTCAAACTGATACTGCAATCCTTGTTCGTGAATCCATGTGGCCCCCACCATTTCTCCAGATGTTCCTTCTTAGTCCAAGCATCCCAAACCAATTGTCTTGGGGCATTAAACATTCTCGTGAAGGTAATCTCCCGATCCTTTACTTCAACCGTCATTTTATCCAGTGCGCTCATCTTGCTTTCTCCCGAGTTCTTTCTTTAAGCTTCTATTTGAATTGTTCAACACTCTTTGTTTTCCGCTCATCCACACTCCACGGCCCTGCTCCAGCAGCCGAGAAGTAGAGAAACAAAAAGCAGTACGTCACAGCCGATACGCCGCCATTTTCAACAGGCCAAAATCCCCCCGGTTGATGAAATTGAAAGTAGGCCACTGCCATTTCACCGCAGAGTATAAACGCAACGGGCCGCGTCAGCCAGCCAATCATCATCAACAGCCCGCCGAATAACTCTAAGACTCCGCCAATCCAAACCTGCGACATGAATTCCGCCGTGTTGCCAGCAGGCATACTCATCGGCCATGAGAAAAGTTTGACCGCTCCTGCTTGAAAAAACATGAACGCCGTCACAATACGAAGCACTGCAAGAAACTGCGGCCCAAGATTCTTCCACTGTGAAATAGAGTTGGATTTGCTCATTTTGTCCTCTTTGCTTTCTTTGCCGCTTTTGCCTCCGCGTGGGCGTCGTTTTCTTGCATACGAGCCTTCACAATCCGTTTGACCAAATTTACCGGAAGCGGCTTCTCAACCGTGAATTGAATCGTCCCCTTGGAGGTTTTGTAACCGTCAAGTTCGTCCTTCAATTCCTTCGTCATAAATGCGCTCGCTCCAAACAAGCTCATGTGGTTTGTGAAGGCCGCGTAATGTACTAAGTTCCCCTTGTAATACACCGTCGGCATTCCGTAAGAGATTTTCTCTTCTGCGCCTTTTGCCACAGAGAGAATCGTCTGCCTCAGCTTCTCCAAAACTACGCGCTGCTCATCAGGCAGCGCCATAAGGTATTTTTCGACCTCGTTCATTTTGTGCTTGCCAAAAGGTTGTTCAGCCTGTCGAAGCTCACCGCCATGCCGTCATTCATACCCGTCTTGAGTGCGTTCTCTCGTGCATCTTTCGTCGGATAAATAATCGTCAGTGTCATCCGCGTCTTGCCGTTTTCCTCCGTCAACACGAGATGATTGACCGTTTGCGGATACGGTCCGCCCCAATTTTCAGTCGAGACCATTTTTGATGGCGGAACAATTTCTTTGAAGGTTCCTGTCATCCCCATTTCAGCGCCGTCCGACTTGCGCCATACATACTTCCAGTTGCCACCTGGGCGCAAATCATTTTCCAGCACTTCCATTGTCCAGCCTTCTGGCCCCGTCATCCACTTAGGCAAGTGCTCCTTGTCCGTCCACGCTTTCCACACCATTTCGCGTGGTGCGTCAAACAGTCTTGAGAAACGCGCTTCCAAATCCGAGGGAAGCGTCAGTGCGAGCTTGTGCGTATCCTTCTTCTGCTGGAACTGCACAAACTGGTCAAGCCGCGCCAGCGTCTGCTGTGCACCTTCCTTCGCGCCGTATTTCTCAATCACAAAGTCGCGCTCCTGTACCGTCGGGAAGATTGATCGCAGCGTAACATTGGTTTTGTCACCATGCTCTTCAAACGAAATCATCGCTTCAAAATACACATGAGACATATCCTCTTCACCCATGTGCTTGTAGAAGACATAATTGGGCTCGTCAATATCTTCAAACACGACTTTGTTTGGATAGTCTCTTCCATCAGGCCCGTGCATCATAAACAGCCACATTCCGCCGACTCGGAAATCATATTGTCTCGTGGATGACCAAAACCCGTTCGGCCCCCACCAATGCGAAAGGTGATTCGGATCTGTGAAAACTTTCCAAACCAAACTGCGTGGCGCATTCACCAACCGCGAAGTGATAATAGCGCGGTCGTCGGCCTGCTGAAATTGTGCAAGTGTGCTCATCATGATTCCTTTGGTGTTACTTCCCTTCAAACGCGCTCTGCAACGCAGCAATATCAAGTTTGCTCATGGTAAGCATCGCCTGAAACGCCCGCCCTGCTTTTTCTCTGTCGGAATTTTGTAGCATGCCTCCCAAAGAATAGGGTATCACTTGCCACGAGAGGCCATACTTATCCTTTAACCAACCGCACCGCCCCGGTTCTCCGCCTTCCGTAAGCTTACTCCAAAAGAAATCAATCTCAGTTTGCGTTTCACAATTCACAATCAGCGAAACCGCTTCCGTAAATTTATACATCGGTCCGCCGTTAATCGCCACATACTGATGCCCATCCAATTCAAACATGGTGGTCATCGGATTGCTCTCGAAAATCTTCGCATCCTTAAATAGCGAGACATAGAAATTCGCGGCCTCTTGAGCCTTACCATCGTACCATAGGCATGTGGAAATCTTGTTCTTCATTTCTCTCCCCATTGTTTTGTGTCAAAACTCTTGACTTCCATAATATAAGAGATGAGCCGCTTGATCTTCCCGCCGCGCATTTCAAACACGTCGCTGAACATCACGAGCAACGTCCCGCCCTCTTTCCGCATCGCCTGTGCAGTACCTTCGGCAATCACAATGTCATTCTCTTCCGTCATTCGCGTCGTCGTGACAATTGGCTTGCCGACAAACATTTCGTTGGTGATTTCTTTCGTAAAGGCGGCCTTACCCTCCCAATGATATTGGCCTGGCATGTCCCACACGACGTCATCGGTTAAGCACGATAGAATCTGGTCATGATCCCATTTGTTGAATCCGTCCATGTAGCGCGCGACGGTCAGCTTATTTTCCGTCATGATCACTCCCCTTTGATTGCAGATATTTCAAATACTCTTCAAGTCGGTCAAAACGCGCTTCCCACATTTGGCGGTACTGCTCAATCCAATCGGAAGCCTCCTTGAGTGGCAACGCCTCCAATTTCGCAGGCCGCCATTGGGCATGACGAGTCCGCGAGATTAACCCCGCTTTTTCCAACACCTTCAGGTGCTTTGTGATGGCCGGAGCCGTCATCTTGAATGGGCGCGCCAAATCACTGACCGAGGTCTCCCCGGTCGAAAGCCGAGCCAGTATAGCCCGCCGAGTTGGGTCGGCAAGTGCTGAAAATGTTTGAGTTAGTCTGTCCTGCATGATCGCAATTAACAAATTGGTTAATTAACTTGTGAGTAATATACAAAACGAAAACCCATTTGTCAAGTCTTTCTGGTCCCCCTCCGTTTACGGGGGGTTAGGGGGGGTCTGTTAGAGGATTAAGGGGGGTCGATTGCCTCGCCGAGCGGGGATTTAGCGAAGCGGTTCCCCGCCGGAATCCGCCACTCCTTGCAACCCAGCGAAATTCTCCCCACTTTGAGGAGTACGGTTCCGCTCCCAAATCACCCCAACGACCTAACCATGACTCTTGCGACACCTGTCCGGCCCGAAACCGCTTTACTCGAACTTCCGAAATTCAAACGGCTGCCCAAGCATGTCGCGTTTATCCCAGATGGCAATCGCCGTTGGGCTGTGCATCGCGGCATGAGCAAAGATGAGGGCTACGCCTATGGTCTTGGCCCCGGCTTTGAGCTGTATCACCTTGCCGTCGCGCTGGGAATCGAAGAGTTGAGTGTCTACGGTTTCACGAGCGACAACACCAAGCGTCCGCCGGAGCAAACCGCCGCCTTTCGCCAAGCCTGTGTCGAAGCCGTCGAAGGTCTTTCCAAACTCGATGCTGAGTTACTTGTGGTCGGCAATGATGACTCGCCGCTCTTTCCCGTCGAGTTACGGCCCTACCGCACTCGCCAAACCTTCGGCAGAGGCGGCATCAAAATAAATTTCTTAGTCAACTACGACTGGCATTGGGATCTCAACAAAGCCGCAAACAGCAACGGCACCGTCGGTGGCTCGCGTAAATCTTTCATGGACTCAATCGGCTCCGCCGAAGTCTCAAGAATTGACTTGGTCGTGAGATGGGGCGGCAGAAGAAGACTCAGCGGCCTCCTGCCCGTGCAAGCAGTCTATGCCGACTTCTTCATCTTAGATGAACTCTGGCCCGACTTCAAACCCGAGCACTTCTTTCAAGCCCTAAGATGGTACGAATCCCAAGACGTAACCTTGGGAGGTTAGTTTTATTTTCATTCGCCGTTGTGGGTGTCCACACCCGCAATGGCGACATTGTAGGGGCGGCAGGTGTGCCGCCCGCTCCAAGACGCAATCGAAAATCCCCAGCGCATTGTCATCCCGTAGGGATCTATTCAGGCGCCACGCAAATGCCAAGTGCATCGCAAAATCTAAAACATGTCGTCATCCTGAATGAAGGCTCGGCGGAATGAAGAGCCTGCCCTGAGCGTAGCGAAGGGACCCCTCCGCTTCCGCCTTTCCTATTTCCTATTTCACATTTCCTATTTTTCCGAAACCCATGCGCACACCACCGCGAATCAAATCTGCGTTCACTCTCCTGAAGCAGGTAGGGTTCGCGGTTTTGTTGTGTACAAGAATGCAAAACATTTTGTCGCTGGTTCGGACATGCGATGGTGTTTACATGAAGTCAAGAGTTCGATGAAATCACGTGACCGATATGACCGTAGCCACAGTATTGAGTGTAGCTAACAAAATAAGGTACTAATCATGCAGCACGAAGAACTACTAAGAGTCTTAGGGTCAGAAGCCGGAATCTATGTCATCAGGGCTGCGCCCTTGATGCTAGCCCAAATAGAATCTGTCGCGCTTTTGGCAGCTCTAAAGCCAACGGCGCGAGAGTTGGTAGCTGAGGCCGAATCACGCTATCCTGGTGTGAAGTTCGCGATAGCTGCATTTGGCTCTCTTGGTCGTCTCGAATTTACGCGAGGCCATTCAGATTTGGATCCCATGATCATTGTTGACGCCTCCGCTTCGAACGAACCTGATAAAAACGAAGTGAGGAGCTTATTGCTAACTCCGCTTGCCAAGGCTCACCCATGGTTAAATCTCGATCACAGACCTCATGTAATCGGCCAAAATTGGAGTAAGATAACAAACCCCGACTTGCCTTTTCCAGTCATGATGAAACATGAGTTGTTGAATCCAACTAGTCAAACGTCGAGACAAAGGCGATGGCAACTGCTTTTCGAATCAAGACCTTTGGCCGGGGAAGCAATTTTCAACAGCGTTTACCTACCGATATTCCAAACGGAGTCCATTCAAAGTGATGAAGTCGGTGGTGTTATAAGCACAATGACAATGGATTTCTATTCGCTTCACCAAGGGTTGCGAGATTACTTCCCAGCGTTTTGTGACCCCGCATTTCTATACAAGAATCACTATAAACACTGGAAGACTCGGTACCTTAGGGAATTCTTTGAGTTTTCTATGTGTTTGACAATAGTGCTCGGGTATTATCAACAGACCAGTCCTAAAGCAAACCTAAGAATCGATGAGAACTTGCTAAGGGCGTCTACTCTTACTAAGTTGACAAGGGCGCTAGCTTTTGTTGATGTAGCGGACGAAGAACTCAAGAATGACAAACCACTAGATGAGAACTTTGCTCATCAGATCGAAGACATCTTGAAAAGTTGTGACATAGAACGTGCAGAGTTGTTACTATTTGACTCCGGTCCAATTTCCGAAACCGGAAGATTGCTTCAGGCATTGCTAATGACACTGCTCCATCGCTTCTCGGTGTGTCGTAACCAATTGTTTGAAAGGCGTGTCAGTGATATCTTGAATAGCATTGATCCGGCAAGCTGTCCAGTGCGCTCTGGAGAACGTTACCCTGGCAAGTTCGATGATCACCAGTCCCAAGTCCTGATCAACAATTTGGAAAGACTTCAACTAAATTACTTGCAGTACATGACTGCGACAGCGAAAGCACTAATTGCGCTTTTTACCGATGGAAGCCTATGGACGGCAGACGCAGATCCTCCTTGGTTAACGGATGCTCTCGAACCTTGGACTCGCATTCAACCTCCGTTGTAAGCTGCAAGCTGCCTTTCAGTGCTTAAATGTTGCCTCGACGCCTTCGATTATCTATGAACCGTGTGAGTAATCGAGAGGCGGTACTTGTATGACCGCTCCCCCCGGTCTGTCCAGCGGAATCTACTTCCTTCGCGCGGCCACGACGGCTCAAACCCAAATTCAAAAAGTCGTCCTGCTGAAATAGTTTGCTCCCTTTTGCTTAACAAGCACACAGCCCGACAAAAACGTCGGGCTTTTTGTTTCCCCGAACTTAATATCCAAAAATGATTCGGTTGATTGTATCAGTGACCACTGCACTTAGCCTCCTCCTAAATAAGTGCAATGACAAATACTACAAACTCCCTCTTATTCTTACCTGCTGAGATTACACGCTCTAACATTTTAGACCTAAATTTCCGTCTGTAACAAACTCACTTGACTATCATGTGAATTATGTCACTTTATCATGAACCATTTGCAACGAAGCATGTTCATTGCTTGCATCTATGAGCCATTCGTTGCAACTCCCTCCTTGACACCTGCATCCTGCGGAATCGGCTTCTTTCAAATAGACTCGACAGCTCGTTCACCCCAAACCGTTTGGAGTTTCGATGCCCCCACAAGTCTCGCGCCTGATTCTCATCTTTGCCTTCATCGGCGTCGCCTTTATCGCGACACGATGGTGGGCTCGCCCTGATACATTCGGACAATACGGCCATTACCGCGGTATCGCACTGTCCAATGCTGTCAAGAAATCTCCTCACTACATCCCCAAATCCGTCTGCGCCGAGTGCCACGAAGAAGAGGCCACTCTAAATGCCGCCGGTCCGCACAAGAAAGTTTCGTGTCAAATCTGTCACGGAGCCGGTGCCGTTCATGCGGAAGATCCGCAGACGTCGAATATCAAGAAGCCCGAAGTGACCGCGACATGCAGCCGCTGTCACGAACAACGCGCGGCGCGTCCGTCGAAATTCCCTCAAGTCAACATTGCGGAACACGCTGAAGGAGAGCCTTGCAACTCCTGCCACGTCGTGCACAATCCGTCAGAAACCAAATGAGGCGATGATGGAAAAGAAATCATGTATGTTCAGTCAGGCCAATTCGGTCATTCCAGAACTCGGAGTCTCGCCTGCCGAGATGGCCGGTGAATCGCGGCGCGACTTTCTCAAAACTCTCGGCACAGCCTGCGTCGCGATTGCTCTCGCCCCGTTGTCTGAAAAGCTCGCCCTCGCCGAACAGGTTACCACGTCGCAAAAAGTTGCCGCCGATTATGATTGGAGCAAGCACAAATGGGGTATGGCAATTGACGTCGAAAAATGTATCGGCTGCGGAAATTGCGTCGTGGCCTGCAAAGAAGAAAACGGAGTCCCTAAAGAGCCGTTCTACTTCCGCACTTGGATTGAGCGCTATCAGGAATACGGCGACGAGACTGTTGTGGATTCTCCCAACGGCGGCTACGACGGTTTTCCACTCGAAGAAAAGCGCGCCGAGAAACCCGACAAATCGTTCTTTGTTCCCAAACTCTGCAACGCCTGCGATCACTCGCCTTGTGTGCAGGTTTGTCCGGTTGGCGCAACGTTTGAAACTCCTGACGGCGCGGTTTTAGTTGATCCTGAGTATTGCATCGGCTGCCGATATTGTATTCAAGCCTGTCCCTACGGCACACGGTTTTTGAATCCCATTACCGGGGTTGCTGACAAGTGTACTTTATGTTACCACAGAATCCATAACGGCCAACAGCCTGCCTGTGTCGAAAATTGTCCGACACAAGCCAGATTATTCGGAGACCTAAAAGACCACGACGGCCCGCTCAATCAATTCTTACGCGAACATAAAATTCAAGTTCTTAAACCGCATCTGAACACATATCCTAAAGTCTTTTACAGCGGCATTGACAAGGAGGTGCGCTGATGCCCGATTACAGCCATCTCTATGAAGCGCTCAAGCACGTCGTCGGTTACATTTACCCCAACGACATTGAAGCGCACTGGAGTATCCTGATTGTCTTGTATCCGTATTTGACCGGATTGGTGGCGGGTGCATTTATTCTTGCTTCGCTCGAACGAGTGTTCAACGTCCGCGAAGTCCGTCCAACCTATCGGTTGGCGTTGTTAACTGCCTTAGCGTTCATGCTCATTGCGCCATTACCGTTACTTTCACATCTGGCGAAACCGCTCAGGTTCTGGGAAATTCTGGTCACGCCGCACCTGACGTCGGCTATGGCCATGTTCGGGTTTGTCTATATGTGGTATCTGATGGTCGTGCTGCTGCTGGAAATTTGGTTTGATTATCGGAGAGATTTCGTGGTTTGGTCACGCGAGTCCAAGGGCTTCAAAAGGCTTTTCTACGGCGCGCTGACGTTAGGCGTCACCGATATTTCCGAGAAAGCCATCCGCTTCGATGAAGCCGCAGTAAAGACTATTACAATCATCGGTATTCCCTCGGCCTTTTTGCTGCACGGCTATGTCGGATTCATTTTCGGTTCCATCAAAGCCAACCCGTGGTGGTCGAGCGTGCTCATGCCCGTCATCTTTTTGTTCTCAGCAATCGTCTCGGGAATCGCACTCGTGCTGCTGATCTATCTCTTGTCTAACAAGATCCGCCGTGTTCCGCAGAACATGGAATGTCTGGACACGCTCGGGCGCTATTTGCTCTATGTCTTCATCATTGATTTTGCGCTTGAAGGCTTAGACGTCATTCAAAGAACCTATACGGCTGAGGAGTCGTTCGATATTATTTACGCGCTCGTGCACGGGCACTTATTCGAAACCCACATCATCTTCCAATTGATCCTGGGCACCCTCGTTCCGATTGCCCTCCTTGGGTGGATTCAACTGAAACAAGTCCCCGCCAACGTGCGTGTTTCGATTTACGCGTTGTGCGGCATGTTAACATTGGTTGGAATCTTCTTCATGCGCTGGAATGTCGTCATCGGCGGGCAACTCTTCAGCAAGAGTTTGCGCGGATTTACGACGTACAAGATTGGGCTTGTCGGCTGGGAGGGCGGATTGATGGCCCTCGGACAAGCCATACTTCCTATTCTGATTCTTGCATTCTTAATCAAATTCCTGCCACCGTGGCAGGAACACCCCACGTCCGACCGCGCTCACTGAATTTGAATCTCGCATCGCGCGGAGTGTACGAAAACCATTTCAGGAGGTTCTTATGGAGCAGCCGGTATTTTCGTGGCGCAGTTTCGATCGCATGTCGCAGGTCTTGCAATCCGTCGGTTATGTTGTGGTTGTCTTTGGAACGATTGCGGGTTTGCTGATTGCAACAATGGGCGAATCACTTGTTCGTCTGGCAGGAGTGTTCACGGTCGCGCTGAGCATTCTGCTTGGGCTTTACCATGTCAGCTTTTCGATGCTGATGACCGCGATGCACAACATGATCCGCAGGATGGACGGAGAGAAGACTCAGGAGGAGTAGTCTATTTACGACAGGGAGAGAATCGCGCGGCCTTAACGATTGTTGAGGCCGCTTCTCTGTTTAGCTGGAATGCGCGCTATGCGCAGACGGCATCCAATAGTCGAAGCTGAGCGGGTGTTAACTTTTGCGGCTTGGTTGGTTGTGGTGCAACCGTTTTGCGGCGTGGACGATCTTGCCATGTTTCGATCGTCATGTGCGGTTGATCGAGTAGGTGCTCGTAGTAATCTTGTGCGGCGTGCCGGGGATCGTGTTGGCAGTACCACTGATATTTGCGCTCGCGGTCGGACTTGTGCATGTAGCCCAAATGCTTGATGCGCACGTCAATCTCCGCCGACTGACCGAGCAGATTCGGCGGCACGCTTTCGCAATGCAGATTTCCACCGTGCGCTGAAGGCGTGAAGCTCAAGCGCTCGGTTTCCTGACCGGCCAACGAGAACAGGCGGTGGTGAAAGATACGGCGGTAGATTCCGTCGGTGCGGTAGTGGTTCAGGTCATCCCACATATACAGGAACAACAGATCGAGCGTCGAGACATGCTGTGGACAGTGGCGTATCGCGGTCAGGATGCGCTCGGTGGCTGTGTCTTCCAACAGTTCGTCGCCGTCCATGCACAGCACCCACTCGGGATGGTGCCGCAATGCCATTTCGAGCAGCAGATTCTTGTCACGCACTTCGTCAAGCTGCGGGTTGTCCTGATAGTGATACTCAATTACCGCCGGATGAGCTTGGCAAATCTGCGGAGTCTCGTCCGTTGAGCCGTCATCCAAGATCACGATTCCGTCTGCCACCAGCGCAATCTGATCCAGCACATCTTTCAGCCAGCGCGCTTCGTTCTTGATGCGCATTTGACAGATGATGCGCGGATAGCGACGCGCGTCGGAGTTACTGCAGCGCACGCAAAGCTGTTGACCGTTGTCAATCTCCTGCGCGGACAAATCCTCGAAGTAGTTTGACAGCAACGATGTGAGTGTTTCAAGTGTGAAGTGGTGAACGTGCGTGGGATCGTCGTAGGCGTGAAGATGCGGCGTCAACACCAGAAGCGCGCCGCCGGGTTTTAACACGCGGGCGATCTCTTTCAGCAATTTGGCCGGATGCGCGACGTGTTCGAGCACATGCGACAATAAGACGGAGTCGAACTCCTGATCTTTGAAGGGAAGCGGACCTTCGACGCCTAACACAGTACGCACGCGCGTACGCACGGAGGCAGGCTCGTTTTGCAAGTGAGTTTCGGCGACACGCAACGCTACGGGCGAGAGATCGTAGGCGGCAATCTCGAAGCCAGCGCGCGCGAGATGGATATCCACTTCACCGGTGCCGCAACCGACATCGAGCACGTGACGGCCCAGCACGCCGGGGCGTTTGGCTTCTTGAGTTACGGGATGGTTGGCCCAGAACTCGAGTGTCAACGCTTCGGGATATTCCGTCGCGCGTTTTTGGAACATCGAGTCGTACACATCGGCGAGTTGTGAGCCGTCGTGTTCAGACCAAAGAGCGCGGTGAAAATTTCGACCGGCTGTCTGTTTGAAGCCTAAATCGGTTGAGACTCTGATTGCCATCGTTAACTCCCCAATACATATTCATCATTCATCACATCACACATCGTGCTGGTGAGAATTTGGCAAGTGGCGGGCCGAAGTCTTATTTGATGATTATGCGAGAGATGAAAACGGGCAATGCAAATTGCGGTGGGCGGGAGGCGACGTGATGTTGAGGTTGGAAAGCGGCGGGAAGCTCGCTGGGTAAGAGCTTGTTTCTGTGTTTAATCCTAACAATTGTCGGAACGGGAGTGTTGGATTAACAGAGGTTTGATTTTTGGGGGTGCACCTTCTTTCACAAAGTCCTATCTCCTTGTTATTTTTCAATTCCTATGATATACGAAATTTTGAACGTATGCGCAAGTGTTATTTTCGTTTTATTGAACTTAACAAGCTCTTGACTTGGCTGGAGTTGGGTAAAAAATGCGGGGTTGGGGAGGCGTACCCCAGATTCCGGCCGGGTTGCGGCAGACCTTAACCCGGCTCGGCGGACGCAGAAGCCCCCCTTAATCCCCCCAAAGTTGCGGCAACTTTGGGGGGAGATCTGAGGCACTTGCGTAATTGCGGGGGTGGGCGTAGATTGTAGCATGAAGTGTGATTTTCTTCTTACGCGAATTCTATCTGTATTCAATCTTTTGAAGCGGGTGGGGTTCGCGCTTTTGTTGGTGGGGGGAAGTGAGGCAGGAGCGCGAACATGGGTGGTGGCGCAGGATGGGAGTGGGGACTTCACTTCCGTCAAGGTGGCTTGCGACACTGCTGTGGCCGGGGATAGTGTCTTCGTTCATAACGGCTACTACGAGCATTCCTATGAGATTTCAGTCAAATCAGGTGTCGTGGTATATCCTGAGACACATGGCGGCGTTACTATTGCGAATTTTCTTACTCAGCCAAACAACTCGATCGTCCAATTGCACGGCTCAGCAGAGATAATTGGGTTGTCAATCATAGGAGATCCGTTCGCCATTCTACAGGATTTGGTTCGTGTTTATGGGGGACCGGCGCGAATCTATAATTGTGAGTTCACCCCCAGGCGCAATGGCAGCCAAATCTGGCTGCAGTGCCAGGGCGTACCTGCCAATATCAGTCAATGTTTCTTCGGTCAGCCCTTTGGCCACTTCATATATAACAGCGATTCCACTGATATCGCGATGCCGTACAATTGTTTCAATTGGAATACAGACACCGCCCGTATTCACAATGCAATTCGTGATGGTCGGGATTCTCCGTTCACGGACGGAATGGTGTACATCTCGCCTGTGCTGGATACTTTCCAATGCTCCCGGTCGGCAGGGAAATACCGCCTTCACTTTTGCCTGCTGATCACAATTTGATTCAGGTTTATCCCAACCCCTTCAACTCAACGCTCACGATTTCGCTGGATGTGCCGTTGCACCGGGATGTGACGCTTTCGCTTTATGATTTGTTGGGGAGAGAGTTGGATGTGGTTTATCGGGGGAAGCTTTCGTCATCTACGATTTCTTATGCTGCGCCGGCGGAGTTGTCGAGTGGGGTTTATTTTTTGAGGGCGGCGGCGGGGGAGCGATCTGTTTTGAAGAAGGTGGTTTTGTTGAAATAGCGGAAGCCCCCCTTAATCCCCCCAAAGTTGCGGCGATTTTGGGGGAGATCGGAGGGGTTCTTCAGGTTTCTGCTGAAACCTTCAGAATGACAAGACGTTTGACATTGTGGGTTGCACTTTTCATTGTTGGGTTGCTTGGCGAGATCCTTCAGCCGCGGCGGCTTCAGGATGACAAGGTGATTGGACATTGTTGGATGTGCGAAGATTTTCGTGGCGCTTGGCGAGATCCTTCACTACGCTGCGGGATGACAAGTTGTTAAACATCTTATATCCTGCTTGGCTCAGGCGGCACGCCTGCCGCCCCTACAGTGGTTGCGATTGGGATTGTTGGGGTGCTTGGCGAGATCCTTCAGCCGCAGCGGCTTCAGGATGACAAGGTGTTAAACATTCTCGTTGTACGGAGCAGGCGAGTG
>CAZPKG010000007.1:0-117569 GCA_964587105.1 uncultured Alphaproteobacteria bacterium | reverse complement strand
GCGGCTTCAGGATGACAAGGTGTTAAACATTCTCGTTGTACGGAGCAGGCGAGTGCTTGTTAAGCACGCGACACCTGCCGCCGCGACTACATTGGATGAGGGCGGGTAAGAACCGTTACTACAATATAGAATAACAAAAGCGCGAGCCTCGTCCCTGGGCTCGCGCTTTGTTTATGTTATCCCTCGCCCCCGCTGAGAGAGGGCTGATTGCGCTTGATAGGCGCTACTTGGTGACTTTGATGGTGCGGCTTTTGGCCTCTTCGGACTTGGGAAGAGTGATCTTCAGGACGCCGTCGGAGTAGTTGGCGGCTACGCGCTCGGCGGCGATGTTGTTGGGCAAGCTGAAACTGCGCTCGAACTTGCCATAGCTGCGCTCGACGCGGACGAAATTGTCCTTCTCTTCCTTGACTTCGCGCTTCTTTTCACCGGAAATGGTGAGGACATTGTTGTTCAGGGTCAAGCTGATGTCCTCTTCACGCATACCCGGAAGTTCGGCGTGGATTTCGTAGCTGTCGGGATTTTCGGCGATGTCCACATCGGGCGCCCAACTGCGCATGACATTGCCCTTGTTCCAACCCATCAGCTCATTCAGAGCTTCATCGAGGTTGTTCAAGGGATAATTCTGACCCATCGTGCGGGGAATGTACTTCGTGATCTTCATTTTGTTCTCCAGTTCTGATCTATGTGATTTGTGATGGTTGATGTGAATGTGCGTACACATGACCCTAAGGCAAGGGAGATGCCAACTCGTTAAGTTGTTTTTATTTTGATATTTAGATATTCGATGATATTCAAGCGGTCTGTTGAATTGACAGAGTCGAATGTCAGTTTGGCGGATGTTGTGACGTTTTGGCGGGGAAGGTGGCAGATTCCGGCCGGGTTGCGGCGGACCTTAACCCGGCTCGGCGATACTCTATGGGATTACGGCGGGGAACCGCTTCGCTTAATCCCCGCTCGGCGAAAAGCTATACATTTTACCCCCCTGTATCCCCCCAGAGGACTGGGGGGAAATAAAGAAGTTGCATATCCGGTTGGGAGTCGGTATTTTGTTGGATTACAAGCTCCTTTGCGAGTTTCCACCTGCCACTTTGCCCCAGCCGACCATGACTTCCAAGAAGCTCTGCCCGCATTGCCAACACGTTATTCCGTGGAAAGCCCGTCTCAAGACGAAGTGTCCGCATTGTTTCCGCCCGCTCCGCCGCAAGAGTGAAGGAGAACGCAACACGTTTG
Source organism: uncultured Alphaproteobacteria bacterium (assembly GCA_964587105.1). Taxonomy (GTDB): domain Bacteria; phylum Electryoneota; class RPQS01; order RPQS01; family RPQS01; genus JABWCQ01. Next base: position 116,339 of record CAZPKG010000007.1, on the reverse strand, counting down.
TGCTTTGGTTGGAAGACCGAGGCAAATGGTGGTGGTTCTACATGCTTTTAGTGATTTGCGTCGTCGGCGCGATGATCGGACAATTGGCGGGAAGGCACTCGTCGTTTCTGAATTTTATCAGCGGACATCCGATCATGTTCGGGCTATCGCTGTACTATTTGGCGGCGTTTGCATCGATCATTTCGCGCATCTATGTCCCGCTGATGCTGGGAGCGCCGAGAATTTTGAGGCGTGAACGTCCGCAGATTACGCAGTACAAGATTTTTACGGCTGTCGGCATCGCGTTGGGATTGGGACTTGATTTTGTGCTCATCGGAGCGAATCAGTTCTTTGTGATGTTCCCGCTTACCGTGCTGTTATTCACTCTGCCGATTGCGATTTTGTGGGCCTACCTTGCGCTGGTGCTGCAAGAGCCCGACTACGAAGACGAGCGCGTGTGGTCGTTCCTGACGGAGATCGGCGCGGGCGAACGGTTGGATCACCGTCATCACGGTTACTATGTGCTGGTGATGGTTCCGGTGTCGGCGCTGATTTTCTATTGGATGATGCAGAATCAGTGGATCTACTATTGGTTTGCGGATTCGACGCTGGTGTCAATGTTCAATGAGCTAATTAATCGGGCAACGGGACGAGTCGGATAAATCCTATCCACGATGACGCAGCCGAAATCTCGCAACCGCAGAAAACGCAAATCTGTTCCTTCACCGCACAAAGCCGGATTGCCGCCGGAAAGCGTTGTGTATGGAGGGCAGACGAGAACAGAGAGTCCCGTTCTCCGGGCGGTGCGATATGATTCCGAAAGTTTTGAAGAGAAGATCCTGACGAGTCCGCAAGAGATTCCGGCGTTCTTGGAATTGCCGGGCGTGAAGTGGATTGATTTAGAGGGACTCGCCGATACCAAGCTGCTTGAGACGATTGGTCATCAGCTTAAGCTGCATCCTCTGTTGGTGGAAGACATTGCCAACACGAACCAGCGGACGAAGCTTGAAGAAGACGGCGATCAGTTGATCGTGTTTGTGCGGGACTTCGAGCGCAACAAGGAGACTCAAGTTCTCGAAGACGCGCAGCTTGCGATTGCGTTGGGCAAGGGATTTATCTTTACGTTTTGCGAATTGCCGCCGTCGGAGTTTGCCGTGATTCGGGAACGGCTGCGGATCGGACAGGGGATGGCTCGCGCCAACGGAGCAGACTATCTGCTCTACCGGATGCTCGATATGCTGGTGGATCAATACTTCATCGTGTTAGATGACGTGGACGACCGGCTCGAATCGCTGCAAGCGCGAGTGTTGGATTCACCAAGCGACCGTGATATTTTGCCGGAGATATTTGACACGCGGCAGGAGTTGCTCATGCTGCGCAAAAGTATCTTGCCGCTCAGAGACGTCTTAAGCGCGCTTGAGCGGCGGGAATCACAGTTGATTCATCCAGTGACGCGGGCATATTTCCGCGACGTGTATGATCATACGCTGCATGTGGCGGAATCCATTGATATGCTGCGCGATTTGGAGACGGCGTCGCTTGAAGTGTATCTCTCGCGGTTGTCGCTCAGGCAGAATGACGTGATGCGGGTGCTGACGGTGTTCTCGACGGTGTTCTTGCCGTTGACGTTTTTGGTTGGAGTTTGGGGGATGAACTTCGACAACATGCCGGAATTGCGCTGGCACTACGGATATTTTACCGCGTTGGGATTTATGACTGTTTGTGCTGTTGGAATGATGATTTATTTCAAACGGCAAAGATGGCTCTGACCAGCGTGAACGCTGAACCCATTGCGCTGACGCTTGCGCTCGAGATATTCTGTCTTGATCTAATGTTCTCTTTTCTTTTATTCAACTACTTCTCTTTGTAACCCTTCCATGTCAAAGACTACTCGCACTCCCAAGAAGGTCCCGGTTTCGATTCACGATTTCAAGAAGTTTGTTATGCCCAAGTCGCTCGCGGTGTCACCGGACGGGAAACTTGCGGCCTACACACGCTCTTGGACGGACAATAAGCAGAACAAGGCTTTTGCCAATCTGCATATTCTAAGTTTGACAACCGGAGAAACACAGCAATGGACTTCGGGTGATCATTCGGACCGAAATCCGGTTTGGTCGCGCGACGGCATGTGGCTAACGTTCTTTCGTCATGAAAAAGGCGAGGACCGGATTTACCGCATGTCACGAAGCGGTGGTGTGGCGGAATTGTTGTGGAAAGGTCGCGGCTCGCTGGCTGGAATGGAATGGGCGTGTGATGATACGGCACTTGTCGTAAAATTCCGCAACGCCGATCCGGACAAGGATGCGGAGAAGGCAATTGCGGATGGAAAGACGCCGGAGAGTAAGACTCCTGTCGTGAGAAAGATCACGCGGTTGTTTTACCGCCTCGACGGTGACGGTTTCTTACCGCAGGATCGCTATCATCTTTACAAGTTCGAGTTGAAGTCAAAAAAGTGGACGCAACTCACCAAAGGTGAAGCGGATGACGGCTCGTTTGCAATTTCGGCTGACTCGAACGTTGTGGCCTATGTCGCGAATACGAGCAAAGACCCTGACCAGAACGGTTATGACAATGATATTATCTTTATCAATCTGAAGAGTGGACGTCGAAATACGTATGACGGTCCACAGGGTGAAAAAGGCAGTTTGAGCTTTTCTCCAGACGGAAAATGGCTTATCTATCTCGGTCATCACAACAAGAAGGACGCATGGGGAGTTGAACAGGTTCATCCGTGGCGCATTGATTTGCGCACCGGCAAACTCAAGAACTTGACCCCGGATTATGACCGCCAGGCGATGGATTTGACGCTTGGCGATATCGGTTTCGATTTCGGTGAAGCGCGGGTTTGCTGGACGAAGGATTCAAAGTATTTCTTCTATCCGGTTTCGGATCGCGGCGATGCTCCGATTGTTTTCACGTCAATTAACGGCGGAGAGCCAAAGCGTTACTGGACCAAGCACGGTCAAGCGGCGCTCTATGACTTGAAGAACAACGTCATGGTCGTGGCACACGCAGATTACAAGTCGCTGGGCGACATCTATGTTTGTGACAACGTGCAGAAGTCGGCGGATTTCCGCTGTGTGCTGCGTCACAACGAGGAATATCTGAACTCGATTGATATTGCGAAGGTGCAGGAATTTTGGATTCCTTCAACAGACAAGACGCGTGTGCACTCGTTCCTGTTCACACCGCCGGATTTCTCGCCAAGAAAGAAGTATCCTGCGATTCTGTTTATCCACGGCGGACCACGCACGCAATACGCACGCGTATTCTTCCATGAAATGCACATGCTGGCGGCGCAAGGTTACGTTGTTTTGTGTCCGAATCCGCGTGGTAGTCAAGGCTATGGCCGCAAGTGGGCCGAGTCGATTGTTCAAGCGTGGGGCACAAAGGACTGGGAAGACGTTGAAGCCTGTGCAGATTGGCTCGATGAACAAAAGTACGTGGCAAAAAACCGCGTGGCGATTTGCGGCGGAAGTTACGGTGGTTACATGACTAACTGGGCACTCGGTCATACACGACGGTTCCGTTGCGGTGTGACGGATCGATCTGTTGTTGACTTAAAGTCGTTCCACGGCTCTTCGGATATCGGTTTCTATGATCACACGGAATTCGGCGGGCACTATTGGGACAATCCGGACGGCTACGAAAGAATGTCGCCGCTTACATATGCTGACAAAATTAAGGACCCGCTGTTGATTGTGCACAGCGAGTTTGATTTGCGTTGCGCCATTGAGCAGGCGGAACAATTGTTTGTCGCGTTGAAGGCGCGTGGCCGCAAAGTGGAGTTCCTGCGCTTTCCGGAAGAATCACACGGGCTCTCGCGCGGCGGCAGGCCGGACAGACGTGTGGCTCGGATGGAAGCCTATGTGGAGTGGTTTAACCGGTATTTGAAAAAGTGACCATGACAAGCAGATTCCGGCGGGGAACCGCTACGTGCTTGACAAGCACTTCGCTAAATCCCCGCGCGGCGAGGCAAAGATGAGCAAAGTAATTCAACGCTGCACGTGGCCGGGAAACGATGAACTCATGATTGCTTATCATGATGATGAGTGGGGCGTGCCGGTCACGGATGATTACAAGCATTTTGAGTTCTTGGTTCTTGATTGTTTTCAGGCCGGGCTGTCGTGGCGGACGATTTTGCACAAGCGTGAAAACTTCCGAAAGGCGTTTGCGAAGTTTGATTACAAGAAGGTTGCGAAATTCGGCGACAAAGAATTTGAGCGGCTGATGAACGACGCGGGAATCGTGCGCAACCGGCTCAAAATTTTAGGGACGATTCAGAATGCCAAGATGATACTTGAGGTGCAGAAGGAATTCGGCAGCTTCAATGATTACATTTGGCAGTTTACAAAGGGCAAACAACTAAATAGTAAGATTGAAACCATCAAACAGATTCCGGCCAAGACCGAAGTCTCGGACGCGATGAGCAAGGACTTGCAAAAGCGCGGGTTTAAGTTTGTGGGTTCAACGATCTGTTACGCGTATATGCAGGCGGCGGGGATGGTGAACGATCACGAGATGCATTGCCATAGACACAAGCCGTGCTGCGCGATGGCCAAGTTGGCGAAATAGTCTGCCGGTTCAGAAATGAGACTTATGAGAATCGCAATCATACCCGGCTCGCTCAGAGCCGGTTCTTACAACCGGAAGCTCGCGCACGTGGCCGAAGCGATTTTGCAGAAGCACAATTGCGAAACGGACTATGTGAATTTGAAAGATCACCCGCTTCCGCCGTATGACGGGGATATCGAAGCGACGAGTGGAGTACCGGACGAGTGCTGGAAATTGAAGGCAAGAATCGCGGCGGCTCATGCTGTTGTGGTTTCAAGTCCAGAATACAACGGCGGAGTTCCGGGCACGTTTAAGAATGTGATTGATTGGACTTCACGCGGTGGTTCGAACCCGTGGAGCGGCAAAGTGGTGTTGCTGATGGGTACAACGGACGGGCCGTGGGGCACCAATCGCATGATGCCGGCGCTAAAGCAGATTTATTCAATTATGGGATCAATAGTAATTCCGCAGACGGTCACGATACCTCATGCGGATAAAGTTTGGAATAAAGAAGGCAATTTGATCGATGAGACGTTGCCGGGAAGAGTTGAAAAAGTGATAGCAAGTTTGTTGAATGTGACACAAAAGATGACGGCGGAGCGACTGTAAGCATGGCAAATAAGTTCCGGGAGAATATTCGCAACGTCGCAATTATCGCGCACGTGGACCACGGCAAGACGACGCTGGTGGACGCGATGCTGCATCAGGCGGGGGTGTTCCGTGACAATCAACACGTGGCGGAGCGTGTAATGGATAAGCTTGATCTCGAACGCGAAAAGGGAATTACGATTCTCTCGAAAAATACGACGATCAAGTGGCAGGATAATCTGATTAACATTCTCGACACGCCGGGTCACGCGGACTTCGGCGGACAGGTTCAGCGCGTGCTCAGAATGGTTGATGGCTGTTTGCTGCTGGTGGATGCCAGCGAAGGGCCGCTGCCGCAGACGAGATATGTGCTTTCCAACGCGCTCGAATTAGGACTGTCGCCGATTGTGGTGATTAACAAGATTGACCGACCGGACGCGCGGATCGGCGAAGTATTGGATGAAGTGCTTGAACTGTTTCTTGATTTGGATGCTTCTGAAGAGCAGTGCCATTTCCCAGTCGTTTACACAAATGCGAAGATTGGAACCGCAACTTTGGATTTGGGGACGCCGGGTGAGAATCTGATGCCGCTGTTCCGGTTGATTTTTGACAAGGTTCCGCCTCCGCAATACGATGACGAAGCGCCGCTGCAATTGCAGATTACGACGCTTGATTACAGTGATTATGTGGGGCGTATCGGAATTGGCCGCATTGCCAACGGAACGATCAAGCAGGCCGAGCAGGTGATGCTGATCAAGAATGACGGCGGTCGCTCGCAGGCGAAAGTCACGCAACTTTACACCTATGAAGGATTGTCGCGTGTTGATGCGAAGACGGCGTGGGCGGGTGAAATTGTCGCCGTGGCCGGACTTGAAAACATGGACATCGGTGATACTGTTACTTCGATGCTCGATCCGCGTCCGTTGCCGCCGCTCAAGATTGACGAACCGACGCTGGAGATGGTGTTCGGCGTGAATACGTCGCCGTTCCAAGGGCGGGAAGGTTCATTTGTGACGACGCGGCAGATTCGCGACCGACTGTTTAAAGAGATTCAGGGAAATCCCGCTTTGCGCGTGGAAGACTCGGAAACATTGGAAGGCTACCGTGTGTATGGTCGCGGGGAATTGCAGATGGCGATTCTGATCGAGACTATGCGCCGCGAGGGATATGAGCTTGCGGTCGGCAAGCCGCGCGTGCTGTTCAAAACGGTTAACGGTGTGAAGGTTGAGCCTTACGAATCCGTGTTGATGGATTGTCCGGAAGAGTTTGTCGGTGTGATTACGAGCACGCTTGGAATGCGGCGCGGGCGCATGACGCACATGACGGATCATGCGACGGGCTGGGTGCGACTGACGTTTGAAATTCCGATGCGCGGATTGATTGGCATTCGTCCGATTATGCTCACGATGACGCGCGGCACGGCGATCATGAATACGCAGTTCCTTGACTATCGTCCGGTGGAAGGTGAAGTGAAACAACGCGCAAACGGCGTGTTGATTGCCGATCGTGAGGGCCGGGTGACGGAGTACGCTCTCAACAGCTTGCAGGATCGCGGCGAAGTATTTGTCGGACCGGGCACGATGGTGTATGAGGGCATGGTATGCGGTGAAAATTCGCGTGACAACGACTTGGTGGTTAACATTGTCCGTGAAAAGAAGTTGACCAACATGCGCGCGTCGGGAAGCGATGAAAGTTATAAGATTGCGCCGCCGAGACCGATGTCGCTTGAAGAGGCGATTGCTTTTATCAATGAAGATGAGTTAGTTGAAGTGACCCCGCAGTCCATCAGGCTCCGAAAGTACTATCTGCGAGAGGAAGAGCGGAAGCAGGCTGCGAAGCGAGCGGGTATGCAAGGGATCGTGTAGCCCCGGACTCATAAATAACAACAGTTTGAAAAGCAGGTGAAGTGTGCTTCACCTGCTTTTTTTACATTGACAAATTATGTCAAATAGTACAAAAAATGTTATGTTCTATTGCCTGATATGGTCTGCTCGGTTATATTGAATTATGTAAGAGAACGGACATAAACCAATCATAATGGAGTAAGAATATGAAGAAGCAGCTTTGGATGATGTTAGTCGTTGCAATGCTGGCCACAAGCGCGCATGCAACTATACGGACAGTGAATCAGTTTGGGACGGCGCAGTTTTCAACGGTGCAGGCAGCGATCACAGCGTCGGTGACGGGAGATACAGTTTTGATTGCGCCGGGTACTTATCCCGAAACCCCGACCATTTCAAGCAAAGTTCTGCACGTGATTGGTGCGGGGTGGGACCTATCGAGTGTGGACGGAGGGTCTTCAATAACATTTTCAATAGGGACAAATGCTGCAGGAACTATTGTAGAGGGACTTGACCTTGTCTCTAGCGGCAGCCGTGCTTTATTTCTCTCACAGCTTACGGCAGATTCATCTACGGCACGGCGTTGCCGTTTACGTGGGAATTCGAGCGCGGGAACAGTTGACTTGGGCGGCACTCGTCGTTTTGTTTTGGAGGATTGCTTGATTACATCCGGGTTTAATGGAGTCCTGATCAGCGTCCCCACTGCGACGAATGCAACCACAGTTGTTAAAGGATGTGTTCTTGGTTTCACCGGCGCTAATCAATCGAGCACCACTTTTTTCAACGGGGCGAATAACAGTCCGGTGGAAATCACAAACTGTACGTTCGTGAGTGTGCGTTCTCCTTTCAACTTGTCAGGTACGCAACCAGTAATCGCGATCAACAATGTCTTCTATGACTGGACAGGGACACCGACGTGGGGGACGTTCCTGGTGGGAAGTGTGTTTGATTACAATGCAAGCGATGCAACAGCTCCGGCCATTCCGGGAACGTTTACGAATCATATTCTGCTTGGTGCTAACGATCCGTTTGTTTCATACGATGAGGCATTAAACTATGTTCATGGCGCGAGCGATTTGCATTTGAACGGCGGGACGGGCGGGCTGGCTCTGACAAATACCGGTCATCCGCTGATTCTTGATGTGGATGGCTCGCGTTCTGACGTCGGAGCATACGGCGGTCCGCGTCCGTTAGTGGATAACGGCGTTCCTGCTTATCCGTTTGTGACTTCGTTGACGGTGCCGAACCTGATTGAATCCGGAGATAATCTTAACGTCAATTCGACGGGCCGCGTCGGACCTCGCTACTAAATTTACTCAGGAGGAATTCTGATGAGACTCTTGAGTATGTTACTCGGGCTTGTAATGGTCGTATCCGGCGCGTTTGCGGTGACGATCACGCAAGCTGAGCATTATGTAGATACGGATCCGGGGCCAGGGCTGGGAACGGCGATTGCGATTACAAGCGGCGAAACTGTTTCCGTCGCGGGATTGAATGTGTCGTCGGTTGGCTTGACTGCGGGCCAAGTGCATCGCTTGTTTCTGCGCTACAAGTCAGACGAAAATGTGTGGAGTTTGACCGAGGGCCGCTATTTTTTCCCGATTACGGTGAGTGCCGGATCGGTGGTATATGACGACATCGTGCAGGCCGAGTATTGGTTTGATGCTCTGCCTTCGACATTTGTGGATTTGGCGGATTCGCCGAACATTATTTATCCGGCGTTGATCCCCACAACAGGGCTTGCGACAAATGCTTTGCACCGGTTCTTCCTGCGCTTTCAACATGAAAACGGGAGTTGGACGATTGCGGAAGGGCGGTATTTCTACATCATCGCCGGTGGAGGCGGTTCGATTGAAATCAAGAACGTGACCGCGTTGGAGTATTGGCTTGACAGTAATCCGCCGACGCTTGTGGATATTGCCGATGCACCGACAGGGAACTTCGCACAGATGATTCCGGCGGGAACGGAGACGGGGGTACACACTTTCAATACTCGTTATCGCGATGAGGACGGTGTGTGGAGCATGACTGAGACGCGGAGATTTGTGCTGATCTCTGAGATTCAATCGAACTACACTCCCAAGACACTCGTGGCCTGTGAGTATTTCATCAACGGCAATCCTGTCCCGGGCGGAGCGATTCCGCTGCCGACACCGATAGACGGAATTTATGATGAACCGATCGAAGCCAATGCGGTCGTGGTGACGGGCCTTCCTGTCGGCAATCATCTCTTTTGTATTCGCTATCAGGACAGCGAAGGAATTTGGACATCGGCTTATTGTGATTCTGTGTTGATGACTCCGATTCTGGTCATTCAGCGTTCCGGCAGCGACATCGTGTTATCGTGGCAAGCGGATCCATTGCACGTCCCGTTTCATGTGTTTCGCGCACCGGATGTTGCCGGACCTTTCACGGAAATCGGAACAAGTAATACGTTGAATTATACTGACGCCGGTCGAGTGGATTCTGCCGCCACACGCAGTATTTACTACATCACGACAACACAAGGTGCTTTGTCGTCATTTAGGATGCCTGAAGAGATGCGCGAGAATCAAACGCAGCAATAGTCGCGTTGAATTGTAAAATGAAAGCGCCCCGACCAATTTGGCCGGGGCGTTTTTGTTTGAAATCCTATTCGTGTTCAACCTAACTCTGTGGCGAGTCTTCGTCTGAATATCAAGACGGCGATGATCGTCATTGCTGCGGCCATCGCTATGCAAACTCCGCTTTCCAACAATATTCCCGGTATGCCTTGATCGCGCCAGAAGACGTCATTGAAGCCCTGCATTGCCCAAAAAACGGGCGTAATCTTGCTGATCAGTTTAATTGCTTCGGGAAGCATGAAGCTTGGGAACATTGCACCGCCAATGGCGGACATGCTTAAGATGATGACGACCTGAAAACCTCCGGCTTGTTCTTCCGTTGACGAAAAGGCGGAGATGACCAACCCGACCGAACTCATCGTTATGGCGGTCACTACAATCATGAACAGCATCGCGGGCAAGTGATCCCAGATTTGCAAGCTGAAAATCAACCAACCGTAAACCATCATGACAAACAATTGAAAACTGCCCATGAACACGGAGTAGAGCAGTTTTGAAAGCAAAATTTCACCGGCAGTAGCGCCCATGAGTAACAAGCGCTGCGCCGTGCCTGAGCGCATTTCGCGCAGGAGCGAGGCGGCAATTGCACCGACGCCGAAGAGCATAAATGTTACGGCGGTTCCGGCGGTCGTGTGCGACACGGCGGGATTGACGACTTTTTGCCCAACGATCGCAGTGCGTTCAATCTTGTTTATCTTATCGAAGAACTGCCCCATATTGAAGCCGCCGCTATCGGAGTTCGCACTCGTATTGCCGAGCAACATGTCTTCGGGCAGTAAATCTTTGAAATTTTGGCCGCTGTCAGGAAGATCGACGCCGAAGTTTTTTTCTATCGCAGCGGCAAGGTCTTTGTCAAACGCCATCGTGGCCGACGAATCGAAGAATCCGGACATCATCGCCGACGGCATGAGCATCGGGAAGGCTTCAAACGAGGTTTTCTGCATCAGCCCGATGAGCACACCCGCAGTGACCGGATCGCGCGGGTCTTCCAGTACCTGGGCGCGTAATTCGCCATCCTTGACTCCGTCCGTGAAATTGGATGGAATTAGCAGAGCAACAGAGTAGTCGCCTTTCTTTACAAGGTCCGCGGCGCGTGTGCTGTCCAACTTCACGGAATCTTTGCCAATAGTTGTACGCAAATCGAGTTCGCTCAAGTTGTCCAGAGAAGTGATGAACCGCGCTCCGGCAATACCCGTATCATTATTGACGACAAGAACTCTCAGCTCAGTTAGAGCTTCTTTGCCTTGCCCGCCAAACACATAACCGAACACGACAATCATGACCATCGGCACGATAAATGTAAGTCCGATTGCGACCGGGTCGGTCATGAAAATCGCGAAGTCTTTGCGCGCGAGATACCAGATTTTCTTCATGCGTCGCGCAGCTCCCGTCCGGTGAGTTCAAGGAAAAGCATTTCAAGATTCGGCGCCACGACTTCCACGCGCTGCGCGCCGCGATAATCCGCGAGCTTGCCTAAAATCGAGGATAAGCCGTCTTCGCCGACGGGAACATAGTCAACGCGCAGTCCGGAGCGGCGCTGCTCAACTCCGGGAAGCGGTGGCGCGGTTTCATCTTCGCTACGCAATATCAAGCGAACGAAACGCGGAGTCTTGACGAGTTTAATGAGTTCATCCAGCGAACCGACACCGAGCAATTTACCATGATCAAGAATTGCGATGGTGCGACAGAGTCTCTCGGCTTCTTCCATGTAGTGCGTGGTGTAAAGAATCGTCATGCCACTGTTATGCAGCGATTCGAGCAATTCGAAGATGCTGGCGCGCGACTGCGGATCAATTCCGACGGTAGGCTCATCAAGCAGTAAGACACGCGGCTCGCTTAGGAGTGCGACGCCGAGATTCAAGCGGCGCTTCATGCCACCGGAGAAACCTTTGACGCGCGATTTTTTGCGGTCGGACAAACCAATTTGAGCCAGCACGCGATTAACGCGCTTGTCGAGTTCGTGTCCGGTGATGCCGCGCAGTTTTCCGAAGAGTTCGAGATTGCCTTGCGCGGTGAGCATGTCGTAGAGCGCGATGTCCTGCGGAACAACGCCCATTGCAAAAGGAATTTGCCAGCGCTCGAGTTTGCTGTCGAGGATGCGCAATTCTCCGGAGTCGGGTGAGAGCAAACCGCACAAGACGCGCATCAACGTCGTTTTACCGGCTCCATTGGGTCCGAGTAGGCCAAAGAAATCACCTTGCCGGACAGACAGAGAGACTTTGTCCAACGCTTGCACGTCGGTAAAACGCTTGGAAATATCTTTTACTTCAATTGCATTCATGATTAGCGTCTTTTTCCACCTAAAAGGCCGCCGAGAATACCGCGTATCAACGAACGTCCGGCTTGCGAGGCGGCGGCGCGCGCGGCGGATTTCATGACGGCGGTCATAACGTCCTCAGGTTGGCGTGTTGAGGCGCGGGTCTTGCGAATCTCCTCGGCAGGAGGAGAGGCCGCGGCCTTTTCTGCTTTGTTTTTCAACATCTCATAGGCTGATTCGCGATCAACTACTTGCTCATAGACTCCCGCGACGATTGAGGATTGCAAAATCGCCAAGCGCTCATTCGCTTCAATCGGTCCGATGCGCGAAAAGGGCGGCGCAATAAAGGCGCGTTCAGCCGGCAAAGGTGTGCCCTTTTCGTCCAAGAAGCTCACGATAGCTTCGCCGATGCCGAGTTCAGGAATCGCTTTTTCGAGATCGAGTCCGGGATTTGCGCGAAAGGTATCGGCGGCCGCTTTGAGTTTCTTTTGTTCGTTAGGCGTGAATGCGCGTAAAGCGTGCTGCACGCGGTTGCCTAATTGACTCAGGACTTTTTCAGGAATGTCGAGAGGATGCTGGGTGACGAAGAAGACGCCGACGCCTTTGGAGCGAATCAAGCGCACGACTTGTTCAATCTTATCGAGGAGCGCGTCGGGCGCATCTTCAAAGAGCAGATGTGCTTCGTCAAAGAAGAAAACCAGCTTGGGCTTTTCAATATCCCCGACTTCAGGGAGATTTTCAAACAACTCGGAGAGCATCCAGAGCAGAAACGTCGCATAGACTTTCGGCGCGCGAACAAGCTGTTCGGCGTGCAGGATATTGATGATGCCATTACCGTTGCCATCGGTCTGCAAGAGGTCGGTGAGTTCGAATGCCGGTTCGCCGAAGAATTGGTCTCCGCCTTGTTCTTCCAATGTGAGCAAGGCGCGCTGGATCGCCCCGATGCTGGCGGGAGAAACGTTGCCGTATTCGGTGGTTAGCTCTTTGCGCTGGTCGGAGACGTGGCCGAGCATCGCGCGCAGGTCATTCAAGTCAAGCAACAACATCCCTTGATCATCGGCATAGCTGAAGACGATTTGCAAAACTCCGGCTTGAGTTTCATTCAAATTGAGCAGGCGCGAGAGCAGCAGCGGGCCCATTTCAGAAATGGTTGTGCGTATCGGATGGCCTTTTTGTCCAAACACATCCCACAATACGCAGGAGTTCGCGGAAAAGGCGTGCTCCTTGATGCCAAGCTGATCGAGCCGCTTTTGAAACTTCTCGGAGGATTGACCTGCTGCGGCGACTCCTGCAAGATCGCCTTTGACATCAGCGGCAAAGACGGGAATACCCGCGCGCGACAACCGCTCGGCGACGACTTGCAATGTGACGGTCTTGCCTGTGCCCGTCGCGCCTGTGACGAGGCCGTGGCGGTTCAGGAGCTTGGGCAGGACGGAGATTTCTTGACCGTTGACGTAGGCGATGGGGAGCATGGAAAGGCTATCAATTGTGAAGTTATGACAGACGGACGAAACGGTTCAATTTAGCGAGAAACGAGACAGGTTGTCAAGCAATTCGGGTGAAACTTTGTTAAGTTCCCGCACAGCTTCCGTAAGTACCTCTGAATCAAGTAGTAACCGGACAAATGCAAAAGGGCGGCCCGATTGAGCCGCCCTCTCTTTAGGTAAAACTACTCGACTTTAGTAGAAGACGATGTCTGGTTGGACGCTCATTTTGACTTCCTGGCCGGGTTGCTCGGCAATGGCGGCGATGTCACGCTCGAAGGCGCGCACCATCTTCTTGCTGAAGGCGTAAGCTTGCGTGAGCGGCTGGTCAGCCGTCGGAAATTCGACGTACACGATGCGGTGTGTGATGTAGAAGCAAAGAATCAAACCAAGCGATGAAACGAAGAAGCCGAGCCAGAGAAACTCAGTTCCAATGGATTTGCGAATCTCGAAAATCGTGGCAATGTCCACCTGAGCTTGCGGTTCAACCAAGTCGGTAGCCTCATAGCGATACTGACCGAAGGTTGCCTGATGCCCTTCCATTTGCAGGAATGACCACATCGGTTTGCGAAATCCGCTCGGACCTTCGGCAATCAGTTCGAGCGCGGGATTCGTAAATTTTGCACTGGCGGAATAGGCCTGACGACGCGAATCGAGTTTGAAGTCGGGCAACAAGCGGCCTGCGGTGATCTTGATGGAATCGCCGGGGATCTCAATGGTCTGACCTTGCTTGATCGGCAACCTCTGAACGACATTTCCGGTTGAATCTGAAACAACTACCGTAAGCTGGTCATAGTTCGCATGTACGCGCGGAGACGACGGATCATACGAGCTTTGATAGAGCCGGTAGCCTGCTCTGCGGAGCGGCGTGTTGACTGAGATTTGCTGTTGATCAACGACTTGTCCGTTTTCTATAATCGAGACAGTGCTGATGTACTGCTTGATGTTACCGCCGGCCTTCTGGATATCCCAGTCGTTGGAAATCCATTCCTGTTCCATGGAAACGAGTTCGACTTCGTCTTTCTCGTTGTAGCGTTCGATCAACCACGTGCCCGGGCTATCTTCTTTGACGAGTTTGCCGAACCATTCTCCGTCCACAAGCACCCACTGCATTGGTTGGAGTGGATAAAACTCTACGCGGAAACTGTCAATGCGGACTTCAAACGGCATCCCTTCAACGCGAACGACGTCGCCGGGATAGCCGCCTTCACGAGTGTCGGAATCTCCAAAGGAGCCGACCAGTCCGCCGATTGCGAGCAGCAGTAATCCCAAGTGCGTAAGCAGCGGTCCCCAGAGTGCAAGCCGGCCTGACTCGCCGACCCAATAGCTATCTCCGTTGTAGCGTGCGGAGAGTTTCGAGGTCATGCGCTCAATTAATGACTTGGAAGGCTCTGTGGTTGAAAGATAAATCGGAGCCGTGCGGTCATTGATGATACGATGATCGAGTTCGGGTTTCTTGCTCCACTGACGCCAGACGATGGGAGTGCGCTCGAGAATACAGGCAAAGAGCGACAGCGAAAGCAAACCAACTAAGCCGCGATACCACCACGAGCGGAAGGGATCGTGCATTTCGAGAGATTTGTAAACTAATTGCCCGAAGGCCGCTCCGCCGCCCGACGGCTCGGTGTTCAGCCAGCGCGGGTCAACCAATTCGCCGCTGAAAAGTGAAGCGAGCGAGAGCACACTTAGCACGATGAGGATCCAAATGGCAAACTTCATCGTGGACAGCATTGCCCAGAGTTTTGGTTTGCGGCTCACCGGCGCGGGTGTGGTGTTTGTATTGTTAGAGTTCGTCACGTTGAACTTGATTAGTGAAAGAAATCGTCAGCTTCGGTATTAGTTGTACGAGTGCTGGCCGCCGAAGAAGTAGTTACCAAACAGCGAAAGCATCATCATCGCAAAACCAATGAGAGAGAGCACGGCAGTACGCGGACCGGACCAGCCGCGCTGGTAACGAGCGTGAAGAAACGCGCTATAAAACAGCCAAATGATAAGAGCGCCGACCTCTTTGGGATCCCAACTCCAAAAACTGCCCCACGCACTCTCTGCCCAGATTGCGCCCGCGAAGAGCGCGCCGAGGGTGTAGAGCGGATAGCCCAAAGCGACCGAGCGATAATTCACTTCGTCTAAAAGTCTGCCGTCAAGATGCAGCTTGCCGGGAACGGCGCCGAATCCGAGGACCGTGTGCAGCGCAAACATTCCTACGGTGCCAAACACGAGCGTCAAGCCAAAGAACTCGAAGATGCGCAACGGGCTGTCCGACGTCAACGACAATTTCCCGTTGCTGAGCAGAATGCCCGCACCGAGCGCGCCGAGGAACAAGCCTGAAAAACCGATTGCGGCCCAATAGCGCGACTCGACTCCGGGCGTGCTCTTGAACATGTAGTTCCAGATGACGCCCGCAATCACGAAGTAGATGCCCAGCAATACGAAGATGTTGCCGCCGGACATGGACGAACCCATAAACGTCATGCTTGACTGTGCGGCGAAGGCGTCGCTGGCGCCGCCAACGATTGCCAGAATTGCCGGAATGACAATCAGGACAATAAACGGAATGCGCATGGACGGACGGAATGACTTCTGGGCCTCTTCTTCACTGCGCACGGCCAATAGATAGACAAATGAAACGGCGGCGGCAACGGCAAATGCTCCGGCGCCGACTGAAGCGAGCGTCACGTGAATGGCTAACCAAGAACTACGCAGCGCGGGCATCAATTGCTGACTGGGATCTTTGGGCAACAGCGACGCCGCAACCATGAGCATAATCACGACCGGAGAAATCAGCGCGCTGATCACCCAATTGCGATAGCGCCACGTCAAGAAGGAGAAGCTTACAACGGCCATCCAACTCATCACAGCCATGTACTCGTACATGTTGGCCATTGGAAAGTGTCCCGTGTAGTTCCAGCGCAGGAAGAACGCGACGGTTTGCGGAATGAATCCGGCGGCAAAACAAATTGAACCAATCTTTGTCCAAATGGGTTTACGTGCGGCGAGCCAGATCGTAAACGAAATCCAGCCAATCAAGTAGGCCCAAAAGGAGAACCAAAAAAGTTGAACATCAAGTGAGGGTGACATGATCACACCAGCTCATGGTTAATGGATAAGATCGAGCGAAAAAAAGTCCGCGCGCGGCAGGGCCGCGAGCGGACTTCATACTGTCATGCATTTGGTCTGAGGGGGTATTCCCCAGCGAGATATTTGACCGAAACCGACATAAGGGATGCGCATAGCGCTTAGGGCATGAATTACGCCTATAATTTCGCGAATCATTCATGCATAGTCAAGCACAATTAACGCTTATTTGTCACATTGGTACAATATTGAAATTCCCACTCCGGAAGCCATATTCAGGCTTTTCACCGAATGAGACGTAAACTATCCAATTATATCAGGAGGCGTGCGGCGTTCTTACTGCTCTTTGGACATCGGGTTCAAGCGCTTGCCGGGTGCCATCAGTTGGTTCTGACGGTGGCACTCTATGCAGGCCTGTTGCAGCCCGTGGTTTCGCGCATCGGGTTCATGGCATTTTATACACAGTTGCCGTTCATTCGCACCAAGATAAGGTGAAGGTAAGGCATACGACCCCGAAGGTGATCCGTCCGTACGTAAATTCAGTTTTCGAAAGTCCCATCTTCCCAAGTCAACAGCACTTGAACCATGAGCACGATGACAGGTGATACAAGCGATCCTGCTGGTAGCGCTTGGGCCACCTGTTTGGGTGGTCGTCATGGCAGCATCCTCAAAAGGCAATTCCGGTATGTATGATGTGAGCGGGTTACCGTTTTGCGGGTTTTGGCTACCATCGTAAAGGTTGTATGACGTACGAATATCTCCGCCTAATGTACGATTGACTGGATGGTCAAATCCGGCGGGGTTGCTTTCGTGGTAAAGACCGTGACAGTTACGGCACCAATTCGTCCAGCCCGAGCGATAAGCCGTATGCAAACTGCGCGACTCTGTTTCACCACTTAGAGCAAGGCCGAGGGCAACCGGAGCCGGATAGACAAAATTAAAATTTCCGGCGGGTACATTTCCGACACCGCGAAGCATGCGATAGTTTGTGTTGCCGTGTGGATCGTGGCAGCTCGTGCAGCCCAATTCAGACGAGGGATAGGTACCGCCCGGAGCCGTGTTGTGCACAGGATCGGGACCCATATTCCGAGAGGGCGCAACGCAATTGTGAATTCCGTGACTGCCGTTCAGTGGATTTTGCAATCCGTTGGACGCATCATTAATGTTCGCCGCCTCACCAAAGATGAAGTTTCCGCTTCCAAGCTGCTGGGCTGGATTCAACGGATTGATAGCCCAAACCGATCCATTGTCGTTCTGATGGCAGCTCAGACAAAGATCGGTTGCAGAGTTTACAACAAGCAAATAGTTGTTGCTGGGATTTGGGTTAACAGGCATTCCGTTTTCGCTGTTGTGCATCGTATGACACATCGAGCAATCGGCGGTTCCTTTATCGTGAAACGCGCGCGCGGAATTGCCGACCGCCCCAACCGCAATCAACAAAAGCAAGAAGTTCATTTTCAAACTCGATTTCATCATCACTATTCCGAGACTGCGGTCTGCGTAAATTTGTATCCTGCGGCATAAACGGTGTGCAAGTGGCGCGGACTTTTTGGGTCTTCTTCAAAAAATTTGCGCAATCTGACGATAAGGTTGTCAATAGTTCGGGTGGACGGATATCGGTCATAGCCCCAGACCTTCTCGATAATCTCGTCGCGGCTGACGACGTGCCCTTCACGCTCGGCAAGGAGCTTGAGAATCATGCACTCCTTCTGAGTCAACGTCACCGCGCCTGTGGGAGTATCGGCAGTATAGGCCGATAAATCAATTCTTGACCCACCGAAACTCAGCATATTGCCCTGTTCCGGGGCTTTGCGGTACCAATCGTTTCGCCGGAACATCGCGCGAATCCGAACGATAAGTTCGCGAATGCTGAACGGCTTCGTGACGTAATCGTCGCCACCGAGTTCCAAACCGCGCACGCGGGCATCATCGCTATCGCGCGCGGTCAAAAACAAAATCGGGATGTGATTGCCCTCTGAGCGAATCTGCTCGCACACGTCAAAACCGCTGGCGCCGGGGAGCATGACGTCAAGCAACACAAGGTCGTGCTTGCCGGTGCGGATTTCGGCAATCGCTTTCAAGCCGTCTGCGACGTGAAACGTTTCAAAGCCCTCGGCCTCAAGATTAAGCTTCAGGCCGGCGGCAATATGCTCTTCATCTTCGACGATGAGAATCCGTTCAGGCATTTTGTTCGCTCTTCAGGGCGGGAATCGTGACGATAAATTGCGAACCTTTGCCGAGCCCTTGACTGCGCGCTGAAACTGTACCCTTCATTGAATGTACGATTTCGCGCACGAGATAGAGTCCCAAGCCAACGCCTTGCGCGCGGCGTGTGTCTTCATTGCCAATGCGATAAAACCGCTCAAAAATGCGCGCGCCTTCATCCGCTTCAAAGCCTTGTCCTTCATCGCTGACGGTCAATTCTATCTTGCCGTTCTGGTGGACGAGAAATACGTCGATCATGCCGCCGTTTGGAGAGTATTTGACGGCGTTGTCAACAAGGTTTTTCACGACAAGCTGCCAACGGCGCGGATCGGCCAGCGCCATCAAACCGTATTCGGTGTCCACATTGAGGCGATGCTTGCCCGCGAATTCGATTCGGTGCGCAAGTTCGGACACGGCGCGAACCGTCTCTTCGCTGATATCAACGCGCTCAAGCGGCAAGCCGATGCCGGGAGTCAGAACTTTTTGCGCTTGCAGAAGCCTATCGATCAAATCATTCAGCCGATCCAAATCGACGGACATAGTCTCCAGTATCTCGGTGCGCTTGGCAGGAGGAAACTCGCGCGCGCTCAGTGTGTCAACATACATGCGCAGCGAGGTAAGCGGCGTCTTCAATTCGTGCGACGTGGCGGCAAGAAATACGGATTGACGGTGCTCGATGTCAATCTCTTCGCGCAAAGTGCGCAGCATATAGAGCACCCCGATTAAGACAAGAAAACCGAAGAACGCGCCTTCGGAGATGAACATTCTTGTGCGCGAATATACGAAGTTAGTGAGCTTTTCGCGCGCTGCGGCTTTGACTTGAATTGTGTTGTTCGGCGCTACTTCAAGATCGGGAAAAATCAAGTCGAGCCATTCATTGAATCCTTCGTCGCCCGATGAACGCTGTACGTAGGCGACGACGATCTGCTGCTGCCAATAGCCTTCCTGCGTTTCGATCAAGCGCAAACCTTCTTTGGCCTGAAAGATGGACCACCACGTCAGTTGCGCGAGCGCGAAGATCGAGATGAGAGTGAATACGACAAAATGCCGCCTGAACGGCAGCTTGGGATTACGCCATGCTGTGCGCAACCAACCAGTCATTTTGTCTTCTTCATCCTCAAGCTATTGAGTTGACGCGAGCGCCTCCCGCGCGATTTCGATGGTGCGCTCAATTTGCGAATCAGAATGTGCCGTTGACACAAACCAGCACTCGTAACCGGACGGCGGCAAATGCACGCCGCGTTCGAGCATCGCATGGAAAAACTTCTTGAAACGAATATGATCGCAGGTTTGTGCGTCTGCGTAGTTCTTCACCTCTTTGCCGGTGAAGAAAAGTGTCAGCATCGAACCGACGCGCTGAACCACGGCGGGAATGCCGAGGTCATTGCACGCGGCAATCAAACCTTGCTCAAGCCGCGCGGATTTTCGCTCCAGTGTGCGATAGGCTACTTCGTCAAGCAATGCAAGCGTTGCGAGTCCGGCCTTCATGGCAAGCGGATTGCCGGAAAGCGTTCCCGCTTGATAGACCGGGCCTTGCGGCGCGACGAGCGACATAATTTCTTTTTTGCCGCCGTAGGCGCCGACGGGAAGCCCACCGCCGATGACTTTGCCGAAGGTCGCGAGATCAGGAGTGATGTTATAACGTTCAATCGCGCCGCCGCGAGCGACGCGAAATCCTGTCATCACTTCGTCAAAGATTAAGAGTGCGCCGAACTCCGTACAGAGTTTGCGCAAGCCTGTAAGGAATCCGAAAGCCGGTGGAATACAGCCGACGTTTCCGCCCACAGGTTCCACAATTACGGCGGCGATTTTGTCCGGCTCTGCATCAAAGAGTGCGCGCACCGAATCGAGATCGTTTATGATCGCACAGCGCGTGTCTTGTGCAGCTCCCGGCGTAACACCGGGGCTGTCGGGCAAACCAAATGTGGCTGCGCCGGAGCCAGCTTGAACAAGAAACGAGTCGGCATGACCGTGATAGCCGCCGGAAAACTTGATGATGACATTGCGCTTGGTCGCCGCACGAGCGAGACGAATCGCGCTCATTGTGGCCTCGGTGCCGCTATTGACAAAGCGCACCATATCCAAACCGGGCACGCGCGCAATGATCTCTTCGGCTAAGCACACTTCCGGAGTCGAGGGCGCGCCGTAGCTGAAACCCATGTCCACGGCGGCGTGAACGGCATCCACTACAGATGGCTCGCGGTGGCCCAAAATCATCGGACCCCAACTCCCAATGTAATCAATATACTCGTTTCCGTCAACGTCCACCAGCATGGCGCCCTCGGCATAGGCTATCACGGGCGGCTGACCGCCGACGGATTTGAACGCACGCACAGGAGAATTGACCCCGCCGGGGAGCACACGCTGCGCTCGTTCAAACCATGAACGGGAGATTGTTGTGGAATGTTCCGTTTGGAGGTCGAGAGTCTCGTGATTTGACATGGTTAGTTCTCCTTCAGCCACTCGGCAGCTTCGGCTGCATGATAGGTCAACACAAAATCGGCGCCCGCGCGTTTGAATGCTAACAGCGATTCGAGAATCACTCGCTTGCGGTCAATCCAGCCGCGCTGCGCCGCCGCTTCAATCATCGCGTATTCGCCGGATACTTGATAGGCGGCGGTCACGCGATTGTATTTCGTTTTCACCGTATGCAAAATATCCAAGTAGGCGATACCGGGTTTGACCATGATCATGTCGGCGCCCTCTTCAAGATCAAGTTCAACTTCGCGCAATGCTTCTTCGGCATTCGCAGGATCCATTTGATAACCGCGACGATCTCCAAATTGCGGCGCGGACTCCACGGCAATGCGGAACGGGCCGTAGTAGGCTGATGCATATTTCACTGCGTATGAAAGGATCGGAATGTTCTCGAAGCTGCCGTCGTCCAACGCTTGACGGATCACGGCGATGCGTCCGTCCATCATGTCGGACGGCGCAACAATATCTGCTCCGGCGCGCGCATGACTGAGCGCAGTCTTGGCCTGAAGTTCCAGAGTCTTGTCGTTGTCCACTTCGTTCTCATGGATTGCGCCGCAGTGTCCGTGGCTTGTGTATTCGCACAGGCAGACGTCGGTGATTACAAGCAGGTCGGGCACAGCCTTCTTGATCGCACGCACGGCGGATTGCACTTCGGCATGATCGTCGTATGCTTGACAGCCGACGTCGTCTTTGTGAGTCGGAATACCGAACAGAATTACACCGGGAACTCCCGCTTTGTGGCATCGCTCGGCAATTTCAACCACGCGATCCACCGACCAATGGAATTGGCCGGGCATACTCGAAATTTCCTGCTTGATATTCTCGCCCGGCACTACAAACAGTGGTTGAATGAAGTCGGCGGCATCGAGTCGGTTTTCGCGCACGAGACGGCGCATATTTTCAGTGCGGCGCAATCGGCGCGGACGGTCAATGGGAAAGCTCATGATTCAATTTTTCTAAAATCTCGTCAATCGCCTGCTGGTCGTTTCCGGCAAAGGCTACGGTGACGGCGCGGGCGAGGGTTAGGTCGTTGCCGTCTGCGGCCGCGCGGCGCATGTTGGCGATAATCATGCTCGTGACTTTCTTCATCATCGAGCGGGAGAATTTTTCGATCTCTTCGCGATCTTCAGGACGGAAGTGACGCGCCTGCTGTTCAACCTCTGACGCGCGGATGGTTTCAAGCGCGACCTGCAATTGCTGAATGCTCGGAGCGATGCGATTTTCGCGATACCACTCGCTGAAAATATTCACTTCCTTTTCGACCAATTCTTCGGCACGCACAGCCTCTTTTTGACGCGACTTGATGTTTGAGGCAACAAGCTCCTGAAAGTCGTCAACCGTGTACAAATAGACGTCATCACGATCAGCAAACGCAGGATCGACATCACGCGGCACGGCTAAGTCAAGGAAGAGTAACGGGCGCTTACGGCCCTTGAGTCCTGCGCCGCATTCGTTCAACGTGACTACCGCAGTCTGCGATGACGTGGCGCTGACAACAACGTCGGCCCAGGCAAGGTCGTCGGCTTTGGGAGGAAAGTTTGTAATTTGTCCGCCAATTTGCTCAGCAAGTTCGGCGGCGTGCGCGGTGGTGCGATTGCTCACGCGCCAGTTACATGCGCCCGCGTCGGCGA
This sequence comes from uncultured Alphaproteobacteria bacterium, assembly GCA_964587105.1. GTDB lineage: Bacteria > Electryoneota > RPQS01 > RPQS01 > RPQS01 > JABWCQ01. The sequence goes on along the minus strand of CAZPKG010000007.1, from coordinate 93,644 downwards.
GATACTTGGCGGCAAGCTTGGTCGTTTCGCCCGCACCGACAAGCAGGATATTTTTCTCGCCCAGCTTATGATATAATCGTTGGGCAATTTCGATTGCGGCATAGGCAACGGAGACTGCGCCCTGCGAGATTGCAGTTCGTGTGCGCACTTGCTTGCCGCAAAAGATTGCCTGCGTGAAAAGTTTGTTCAGAATTCCGCTCGTGCAAGCCAATTCGAGAGCGGTACTGTAAGCATTCTTGACTTGCGCAAGAATCTGAATCTCACCGAGCATCTGCGAATCGAGTCCGGAAGCGACACGAAAGAGATGCTTGACGGCGTTGGCGTCGCGGTAAACATACGCGACCTCGCCGTCTTCGGGTTGAAGCTCAAAGATTTCCGCGTATAGGGCGCGCAAATCCGTTTCTTCAAAGTGAAAAGTCGGCGACAGGTAGAGTTCGGCACGGTTACAGGTGGACAGAATTGCGGCGCCTTCGATGTTCGGGTGGCGCACGAGCCGTTCAAGTAACGCGGGCATCGCGTCCGGCGAAATTGCGGCGCGCTCGCGTAACCCAAGCGTCGCATTGCGATGGTTGAGGCCAATCATTTCGAGCTTCATGATTGTCCCCCGAAGAAGATTTGCAATACGGAGCCAGTCGTAAGCAGGAAGATGACTGCAGAGATCGCAACGGTCAAGCGGGCTTGTTTTTGATCGCCCAACCAACGAAATCGCTCCGACAACGCGAGCAGCGAGGCCGCGCCCCACAATCCGAACATCTCATGGAGATGACTGAAGAAGCTCGGTGTTCCCGACTTTTCGAGGAACATAAAAACCACGGCCGAAGCAAAACTGATCGTGATTAACAGCCAGCCGAAGTAGATTGCGAACGCGCGCAGTTTATGCATCTCGTCCATTGAGGGCAACGAGGAGAAGAGGCGGCCAAATTTGCGGCTCATCAATTCACGTCGCAGTAACATAGAACCTGCGCCATACACTCCGCTGCCGAAGAGCATGGCTACACCGGCCATTGACAGCACTATGTGGACAGCGCTCCAAGCCGAATGCAACTCGTCAGGCGCCGTTTTGTGGTGCAATCCTCCGGCAATTCCTGCAAGCAGTAGTAAGATTACAGTAACTAACGGAAGAACCACGAGCATTCGTTGCGACATCTTGCGCTGAACAAGCAGTTGATCCATCCAGATTAGGAAACCCAAGAAAACGCTGATTTGTCCTGCGGTGAGAATCGGTATCTGCCGTTGATCGAGTGTGAGAATGGTCAGCCAGCCTGCAAAGAGTGCAAGCGTCGTCCAGCCAAGGCGGTCGGCGATGCGTTCGAGCAACTCGTCAGGTTTATGATAGAGCGTAATCCAGATCGCAAGCAAGCCGCCGAAAAAGAGCAGCATGATGGCCGGGAATAGTGTGTAGGTCAACATATCAGTTTAACCTCCACTGATTGAGCAGATTATTGGCCACGCGAATCGCATCCTTCATGCAGCCGTTAACGGACACGCCGCGATACGATGCGCCTGTGAACATCAGGCCGGGCAACTGCCGTTCGAGTAAATCAATTTCCGCCACTCGCTCGAGATGCCCGCGAGTGTATTGCGCGATTCCTTTGGGATGGCGAATCAACTTCTTAAATACCGGATCGCGCTTTACGTTGAAGAGTTTACGATGTTCAGTTGCGGCGAGTTGTTCAACTTCGTTATCGGATAGCTCCACTATTTGCGGATCGTGCGCACCGCCGATCATCGTTCGCAGCATGTGCATTCCGCTTGGAGTCTGATTCGGAAATATGGCGTCACACCAAAGCGAGCCAAGCGCGCGGTAGTCTTCACCGCGCGGAATCAACACGCCGAAGCCGTCGAGCGGATGACCAACGTCCTCGATTTTGTGACCGTGCGCCACCACGTCCACGGGCGCGAACGGAATGGCGCGCAAGCATTCGGCGGCGTTATATGAAATCTCGGAAACAATATCTGCCGCGACATAAGATGGACAGGCCAACACGACCGCATCGGCGGAGAATGCTGCGCCGCGCGTGACGACTTCATACATTTCACCGCGCAATTTCACGCACTTTACTTCGGCGTTGGTGATTATGTTGTCGGCAAGTTCGTTTGTCAAGGTGCCGGTCAACTCGCCCATACCATTCACAAACGTTGTGAGAGTCGCCGCCGCTCCGCCTGGGCCGCCGCTGACTTTTCCGGTGCGTTTAGCCTCGCGGCTCTTGGCAATCATGGCGCGAAACAGTCCGCCGTGTTCGGTTTCCATCTCAACCATTTTGGGAAACACCGCGCGCAGTGACAGCTCTTTGGCATTCCCTGCAAAGATTCCTGAGACCATCGGATCAATCATATATTGCGCAAACGAATCACCGAGTCTGCGGCGCGCGAATTCGTAAACAGTTTCGTCTTCACCGTTGCGTTTGGCGGGAACCGCAAGCTCCAGTGCCATGCGGAATTTTGCGCCGACGGGAAGAATATCCGATGACAAAAACGCGCGAGGATTCAACGGAACTTCGCGCATCTGGCCGTGATGATAGATGAACCGCTTCGAAGCGTGCGACGACGCTTTCACCAAGCGATTTTCCAAACCAAGCCGTTTGACAATTTCCAACGTTGCGGGTTCATTGTCGAGAAACCCGTTCGGTCCCCATTCGCAGGTGAATCCGTCAATATGATCCGTGCGTGTTGCGCCGCCGGTCGCATCTTTGGATTCGAGAATGGTGATGTCAGGGTTCGCGCCGCGTTCGTTGGCCAGAGAGCGGATCATATACGCCGTCGCGAGGCCTGCAACTCCCCCACCGACAACGATGACACGCGGACGCAAGGGATCAGCAGCTTGGCGCATAACATTTCTCCTGCCACACATTAAGCAAGGCCGCAGCGAAACGCGGATCATCATTGAATACCCGCGCGCGCACATATCTCTTCACGCCGCTATCTCCCACTTGTTTTTTCGCGACGTCGTCCAAATCATAGAGTGTTTCCAAACAATCAGCGACAAAGCTGAGCGGCATCATGACAATTGGATCACTTGTCGTAGTCCACTCTGCCAGAGCGTCTTCCATGTAGGGCTTCGTCCATTCGACGGGTCCGACTTTGCTTTGGAAGGCGACAACCCATTTTGTGTTCGCGGGCAAGTAGTTTGCAAGCTTAGTTGCTGACGCGCGTACACGGTCGGGATAATCGTCGCCGCGATTTACATAAATTTGCGGAATACCGTGCGCGACGAACATAACCCGCGCACCCGGACCAGCTTCAGCAAGCGCAGATTTCAAATAGCTCCCCCACAATTCAAGCACATGCTCTTCCTGACCCCAATCTTCCAAGTACTCAAAATCAAGACGATGTGTTTTCGCGCATTGCTCGACAACTTTCATCACGGAGCCAGTCATCGTGTGCGTATAGTGCGGAAAGAGCGGAAGAATATGAACCTTTGTGACGCCTTTTTGTGCAAGCCCTTTCATCGCATCGTCAATCGACGGCGACATATACCGAAACGCCCAGGCGACTTCCATCTGTTCACCGCGGATGGCGAGTTCGTGAATGATGTTTTGCCTGAGCGCTTCGGACCAATGAAATAGTGGACTATACCCCCCCAGCGCTTCGTAGCGATCCGCGACTTCTTCTTTGCGCTTCATGGCGATTAAGCTCGCAAGCGGTTTGCGAATAATCGCGGGCAGGTCAATGATCGCAGGATCGCTGAAAATCTCGCGCAGGTACGGTTCGACGTCGTTGCGGCGCGCGGGGCCGCCCATGTTGATTAAGAGGATTGCTTCAGACATGCTTCAGGATTCCTCAAACGGTTTTCGAGAAAACTACGTTGCTCTGCTCGGCTAAATAGCGATCAAACGGCATAGCCAGATTGCGTACGAAAAGTTGACCGAGTTGCGTGATATGATAGCCGCTGCCGGATTTTTCAACAAGCCCGAGATGTTCAAAGGAGCCGACTTGACCCATCGCCTGCTTCATGCGCGCGGAGAACTCCGAGCCAATCATGTCCGGTTGTTCCGGCAGATTGACTTCTAAATTACACATCAGGTGATTGATAATTTGTTTGGTCACGCGATCATCGGCGTTCAATTCGTGGCCCCGTTCGAGCGGAAACGTTCCTTGCTCGAGGGCAGCGGCGTATACTTCGGGAGAGGAGATGTTTTGCACGAACAGATCCGAAAATTCGCTAATTCCCGAGCAACCCAATCCCAGAAGCTCAAGCCCTCGCGTCGTCGTGTAGCCCATGAAATTTCGCCATAAACGCCCTTCATTTTGAGCAACAGCGAGGTCATCTTCCGGCAAGGCAAAATGATCCATGCCGATACCAACGTAGCCATTCGCTCCAAAAATGCGATGCGCGTCGAAGAGCATTCCCAAACGATCACGCGAGCTTGGTAAATCTTCTTCGTGAATGGCTTGCTGGTGTTTCATGCGTGACGGCAGATGCGCATAGCCAAAACAGGCGAGGCGATCGGGCCGCAGCGAGGCCACGGCTTGTACTGTCTCACGCCATGAGTTCCGAGTTTGCAGCGGCAGTCCATAGATCAAATCAATATTGACGCTTTGGAAGCCGCGTGCGCGCGCGCGTTCAATGAACTCACTGATTTCAAGCAGTGTATATTCGCGGCGGATCGCGTGTTGAACATCGGCGTTTAGGTCCTGTAGTCCGGCGGAAATCCTTGTGAAGCCGCGCTCGGCAAGCAAATCCAAATGCTCGTCCGTTGTTACGCGCGGATCAACTTCAATCGAACGGTCGGCGCTCTTCGCGCCGGGTATCTTTTCAATCACGAGATCAAGCAAATCCGCCAAACGTTTCGTCGGCACGTAGGTAGGAGTGCCGCCGCCCAGATGCAGTTGGCTGTGCTTCACAGGAAATTTGAACTCTGCGGCAACTCGTTTGACTTCGGTTTCGAGCGCATCCATGTAGCGATGCATCCGCGCTTCGTCGTGCGTGATGTGAGCATTGCAGCCGCAATAAAGACAGCGTTGGCGGCAAAACGGTAAATGCAAATAGACTGCAATCGCTTCGTCGTCTTTGCCCAGACGATTCAGTGTTTTGATAAACGCATCACGATTCAGCGGCGCTTTCCATACCGGCACGGTCGGGTAGGAGGTGTAGCGAGGTCCGCGTGTGTCGAGTTCTTCGACCATCGCAAAAACCTGCTCTTCAGGAATATTCTGCCAATCTGTGGCGATCATTGCTTACCCCTCCGAATTTCGTCCAACAGAATTTCCACCGAATGAATCGGCGTATCCGGCAGAATACCATGACCGAGATTAAAGATGAAGCCGCGATTGCCGGACGCGTCTAATATCTCGCGTGTGCTGGTGCGAATCGTAGTTTCATTTGTCAGCAACAGCACCGGATCAAGATTGCCTTGCAATGCTACGTCATGTCCGAAGCGATGACGCGCTTGCGCGATACTCATGCGCCAATCGAGTCCGTAAACGTTGGCGCCGGTTTCAGCGGAGGAATCGAGATGCATTCCATTGAGCACAAAATAGGTGAGCGGCACATTGAGTGATTGCAATTCAGTGAAAATGCGCTGTAAAACGGGAAGGTTGACCGCGCGATATTCGCTATCCGTGAGTATGCCGCCCCAAGTGTCAAAGAGTTGAATGGCGTCCGCTCCAGACTCGATCATAGCTTTCATGTACTCAATGGTCATGTCGGCGATCTTGTCCAACAAAATTGTGAAGCTCTGCGGATCGGAGTACATCATGTGCTTGGTGCGCTTGAACGGATCGGGTTTGCCGCCTTCTATCAGGTAAGTCGCAAGTGTAAACGGCGCGCCGGCAAAGCCGATCAACGCTTTGTCATCTGCGAGTTCGTGGCGAATCATCTTTACGGCAGCCAGCACGTCGGAGAGTTCGGTGCGCGGATCAAAATCCTGCAGTGCTTCAACGTCTCGGCGTTCACGCACCGGCCGGTCAATCACGGGGCCGTGCCCGGCGTCAAAATGCAGACCCGCTCCAAATGGAATTGCCGGAATCAAGATATCACTGAACAAGATCGCTGCGTCGAAACCAAAGCGGCGGATGGGCTGCATCGTCACTTCACAGGCAAGGTCAGGCGTGCGGCAAACTTTGATGAAGTCGTTGTTCGCACGCACAGCCAAATACTCAGGAAGATAACGGCCCGCTTGACGCATGAGCCACACGGGCGGCGTATCCAGAGTCTCACCGTTTGCGGCGCGTAAGAATTTCTTTGTTTCAGTGGCGCTTAGAGCTTGGCGCGGTGCCATTGCGATATCAAGCATGTTGTGACTCCCATTCCATACTGTGAACGCCCCGTGCCGCTAATGCGATTGCGTGCGGCTCCGTGTTCTCAGCAGTTGTGACAAATATTTGACGAACTTGCGCGAGTGCGCGTTCAGTGGTTTTGCCGATTGAGACGGCATTGAAATTCCACGGCGCTGGAACCGCCGCGTGAAACGCCTTGACGGCGGATGGCGCAAAGAATACCGCCGCATCACACGGCGGGAGTGACTCGAACGAATTGCGAACCGCTTCCGGTGATTCGGCGACCGTTCGATAGACCGGCAAGGATTGAACGTTCAATCCATTCGCGCGGCAGATATTTTCAAAATCAGAGTCGTGCCCGCCGGGGCAGGGATAGAGGAGATCCGTTCCGGCGGGCAACGATTTAATCAGTAACTGTGCGAGGTTCGCTCCGTCGGCAACATCAGCTACCAAGTCGGCGGTGCGGCTAAAGAGTTCATGAATCACTCGTGCCGTGGCTTTGCCGACGGCGGCAAGTCTAACGTTATGAGGAAGTACATGCGCCGACGATTCAAGAGCGCGAAATAGTCCGCGAACGCCGTTGGCGCTCGTGAATGCAATCCAAGAGTACTTTTGAATCAGAAGATTCTGAGATTGTAAATACTCGGTGTGCGTAACTGGCAGGCAGGTGCACGCACAGCCGTCCGCTTCAAGCAGCGAAAGCAGATCACGACAAAGGGATTCTTCGCGTAATATCAGCACGTGGTCAGACATGAACTTGGAGATAACTCGTGATAAAGTTCTTCTGCCAACTTGTCGGGGTTTTCACCGCGCACGGTCGCGCGAATTGGGCCGGATTGCGGATGGAACCAGAATCCTTCCATCGTCCATAGTTTGTCTTTGCACGATGCATATGCACCGAGTGGCAAACCGCAGCCGCCACCAAACAGTGCTTGAAGCTGGCGTTCGATGCGCGTGGCTGTGAAGGCTTCGTCATTGTGAATGGCTTCTTTGACCAATTCAAGGCGCGGATCGCCAGCACGCATCTGAATTGCGAGCGCGCCTTGGCCCGGCGCCGGAACGAACAGTGACGGACTCAATTTCTGGACATTAAATTCCGCGATATCCAAACCGAGCCTGCGGACGCCCGCGCTTGCCAACAAGATCGCATCAAATTCGCCGTTATGAAGCTTGGTCAACCTTGTCGGAACATTGCCGCGCAGGTCTTTCGTGCGCACATCGGGGCGAATCGCTTTGATTTGAGTTTCGCGGCGGACGGCGCTTGTGCCGATCAGGGCTTCATCTTTGAGCCAGAAATCGTCGGCAGAGGCTGTCGCAGCGTCGCGGCGCATGATCAACAAGTCGGAAGCATCTTCGCGGGCCGACACCGCGGCCAAAACTAAGCCCGCCGGACATTGTGACGGCATGTCTTTATAAGAGTGGACTGCCACGTCCACGCGACGGTCGAGAAGCGCCTCTTCAAGTTCCTTGGTGAAATAGCCGCTGCCTTCAAGTTCGCGGAGTGGGCGGTCTGTGACTCTGTCACCTTGCGTTGAGATGATCTGCACGTTTACCGGCGCATCAAGCTTCTGTTCGAGAAATCTGCAGACCCAATCCGTTTGGGTTCGAGCCAGTGCGCTGCCTCTTGTACCGATGATCATGTGTCTGTTCCGTTATTTTGGCAATCTTTTGATGCTCAAAGTAACTAACCGAGCACAAATGAGTGTCACGCAATTGTCACAGAAACGTCATGTAGCAAAGTCACACAAGAACTCATTATCAAATAGGACAAAACATATCTTATTTTGTATGTGCAGATCGGTCATTGTAAACACAAACACTTAGTGTGAATTTTTTCACATGGAAATTAATACCTGTTTGCACACTGCAAATATGACAAGGAGGCCCAACTTTTCGTGTGCCTCCGTATAAATTCGTATCTTCACTATTGTCACTGACCCTTTTCAACTTTTTGTGAAATCTTTCGCAAGTTAATTCAAGCGTTTAGCGAAAACTGGTTCATCAAAACACCACTTGGTTCATGCAAACAAGCCACGTTGCGTTTTCTCGTCCTATATGGTATCTTTGCACCAAGCTTGAGCACGCGGAAGTCTAAGGCAAACCTGACTTAAAAGGTAAGATTTCGCGCTAAAGCTTAACGAAAAACGGAACTGGGTGAGCGCACGACACTGTCGTTCGCAAGCGCAGTCTTAGATTCGGGAATGAAGACTCGCAGGGAACATTATACGACACGCTTTGAATACCGCCGGTATGCGGTCGCGTGCGTTGCTGTTGCCTGCTTTTTTATTGCCAACGGATTTGCCGCCGAACAGGCATATGACATCGCCATCACGATGCGCTATCCTGCAGGCGATAAGTCCGCACCGCAACCGACGAGTCTATATGTGGATTCACATTCCGGCGATATTTTTATTGCGGATGGTTCCACTTCACGCATCGCGATCTACGACGCGCAGCGCCGCTACAGTTTTGAATTTTCTACTCGTGACCGTCTTAGCACTCCGCAGCAGCTTGCTGTGGATTCGCTCGGGCGGATTTTTGTTATGGGCGACACCCGTCAGCACACGCTTGCAGTGTTTGATTACAACGGCGACTTCCTGAACTATCTTGACCTCGAAGCCAACGGTTCGAAAATCAGTCCTGCGGGTTTTGCTTTTGATGCTGACAACAATATGTATGTCGCCGTCGCTGAACCCGCTCGCATCTATGTCTATACGGCTTCCGGTGAGTTTCAGCGAACCTTCCCGATCTTAAGCGAAACGGACGACGAAACGCGCAATACTCCGATGTTCGGTAACTTCACAATCGTCGGCAACGAGATGCTCGTTCCGCTGCCGATGGTTGGTCAAGTTGCCCGCGTGGATTTGAACGGTAAGTTGATTCGGATTTTCGGAGTTCCGGGCGGCGGCCCGACCGAACTCAGTTTTCCGAATGCGTGTTGCCTGAATGCCGCCGGTGAGTATGTCGTTTTGGACAAACACCGCCACCTGATTATGTTCTTTAATGAAGAAGGCAACTACGTACGCGAAATCGGCGGAGCGGGGTTGGCGGAGGGTTGGTTCTATCACCCGACAAGCCTTGTGTGCTGTGGTGACGGAACGATGTTAGTTGGTCAAGTTTACAACAATCGAATTCAGTCGGTAATTTTCCGGAATGCGCCTGTCGTGAGTGGATCATGAGCGCGGATGGATATACCACTTTTCACATATGCCCCAAAATATCAAAAATCAATTCGTAACACATCTCTCTGATGAGATGACTATCTGTTGTTTAAGGAGGTCTCTAATGAGACGGTCTGTATTTCTTGCTCTTGCATTTGCAGCGATGATTTGTCTGCAAGTCAGCAACGCCCTTGCCTTCCATGATGAAGGCGTCGCCCGTTGCTCAGGTTGCCACACGATGCACAATACGAACGGCAACAACGCTCTGATCGACCCGACCGGCACCGGCTATCCGTATTTGCTGAACTATGCAAATGCGACCGACCTTTGCTTGTCCTGCCATGCTACCAGCCGCGGCGCGGTTTGGGGCACCGACCCGATGGCTCCGCCGGCAGAACGCGGCCCGGGTAACTTTGCCTTCTTGCTGGAAGACAACATTAATGACGGTCGTAACGGTCACCTTTCCCCGATTCCGGGCTGGCGCGCAGGTCACACTGTGATTTCCCCGAGCCGCGGCACGGTGGTTGACGCTTTGAATCCGGTCTCCCCGGGCGGCGCTTATCCTGCTTCCTCGCTGAGCTGCACCAGCTGCCACGACCCGCACGGCAACGCGAACTTCCGTTTGCTCTACGGCGCTGGCGACCATGCTGAAGCCGGTAACTTCAACTACACGCAGGCTGCCCCGATCGTTGAAGGTATGCCGCTTGAATCAGGTGTTGAAGCTGACAACTACCACAATGCGTACAAGAGTGGCATGAGTGCTTGGTGCGCGAACTGCCATGGCAACTTCCACAACAACGACGTGCAATATCGTCACCCCAGTGGTGTTGGCATGAGTTCTGTCATCATCAACATCTATGACCTCTACAATGGTACAATGGATCAAATCGGTGGTACGCACGCGACGGCTTACATTGCTGATGTTCCGTTCGAAGATCCCGAAATGACGATGGACTGGACTGCCGGTCCGGATAACAACTCGAAGGTTAGCTGCATCAGCTGCCACCGCGCCCACGCGACCTCCGCTCAGAATAGCGGTCGTTGGGACTTCAATATCGTTATGTTCCATGACGACGGTGTTGAATCCAGCGCGTATGTTATGCCGCAGACTTACAACAGCCCGAACCAGCGTTCGCTGTGTAACAAGTGCCACAACAAGGATAAGAACGACCACAATCCTTGGTAAGCCAAGATTGATCGTTTGGTTGATATCTGATATTAACCAGTTCTGTTAGGTCCTTGAGTTAGTTCGTTAGACCGCGGCCCCTCGGTTTTGCTTCTCCCCAGTTCTGTCCGGGGGGTCGCGGGATACGTTTCGTAATGCAGTTCTTTGTTAGTCCGTAGCAATTTGATCTGTCTTCATTGGCAGCATACCGCAAATTTTGACAAGGACCGATTGCGACGTAAAATATCGCATCCCTCGGTCCTTCTTTTTGCCCCTTGATGTGACAGATAAATGATGACGAACGACAACACTTGTTGATTCTATTCAAAAAGCTCCGATGCGAGCCATATTAAGACATATTACTATTGCTGTTTATAGCTTCATTGCGGTAGGCCTATCCGGTCTGATCGTTTCTGAAGTGCGCGCCGATTGGGGGGGGACCATCACAGGTAGCGCATCGAGCGCAGATATTGATAACGTTCAGTCAAATTCTCTTGACCAACAGTACACTCTGTTCACATCAGGACAGCCGACCGGGAGAATCCGGTACTCGCTGAGCGGTCTATATAGACACTTGCAAAGTCGAACGGGAAGTGACCCCTACTACTGGACCACGGAGTTTCGACCATCGGGGGCCATAAACTGGAGCACACCGATCTTCGACTTTCGCGGTGATGGCTCGTATCGCTCTGACCGCGACGAACTTGGAACTACAAAACTGACGGCCGGATCGGCTTCTGCCTACGGTCAAACGACATGGACGAGCTTGCCTCGTCTTTTTGCGTCTTCAAGCTGGGCCAAAAACACCAATGACCTTGAACTTGTCGGCTACAACACCTCCTCAAGGTCGCTCGCGGCAGGCGGAAATTACAGCAACCGCACACTGTACGTAAATTATGAGTATGCAGATCAGTTAACCCGCAACGAGGACACCAATCTCAACCGGGTTTCACGCAGTCATAGCGGACGGTTTGATTACTCCAAGTCGCTGGCCCGGCAGCTTGTGAATTTCTCGACGAGCTACAACATCTCCTCGCGTAAAGACAAAGACAATTCGACTATCACCGGCGAGCCATTGGTGGCACTGCAGGCGGCGGCGGGGCTGTATCTGGCCGATCCCTCGCCTGAATTTGACGCTTTGGAGGCCGCTCCCCCGCTGGTGGATGGCTTGGTGGATGTGGCGGCCGGGCAGGATTATGACCTTGTGAATGGAATGTCCCACAATTTTGGCCTCGATTTCGGCCAGACGGTTGCGATTGACCATTTGCATTTGTACGTTGATTCTTTGGCCGCTTTGCCCCTGACGTGGTCGGTTTGGCAGAGTTAGGATAACCTGAACTGGAGCCCGGTAGCAACCAATATCGGGGCGCCGTTCAGCACGCTGTTTTTGCGATACGAGTTTTCCTTCAGCCAGCTGCAAACGCGCTACATCAAGCTAACGGTCTCGCCGCAATTGCTGAATACGCCGCTTGAAGTTACCGAGATTCGCGGCTTGGTAACTCGCACGGATCTTTCCGGTGACGAACGGACCACCGATCAGCGCGGCTCGGCAAGGATGCAATTCCGCCCCTCCAAGTGGGTTAGCTGGGATGTTTCCGGCGATGCGGTCAGACAGAGCGCGTCACTCTCCACGCTCGCGCGGCAGGAAGATGCCGCGCAGACGTCCATGCGATTTGATCCGGCGCGAATGGTCGATCTGGCCGTGCGCTATCAGTGGTCACGCACGAACTATACGGACACCGATGAGGAGTTTACTTATAGTTCCGCCACCGGTGTAGTACTGAGATCGCAATGGAGCAAATCAGTCAGCACCGCCGCGACGGTTGATCGCACGGAAGAACAAGCCGGCGAATCGCGCACTCGTCGAGGAGATCGCAGCAGGCTTGAGTTACGCACACTCGTTCTGCCCGCATTGCGCGTCACGTCTCAGTTTGCATACTCCGAAGATGAGCGCTTTGACACGGGCGACAAGGTCTTCTCGCGCTCGATCAACAATAATTTTGAAGGCGAACCGACGGACAGATCGCAAATTTCCGTTACATACCGCTATGAATCACGATCTGCGCGCATCTCCGCCGTACGCAAATATCAGGCGACCGTCGGAGGACGTCTAAGTTACCGCTTAACCGAGACGATTCACATGGTCGGCAATACAACCATGACCACAGATCCCGTTCGCGAAGACCGCTCCTATGACGGTATCGTTTCATGGACCCCGACCTTCAAGTTCTCATTAGGCGGCGCCGTCAACCGCATTGAGAGCAGTCAGACTGAAAATGCAAATCAATATTCGCTACAGCTTGTTTATAATTGGTCGTTACGCACCGAAATTTCTGCTTCATATTCACTAAATGAGCGCGAAGGCGATTCCGCGTCCTCATCGGGACGGCTGTCGCTGTTCACGCGCTTCTAAGCAAATCATTCAACCGTTTGCCTTTAGCCATGACCGTTATCAGATATTCTATCCTACTTGCCGCAATCGCACTCTTGTCGGGCTGCGCGGCACAACGCGCGACGGTGTTTATTCATCCCGAGTACGATTTCGGTATGGTGGAACGCGTGGCAGTAGTAAGTTTTGAGAATCTCTCGACCGAACAAGGTATTGCCGGCTACGCAACACGGTTGTTCATCACGGAATTGCTCGCTGCGCAGGCGTTTGACGTCGTTGAGCCGGGCGAAACCGCGCGCGTCCTTCGTGATATCGGTCAGTCAAAGGCCGGAGAGCTTGATTTGAAAGGACTGAAGACTATGTCGGATTCGCTCGGCGTGCAAGCGGTAATCTTCGGTTCTGTGGGCGAAGCCGCGCAGCTTGCGGGTCGTTCAAACTCTTCCAACGTTGTGAGCTTGAATGCGCGAATGGTGGATTGTCAAACGGGGAATACGGTTTGGTCGTCGGCAATATCGCTGGGCGGACCGGGATCGTTCTCACGCATGATGGGAGTCGGCGAGTCTTCGCGAGGCGACGCCGTGCTTCGCGCCGTGCGCAAACTTGTGAAGTCCTTGTTAGATTAATGTCTGCGCATCGCTCCATATTCGGGCGACTCGTTGCTCTTTTGGTTTGTGCTACTTCGGTTGTTGCGGCTGATAGAGTTGCCGTGCTTCCGTTTGCGGATCCTTACTCGACAGAATTAGGCCGGGCGATGTTTGAGCAGTTTACTCGCGAACGCTTGACCAAGCGCGGCTTTGAGGTGGTCGGCGCCGATTCGCTCGGAAACGTTTTGCGCCATCTTCGTGTTCGCAACACGGCCACTCCGATTGAATCAGAGGTTCACGCGATCGGTGACTCGTTGAATGCGGAATTTGTGCTGACCGGCACGATCCATAGTTTTACACTGGACTCGACCTTTTCTGAAGTTTCAGTTTGTGCGCGCTTACTGCGGGCGGATGACTCACACATCGTATGGGACAATTGTATCTCACTTTCGGGCGGCGGGGAAGAGGCGCTGATTTCCAAGCCGGTGCACGACAGCTATCGCAAGATGGCCAAATCGGCGGCCAGAAAACTATTTGCGACGCTTAGATTAAAAGCGAAGCCGCAGCGCACATTTGTCAGCGAGTTGATGATTGCAGGCCGCGAAAAAAAAGAACTAATTGGATGTTCGCCGATCGCGGTCATTCCGCCGGTCGATGAATCAGAGGTTGCTTTTGCCGGGGAGATGGTAGGCAATTTTTTGGTTACATCGTTTGTGCGCCGGGGATTTAATGTGATTGATCCGGGCCGCGTTCGCAACGTCATGCTGCAATGTGAAGACCTGCGGCATGGACAATCGGTCAATACCGTAAGCAAGATGCTCGCGGACAGCCTCGGAGTTGCTCTGGTTGTGACGGGAACAATCAGCAGATTAACCGAAGCGCGTAGCGCCATGCTTGGCAGCAGTCCCGAAGCCGCGATTGAACTGCGCATGATCGATCCCCACCGCAACATTGTAGTCTGGGCGAGTCACGTGGAACGTAGCGGAGAATCCAGAAAAGGACTTTTTGAAACCGGAGTCGTGCACAGCCCGGCGGTGCTGACGCTTGAAATGATAGATGATGCGGTTGATGCATTGCGCGTAGTCCGCCGCAAGCTCGACCAACCACTAAACTAACAACTCTTATGATGTCTCGAATGATGATACTCGTATTGGTCCTTTGCAGTTGGATGACTTTGGTACGCGCGGAAGAATCCGTCGTCGTTGCAACGGTCAATGGAGATCAGATCACTACCGATATGATGGCCGAAGAATTGGGCCGCTTGCATTCCGCGCAATCCGAAGAAGTGAGCCGACCCGACTTCAGCCTTGACAGACTGCTGCAGAAGCTGATTAACGATCGTTTAATTCTGCAAGACGCTTATGATTTGGGAATTGATCAGGAAAAGACGGTTGCCGAAGCGGTTCACTGGTTTCGTGAAACGGCGGCCTATCAGATGCTGCTTGAAGATATTCAGCCAAAGGATTTCAATATACCCGAAAGTGAGTTGCGCGCGGGCTTTGAGCGTTATTATCGCCGCGCAATGCTGCGCTTGATTTGCGTGGTGGATTCGAGTTTATCCGCGGCAATCGCCGACAGTATTCATCAAGGCGTATCAATGGCCTCGCTATCGTCGCGTTTTGCAATTGACAAATTCAAGAATGTCGGCGGCGACGCCGGAGTCTTCCCGCTTTACGATATACCGGAAGACCTGTCGAAGCAATTGGAATCCGGCTCGCCGGGCGATCTTTTTGGGCCAATGTTCTTGTGGAACACGTGGGCCGTCGTTCGCGCCGAAGCCTACTTGCCGCCAGATGAGAACATTTATGACAGCGTTAAAGTAATCCTGCGCAAACAATTGTTGATCGATAAGGGTACGGAGTTCCGCAAAGGTTTCATCGCGCAAGAAGCGGCCGGTATTCCGGTGTGGGTGGATTCGGCGGCAGTGGATTCCATCCCGATTCACATGACGTTAGGCGTCGAAGAGACCAAGCGAGTCGTTCTGCGCGTGGGCAAGAACCGCGAAGAGAACGCAGCCGATCTGAAGAACAAATACGTACATCGCATTGTCGGACGCAGCGACCGCGACAACCGCATTGTGCTCTGGGAGGCTTTGGACGAGCAGTATCAGGTGATGATGCTGAAAGAAATTGCAGGACGTCGCGCGTACGTGGAAGATCCGCGCCTTGACGCCGAAGCCAATAAGTTTCGCGATTCACTGATGGTTGTGCAATACCTACAATCCGTCGTTGCCCCAACAATCAAGGTGAGCGACGCGGAAATTAAGAAATTCTATGACACGAATCCGGATCAGTTTGTGGCTCCGGGCCGCGTGCGTGTGGCAATCATAACACGCGCCACTCAGGAAGAAGCGCAAGCGGATTACGACAAAATTTTGGCCGGTGCGGATTTTACGTGGATTGCCAAGCAATATTCGATTGACGAGTTCAAGGATCGCGGTGGACTGCGCGAATGGGCCAGCAAAAGCCAATTTCCGCGCGAACTTGCTATGCAATTGGACACGATGGCGATTGGAAGCTGTTTTCCGCCGTTAACAGGCTCCGACGGTTTTGTCGTGATGCGGCTGGTCGAACGTGAACCGGGCACAAAACAATCGCTTGCCGACGTGACGCCGGGAATCAAATCATACATTGAACAACAGAAACAGCTTGAGGCGATTGACAAAACGCTTGCGGACTTGCGCACCAACGCCAACATCACTATCAACGATGAAGCGCTTAAGCAATTGCAGGTCAGCGGCCCGTCGGGTAACTAACATGAAGTTGTTTGCTGAACTTTGGAGGATCCCCTCCTGAACTCTCGCATTCTAAATAGACTGCTACTGCTTGTTGTGCTTGCCGGAATCGGCTACGTCGGATTAGAGAATCACTCCGGTGTGCAAGCGCAGATGAAACGCGGCTCGCGTTTCAGCAAGCAGCAGAATTGCCTCGAGTGTCATGAGGCAAAGGACTATCGCGGAAAATTTGCGCACGAACCCGCCGACAAGGGCGAGTGCACTGCATGTCATCTCCCGCACGGCAAAGTCGGCGCGCTGCGTCTGAAAGATACGGGCGCGGATCTGTGCATTTCATGTCATGCCGCCGATTCTCTGAAGCTCAATGCGGCCTTCGTTCACGAACCTGCGCGCGCAGGCAAATGCACCGATTGCCACAATCCGCATCGCGGCGCGGCCAAGAATCTGCTGAAAACAGAAATGCCGACGCTGTGTTACTCTTGTCATCAAGCTAAAGAATTTGAAGCAAGTCACAAGCACAAGCCGCTCGAGCAAGGCTGCGGATCGTGCCATGATTTGCACGGCAGCGATCATGCAAAATTGTTGAAGCAAGAGCCTGCGCAACTGTGTGCCAGTTGCCACGGCAAGGACGATCCGACATTTGCTAAGCAACACGCTGACTACCCCGTCGGCGGAAAAGATTGCTCGGAGTGCCATGTTCCGCATTCCTCGGATCAGAAAGCGTTGATGCCCACAACGATGCACGCTGCGCTGGAAGGCCCGTCCTGTTCTGATTGTCACGTCGCGCCGACAGAAGCGGATCCGTTCGCGTTGGTGGACAATGTTCGTTCGGTTTGCACCGGCTGTCACGATCCTCTTGAAAAGCATGGCGATAAGACGCATTCGCCGGTTCAAAGTGAAGATTGCACGGAATGTCACAGTCCGCACGCAACGAACCGACCCGCACTGATGAAAGCGGATGACGCGACGACATGCGGTTCGTGCCACTCGACGGAATTGGATAAGACAAAACTTGCACACGGTCACCCGGCGGCTAAAGAAGCGTGCACAACTTGTCATTCCGGTCACGGCAACGAGGAGTCGAAACTTCTGAAGTCTGATTCTAAGGATCAGTGTTTGCAGTGTCATGCCGACGTCAAGCAAGCGATGGAGCAACCTGTATCACATCCGGTGGTCAAGAACAAAGATTGTTGGAGTTGTCACGAACCTCACGGTACTAACGCCGACAACTTATTGGAAACGCCGGAAGGCACGTTATGCCTTGAGTGTCATAAGGACTTGTCCGGTCTGTTTGCCAAAGCCGATGTTCACCTTCCGTTCCAACGCGGCGAGTGCGGTTCGTGCCATGCGGTTCACGGCGGCCTGAATGACAAACTGTTGAAAGCAACTGACAACTCGTTGTGCGCTTCTTGCCACTCGGCGGTCGCTCAAATCATTCCGACCAACACCGTTCATCCGCCTTTTGTGGACGGATCATGTCTCGATTGTCACGCGCCGCACGCGGCAAATCACAAGAACATGTTGAACAATTCGGTTGCATCCACTTGCGGCGAATGTCACTCTGACGTCACCGACGCGATTAAGACCGCTGTGTCAGTACACCAACCTGTCGCGGACGGGCAATGCACCAAGTGTCACGATCCGCACCAAAGCGGGAATAAAAACCTGTTACTTGCAGGCGCGGCGCAGTTGTGCATCACCTGTCACACCGAAATTGACAGCGCGCGCAATTCCACGCACGGTCATCCGCCGGTCAAGGCAGGCGAATGCTTGAATTGCCATAGCGCGCACACAAGTATGCAGAAGGCGCTGCTTACTACGGCGATGCCGGCCTTGTGTTTGGATTGCCACGATACGTCAACGCCGGAATTCAGCGCGACACACTTGCAGCAGAACGGCGAGAATATTAACTGCACGATGTGTCACGACGCGCACGGATCGAATATGAATCACATGCTGATGAATAACCAACACGCGCCGTTTGAATCCAACGATTGCGCGGCCTGCCACGTTGCCGTTCCTGAAGGAGGCAACCGATGAAGAAACTCATTCTGCTGTTCAGTGTGCTTGCCGTCCTACTTTGGATTCAAGCTCCTGCCGCTGAAGAATTGCCCAAAGTGGATCAGCGGAAAGCTTGTTTGGAGTGCCACGATGACTTAGAGGCTCAGCTTGGCAAAGAACACGTGCATCCTCCGCTTGAGGCGGGTGAATGCAGTGCGTGCCATGCACCACACGCAGCACGCCACGAAAACCTGCTGGTGGATGATGAAAGAGGCCTTTGCGCAAGCTGTCACGAAGATACGGACCAGTGGCGCTTGAAAACACATCCGCACGCGCCGGTTGCGGCGGGCGAGTGTACAAAGTGTCACGATCCGCACGCTTCTGACAAAGCGAATTTGTTGAAAGCCAATGTCAAGGATATGTGCGCGACTTGTCACACGGAAGTCCGCGACTGGATGGCCAAACCCACGGTACATGCGCCGATGAAAGTCGGTCAGTGCTATAAATGCCATGACGTGCACGGAAGCGACAACGAAGCTTTGTTGACAAAAGACGTAACCTCACTTTGCCAGACCTGTCATGGCAATCAGGATAAGCTGCGCGAACGTCACAAAGGATTTGATCCAGTCGGAAAACGCTGCTCCGCCTGTCACGATCCGCACGCGAGCGATTCGCCGTCGTTGGTAATGAGCAATAAACATCAACCGTTTGCCGATAACGACTGCGGAGCTTGCCATGCCGCCGCGCAACCGGGCGGTGGATTCCCGTTGACCGGAACTGTGCAGTCTGTGTGCAGTGATTGCCATGACGAAGAATCAAAGCAGTTTGCGCAATTCATGCCGCATGGTGCAACAGCGGAAGAATCCTGCCAGATGTGTCACAATCCGCACGCGGCGGATCAGAAC
Organism: uncultured Alphaproteobacteria bacterium; assembly: GCA_964587105.1. GTDB lineage: Bacteria > Electryoneota > RPQS01 > RPQS01 > RPQS01 > JABWCQ01. The sequence continues at coordinate 74,486 of CAZPKG010000007.1, read as the reverse complement.
AACCTGTTGGCATCCGAGCCCAAAAATCTTTGCACGAAGTGTCACGATCCGTCACACGGCGTAGAGCTTGTCGGTAACAATCCTCACACGAAGTACGCCTGCGCGAAGTGTCACGATCCGCATGGCAACGCCAATGCCGGCTACCTCAAGAAACCGAATCTGGAGTTGTGCGTCGAGTGCCATCAGCACGAACACCGCAGTGCGCACCCGGTCGGCGAAAAGTACGTCGATCCCGTGAAGGGTGGCCCGCTTGGTTGCACAAGCTGTCACGACCTCCACAGCTGGACAGCGTCACCGCTGATGATTGCCTCGCCGGACCGCGATCTTTGCGTGCGCTGTCATCGCGATAAATAGCTACTACCTGATTTGCATAGCAAAAGCCCGGGCGAGATGTCCGGGCTTTTTATTTGAAACAATTGATAGTTATAATACATAATGCATCATGCAGAAATCGATGTCCCACTCCTAATTTTTACTAATATTGAACTTATCCAAAGTGGGGCTCCCATGCCACACTAATTCGAGTTTCGCGCTATGTCATTCTCTTTATAAAAACGCTCTCAGAATTGTTTCTATATTCATGTTTATCAATTAATAAAAAGCTTCGAACTCAATTTCTTTCCTGTCTGGCCTGATGGTTGCTAAATGACATAGCAAGTGCGAGCGGGACCGCCTATAGTAAATTGGTTGTATCATTCTTAGCAAGTGCAGGTATGACATGAAAAAGACAACTTGGTGTGTAGCACTGCTGCTGACCATTAAGATCTCAACTTACGGATATGCAGAGCCCAGCAGATCTCTGCCCAAAAATCGAACTCCGCCCGCAACGCCGATGCGAAATCCGCTCGCTACAATAGTCACTGTTCCGTGGTCGGAAGATTTTGAAACGGGTGGAGCCGATTGGACAACATCCGGATTCTTTCATGTCCTGTCTGATCCGCAAACACACGAGGTGTTGAACCCGACCGTGAACCCGTTTATGGTTTCACTCCCAGATGAGGGATTTCTTCCTTTGGCGCACAGCGGGAGCCACACATTGTGGTATGGTGAAGAGGCCACAGGTTCATTCATCGGCGCCGACTTTGATACTGCACAAGGCAGTCACTCCGGCGGAACGTCCACTGTGCCAAACACCGGATGGGCAATCTCGCCGGAAATTGATATGTCGAACCTCGCCGATGCGACTCTGACATTCTGGACGTGGTGGGAGATCGAAGGAGTTGACGTGCCGTGGTTTGATGTCATGCATGTTGAAGCTTCAACGGACGGCGGACTGACTTGGAGTCCCGTCGGCAGCGGCCAATTGAATCCGCTCGATGACGTGAATGCAAATGCGCACGTTGGCTATAGCTCAGGCGGCGTCGGCGAGCCGGGCCTATGGGTACATCATGCCTTTACCATGACTGAGTTCACCGGAGGATCATGCTGGATTCGTTTTAGATTTGATACTGTTGACCAACTTTACAACGGCTTTCGCGGCTGGCTGATTGATGATGTAAGTGTATCAGGAGATCCAGCATTCGTTCCGGACATCAGCCATCTCCAGCCCAATCGTGGAGATCGCGACAATCTCATTCTTGTGCATGGGTCGAATTTCTTGAGCGGCGCGCAGTTCTACATTGGCGACGAACTCTGCGTGTCCGTCGTGATTGCCGAAGACCTCGCACAGATTATCGTTCCCAATATGCGACGCGATGTTTACGGCGTGACGGTTATCAACCCCGACGGGCAATCCGGTGGATGCAATTTCTGTTTCACGGTTGACAATGTTAACCCTCCCGAAATCCAAGTGGTCACTCCAACATGGGCCTATATTGGAATTCCAAAACAGATAACTATTACGGGCGAGCGCTTTGCGCCGAACGCAATTGTAACCGTTGGCGGCATTCCGGTCGGCAACCTGAACATCATCAACGATCAGACCATGACCTTTACAACTCCGCCTGATGTCGGTTTAGGTGCGCGCCCCATTCGCGTTGTGAATCCGGATGGTTTGTTTGATCTTTGCTCAGGCTGTATGGAGATTCGACCGTGGGCTTTCGTCACTTCCCCGGACAGTTTAGTAATCAGCGTCGCGGCTCCTGACATCGTGCTAAACTGGATGCCGGCAACTCCCGGTAGTCTGTACGGTGTCTTCCGCAACGACCCGATCACGGGCGACTTTGCCGAACTTGCCGGAGCAACTACTGACACAACTTTCACGGACAACTTTGCAACTAATTCATCCGAGCCCATGCGCTTCTACGTCGTGCGTACGTTCGCGCCATAAGCTATAACATGCTGAAGTGATTCTTTAGCGCCGAGAAGCCGGATCAGAAATTGCATCAAGAGCAATCATGTATAGCTTCATTATCTCCACGGTTGTCTTCTTTGTCGCTGCATTCTTCCTTCATCGCTATTTGGATGAATGGGGACTCGACAAAGGGCGTGCGCGAACATTACTCGTCATGGTCTTAGCATCCGTCATATCTTACGGATCAATGTACCTTGTCGAATATTTCACCGGCGAACCGGATTTGATGAATAGCTTACTGCATACCATACAACCGTAGTTCACAACTTGCTTGCAAAACAAAGCCCCCGACAACTCAATGCTGGGGGCTTTGTTTATTCTGTCATCAAGAACAGTGCGAGAACTTTTGTAGCAAAATCAAGCTCCTGGCTACTCCATCAACTCGCACGTAAACACTTGCCGAACAGTTCCGTCGCGGAGGGGAATCGGAGTTTCCATGATCTCTTTGATTCTCTCCCGGCTAATGAGCTTCGGATCATACTTGAAGATGACCCGGTGTTCAGTTGCGAATGTCTCAATACCGGCGATTCCCGGAGCATCGTCGTAGAGAGTCGTGAAGAAGTTTGCGGTTCCCTTGCATTTTACCCCTTGAACGATGCAAGTCACGATTTCATCACCTGCGGCGTTATAGACAGCATTGGTCGTTGGTTGAGTAAAAGCGTTACGCAAAAAGTATCCGCTCAATATTGCGACTGCTACGAGTACAGGTAAAATGAAGCTTGGTAATTTCATTGAGCGTTCCTCATAATGTAGCCTTAAGTTCAAGAGCCTTATCGACTGTGCACGCGTCAACACACTCAAGACAAAGCGTACAATCCCGGTGCCTCAGCTTTACCGTTGAATGCGGAGCAAGGTTCTGCGGGCACTTTCTTTGACACGCGCCGCACATATTGCACGTCGATTCATTTCGGACAATTTTTAATAAACCTAACCTGCTGAACGGATCAAATGTTGCACCCAAAGGGCAAAGGTAGCGGCAGAAGAACATCGGAACAAGAAATGCCCCAACCACAATCACTGCAAGAACTATCCAGCTTACCATGCCGAGCGAACCATGTCCGAAACCTGAGAAGATCAGAAAAAACGGATCATATCCTCGAAGAATCAACTCACCCGTCTTGTACGTGAAATAGAGTACGACGACCAGTACGACATAACGCAATAGCTTCAGACTGCCATTTAGTTTGGGAGATGGTTGTGGTCGCCTGCGCCAAAACAAGCCAGTAAATCGAGACGCTAATTCTCCGAGAAATCCGATTGGACATGCCCAACCGCAAAACGCCTTTCGCGCAACTAATGCGAGGACAAGAACACCGATGAACATTGATAAGTTCAAAGGACCCAGAGTGCAACTGAATTCGCGCGTTTGAAATAAACCCCACAAGCTCTCCGCGCCGCCAAACGGGCAGAAGGTCTCGAACGATCGACTGCCATAGCCCAGAGCCAAATAGATTGTCAAACCGAGCACGACCGACAGCATGGAGTATCGAAGCCACCGGTTGGGATGCCTAATTGCTTTCATAAGCTACATAATTATCGAAATATTAATTTGAATGCTCAATGAAATAGTACCGTTACTACTACACTTGGCGATACGAATGTATGTCAAATCGTGTTTTGAATCGTAACAACGACTATCTTTATTACACAGAATATGTAAGAGTTTTGTTCCAAAAACACAAGTGGATTCTTGATGACAAACCTGTGAATACGACCGATGTTGTCAGATTCGCAGTCCGCATATAAAAAATTCTGTACAAACTTGTTCGATGCGAATCAATGAAACAAAGCCCCCGACAACTCAATGCCGGGGGCTTTATTAATTCATAGTTTCGAACGTGTCGTGACTACTCAGGCGTGCCTTTCTTGAGAATAAATCTATCGTAAAGCACCAATATCACTGCTGTCAGCAAGGCCAAACCGCCAAATATCATCCACATTAAGTCAGGTCTCCCTTGATCCCGCGCCAGCGAGCCATAAAGCTCACCGGACAAACGACCACCAAAAATATTTCCGAGCGCAATTGTCCAGAAATAGAAACCCATGTACATCGCGACCTTCTGTTGCGGAGCAATCCGCCCCACGTACTCCTGACTCTTAGGTGACGCAATCATCTCACCAAATGCAAAGATTGTAATGGCAAGCGTGACCAGCCACCCCGTGGATAGCCACGCGCTCATGCCAATCCCCACGGCTGAGACGATAATACCCACAACCATGACCGATAGCGGCGGGAAGAAGCCAATCAAGAACGACACCAGCACTTGAAATACGACAATCGCTCCCGCGTCAATGTTGATGATATACTCCGGATTGACCTGACGGTATTTCTCCGCCCAAGTATGCGCGAGCGCTTTTGTCGCAGTGCTGTCCGCAACCCATTTGCCTGCGACTTGATTTAATGGTAAAACGGCCAATGATGAACGCAAATCAGATTCTGGTACTCGAACTTTGAAATCAAACAGTGCGCGTCGGGATGCTTTGGTTTCCTCTTCACTGAGCATAACATCGCCCGTCTTGCCATGCTTCTCGGCAAGAGCTTGAATTTCGGCGGCAAGCAGCGGTTCATTCACAGCCGCGAATTCATTGGCAAAGTCATCGCCGACCCAATTGCGCGCCGTCTTCACCATGTCACTCGTGTCCACATAGTCGCGAATATATTCCGGCATCGTCAAGAAAATTTGATTAAACGATGTCCAGAATCCGGACAGAATCAACAGATAAAGCGCGAACTTCCAGTTTCCAAGTTTAAGTGGCTGCATCAGCCACGATCCAACCGTACCGTTTTTCGCGCGTGCGCGCAGCGGAATATCCAATAGAATATTCAGTCCAACCCAAATACCGGTCACGACGAGCATCTGATTCCAAGTGATGTAGCGACCCGATATTGCGAGCAGAGTCAAGATCACGAAGATCAACAGGAAGAATCGGCCATTGCCGAGTACTTCAACAATACCGGCCAACACCTGCTTGACCGTGCGCTTTTCTCCGCTTGTGGCTTCTGTCGTCGGCTCTTTGTAGAACAACAACAGCCAAATGAAGTTACACGCTATCCAGAAAGACGACGCCATGAATACCCAATCCCACCCATAGCGCACCCGCACCATTCCTGCTACAATCGGTCCGACAAATCCGCCGACGTTCACCATCATATAAAAGATTCCGAAACCCATCGACGAGTTTGTTTCGTCCGTTGTTCGCGCAACCGTTCCGACAACCACCGGTTTGAAAATGGCCGCTCCAACCGCGACAAACAGGAACGACATAAAGAACGTGCCAAACGCGTGGAATTGCCCCAACAAATAGTAAGCCGGAACCATCAGCGTATAGGCAAGCAAGAATGTCTTCTTGTAGCCAAACCGATCCGCCAGCGCGCCAAACACAACCGGCAGTAGATACAAAATAAACGGCACGACGCCTTGCAGCATACCGCGCTGCTCAGAAGTAAACCCAAGCGCGCCTTCGGCTTTTGAACCGGTAATATAGAGCGTTGACACGGCAAAAAAACCGTACCAGGCCAGACGCTCAAATATCTCCATCGTGTTGGCAACCCAGAAACTTTGCGGCAGTTTGGAGCGCGGCTTGCGCGGGCCGCCGGAGGAAGGAGCAGAAGGATTCATAGATTATGATGCCCTTATGAGGAGGGAGTCGTGGAAATGAGCCGCAAGCGGCCCAATCATTTACGGGCAAAATGCCCAACAGCGCAGCGGTTTCCCGTGCGCTGTTGATATGGATAATAACAATATTACGATTACTATTCAAGCAATCGCACCAAACGTCTGCAATTCAGCCCAAATTGGGCAACTTATCATGGCACCATAGTTTGCCTTCCCACTACGCCGTTTCTGCCTTTCCAGCTCGCACGAAAAGCAACCCCGACAAGACAAACAACCCTGCAAATACTCCATTTAACACGAAGACCCCCAAGATACCGGGTGCATCGTCCATCGATGGCCTCCAAATCATCATCGCCACTAACGGAACTAACAATTGAACTATCGCCATTGCGAACAGCGACCGGGCCATGCCCTTTGCTCGGAAACGTGCGATTCCCGCTCCGACAAGTCCCGTGAGCAGTACTCCGAGATAAAGCGCGTTTGCCGGGTTATCTTCTGATCCGATAAACCCGACGGCAAGGTTCACCCAAACAAGGAGGAAGCTGGTCAAGACCCCAAGGCCGACCGCGGCGCGATAGGCGAAATTCTCGGACATTCTCGACACCAGGACATACATTAACCCTGTGCCGAACAATAGCGCTCCCATTACGATAAAATCAAACGGACTCCAGTTCACTTCACTGGTGAATTGCATTGCAGTAAACGGCACCATCAACAGTGCCACCGTGGCCATCGCGACATAAACCATTTGTCTGCGAATACTCTGGCGAATCCGTTTCATCGCTTTTACTTCCAGACTTTCTGGAAGCGATACTCTGGCAGTGGTCGCCGAAGGATAGTGCGCACCTGCGCGAATTAATCGCGTTATCTGCACGTCGCCTCGTGCAAACTCCTCAACCAAAACTCGCGTCTCATCGCTAACTTCACCGGCGATGTAGGCAGGTAGAAGATCAAGTATGACATTCCGATGAACGGATTCCATTTCACTCTCCAACGGGTTTAGGTTTCTGGCTGTTCGCGATTTGCTCGCCATTCTGCTAACTTCAACCGCAAACGATGTACTTTGACCTTTGCGGAAGCCTGCGAGATATTTAGCATTTCTGCAATCTCTTCATACGGAAGTCCGTCAACGCGAAGCAACAACGCCGATCTATCTACTTCAGGGAATGTCTGCAAATACACTTGCAGTGCTTCCAGTTCTGTTTTCTGTATAACAATATGATCCAATTGTGGCCGTGTATCGGGAAGCTCGGGTGTCAGTTCCGTGAGCCGCTTGTGGTGCCGTATCGTATCGACGTGAAGATTTCTCGCAATGGTGAGCAGATATCCCTTGACCGAGGACGTAACAAGAGGTGTCCGTCCGGTGATTGCGCGAGCAAACGTCTCGGCGGTGATTTCCTCCGCCTGTTCTGTATCCCCGCACAAAAACAAGGCGAAACGGTAAACGTCACCCGCATAACGGGTGTAAAGCTCGTGATAATTGGTCATTTGCAGCCTGCTCAGACATTATACGTTTACCACGCCAAAAAGTTACACCCCAAAAGACAAAGCCCCTGACACATACATGTCAAGGGCTAAGTCATCTGCGGAGAGAGGGGGATTCGAACCCCCGATACGGTTTCCCGTATGCACGCCTTCCAAGCGTGTGCCTTCAACCACTCGGCCACCTCTCCCTACTTGAAAAGTAGGCAACTTTGCCGCGTTTCAAGAGCGGTGGGCTCTTGAAATTATTCGCGGTTAAACAATCTTATTTCTTCTTGCGCGCCCACATCTTTTCGATGTAGGGAATCGCTGGAGGAGTTTTACAATCCGTCTCGCCGTGATCCACGTGAACTTTGCCAATTCGGCCCGCAGCAGCTTCCGCTTTCTTGCGCAGGCCCGCGCTTCTCGCACCGATGCAAATCAACGTCATGTTCATCGCGTGCCGAGTGAAATTCTTCGCGCCGTGAATTTCCTTCTCAATTTTTACTAACAGAGGTTCGAAATATGAATCCGGAAGCTTATTCTCCAGATTCATCGCCAACCCGCCGACCAAATTCCAACCCGTGCGGCCAATCCACTCGTCTTTGGATTTGATCCACGCTTCGGCTTTCTCTTGCGCGAACATTGTTTTTCCAATCAAACCCGAAAGCATGTCACACGATCCGTAGAAATCTTGATCGTTTGCCCATGCATCCACTTGCTTTGAAGAAAATTCCGCTGGATCGGCAATCATCACTGCCAGATTTCGCGCGTCGCCATTCCGCGATGACCACAGCTTCTGTGCCAAATCATGGTCAACTTTGATCTTCTTCTTGAGAATCCCAAGGTTCGCGAAGCTGACGCCGAACAACGGCTCGGACATTCCATGCCGCTTGTATATCTTCACCGCCTGCGCAGTGCCAAGCTTTTTCATCTCAGCCATCAGCGAATCAAACGTATAACCATGCGCGCCGTTGCTCTTATCAGCGGTCTTAGCCGATGCTTTCACCGCGATTTTCGCCGCCGTCTTCTTGACTGCTGCTTTTGCCGGCTTCGTTTCAGTCGTCGGAAGCTTCACCGCGCTCTTTAACAAAGCTGTAAACACACGCGGCTGAATGTCATCGAGCGTGGCAACCTTGATGTGCCGCATCCCCTTGCCCGTGCCTTCGAGCAAATCACTTTCAAGTTCTGCTCCGCGCGGGAATCCGAAGTTAATCCGCTTGGCCACACCGGCAAGATAAGTGAAGTCCGCTCCATCCAAATTGTACCACGGGTAGCCCCACTTGATCACAACTTCAGCTTTCGGTACGGATTTCATGATCAGCGCGTGAAGCGCTTCAGCAATCTCACGCTGACCTTTGGGAAGCGATTTCAAATAAGCGGCAATGGATTTCTCGCCGTCTTTGAGCTTGATACTGCTGGTTGCCATGGTTATGCCGCGCTCTGATCCGCTTGCATCATCCCGAAAATATTTCCATCGGGATCATTTCCATAAGCCAGCCAGCCCACACCCGGAATCGCCATCTTCGGCACGACAATCACTCCGCCTGCCGCTGCAACTTTCTCGAGATGCGCGTCAAGATTCTCAACCTCAATAGCGCACACCCAGTTTTTCAATCCGTTCGTCGGCATCAACCCGCCGTCAATCCCCGGGCCCTCTCCGGTCATCGCCAGCCAATATTCATGACTGCCGAATTGCTGAAACTTCCAGCCGAAAAGTTCTCCGTAGAATTTCTGCGCCTTCGCGCAATCGCTGCTTTGCAGCTCAAAATGAATCGGTCGTCCCATGCTTCTCCCCTTTGAGAAATGAGAACTATATCTTTCCCGGCAACCCTAATGCTCGTCTTAAACTTCCCAACTGTCCTGCATGATAGGCCTCGTGCTGCATGAAAAACTGCACGCGCCGTCCGTATGATTGCATGCTCCCCTCTTTGCGCTGCGGCCAAAGCTCATCCCAATCGCCGTCGAAATTCTCAATCCCCTCGCGTAAGATCGCGTGAGTGTGCTCTTCATCCGCTTTGAGCTTCGCCAAGCTCAAGAGCTTTGACCTGTCCGTCTTAGGCCATGACTCATCGTAAACCGCGAACTGTGCGTCTTTCCACGGATGTAAAACGTTCAACACTTGGCACACATGCATCCGGTATGCCACAATGTGGCCGAGCACGTAATTCACAGGATTCCCGGACGGCTTCGGCTCGATCAGCGCCTGCGCTTCGGTAATCTCTTCAAGATTCGTGATGATGCAGAAGTGACAAAAGCCCAACTGCGTCTGCAAATCAGCGGTGTTCATGCTTACTCGAATGTTTGCGTATCAAATAGCTCCCGCCAAAGAAACCCGCACCGGCAATTATTGTTCCTGTCAGCAAGAGGGGCCACGCAATACCTCCGTCACGAGCGTCCAGCTGATATGCATATGCCATCGCCGCAATGGTAAACGCAAATGGAAACCAATAGCTCTGAAAAAATTTCATCGCATTGCCCACCTGAAATGGTTCGCTAACGGATTGCTCTGCCCCGGCCACAATGACCGGGGCAGAGCTTAGCGGAGAGGGAGGGATTCGAACCCCCGGTACCGACAAGCGGTACAACGGCTTTCGAGGCCGCCGCATTCGACCACTCTGCCACCTCTCCACACACTTGAAAAGTGTGCAACACTTCCGCGCTCGGGTTGGTCGTGTTACCCGTAGAAAAGCGCGGTTCCAAATTCAGTTCTGATTTCCCCCCGCGAGCGGGGGGATTAAGGGGGGTCTGCTTCCGCTCGCCTTACTCGCGGCGGCACCCGCTGCGGGTGCCCCGAACAAGCAGTTACTCCTTCAGCAGCTTCGACACTTCATTCGTGAACACCTTGCCGAAAATCTGCATCGTGCGCATCAGCTCAGCCATGTCGGGGAAATCTTTTCCATCCAGACTTGCCGAATCAAACAGCGAGTTGCTGATGGCATCACCGGAAGCTACCGACACGATCTGCGCGTTCACAATTTGCACGTCGTTTTGCACGGCCCGCATCGCATGAGGAATCACATATCCCTTGCGCAGTTCGCGAAAATCCGTAAACTCCATTCGCACAGGCTTTGCGTCGAGCGTGCTTTCCGACTGCACGAGCACAAAATGCTCTTTGTCGTACCAGCTCTTCATCGTCACCGCCGAGCCGTCCGATTCCCGCAGCGGAGTCGTAATCACCCAGCATGCTCGCCCGTTAATCGTCTCTTCACCCGCAATCGCCGACCCCGCCGCAGGTTCCTCCCAATATATGTATCCGCGCACACGATTGTCAACATCTCCGCGCGGAACTTTCAACTTCATCCCCAGCATACTGGCCCAAATCTGCTGCCCGTCAAAGAGCACGGTCATCGGGAATCCGTCGTCCTTGCCAATCTGTTTGAGCACTGCATCCGTGCGCCAACTTTTGCCGCGTGTAAAATACTTCGCGTCAATCGCGTAAGAGTCGTGACCCGGCTGCGTAATCGTTCCCGTCACGTCAAGCTCAAGCCCGTTCAACTCATTCAAATAGCGCTCGTGATGCGCCTTCGCGTCGCGCGTGAAATCCGCGATGTCATAAGCCGAAGCCGCGCTCGCAACAAGCAAGCAAAATATCCAAACCACTCTCATTATTCCCCTCCAACCGCCGTTACTATACCGGAATCAAACGAAATATTTCGCGGCGGCATCCGCTGCGGATGCCCCATGAATTATACCGGAATCAAACGAAAACCTTCAGGTTCGCTGTCTTCCCACTCATCAAATGGGTCGTCCTTAACCGCTTCAATCATCGCGGGCCGCGCAGCCATCCAATCTTCGCGCGTCTCCCAAATCGCGAGTCCCACCAATGCGCCAGACTCTTTATCTTCAAGCTGGTAAACATTCACAAGCCCCTTACACCCCTGCATCGCCGCCCCGAATCTCCGCATCGAGTCAATCAACAACTCGCGCTTCTCAGGCTTAGGATGCCGATGTATGCCAATCGAGACGAACATAACAAATCCTCTCTGCAATTTCCCCCCGGTCCTCCGGGGGGATAAAGGGGGGTCAATCAGTCAAGCGAGCCGAGCATGTCAAGAGCATCCGCGCTCTCCTTCTGTCATCCTCTGTAAGGATCTTGTCAAGCGCCACGAGCATGTCAAACTCAAACCACCAACTCCAAACACCTTGTCATCCTGAACGCAGTGAAGGATCTCGTCAAAGGAGGTTATCGCCCCAAGCGCAATCCGCCAACCCCAAACAACTCTTCACAATCGCATTGTCAGAAACTGTACCCAATATTAATGGATGCTTGCTGCTTAGTAACCTGCGGCAAGACCTTAACACGCTTAGCGTTTTCAATCTTGACCATGCCAACGACTGCGCTAATAATTCCAGCACTCAGGCTTACCATGGCAACCGTCTTAATATTCGATCTTGAGCTTTTCATGTCACTCAAAGCTGCGGTTGCATCGCTCGTATCATAGCCACCCCGCCTGAGTTCGTCAATCCACTCCTCTTGGTCTTCAATCAAAGGTGTCCAAGCTGCAGCACTCATCGTTCCAACAAATCCCGAACTTATTAATGCAATTCCAGTTCCGAGTAGTACAGGTCCAACAATTGATTTTTCTTCAGCGTAAACGTTTGCTTGCAACGCACCTACAACTAGACCCATTATCAAGAATCTGATCATTGTTCAATCCTTTGATAAACTATTCTTGGATTGTATGATTTGATGAAAATATGGGGAATACAATAATTCCCCCACGTGGTTTCACGAAGCGGCTAAATTTCAAACACGTAAACTAAGCAAGTTTCTCCATCATGAGAAACATAAGAATTAGAATGACATGTGCACTTACTAATCCAAAGTAAAATACATTGAGGCGATCAACAGATGTCTTGCCTATCACCAATTGTGTATTGTGACTTGCCTCAGTTATTGCAGTTGCAAGACCTAGTTCTTCCATATTTGTAACGTGCATCTTTTCGATCTTCATTCCATGCGCAACTGATGCACGCAAAAAGATATGGTACCAGCGATCCATGTACCAAAATGCAGCCATTGCAACAATTCCTGCAAGGAGAATAAGAATCGAGGCACAAAAGCTGAACCAAGGTAAATCTATTTCCCATTTCGCGTTTGCTGCGTAACCAGATCCACCGACTATCGCGGTCATAACAGTAACAGCTACTGTTCTAATCCGCATTTGAATGTCGTTAAAATGCTGCTGAACATCTACAACTTTCTTCCAAGCTTCAACTACTTGCGCTTCGTCCATTTCTTTACCCCTTATGTGACGTAAACTCGAACAAATCACAAAGCTCTGCAAACGACTTCTGTAAGGTGAACGTAGGAGTAATGTCCCGTGCATTTAGTCGCTTCTCAGTCTCTACTTGTTGCGCCGTCCAGTGTGTTACACGCCGAAGAAGCTCGTACTCAGATTTACCATGCGCTACGCCGTACGCGGCAAATACATCCAACACGCCCGCATCTTGAGCCATAGCAATGTCTTTGAATAGACTATCCCCTACATAAATGGCATCGCTCGGCTTCCCGTTCACCTCCAGCAGGATATCATGTAATACTTCAGGGCTTGGTTTGGTCGCTCCCTTTGGAAGTACCATTTGCTTTGTTAATGATGGGCGATAGCGTTCAGCTGGTTGCGTGCGAATCTCTTCAAAACTACTGACTGAATCGGACGACTCGTGGTCAGGCGGGGAGTACAAAAAGTCAACAATTCCGTCTAACTCTAAGTATTTAACTCGTGTTAAAGCGTAATACTGAAGCGAATCTGTATAAGCAACTATGCAGGTTCCTGCGGTTTTTGCTGCTTCTAGTGTCTCTCTGACGCCTCCATAAAGAACAGTTGATCGTTTTCTTGCTTCACGATAAGCAGAAATTGCGTCAGCGAACTCAATCCTTATCAGCTTCGGGTCAAACCGCGTCCTTAACTGAGGCAAATCTTCCAAAAGCATCGAATATTCAGAGGTACCGTGCTTTTGATGAATCTCTCTTATTGAATCGAGCAATTCGTCACGGTTTAAGTCGACGCGCTCCAGCACTTTTTCAAGTAGGGCACTGAATGAAGTGTACCAGAACCCAAACCAATCGAACAAAGTATTGTCAATGTCCGTTATTAGGATGCTGATCGGTCGCTTTGTACCCAATGCTACCCCACCTTTACAATTAGGTATTCCTTCTTCCCCTTGCGCAGAACGAGCAACTCCCCGTCAATCGCGTGATTCACGAGCACGTTGTGTGCCGCATCCGCAACCCGCTCATTGTTGACATACACGCCGCCCGATTCAATCATGCGCCGCGCTTCGCCTTTGGATTTGAATAAGCCCGCTTCGACAATCAAGTCAACAACATTCTTGCCGTTCTGAATCTCGCCTTTCGCAATCGAGTGCGAGGGCACATCCGTAAAAATTCCGGCCACGTCTTTGGCGGACAAACCATCCAACGCGCCGCCGAACAAAACCTTTGCCGCGCGCTCCGCCGATTGCACACCCTCATCCCCATGCACCAGCTTCGTAACTTCCCGCGCCAGCACCGTCTGCGCCTCACGCTTCTCCGGTGAACTCGCCGTCACTTGCGCAAGCTGTTCAATCACGTCGCGCGACAAAAACGTAAACGTCTTCAGATAGCGGTCCACGTCGCGGTCGTCGGTGTTGTACCAATACTGATAAAACTGGTACGGCGACGTCATGTTCGCATCCAGCCACACCGTACCCGCTTCCGTCTTGCCGAACTTTTGTCCGCTCGATGTCGTCAACAGCGGAAACACCATCGCGTGCGCTTTGCCCTGCCGCTTGCGCCGAATCAAATCCGTCCCTGCCGTAATATTCCCCCACTGGTCACTGCCGCCGATTTGCAGCGTGCAATTGTAGCGGTCAAACAGTTCAAGATAATCGTACGCCTGCATCAAGCTGTACGTAAATTCCGTGTACGAAATTCCCGCTTCGCTCTCAAGCCTGCGGCGCACTGACTCCTTCTGCATCATCACGTTGACGGAAAAATTCTTGCCGATGTCCCGCAAAAACTCCACCATCGTCACCGTGTTGAGCCACTCGGCATTGTTCACGAGCAGCGCAGGATTCTTCACAGAATCAAAATCAAGATACTCGCGCAGTTGTTTGGCCATTCCCGCCAAGTTCTCAGCAATCTGATCCGTCGTCTGCAAATTCCGCTCAGCCGATTTCCCCGACGGATCACCGATCATTCCAGTCCCGCCCCCGACTAACGCAATCGGCGTATGTCCAAAATCCTGACAACGCCTTAGTTGCAGTAGCGGCACCAAACTCCCCACATGCAAACTCGTCGCCGTCGGATCAAATCCCGCATAGACCACAAGCGGATTCTTCACCGCCTCAGCAGTTTCCCCCGTCGCGTCAAAAACCAATCCACGCCACTGAAATTCTTCAAACAGCGTCACGTGTCAACCCTTCGGAGTTGGCGTCGTGCGCTGTTTACGCGTGCGCATCGCGCGCATTCTGCTGGATACGTTGAGCGCTTCGAGTGCGGCCAGCGTTGTAATCTCCGTCACAGAAAGTCGCTTCTGCACGCCCGTCGCGAAAACATTCAACGCGCTGTCCTGCCACCACTTGGTTTCATCATCCTGCCGCATCGTCAAATGCGTCCGCGCCGTCGCAAGCTGCTCCGCATGTTTCGCAGGTCTAAGCGACAATCCGCGAATCGCCATCGCCGTATGCCAAGAAGTTAAGCCAAGCTCATCACCAAATCCGCCCAGCACATGCTGTTGCGTCACAATCCACTCAAGCGCTTTTTCAACTTGTGCCCGCGATCCGCCAAAAGCGTCCAACGCTTCCGCCGCCAACACTGTACTCACAAGCTGCGATTTCATCGTCGAAGCCGGAAACGACCCGTTCAAATTCTGCGCGCGCTTCACAAACGCCGCTGCCTTATTCGTCGCCGCAATCGCTGAAGGTTCTCCGCATTCGCACAACGCGAACAGCGCCGCACTTGTCGCGTCTAAACTCGAATCGTTGCGCAATCCGCGAAAGCCAATCCAGCTTGCTTTGGGGTGCATCGCGAAACTTCCGTCAGCATGTTGCACGGCCGCGAGATAGATTGCGGCACGACGACGCGCCCAACGAGTCTCAAGCGGATTATCCCCAAACAACACAAGCGCGTCCAACGCACTTGCCGTGGTCATTACGTCCACCGCTTGGCTGCTGCCAATCGCCCAGCCGCCCGTCGGATCTTGCTGATGCAAGAGCAGCATAGCCGACGGAGCCACGTCGTTGTTTTCAGCGCCCGCCAACACCAGAGAACGCACCGTCAGCGCGTGCAGCATATTTGAAATGTCGCACGGAGCCTGAATCAAATCCTTGCCGTCCCACTGCTGAAGCACGCGCATAAATCTGTAGCCGCGTTCAAATAGCGTGTCCGACGACGGCAATCCTGCTTGACGAAGCGCCGCCATCGCAAGAGCAGTTGTGCGCACGTTGCCGTCCCACGAGCCGTCGCTAAGCTGTCGGCCAATCAACTCCGACATCCGCGCCTTATCACCGCCCGCTTCATTCATCAACAGATGCGCGGCCAGTTTGCGCGACGTCATCGCATTGCGAAAACTCCAATCAATCGCCACCCGCAGCGCAGGCTTCAGCAATTGCTTAAACCGGATCGGCGCGCCGAGTCCGGTCGTATGACCCAACAGAAGCAACGTCTCCGCGCGCAATTGCTTCCGTTTCGGATGCTCCTCAAGCCACGTCACCGCTTTGTTCAAATGCGGACGCGCCTCAGGCCGTTGCGATTGCGACAGAGCCTGCACAATTTCCAATGTGCGCGACAAATCGTTGTTCCAACTCCCGTTCTCATCCTGCTCATTCAAAATCGGACGCACGAGCGGAGCCACGTCGTCATTCGGGAGCTTGTTCAAGAGCGTCCCCAACAACAACGCCAATGCATTCCGTTCCGCACTGGGCCTGACAGCCACCGGCCAAACGGGAATACTGCTTTCAGCACGCTGCGTCAACCGCGCGCGCAATTGCTCAAGTGAATTAGGAGTCAGACCGGCCAAGTTTTTTTTCGTCTCGCTTCTTGGCAAAAAATCGGGAGAGAAGTTTGGAGCATTCCGGTTCGCGCACCTTCCGCACCAAATGTGAGCGGTGATTCAGCCGCGGATCCGAAAGCAAGGTATAGAGAGTGTCACACGCGCCTGCTTTGGGGTCGGGTGTTCCATAAACAATATAAGGAATCCGCGCCAAAACTATCGCCCCGGCGCACATCGCGCACGGCTCAAGCGTGACATAGAGGGTACAATCTAACAAACGGCGGCTGCCGAGTGCTTCAGCCGCCGCCGTTATCGCAATCATTTCCGCGTGCGCGGTCGGGTCCTGGAGACTTTCCGTGAGGTTGTGACCCCGCCCGATCACCAGCCCGTTATGCACAATCACACAGCCAATCGGAACTTCATCCTTCTCAGCCGCCAGTTCCGCCTCTGCCAGAGCCGCGCCCATCCACCGCTCATGGTCAGGTTTCCCAAAGGATTCAAGGAGGTTATTCATAGAATATATAGGCAGTTAATTCTGCCCATTCATCCTTCATCCTTCATCCTTCATCCTTTGCCTTCTTGTACGCCCGTAGGGATTCGAACCCCAAACCTTCTGGTCCGTAGCCAGACGCTCTATCCAGTTGAGCTACGGGCGCTTACACATGACCTCTCGAAAAAACAACCACTTCCAAAAAGTCGCAAACGAACCCAAGTATATGGATTTTGAGCACTAAAGTCAACTGCCCATGTGCGCCGTTCGGCAACGGGTAAGTATTCTGATATGCCCGCTCCCAAGCAACAGAGGCGGTCCGAAACCGCCTCTGCCTGTTTCCAAAGCTCGGCCTGTTCTATCGCAGATGAGACTCGATAGACTTTAGGTCAGTTCCGCTCACCTGCTCAACCAGTGAGCCGTCCGGTGCATATAATAACAGAGTTGGCGTTTCCACGATACCCAGTTCTGTCACTTGATTTTGCGTCAACGAGAAATAGTCCACCTGACGCACAGCAAGATTGGGATGTGAAGCAGCAAAACTGCTGAGTTTCGGTTCCAGCTCCTGACAGGCTCCGCAAGCATCGGACATGATCTCGATCAGCGTCATGTTCTGCGGATGGACAATACCGGATATTCCGCAATCCCGACAACTTGAGGCGAATTGCAGGTTTTTCGGTCTGACGACATTCGCCATTCCGGACATCTGATGGTTGCCTGACATGGATGTTGCGTTTCTCCCGACGTCAAAACTCAATGCGATCGAGTAAATTGCATCCGATACAAGTTGTCCGCCGTTGACGAATGAGTACACGGGGATCTGCACGCTCGGCTCGAGCCGCACGCCCGTGGATTTCAGCGTGACTTGCGGGATCAAATAGCCCCACATACCTCCGGTGTTTTGCACCATTGCACCATTGTCAAAGTCGTGTGCGGATGTCAACACCGCGCCTGAAAGCCCCGCGTCCAGCCAATCCGCGATATTCCGGGAAACTCCCATGGTCCCTTGGTATTCGTCGGCATAACGATACCCATGGACATTCGTTCCTCCGGACAATCGCGTGACCGCCGACGCCGCAAAGCCAAACCGTCCCAGTTTTCTACCGTAAGATACACCGAAGAGCGGGTCAACCGTTCCATATCCGGGCTGCAAAACGGGATCGCGCGAGTTGCCGAAACCCCAGTCGTGATCCGGATTCGAATCACCTGTGGGCAGGCGCAACCCGGCGGTAAGAGCTACCACGGTCTGATCTGTCCGTGCGGATGAAACGGCAAGAAAAGTCGCGGACGCAAGCACGTCTCCGACGCCTGAGAAGTCTCGCAGGTAACGGCTTCCAGAGGCTGTGTCCGTCTTTGGTGCCAATATGCTTCGAATAGGCAGCATCCCATGCAGTCTGACGCGTGGGCTAAGAGCATATGTTGCCCGCAGATTAACTGTGGAGAATTTGGTGATCTCCTCCTTCGGATTCGCAGTTACTTCGTGGCCGCGATGGGCGTGATTACTGAGTTCGTATTCGTATCCGATCCCAAGTTCGAGCTTCCCCGGCTCGAAGGCTTGGGTGGCCAGAAAACTCCCGACCGGGAGATTCGGCGATGCTCACTTGACTTGGCCTGAGGCTAACTGGCCCCAGGTCAAGTATGCAATGCAGACGGCAAAGATTTTGATGGCGCGATTCATGGTTTTCCTAAACTTTCCTGTGGAGTAATAATTAATGGAATATATGGTCGATTAATCTTAATATACATGCGAAGGAATGCAAAAATCAAGTGTTTCAATGCATAGAACAATATCATCCCGCCCCGGCCTGGCCTAAATCAACTTAACTTTTCACTTACACTTAATCCGTCCATCTTCCGATGTCCCCCCAAAATTATCCTCAACTTTGGGGGGACAAAAGGGGGGAGGTAGGGGGTGCTCAATACTGCCGCGGCCTCCCGCTGTCGTCTGCATCAAATCTCCGCCCCCCGGCCTTCCCCCGTTCACGGCGGAATCAGACTTGTCCTCGAACGAAGGAAGGAAGGGGGACTTCTGAGTTCTGACTTCAGACTTCTGACTGCAAAACTCACCCCTCAAACCTCTCCTTGTCCTCCCGCGATTTCTCACATTGTGAGAGACTCGCCAAACTCCCTAACAATCTAACGAATTTTCAAATAGTTGACCTGATGGGTCAATTATTGTGATTGGCGCGATTCGGTTGTCTTACAGCAACGGTTTAAGTATATTTAGCCGACTTGCTATGGTTTTATCCTTGACAACCGGAGGTATCATGTCCCGTTTTTGGATGATTTTGGCGGCCCTCGTAATTGCCGCAACCGTTTCTTTTGCCCAAGTCCCCGGCTCGGTCGTTTTCACAGAAGTGATGTATGACGACACCGCAAGCACCGATAATGAGTGGGTTGAGATTCACAACACCACCGCAGCCGCCATTGATATCAGTGGCTGGGCGTGCTTGGATGACGACGTTTACCCCGGCAACGGCGGTGAGGGTGTTATCGTAGTTCCCGCAGGTACGACAATTGGCGCCGGAGCCTACTTGGTTCTGTGCCGCGTCACCCTTCCTGAAATCACCGACGAAGTCGTATGCACATTCCCGACAGGAAGCTGGACACTCGGAAACAGCGGTGACAACCTTGCTCTCTACTCAGCCGCAACCGGTGGAATTTTGATTGACGGCTCTCTTTCGACAAGCTTCCCCGATCTTGCCGGAACCAATCTCGGTAACTCGATTGAGAAGTGCGATCCCAATGCCGCTTGGTCAAACGATCCTGCTGCATGGCACGAATCCACGAATATTTTCGCCGCTGCAGGCCGTTTCCGCAAGTGTACTCCGGGTTTTGCCAATAGCCCGTGTGCCGACGCTATTCCGCCGACAGTGACCTCCTGCTCGGCTGTGACCAATACCCAAGTTGATGTTCTCTTCAGCGAAACCGTGGAAATCACCACTGCTGAAAACGAAGCCAACTACGACGTCACGCCCGGCATCGGCGCGCCGCTGTCCGCTCTGCGTGACGGCACGAACCTCCGTCTCGTTCACCTCACTTTTGCTCCGCTTCCCAACAATACTTATACCGTGACTGTGAACAACGTTGCCGATCTTTTCGGTAACTTGACGGTTGACGGCATTTGCCAATTCACCGTGAATATCACCGTTGGTCAAGGCGACGTTGTCATCACCGAAATCATGTATGACGATACCGCTTCCACCGATGCGGAATGGGTTGAAATTCTGAATCAGACTAATGTTCCGCTTGACATTTCCGGTTGGGTTCTGTCCGACGACGACGTCTATCCCGGCAATGGCGGCGAAGGCGTAATCGCCATTCCCGCCGGAACGTTTATCGGTGCAGGCGCTCGCGCGATTCTATGCCGTGTTGATCTTCCCGGCATCACCGGCGAAATTATCTGCACTCCGGTGACCGGCTCATGGACGCTCGGCAACACGGGTGACAACCTTGCGTTGTTCACCTCGGCAGCGGGTGGGCAATTAGTGGACGGTTCACTGACCGTGTTCTACCCCGACCTTGCATTCGGCAATGCGGGTAACTCGATTGAGAAGTGCAATCCCGATGCAGGTTGGTCAGGCGACCCGGCTGAGTGGACGGAAACGAAAATTTCTTTTGCCACCATCGGTCAATATCGTCATTGCACTCCGTATGATCAGGGCTTCTGCTGTCCCGATCCTGCGGCCGGAACGGTTTCGCTTTCCACTTACGGCCCGCCGTCGTGGATTTACACTCTGACTCACGTCAGCGGTTGCCTTGACCGCGTTATCTTCACGAACCTCTGTGCAGGCACAGTTGGTTCGGTCACTTCAGAAGCCACAACCTATTGGACGGTTCTTCCGGGCGGCGACGGCAACGATGGTGACTCGATTATCTTTGTTGCGGCACAACCGCTCAACTTCGGCTCGGTCACAGGCTTCATGCTCTATCACCCGACCTGCCATGACAGTGTGAACTGGACAGCAGGCGGCAACTCAGGTCAAGTGGATGGCCCGCTGCCGATCGAATTCGGCAGCTTCTCCGCCGTTGCCGGTGATGAGCAAGTTGTGTTGAATTGGAACACGGCTTCCGAATCCGAATTGGACAAATTTGAAGTTCGTCGTGATGGTGAATTGCTGGCTCGTGTTGCCGCTCGCAACAGCGAAATCGGCGCAACCTACACCTATGTTGATGAAACCGTTGCCAACGATCTTTCTTACAGCTATGAGCTGTCAGTGATTTCAGTGAATGGTGAGCGTGAAGTTCTGGCCGTTGCATCAGCGACGCCGCGCAGTGGCAACACCGTTGTGACGGAATTCGCTTTGCATCAGAACTACCCGAACCCGTTCAATCCGGAAACTTCGATTCGGTTTGATTTGGCTGAAAATTCCGTTGTGACCTTGACGGTTTACAACGTCGCCGGACAGGAAGTTGCCACACTTATCAACGGCAACTTGACGGCAGGTTCGCACACCGTCAATTTCGCCGGCGCAAATCTGACAAGTGGAGTGTATCTCTACCGCTTAACCGCCGGTGAGTTCACTTCAACGATGAAGATGGTGCTGATGAAGTAGCCAGCGTGAACGCTGGACCCGTTGCCGCTGGCGCGTGACGCTCGGCGGCGAGGTGAGAGAAATTAAGTGGGGCGAACCAATTGGTTCGCCCCGCTTTTTTGCAGAAAACTAACATGGAACACACTCGGTATTTACAATCTCAAGTTATCTTAAGCCTGTACGTAACTTTGAGGTGATTATGCAAACGGGACAGAGTAGAGTATTTTCGGTCGGGCCAAGTCGTAACGATACGCTAACATTGAGAGCCGCGAGCATGGCGGCTTCGGTGGCTGATCATATTTTGTCGTTCCCGAAAGCGGAGAAGTTTTACAATTCCTTGATGGAACGCGAAACGGGGTCAGGATTCTGCAAAGACATCCTGAGCCGTTTGGATTTGAAGGTACAAGTATCTGATGAAGACTTGAGCCGCGTGCCGACGAGCGGCGCTTCGGTCGTGGTGGCGAACCATCCGTTTGGTCTGCTTGATCCGATGATTTTATATGTGACGTTGCGCGCGATCCGGCCTGATGTGAAAGTGCTGACAAATTTCATGCTGTCGAGGCTGCGCGAACTGCATGACTTTTGTATTTTTGTCGATCCGTTTGGGGGACCGCACGCGGCCAAGCAGAATGCGAAAGCAGTACGTGAAACGATGGAGTGGCTGCGTGACGGTGGGATGGTGGTGATGTTTCCGGCGGGTGAAGTCGCGGCTTTGACGAGCCGCAATTGGCAGGTGATGGAGCCTGAGTGGAATACATCGTGCGCGCGGTTCGCGAAGAAGAGCGGAGCGTCAGTGGTTCCGGTGTTGTTCAAAGGGACGAATTGTCCGGTGTTTCACTTGGCGGGATTGGTGCATCCGAGATTACGGACAGCGCTTTTGCCGCGTGAACTCTTGAACAAACGCAACATGGAGATTAAGCTTGCCATCGGCCATTCGATTCCGGCAGGCACGATAAACGAGTTTAGTTCTGATGATGAGGCGACAAGCTATTTAAGACAGCGCACGTTTCATCTGAAGAACCGGTGGAAATTCCGTCCGATTGCTGCGGCAATGCATGCATTGCCACAGAAGAGTCTGCCGCCCGTTCAGGAGCACCCTCGTCCGCACGCGCTTTCAAGTGAAGTGGAAAGATTGCCGCGTGAATGTGTGATGCTTGAAGCCGGAGACGTGGCGGTGTTTTGTGTGTCGGCGCGACAGATTCCTGAAATGCTTTTGGAAATCGGAAGGCAGCGGGAAATCGCATTTCGACAGTGCGGAGAAGGCAGCGGCTTGCCGCTTGATTTAGATCCGTTCGACCAGAAGTATCTTCATCTGTTCAGTTGGAATCGTGCTGAAAAAGAGTTGATCGGCGCGTATCGGCTGGCGCCGACGGACAAGCTAAGCTTGCGCGATGAGTTGTATGTGCAAACTCTGTTTAAGATTCATCCGCGACTGATGGATCAATTGCGTCCGGGATTGGAGATGGGGAGAAGTTTCGTACGCGCGAAATATCAGAAGTCTTCGGCGGCATTGGCGATGCTGTGGAAAGGGATTGCGCGCTATGTGAGCTTGCATCCGCAATACTCGCTCTTATTCGGACCTGTCTCGATAAGTAAGGAGTACGAAGCGGCTTCACAGCAGATGATCGTGCGATTCTTGGAGCGACATTGTTACGATGAACAGGGAGCAGTTTGGGTGAAGCCGCGTACTCCGTTTAAGCGAGTGGAAGCCTTACCATTGACAGGACGATTGCCGCTGTTGCAACCTGCTTCGATGGATGAACTATCAAGACTCGTCGCTGATCTTGAGCGCGACGGCAAGGGCGTACCGGTGTTGGTGCGGGAATATTTGCGGCTCGGCGGGAAGATGCTCGGATTCAACGTGGATCCGAACTTCAGCAATGTTGTGGACGGGCTTGTGCTGGTGGATTTGACGAAGACACCGAAGCGGGTTCTGGAGAGATATATGGGAAAAGAAGAAGCGGATGCGTTTAGGGAGTATCATCAGAAGTTGAACACGGTGGCGCGCTCGACAATTCTCGTGGCCGCCTAACACCCCCCTTTATCCCCCCGCGCAGCGCGGAGGGAGATCAGAAATAGATTGCCTACCGTCTTAGTGTGGACGGACAACAACAATAAGGCGGCCCTTGCGAGGCCGCCTTGTGTGCTTTGTAAATGATAGCGCTGGAGCTTGTGCTATCAGTTTGAGGGTAGAACGGTTATCGCAAGATTAACATGAAACACCCGCAGATAGAACGTCCCGTAGTTGTCGTGGAAATACCAATAGTTGTTTTCTGACACTCCATGGCGAATCGGACGCAATGGAAAGAGTCTGCCATCGGTAACATGTGACCCTAAACAGATGTTGTTTGCATCACTTGTTGGATTACCGTTGGCGTCAAAAGCATAGATTCTAAATTGAAGGCTGTCAGATTCACCTACCGGAACGTAAAGCGTATCATCATTGGATGCCGCGCTGATTACTAAACCAAAGAAATTGGGGTCCGGAACTTCTAAGCAATGGAGAGTGATTTCCCTTTCCACTCCAATAGCGCAGGCAGAAATAGTGACATCGCCTTCCTGCAAATGCGAGATGAAGGTGGCGACGGCAT
Source organism: uncultured Alphaproteobacteria bacterium (assembly GCA_964587105.1). Classification (GTDB taxonomy): domain Bacteria; phylum Electryoneota; class RPQS01; order RPQS01; family RPQS01; genus JABWCQ01. The sequence continues at coordinate 50,521 of CAZPKG010000007.1, read as the reverse complement.
ATCCATCTTGGTCCGTTCTGTCGTAGCGGTCTAACGGATACTCTATATGTCCGACTGCTCCATTTGAGACAGTGACGACAACTGGAACGCCGACCATCGCTTGATGATCGGAATCAACCAAAAATGCAACGAGCGTCGCGCCGGGAGGATAGGAAGACGAATCGGTAGGAAGAAACAGGAATGTATCACTGGCAAGCGTTGCTCCAAATTCAAACGTAAAGGGGGCTTCGCGCAAGCGCACTTCGACTTGGATGGAGTCGCGGTGAGCGCCTGCCTGAGCGTGAATAGTGAATATGCCAAACTCGTTGTAGAAATTCCAGAGAAAGGCTGTTCGTCCAGTGGAGTCCGTGGGGAACGGGGCTGTGAATGTGCCATGGTTTGTGTGTGGATGGATAATCACGTTGGGAACACCGCGATTACCTGCGTCCCTAATTGTGCAAGTAATTAGTGTTTGAGCGAGTTCATTGGAATCAGCCACTATCACGGCAGGAGTTGCATAAATTCTGAGGTTATTTATGGGCGCTTCCGGATTCGTGATGACAAGAATTCTGGAAATAGATACACCGCCCGCCGTCGCAGTGATGACTTGTTCGCCTTCTTGGCCGTAGGTGCGAAAAACAGTTTCGACACGACCGAGCGAGTTGGTCGTATCTAACAGTGCGTCGTTTATAAACTCGATTACTCCGAAACTTGGGTTCGCAAGTGACACATCTACTTTAATGCCAGGAAACGGTTGTCCACGATCATCCGTTACTATAATTGTTACAGGCACGAAGAATGATGCTGGGTCACCGGGGATGAAATGCAGCGTGTCGCTTGGTGATCCGATAACAATTTGGATTGCACCTACGCTTCGTGGCGGATCTCCGATACAGTCGCATGTTTGTTCATCATCGCAGCTTGTCCATAGAGCAGTTGCGAGGATGAGTGTCGTGAGTGGTAATAAGAATTTTGAATACATGATTCCCTCCAGAATCTTTTTTTGCCATTGCGGGTCTGGAGACGCACAACGGCGGATAAAGTGAAGCGCTCTCGTCAAGGGCAATGGGTTTGCCGTTGGTGAGGGGGCGTATTTGGAGGAAAATTCAAAATCCAAAATCCAAAAATCCAATTCGGATTCCGGTCAGGTTGCGGCGGACCTTAACCCGACTCGGCGGATAATCAGTTTCCGGCGGGGAACCGCTACGTGCTTTTCAAGCACTTCGCTGAATCCCCACTCGGCGGAACAAGTTACGACTGTCTTAAGATTTTCAATTGCGATTGATGTTTGTGCCTCCGCGACAAGATCCTTCACTTCGTTCAGGATGACAATGCGGTGTATATGTTCGGTCTTGCTTGGGAGTTTACCCCCCTTTATCCCCCCAGAGGACTGGGGGGAAACCAGAGCGGGCGGATTGTCATCCACCCCTACAAAAAACGCACGGGGCACTCGATTGAGTGCCCCGCTGTTGTTACTTTACTTTTTGCTGGCTTTCCAGGCTTTGAAGTCTTCTACCAAATTGCGGACGTTTTCAGTGTCGGCGGTGACTTCGGTTTTGTACATGATCTCTTTGGCGTCGGCTTTCCACTCTACGACTTGAGCATCACCGAGCGCGACGCCTTCGCCGTTGTGTTCCATGAGGGTTTCGTCAATAGCGCCGGGGAGCAACAAGATCGGCGCGCAGGCGCAATCGGCGGTACGGTAGAGTTTGGCCGCGCCCATTTCGGCGAAGGTGAACTCGACTTTGCCGCAGAGCACGCCGTCTTGCTCAAAGAGATCTTTGCTTGTGATGGTCCAATCGGGATTTTCACCTTCAAAGGTCGAGCCTTCGAGGTAGTCGGTCACGAGGGTGCCGAAGTCTTTGAAAGAGACATCGCGCTCTTCTTCATCACTCGAATGAATGTTATAGAAGAAGATGGAGCCTGAGCCGGTGCCGTCTGCGTTGAGCTTGAAGGTGTAGGTTTTGTTCTGCACGTTCAGGCAGCCGACGGAGAATGCGGCAATCAGGAGTAGGATAGGGAGAAGTTTCTTCATAGGACCTCGGTATCAGAAAATTGGAAATAGGAAATTTGAAATAGGAAAAGGGACTCAACCTGTTGTGTCGGGGAGAATTGTGAACGGGTCGAGCCAGTTGCCGAAGATGCGCGCTTGAAAGGGGCCGTATTCATTGTGGAACGACCACGTGCTCGTGGCCTGGCCGTTGGAAATCACGCTAAAGCGTTCCAGTTGTCCGCCCGTTGCCGACGAGCTGATAAAAATACCGTCGTAGTCGCTGACGGGATTAGCATCGGCGTCGAAGAAGTTTGCCGTGAAGTGGATTACTAATTCGCTGTCCGGAGCAACATAGATGGTGTCGTGCGGTCGGTCGGAAGCCAGAGTGAATCCGCTCAGAGGGCGTGGTACTTCGATTGCTGTCAGAGTGTCTTTGGTTACGATGCCGCTGACAGTTGCGGTGATAATCTGCTCTCCTGCAATAGCAAAGGAGTGAAAGAGCATGTTAACCCGGCCAAGCGCGTTAGTGGTATCGAGCAGATCATAATCAGTGTACTCGATAACCCCTAAACTCGGATCTGAGAGTGATATATCAACTGCCTGGCCTGGAAAAGCGCGTCCATATCCATCAGTCACAATTACTGTCACCCAAATCATTACTGAATCTTCAGCGAAGAATCTTAATGTGTCGTTGGGAAGTTCGGTAACGATTTGCGGTGAGTAATATGGATATGGCGGTCTTTCTATAATCTTGCCTTCATCCTCACAACCGAACCAAAGCGTGGCGGCTAATAAGGCCGCGAGTAGCAATATGAATTTTGAATACATGATTCCCTCCAGAATCTTGGTGAAGTGCTCTCGTCAAGGGCAAGGGATTTGCCGTTGGTGAGGGGACTTACTTGGGGCGAGGAAGTCAGAAGTCAAAAATCAGAAGTCAGATTCCGGCGGGGAACCGCTACGCTAAATCCCCGCTCGGCGGAAAAGATGACGACACGTTGAACATCGTCGAGTTGCTCGGGAGTTTACCCCCCTTTTATCCCCCCAGAGGACTGGGGGGAAATCGGAACCGCCCCTACATTCTTGCTGCACGGCGTAACAGCGGTGTGGCTCGGTAGCGGTCTTCATGGAACCAGTTGTAGAGGCCGTCCATGATGGCTTCTACACGGGCAAGGCCGATTTTTTGTCCCCACGCAATTGGGCCGTGGGGGTAATTGACGCCGAGCTTCATGGCGGTGTCAATATCGGCAGCGGGGGCGACCCCCTCCTGCAAAGCATTATAGGATTCGTTGACCAAACATGCAACAGCGCGGACGAGAACTCCGGCAGGAGCATCTCCCACGGTGGCAATTTTCAGGCCGATGGACTCGAAGAGCGATTCGATTGTCGCGAATACTGCGGGATCGGTGCTGTCGAGCTTGACGAGTTCGGCCAACGTGGTTTCGCTGAAGGGCGGCAGCATCGAAACGCCGACAAACCGCTCGGGCGCGACGGCATCCGTGAGCAAATCACATAACGCGCTGGTTAACGTGAGGGTGATAATCGGAGCGTCGCCGGAGAAGGCATCTTCAAGATACTGGATGGCTTCGTATTTGGAGGTTACGTCCGTGGTGTAGCACTCGAAAGCGATATCAAAACCGTCCGCGTCGGCGTGTTCTTCTTCGGCGAGAATGCGAATCTTCGTGCGCTTGCGGCCCTCTTCGATTTCGGCGGGCGCGAGTAACAGCGTCGGAGTGTGTCCGGCTTGTTTGGCACGCTCGGCTAAGGGAAGCACGTCATCGAGCGGGCCGACAAAGAGGATTTTTTCGATGGGATAGAGTTCGAGTTCGGACATTGCGGAAAATTAGAAATAGGAAATTAGAAATAGGAAAACGGAAGCAGATTCCGGCGGGGCGGGGACGCCACCGCTCGGCGAAGCTATTCTCAGATTCCGGCGGGGAACCGCTTCGCTAAATCCCCGCTCGGCGAGAGTTGGGGACACCCGCAGTGGGTGCCGCCGCGAAAGTTCTTCTCAGATTCCGGCGGGGAACCGCTTCGCTTAATCCCCGCTCGGCAGAGTTGGGGCACCCGCAGCGGGTGCCGCCGCGAAGATACATTATTTTTCGTTGGAATAGTCGTAGAAACCGCGTCCGGATTTTTTTCCTAAGAAGCCTGCATCCACCATTTGTTTTTGGATTGGGTGCGGACGGTAGCGGCTGTCACGGAAGTAGGCTTCCCAGACGGAGGATGTGGCAGCGAAGTTGATGTCGATTCCGATCAGGTCCATCAACTCGAACGGGCCCATCTTGAATCCGCCGCCGTCGCGCATGATGCGGTCAATGGTCATGTGGTCGGCGAGTCCTTCGCCTAACGCGCGCAACGCTTCGCCATAGTAGGGACGCGCAACTCTGTTCACAATAAAGCCCGGCGTGTCTTTGGTCACGACGGGCGTTTTTTCAAGTTCGATGGCGTAGGCAACGACGCGCTCGATTACGCTCTTTTCGGTTTGATGCGCGGCAACAACCTCGACAAGCTTCATCCGCGTGGCAGGATTGAAAAAATGAAAACCGCAGACACGATGCGGGAATTTTGTCTTGGCGGCAATCTGCGTCACCGAGAGCGAACTGGTGTTGGTCGAGAGAATGCAGTCGTCGCTCACTCGATTATCAAGCTGGCTGAACAGTTCGACTTTGACGTCCAACGATTCAGACGCGGCCTCGATAATGAGGTCGGCGGATTTGCATTCGTCGAGCAGGTTAATCGGCTTAATGCGATCGACGATTGCTTTGGCATTCTCTTTGGTGAGTTTGCCGAGTTCGACGCCCTTAGCTAAATCTTTTTCGATCTTTTGCGGAGCGCGTTTCAACGCGTCGGGAAAGGCATCAAACAGAAAGACCGTGCTGCCGGCTTGAGCACAAAGTTGAGCGATGCCGCTCCCCATTGTACCCGCGCCCAGTACGGCCACGGATTGAAATGTAGGCATGATGTTCTTGTTGGGATTCAGATTCCGGCGGGGCGGGGACGCCACCGCTCGGCGAATGAGGGGCATCCGCAGCGGATGCCGCCGCGACGAACGAGGCGGGATTTTATTCTTTAGCGCCGTGGGCTTTCAGGTATTCGATGGCTTTCTGGTGCTTTTTCCACTGAGCGACGCGCAGAGCAGTCCACTTGTTGTCATTCATGAAATTCACGTCGGCGCCGGCGGCAATGAGCGCTTTCATGGCGGAGATATTGTCAGTCAACGCGGACAGAAAGAGCGGGAGCATCATGTTGTTGTCCATCGCATAGATGACAGCGCCGTTGTCGAGCAGCAATTTAACAGTCGCGCTATCTCCACCGAGGGCCGCGTTGTGAAGCGGAATGAATCCGTCGTCGTTCACAGCATTTGCATCGGCGCCTTTTGAGAGCAGAAGCCGCACAACGTCGTTTCGTCCACGCGCGGCAGCAAAGTGCAACGGTGAGGAACCGGCGTCTCCGACGTCGCTGACATGCGAGCCATTTTCAAGATACCACGAGACGGCCTTAAGGTCCCCTTCTTCGGCAGCCTTAAAGATATTCGGTTGAGCCGGATGCTCGGCAAGGGCATTGGTCAGAACGGAAAGCAGTGCGATCAATACAAAACGGTTCATCATTTGTGTCAGAGTTTAACTTTCGTAGAAGTAGGTTTCACGGCCTTGCGGCCCGTATCCAATTTCGTGCGAACTTCGCGAATTACTGTAGGTTTTAGAACCTTTGAATAGTCGTGCAAAAACTTCTCCACATCCTTGCGGTTGGTGGAAATAGCGGATCGCAAGCCCCAAGAGACGGCTTTATAGATCATGGGGTCATGGTCATCGGCCAATTGTGCCATGCGCTCGAACAATTCGGCGGCAAAATGGCCATCGCGAATTGGGCGAACCAGCATGGACAAAGAGGCGCGTCGTTTCCACAGATTGCGCGAACGCGACCATGTGGAAGATTTCTCAATTAACTCGGGCCAGCGGAGCAGAAACTCGGTAAAGACATCACAACAGAGATTGTCCACCAAGGCCCAGCCTTCGCAATCGTTCAGCCACTTGCTGAACTCGGGCCACTGATTCTTTGCAAAGAGTTTGCGCTTGCGAACGGCAATGTCGGTGGCAAGTACTTTCGCTTCAAAGACCGGTTGCGCGCGCAGCTCACTCAGCGCCGCAATCCAATCTTCAGGAAGTTCAGAGAGCAGACCTTTGCCTATGTGCTCGACGTCTTTTGTATAGACTCCGAGAATCTCGTACTTCGCAGTCCCAAGATAACCTGCGGGCGGCGCACTGCGCAACTTAACGGCACGAAGCTGTTTCAGAGCTTCGCGCGCAAACTGCTCGGAAGGGTTCACTTTGCGAGCGCTTCAGTCTGAGCTTTCAATATTTGAGCAATCTGCGGATTGTATCCGACGTGACGATGCGCGATTTTGCCCTCTTTGTCAATCACAAACATCGTCGGAATGCCGCGCACACCGTAGGCGCTGGCAAGCTCGTTTGAGCCGAAGAGAATCGGGAACGTGTAACCGCTTTTCTCGATAAACGGACCAACTCCGCCGGTGCCGTTGCGCTCCCAAACATTGACGCCGTACACGACGACGTCTTTGCTTTTATTTTTGTAGAATTGATCGATCTGGGGCATGGTCATCTTGCACGGCCCGCACCACGTAGCCCAGAAGTCAAGCACAACAATTTTGCCTTTGAGTTCGGAGAGTTTCACCGTGCCGCCGCCAAGCTGTTCGAGAGTGAAATCGGGGGCAGGGGCGTCGCTGCGATTTTCGGTGACCTGCTGTTTTTGTTCAGCGGGCATTTCACGCTGGGCGGCTTGCGCAAGCGCGAGCATCTCTTTGCCGTGGCTTTCTTCGACTGCCGCAAGCAAATCTGTCCAACGCGCGTCGTCCCGTACAGGGATCAGATCGTCGTCATCGGTGAATTGCGAAGCGTCGTTCATGCCGAGCTTGGCGGATTCAAACAGATGCGTGTAGGCCGAGTCTTTCTGGCCGGTGAGCGAAAATCCGCAGGCAAGATTGTAGTGATTCACGCCATCGGGTGAAATTGCCACGGCTCGCTGCATGGAGTTGACGTAACAATCCCAATCGCCGAGTTCACGGCAAACGCGCGCGCGAATATCGAGCGCCATCACGTCCTTGGGGTTCTTGTCAAGATACTCGTTGACGATGGCGAGATGTTTTTTGAACTCGCCCGGATAGAGCATCAAGCGGCGCTGCACTGGCTCAAAATTGTCGGGAGACTGCTTGGCCATCTCAACAAAGAGTTGTTCGGCAGCTTCTTTCTTGCCGGAACGCGCCCAAAGCTCGCCGAGCATGGTGGGAGCGTAGGGCAGCGAGCTGTCAATCTCAATCGCGCGCTTAAGGGATGCTTCGGCTTTGCTGAAGTCGCTGTCTTCTTCAGTGGAATACGCAGTTGCCTGAAGCAAAGAACCCCAATAGCTTTGGGGGTTCAGAGTGAGAATCTTAGCTACATAGCTTTGTTTGTCGGAAACAGTTGCCGAGTAACGGCCCGAAATATACAAATCGAGTTCCGAATTCGGATTCGTTTTCGAGCGGTCGGCATAGTATGCTACCACCTGAGCCGGGTCTTCCATCATGAGCATGTCTGCGGCACGAATCTGCACACCAGCGTCGGTGGGAAAGTTCTTTTGGAACTGTCGCGCAATGGTAAGACGGTTCATAAACGTGCTACACGTATCAACTGCTGCGGCGAATTGCGATTCCGCCTTGCTCGGAGAATACGGTTGCAGTTTTACGTCGGCGGCAAAGCTAAGCTGTGCGGCGAGCGCAAGTGAAATCCAGAGAGATAGTTTCATTCGATATTTGTTTAATCAGCTTCCGGCGGGGAACCGCTATGCTTAATCCCCGCTCGGCAAACAAGTGTGTTTTTCAGATTCCGGCGGGGCGAGGACGCCCACGCTCGGCGGATTGGGGCACCCGCAGCGGGTGCCGCCGCGTGGCAAATCCTCGTTCGGCGAACAAGTGCTATTTTTCTTCAGTCGGAGTTTCTTGCTGTGAATCGTCTTCAGAGTCGAGCGACTGCTTTGGTTTTATCCGTTCCTGTTGGGGTTGGGACTTAATCTGAGTGCTGTCAACAAGTCCGGAACCCTCGGCTTCGACGGCGATTAGTTCGCGAACAATTTTGGCTTCGCCTTGCGGACCCACTTGCTCTTTGATTAAGCCAACACCCGGCGCAAACCAGCGCACTGTCTGCCAATCGACAACTTCTTTTTCTTTGAGGTAGAGTTGCTCGTTGGAATCTCCACGCTGATAGCGAGCTTCAATGGAGTCGGCGATTTCGGCCAGCGGGGTCGTCACAGTTTTGAGACAATCCTCATATGTCCCGGCTGGAACGGTCACACGTTCATAGCCAGCTACAACGGTCTCGGTTCCGGTCTGCTCATCGTACCAAACGCTGTCCACGTCGGCGCCTTCGTCAACCCACACTTGATTGAACGCGCCAACAGTCCTGCGGGATTCCAGCGAAGTGAGGGACATTCGTGTGGCGGCTTCAACGATGATGCCGTTTGACGAAAATTCAAGCTCGCCGTAGGGGATGTCTTTGTCTTTGACGGTATACACCTTCCAAGCACGTCCCCCGATGTATTTTAACGTCAGAGTGTATTCGGAGGTTTCACCGTTGCTTTTTTGACGGTAGCGCAGGATGCGGCTATCCAGAAGGGGCATGTATTCTGTGCCACCCCGGAAGACCAGCCGGGCAGGAGTTTCGCCGCAGGAAGTGAGGAAGAGCGACAGGAGCAAGAGCGCCGCGAAAGTTAGCGCAGCGCTTGAGGTTTTACCCCCCCTTGCCCTCCCGGATAGCCGGGAGGGGAGGGAAAGTGTAGAATTGCTTTTCAAGATTACTTTAACAGAACGAGTTTTTGAGTGGCCGAGTATTGGCCTGCGGAAAGACGGAGCAGATAGACTCCGGTCGCGAAGTCGGTTCCGCTGAAATTCAGTTCGTGCGATCCGGCGTCAAAGACACGGTCGGCAAGGGTTGCGACCTCGCGGCCCTGAACATTGTAGAGCTTGGCTGTCACCTGCGCAGTTTGCGAAAGGTCAAAGGCCAAGCGGGCTTCGGCATTGAAGGGATTCGGATAGGCCGGATGCAACGCAAATTGATCGGCTACCGGCTCGTGATTGGGCGCATCAAGCGCAAGGGTATAGACGCCGATTTCGTCCACGGTGTCGGGGCACGCATTGTGATGCACTCGTACTTCACCGAAAAATTCATTGTAAGGATATTGCGGATTCGGGCCGATCCCGACGATGATTTGGGCGGAGCCGTTCGGCGCGATTTCACCGTGCGCAGGCGCGGCGGACATCCAAACATACTCAACGGGATCAAGTTGAACAGCTTCAACTGCGAACGACAGCGTGCCGTTACCGTCGTTATACACGGTGAGCGTGTCGTACTCCCACATGTCGAACGTCTTAATCAGGTTCAGACTTGTTACCGGATTATCGTAGCGCGGTATGCCGAGAATATAATTGCGGACGTTTTGTTCGCCTTCAAGCAAGGTCACGTTTTCCTGTCGCGGTTCGGTACACGGACTGGACAGGCGAATGGTTCCTTGCGTGCGGCTGAGCCCGAGATTGTAGATTCCTTGCTCGTCAGAGTAACCGAACTCTCCTGTTTCGAGCAGCTCGATCCGAACTCCCTCGAGCGGTTCATTGGTGCCTTCGGCACGGACGAATCCTTGCAGAATTGTGCCGGGGCCGAAGCGCATCAAGAGTCCTTCGTTCGGGCCGCCTTGATTTGTAGAGTGTGAGCCATAGAGCACTGCGCCGCGCGCTCCGTCATTTGAAATTCCCGTCAACTGATAGGAAGTTTCAAACTCCATTTCAAGATTTGCAGCCCCATCACTGGCAATCGAATAAATCTTTGACTGCATAAATCCGAAATCAGGAAAGTTGGTGCCGCAGAACACCGCCCCGCCGTCGGATAGCGCGTGAATCCCGTTTATTCCAAGATCAACTTCTTCAGCACCGTTGATTGTCCAGCGTGGGTTGCCTTCCGGAGTCAGGCCGATTGCCCACGGGCGACTGAACCACCAGAAATTCCCATCCGTTCCACCGACGACTATATTCCCACTGCCGTCAATGTCAACACTGGTTGCAGTTAATCCAAAACCGGTGTTACCTGTGTACTCGTGAGTCCAGATTGCTTCGCCTGTCGCCGTCGTCCGCATCACATAGGCTCTGTATATGAAATCTTCACCGGCAAAGGAACCTGCAACCAGCAGATCACCATTTTCTAACTCTCTAATGGCGCGGCCAAAGCTGTAAACTGCATCGGGGCCGACATGGTTTGTCCACAGCGTGTCGCAGTCGGCGTTATAGCGTACGAGCATGGTCTCAGCTTCGCCGTTTGCATTGTATCGCGAGCCCAAGATTATGAATCCGCCGTCAGCAAGCACCGCCATGGTCATTGAACCATCGGCGACACTAAGCTGGTGAACCGATCCGCCTACTTCTACTCCGTCTTCTGTGAAGCGTCTTGTGCTTACAAAATAGCCGGAGTCCTGTCCGGCGGTGTAGTAAGTTGTCGCCAAAACTATCTCGCCATTGGCGAGTTGTTTGATTCCGATAATCGTGGTGTACGTTCCTTCAAAGGTAATCGTATCACGCAGATCCTCGGAACCCTCGAATGTAAACCGCCATAGGTCAACATTCGGCCCGTCCGAGCGAGCGGCGACTGCCATGACTTTACCGTCTTGCAAAACGGTTGCCGCGTCAAACGCCCAACTAAACTCGGTTAATTGAACTTGACGATACCAGAGTGTGTCGAGTTCGGCGCGAGCCACGGAACATACGACGAGCATTAGTGCGATCCAACCAAATGACTTCATGAGAGACTCCTGTTCGATGGTGCAATGCAATGGAGAAGAACATTTGGCCCGGGCGGGACCCATCCCGAACCGGGCGGCTTTTCAAGCCGCAATCAGATTTGCTGTGATTTGGATTTGAGGGTGGAGTTTAGCGGATATAGAGTAATTTTTGAGTGGAGATTGCCTCTTCGGACATGGCGCGGGCAACATAGACGCCGGTTGCTTGGCCAGAAAGGTCCACGTTAATGCTGTAGTTACCTGCACTTACACGGCCATCGATCAACGTCTTTAGCCATTTCCCTTCAATGTTAAACACCTCTAAACGAAGCTCGGTTTCCACGGGGACCTGCAAGTTCAGAGTGGTAGTGCCGTTGAAAGGATTCGGGAAAGCGGGCGAAAGGCCAAAACTGTTCGGCAAGGCTTCGGGGTTCTTGGCATCGAGGACGGTAACCAAAACAGGTAAGGTCACAACCGTGTCCGGACAGGCATTGCTGCGAACGGTTACTTCGCCAAAAAATTCATAGATGTTGTCGTTGGTGGTGTCTGCTTGAACGATGACTTCTATATCAACATGCTCATCCGGCTGCAGAACTCCATGCGGCGGATCAACGGAAATCCATGTTCCGGCGGGAGAGATTGCTTCAGCGGAGATGGAATAGCTCATCACTCCGGTGCCGTCATTACCAAGCATCAAGGTTGTGCCGCCGATCATTTCATTTTGAGCAATGATGTTGATGCTCGACTGCAACGGCGCGTAAACGGGCTGACCAACCGTGAAATCAGCTTGTGTAAGCTCGTTTTCCACGGTTGTCACACCAAACACCGTGTCCGACTCGATACATGCTCCGGTCACCATCACATCGTATGTTCCGGCGGCAAGTTCAAGGCGAAAATGGCCGTCTGTATCCGTTAACGTGTAGCGGCTGTCATCAACTGCTTTGACGCGCGCGCCGACGATTGGCTCGCCGTCGCTTGCTCCCAGCACGATGCCTTGCACACCGGCAGGCGGAGAAATTGTGAGCAGAAAACCCGAGACAATAGTTGTATCGGATGCATCTACAATAGAACCGACGGCGACGGCTCCGCCGTTGGGAAGCTGGGCAACATTGTTGAATCCTGCTTCGGTTCCGAGCGCGCCAAACCGCCACGTCCAGAGCGAACCGTTCGTTCCGTCAATCGCTCGCATGAGTGGGCCAGTGTAGGTTCCTTGATTACCTGAGCGGCCAACGAAGAGCATTCCGCCAAACCACGGCAACGCATTGTAGAACTGATCCGAGTATCCGGTGGACGCGAAAGTCAAAGAAGTTGGCTGACCGACCGGCGGAATAATGGTAACATAACCCGCTCCGCCGGCTGTGGCAGTGCGTCCGACAAGCCAGACTCGCTCTGCAGGGTCGAGTAACATGTTGTAAACAAAATCGTCGCCGTCTGTACCAAAGAAGAGATCCGATCCAACGATATTACCGTCCAAATCGTAAACGCGCGTCCACTGGTCATAGGTCGTTGATTCGCGCCATTGCGAGCCGACGCGAATATTCCCGTTGGGCAATTGCAGTACCGCATTTCCGACATCGGTGACAGTCGTGCTTGTCGAACGTGTGAAGACCGTGTCGCCATTACTTTCACAGAGCAAGAACCACATATCCGAACGGTTCGCCGGTCCAAGGCGGTAGCCTACGATGGCAAGTCTTCCGTCACTCAAGCAAGTGATACTTCGGCCACGGGTTTGGCCCGAACCTACGAAAGCCTTTGTCCAAAACGTGTCGCCCGTCGAAGCACTGAAGGCAATCAAGTTGAGAATATCGGTTTGCAAATCCGTCCAGCCAACCGCGACGACGGTATCACCGCCAATCGAGCACAGGCTTTCAAGAGCCTGCTTGTCGTTGGTCGGTAAATATGTGCGGGCATAAAGCTGCTCGCCGTCCAAAGTGTAAGCGGCAATCAGAAAATCCCAATTCGATGAGCCGATTTCGGTCTGCGCATTACCGCACGCGACGATGATGGAGTCATTGACGACGGCTACATCGTAGAGGTAGGTGCGGTCATTTACGAGAAAGCTCTGAGACCATGTTGTGTCTGGCTGTGCGAAAGCGAGACAAGGCAGGAGCAACAGCAGGAGCAGTGCGGGCATGTTTGTACCTCGTTGCAAATTGAGGGAGGCGAAAGAGAAATGCGGGGCACCCGTCTCGGGTGCCCCGCATTGCCGTTTAGCGGATATAGAGCAGCCGTTGAGTTTGGCTGCGAAGGTTATCTTGAAGGCGAACGAAATAGAGACCGCTGGCGAGTCCGTTGGCCTCGTAGCTCAGATGATGTTCTCCAGCCGAAAGCCGCTGATGACTCAGCAAAGTTGCAACTTGGCGGCCTGTGACATCGTAAATGCTGAGCGTGACGTCGGCGTCATGGTCAAGACCGAAGCGCAGCGTCGTAGTGCTGTTGAACGGATTCGGATAGGCAGGATAGAGCGCAAACTCAGACGGAAGCGAGGGAGTTTCTTCACCATCGAGTACGACGGCAAGAACCTCAAGGACGCGCAGAGTTTCAGGACACGAGTTCGTATGAAGCTTAAGCTCGCCGAAGTAGTCGTAAGTACCGTCGTCGGTCGTATCGGGAGACACAATCACTTGAGCAACCAGTGTGTCACCGGGAGCGAGTCTGCCTGCCGGTGGCTCAACACTCAACCAGTTTTCGGCAGGGAACTGGGCAATCGATTCAAAGCGATAGACAAGATCACCACTTCCCTCATTCATCAGAACAAGATCGGATTGGCCTCCGAGATGGTTTCTGGCCAGAACGTTGATCGTAGAATGACTCATCGTCATGTGCGCGACGCCGACCGTAATATCCGTGTAGGAATTTTCATTGGCGACAACCGCGATGTTGTGCAAAGTGTCGCCGGAAAAACACGGTCCGCCGGAATAAAGCGTATAAATTCCGGCAGGTAGAGCCAGCGTGAATCGTCCAACGGAATCGGTAATCGAGTATTGCGGAAGCTCAGAAACCTGCACGCGGACTCCGGCAACGACTTCATCCGTCAGACGATCGCGAACTTCGCCAGAGATTCCCGAGGGCGGGCTGATTCGCCATATCAAAGCACGGTCACGGTTTCCAATGTTGGCTTTGCCGCAGGCAATGAAACCACCGTCGGCAATACGCGCCAAGTCCTCGAAGCTCCGTCCCGGGCTGGTATCGGTCCATGCCCATGCAACATCTCCATTTATGCCGATGGACATGAGCCAGAGCTGGCCAGAACCAACCGACCCGCCGGTCTGCCCGGCAAACAGGGCGCCACCTTCGAGGTAGGGAGCCACTCCGCCGATTCGCTCACTCAACCGACCATCTTCGTAAACATCGTCCCACAAGGCAGCGCCGGAAGGATCAATCCGAATTGCATAGCCGTCCCTGTCAGAACCGAGGCGAATCTCTCCGGCCATAATGATATCGCCGGTCGTGCTGTCAATGGCCGCTCCGCTAACCTGTTCCCAGTCTTCGGTGCCGAAAATCTCTTCCTCAATGAAGTCTCCTTGCGCATCGACGGCAATGTGGTACATATCGAATGTCGAAGAACCCACCGCCCGTGTACTTCCGCACAGCTCGAGCCTTCCGTTTCTGCCCTGGAGAATCTCATCCGGAACGTCCGTGCCAGGCGTACCTAAAGTGCGGCTAAACAGGGTATCCCCGTCGCTGTCGCAGCGAATGAGCCAGAAATCAAGGAATCGGTTTTGTACGGTCTTCTGAGCCACAACCCAGAAACCTCCATCATCCAACGGCAAAATTGCGTTGGCGGAACACTGCGAACCACCTTGCAAGGGCTTTGACCAAAGTTGCTGTCCCGTCGGTGAAAAACCGATCAACAGGCAGGAACTTGGGGGGCTGTAGTCGTAACCACAGACCACCAACGTTCCGTTGGACAGTTCTGCAATACTGTAAGCTTTCTCATTGGCACCTGCATCGCCGATTATGCGGGTCCAAAGGGTGTCACCGAGAGGATCGACGGCCAGGACAAGAGCGCTTTGCTCCTGGCCTTGAACAGCATAACCGGCCGCAGCAAAGCCTCCGTTTTCGAGTTCAATACTCGACTGGAGCGTGGAATTTTGGCCGAAGTCGTAGGTCCTTGTCCAAAGAGTATCGGGCTGTGCCTCTGCACGGCGAACTACTCCTGACAGGATCAGGCAGGCGATTCCGCAAATCAATAGGGTGTGGCGCATGTTTCTGGGGGGAATGGTTGTCGGGTCACTGGTTCAGAAGTTGCTCAGAAGGTGCTCATTGGCAAACAGTTAATATACCATTGTAGAACGGGCTCTTCAAGGGTTTGGGTAATGAGAGTGAAAAAACAGTTATTCCCAGTCGAGCGGTTTAGCAGGGAGATTTTGGCTGACCCTTGAAGAGGCTTGAGAATTGTTTTCTTTTGGTTTATATTCAGGGAATTGGTTTTTTTCGTCTGGTTGCGAGATTTTCACTGGAGGCCTACATGCGCCGCTTAAGTATTGGTTTGATTGCGTTGATATTGCCGGTATTGACAGCAATGGGGTTCACGGTTTCGGGGAATGTCTCGGGAGCTTCAGGGTTTTCTCTGGTGTTTGTCTATACCATCCCGACAGCGTTAGACACATTTTTTGTGACGATTGCCAACCCGTTTAACGGAAACTACTCACAGGGCAATCTGGACTCGGGCGGCTATACGTTCATGGCTTTTCAGGACTTAAATGTTAACCTCTTGCCCGACCTTGACGACCCGCGCGGGTTTTACGGCGGAGACATCCCGACGATTCTGCAGGTGACGGAGGACGTCTCGGGAATTGACATCGAACTGACTCCCCCGAATACGGGCGGGTTCACGGGGACGG
Source organism: uncultured Alphaproteobacteria bacterium (assembly GCA_964587105.1). Lineage (GTDB taxonomy): Bacteria > Electryoneota > RPQS01 > RPQS01 > RPQS01 > JABWCQ01. The sequence continues at coordinate 34,891 of CAZPKG010000007.1, read as the reverse complement.
TGTTGTATGAAGGGGCGGAAACCGGGGCAACGTTCATCTACGCGCACCGGACGAACACGTTCGAGGGAGTTCCGAGCGGCGCGAGCGTGTTGTTTAACAACACCGGAAACGGGGACTACACGGCGGTTGTCGATAGTTTCGGGACGTATTATGCCTACGCATTCATGGACGTCAACACAAATTTCCAGTTTGACGAGGGCGAGCCGTATGATGTTTATGGTGATGATGCGGAACCTGAGCCGATCTCAATTATTCAAGGTGAGCAGTATCCGGACGGCATTGATTTTGAACTCATTGCCACTCCGAGCGCAACACCGCCCGCGCGCGTTGCGAGCGATTTCAGGTTAGGTCATGCCTATCCGAATCCGTTTAATGCGGCAACGACGATTCCATTTTCGCTGGATCGACAGATGGAAATTGAATTGACCGCATATGATGTGCTGGGCCGGACGGTGGCGACATTGGCGAGCGGCAGTTATTCAGCGGGAGAACATAGCGTGAAATTCGGCGACGGCCTGCTTGCGAGCGGACTCTATGTCATCGAATTACGCGCGCACGGCGCGTCCACATGCACACCCGCTGTTCTGCTCAAATAATTTGGCTGCTGGGGCTGATTTGTGTGGTGATCGGAGCAAGCGCTTCGGTGGCCCGTGCGGAAGCTCTCTTTGTTCGCGGAGCGGTCTCCGGTGAATGGGCTGCTCCGATTGATACGGTGGTGATTGACAGCTTTGCGTGGGTTGCGCCGGCGGAAACATTGCACATAGCGCCCGGAATGGTGATTGCCTTCTCCGGGCGTTTTTCGTTGTTGGTGAATGGAACGTTGCTGGCGAGCGGAACGGACGAAGATACAATCCGCGTGCAACGGGCTCCCTACCATGATTTCCAAGGACATTTGGGATTCAGATTTCGGAACGCGGCAACGGTTTCGCGGCTGAACCATGTTTTGTTTGAAGACGGTTTTGCGAATGTCGGGAGCGACGAACGCTACGGTGGAGCGGTTGAAGTATTTAACGCTGAAGTAGAGATTGACTCGTGCGTATTTCGCGGCAATCGCGCGCGAATAGACGGCGGAGCAATCTATTGTCGTGATGCGGCAGTGCTGACCGTGCGGGATTGCGAGTTCAGCGGGGACAGCACCCGCTTTGGCGGCGGCGGAGCGATTCTGGCCCGCACCAGCGGCACTCTCACGATAGAGCGCTGCAGGTTTGAAAATAACAAGGCCATAACGAGCGGCGGCGCGCTGATGGTTGAAGGCGGCGTGACTCCGAGAATATCAGAGTGCTATTTCGCCAATAACATCGCGATTCAGCGCGGCGGCGCGGTGCAGTTGCGCTCGTCTCCGGTTGCGGGCTACATGCGCGACTGTGTGATTGAAGAATGTACGGCAGACCTCGGCGGCGCGATCTATTTGGATAACACGCGGGCGACAATTGAAGCGTGTTCACTCAGATTGTGCGATGCCCGCGTGGGCGGCGGAATTGCGGCTCGCGGAAGCAACAATACGTCGCCGGTTTTGCGAACAGTGATAAACGGCAATTCCGCAACTGAAGACGGCGGCGGATTCTACTTTGTGGAAAGCGCGCGCTGTGTGATTGAAAATTCAATCATCTGTGACAACCAGGCCGGTCGGGGCGGGGCGGTTTATGGAGCGATTGGTTCGGCTCCGGTGTTGAGATTTGTGACGATTGACGGAAACTTCGCTGGTGAAGGTTCGGCTGTCAGTTTCAACGGTGCGGGCACGCTGACGAGTTCAATTGTGACGGGCGAAGATTCACTGATCTATTTTGCCGAACTTGCGACTTCGCAAATCAAGTATTCAAATATATTCTCTGGCGGGGGAACTGAACTGACGGGATTTGTGCCTGAAGGATTGCTTCAAGAAACACGCCTCAATGTGGCTCTCGTCGGGTGCGATTCTCTCAGAAACATTTCGCGGAATCCCGAATTTGTGAATGCGGACTTGGGTGATTTTCGTTTGAATGATAACAGCCCGTGTTTGTTTGGCGCGGATACGAGCAATTCGAGTGGGAATGATTTTGCGGGAGAATTGCGCGTCGCTCCGGTGGGAAGTTGGCCGGATATGGGAGCTATTGAAAACGATGCGTCGTTGCCGTTCACGGGGAATTGCGGCTCCAAGAACGGAGTGTGGTATCCGGGAGATTATATCATTGCTTGTTCGTTGCGCGTTGAATGGCAAGACACGCTAATTATCATGGCGGGATCAAAATTGCTGTTCGCGCCGGGTGCGGGATTATATGTCTCGGGAAAGTTGTTCGCACTGGGCACAGAGCGCGATTCAATTATCTTCGACCGCTATTTTGAATTGCCGGGCTCGACATGGGACGGGATCGATTTAGGGGGAAATTCTGCTTCGACGTTTGAGAATTGTGCGATTCGGCGAGTAACGGGAAACTCCGCCGTTACGATTGAAAACGCTCGCGCGGTGTTTAGTCACTGCACATTTTCTGTAAATGCTAATCCTGACGGCCCGGGCGCGCTGAATACGAAGATACACGGTTTTGCCGACATTCAATCTTGCAGTTTCACAGGGAACAGCGGATTGATCGGCGGAGCGCTGTGCTTGACCGAACCCAATAGTTCGGTTCGAGACAGTCGTTTTGAAAACAACGTAGCAGTTGTTAACGAGAATAATGCCTACGGTCAAGGCGGCGCGATCTTCGCGAACTTTGCCGAGATCTCAAATTGTGAGTTTGTTCGGGATTCTGCGTTTGCGGGTGGAGCTATTTTTTCGGTCGGTTGTGAAATTTTGGATTGTGTGATTGATTCGTGCCGCGCAACATACGGCGGCGGACTGTTCGTGCCAACAAATCTGACGACCGTCAATCGTACGCGGTTCCGCAACAATTCGGCAAAAGTACTTGGCGGCGCGATTGGGACATATGGCGGAAGTGTTCTTGATGTTGGCAGTGTTTACACAGGGAATCATGCCTCAATTGGCGGCGCGATTTCGGTCAGCCGAGGGAATTGCACTACCGATTCAGCGGTCTTCAACAACAACTTCGCCGACAGTGCCGGCGGTGCAATTTGGTTGGACAATCTTGTTACGGGCACACTGAGGACAAGCACACTGACTCGCAATCACGCACTTGACGGCGGTGCAATTTATTCTGATAGCGCAGAGATTCAGCTTGAGTATTGCCTGCTCGATAGCAACTATGCCGCGCGCAACGGCGGGGGAATTTTTCTTGATGAAGGGATATCCGCAATTCGCAAATCGACGTGCGTCAATCATCGCGCGGGAGGTTCTGGCGCGGTAATGTTCGCGACAGAGAACTCTGTTCCGGGTGCAAATTCCAGTCTGTTCGCCGACAACGGCGAGTTGCCGATACGAGTCGCCGATCCGCTCGAGCGCGAGTTCTATTTCTGTTTAAGTGATGAACCGATTGCGATGCCGTGGGAGCCGGTTGGTTTACCACCTGCTGTAAATTTCAACGGGGACTCTTGTGACAGCCGGATGAATTTGATCATGGAGCCCGGTTTTGTGAACGCGGTTGCACGCGATTATCATTTGCTTTCCACGTCACACGCGATGCACGCAGCGGACTCTCTGTTGCCACTTGACGCAGACGGCACGCGGGCAGATATCGGACTCTTCTCAGGGACAAGACCATATCATGTGCCGCAACCGTTTAACTTAGCCTATCCTGAACGAAACGGAAGTTTTCATCCGGGTGATTCGATTGTGTTTGTCTGGAATGAAGCCATTGATTACGATCCGGGCGACACAGTGACCTACAGTTTGAGATTAGTGGGCAATGAGATTGACACGACGATTCACACCGGAACACAGCGCAGGGCAATCTTACAGCTATTTAACGGCGAGTATAACTGGTGGGTTGTGGCAATTTCACAGAGGCCGGAAACACCGCGCGAGAGTTTTGAACGGCGCAGGTTTGTAGTCTCTGATCCGGCGTTGGATGCGAACTCAACAGTTGTTCCACAGGAGTTTGGACTCAAGCTGACCGGCCCCAATCCATTCAACAGCAGCACACAGCTTGAACTGTCTCTCCCGCACTCCGCCGATGTTTCTATAGTGATGCACGACGTATTGGGCCGCGAAGCCGTGCGCCTTCAGCAATACTATCCGGCGGGAGTACACATGATTGGTGTGGACGGCGGAGTGCTTGCCTCTGGAGTGTATTGGGTGACGGTGCGCGCGGGTGAGGAAATGGGACGGGTGAAAGTAATGCTGCTGAAATAGAAAGCCTACCGAATGTCATTACATAAAAAAATATTGTTGGGATTGGTATTTGGAATCGCGGGCGGGCTGTTCGCGAATTTCTTGTTTGCCGGACAGCCGTGGCTGGATGGCTTGATTCGCTATGTGCTCTCGCCGATTGGCCAGATATTTTTGCGGCTGATATTTATGACGGTGATTCCGCTGATCTTCTGCGCACTGGCCTTGGGCGTGGCGGAGTTGGGCGACGCAAAAGCGTTAGGTAGAATTGGGCTTAGAACTTTTGCTTTCACCGTTGTCGCGACTTCGATTTCGGTTTTGATCGGCATCACGGCGGCAAATTGGATCAAACCCGGCGCCGGACTTGATCCGGTTGCGCGCGAGTCGTTAATGTCGGCCATGACGGGCAAAACGGTCAGCACAGCAGTGGAAAACGCGGGCAAGACCAAAGATTGGGTGCAGACGCTGCTGGATATTATTCCCCGTAATCCGTTTGCCGATGCGGCCTTGGCGTTCGAGAGCGATTACACCGGCGGCGGAATCCTGGCACTGATGTTTTTCGCGCTGTTCGTGGGCGTGGCGCTGGCGCTTGTGCGGTCGGAGCGCACGCGTGTGTTTGAAGAGTGGCTCGCGGGGTTCTACGAGGTCGTGATGAAGATGATCTCGATTGCGATGAAGCTTGCGCCCTACGGAGTGGCTGCGCTGGTGTTCAGCGTGGTCGCGAAGTTGGGCGTGGACGTTGTGTTTATTCTGGGCAAATTCGTACTCGTTGTGCTGAGCGTGCTCGCGCTACAAATGTTCGGTGTGTATGGATTGATCTTACGACTGTTTGTCAAGGTCAATCCGTGGAAGTTTTTTCACAGAATGCGCGACGTGATATTGACCGCGTTTTCAACAAGCTCTTCCAACGTAACGCTGCCGACCGCGCTCAGAGTTGCCGAAGAAGAATTGAAATTGCCGCCGAAAATTTCACGTTTTGTGCTGACGCTTGGCGCCACAGCGAATCAGAATGGCACAGCACTCTATGAAGGAATTGTCGTGCTGTTTTTAGCGCAATTTTTTGGAATAGAGCTTTCCATCGGACAGCAGGCGACAGTGGTGTTCGCGGCGGTGGTAGCGGGAATCGGAACGGCCGGTGTTCCGGGCGGCTCTTTGCCTGTGATTGTGTTGATTTTACAGTCGGTTGGTGTTCCGGGCGAAGGAATCGGCATCATTCTCGGTGTCGATCGAATTTTGGATATGTCGCGAACGGTGATCAACGTGACGGGAGATATGACCTGTGCGGCCTATGTCGCAAGCGCTGAAGGGCATCAGGTGATGAAGGAAGATCGGTAATGACTTTCGCTACAGATTCTGGACTGGCTCCTCGAGAATATCGAGGAGCTTTTTTTTTGCCTCTCTTTTCTTCACATGGCGCACAAAGTTCTGTACTTTCAGTCGGGTCAGCAGAGCAAGTGCTATAGAATCATAAAGCTCCACGGCTTGATGGATTTTCGATATATTTTTCGATTGTTCCGATTTTGCTTGCAACTCACCACAACTGCCGCTATTTTTTCACAAAGTTCACAAATGGGGAGAGTGGCCATGAAAACTCGGATAATTTTGGTGGGAGCTTTGTTGTTGTTTTTGGGGCGGGGATTTGGAGCGAAAGCTGATCTGACAGAAGTTTCGACTGCGATACAGATGAAAGCATTGCAAATCGAACTGCTGAGTACGCAGGATGCAGCGCGGCAGATTGAGCTGAAGGCTCGGATACGCGCCTTCAGGCCGCATCAGGAAATCCGCGAACGCGTGCACAGCTTGGACCAAGGGGGTGAAAGTTGGTTTGACCCGATGGTTCTCCCGCCGGATCCTTCGATTTCCGGCAGCGGAACAACGGTTGGTTATGCGAACGATTTCAATGTCTCTGACCTTGTGTATCCGCCCAATCCGTGCTGGCAGGGCTACTACGACCAGCTCCTGACCTGCTCCGGCCCGGATGTTACTTACAGCTATACGGCTCCGCTCGACGGAGTATATCGAATTGCGCTTTGTAATTCGGATTATGACACAGGCCTGTTGGTGTATATTCCAAGTCCCGGTCCACCGGAAAATCCTACGGACCTGCTTTGCGGTAACGACGATTACTGCGGCGTCACCGGGTTCCAATCGGAGATTCCCGGGCTTCCGCTCGTGGCGGGCCAGGAGATTCTCGTCGTGGTGGATGGCTGGAACGGAGACGCGGGGAACTATATACTTGAGATTCAGCGCACGGAGTTGAACACTCCGCCGAACGATAACTGCTCAGGTGCGCAGTTTGTTGAACCGTTTACACCTGTGACGGGTAATACAACGGAGGCAACTCTCGACAATGTACCAGATTGCGGAACATCGATAAGCGCTCCGGGAGTTTGGTATGTGACGACCGGCACGGGCAATACCATGACCGCGCACACCTGCTTTGGGGCAAGCTACGATACGAAGATCAACGTCTATACTGGCGATTGCTCGGCACCGATTTGCGTGGCTGGAAATGACGATGCGTGCGGACTTCAAAGCTCCGTTTCGTGGTGCAGTGTGGCCGGACAGGTATATTTCATTTTGGTGCAGGGATTTAATGGGCAGACCGGAAGTTTCACCTTTGTGGTGGAGGACAATGGTATTCCGTGTTCGAGCAGCGGGCACGTTTACACGATTCCCGAGCTGTACTCGGTACTGCCTGACATTGCCGGCACCAGCGTGCAGGTCGAGTGTTATGCGATAGACGGTTCGCAAAATTTGCTTGTTCACAATCTTGCAGTTTGGCAAACGAATCAGATTTTTCCACCGAATTTTGCCCTGCATATTGCTGGCGGATCAATCTTTCCTACTTATTGGAAGCAGTTGATGATCGTGGAAGGTGTCATTGGTATTGATCCGTTTGCACCTTCGGGTGACAACGCACTGATATTTCTTGCGGCGGCTCCGCCTGCCATAATCCCGATGCCGCCGCCGCCGGTTCATCCTCCAAACTGGCGTCCGGCCAACTGGCCGCCGAGTGCCGATTGTGATACATGCCGCTTCGCAATTTTGTTGTCGGGTGGCGTGGATTCAACGAACAATCGTTCCGATTACTGGGATGACTTAACGGATTTCTACTGTTACAAACGATCACACAACTGGTGTGAAGCCAATACGAAGGTTTTCTATTTCAAAGGAAATCGCCCGACTGCACCGTTCAATTCGCGCGGCACGGCGATTCCGGCGGCGGCAGTGGATTCGGCGACACAGGCGAAGATTCAAGCCCAAATCAACACCATCTCTTCGAAGATAAAGGCCTGCAAAGCCGCAGGCAAGACTTCCAGTTTTGAAATGGTAGTATCTAATCACGGTCAGCAGCGAGTGAACAACGCGAATCCCGGCGGAATAAATATGCTTGGGAATGATCTCATCACTCCAACCGAGTTAACCGCCATGATGCAGACATTGGTGGACTCCGGTTTGACCAAGATGGACGTGGAGTTCGGGCAGTGTTTCGGTGGGCAGATGGTGGATTCATTACGGGCGAATCTGGTGGCCAAAGGGTGTGATGTTACCGCATCGTCCGCGACTGACGACGCACATTCAACTTACAGCACGGGAGGCGACGGCGGGTACAACAATTGGTTGAATCCCAAAGTTTGCGCATTGCAAAATAATAAATCTCTGCAGGAAGCCATCCTTGAAGCGAACAAAGCGTATGACTCGTTCATTCGAGCTGATTCGACATACGCACGAGCGGTTATTCCGGCCTTGCGGTCTCGTATGACACATGCGGATTCTGTCACGGCTCAAGCTTGGGAGGATTGGCTGAACGGAGCGGCCACGGCAACTCAAAAAGCCCAATATTGGCGGAACTTCTCGCTCAAGAAACGCTGTCAGGCCGACACAATTGTTGTGCAACCGGGCTCGCGATTGGAAATCACTTACAGCGGCCCGACCAAAAGCTGCGGCAACAGTGAGGTCATGTGCAGAGACACTCTGGGGAATTGGGTCAGAGTAGCACATTGGAATTGGAATGTACCCGGATCGGCAGGCTATGTGAACGGACAAAATGTCAGGCGAGTGGATGCGGGACCGGGACACTCGGGAGTTTATGTTCTACATAGCTTGAGCGATTCATTCAACGTCTCGGTTAAAGCAATTAATCCTCCGCTTCCTGCAATTCTGGAAACTAGCCCCTCGAATCCGCAAGACTATGCTGGCTTCGGTGTAGGTTGGCAGTCGGGAACATCCGAGGAATTTGGCTCACATGTGGGCGGCGCTTTGCTTCTTGCGAATGCGGATGATATCGGTTTTAACTTAACCGACGCACCCAAGTATCTTGGTCCCGGCGGAATTGTCAACTTAATTACCGAGTATGACGTCCTGCAGGATAACTACTGGTGGGAGAACATGCAGGTCTATGTTCAAGTGTTGAATGGCACGGCAGGAACAAACCTCAGTGTTCAATGCGATGACTGTGAAGATTCTTTTGTAACGGCAACACTTTCAGGCGGCAACGAAGAGATTATCTTGCCGGTTGGCGATGCCGGCGGGTTTGGATCACACTCATTCACTCTGACTTCTGAGCTATTCGTTGAACTCGATTGCTGGGGTTTCGAGTCGGCTAACTCGACCGGTATTCCGCCCGCAGTTACCGACCTGACCATATTGCGGAGCGGAAACGATATTAGGCTGTTCTGGAGCGCTGTCCCAGTGGCTGCAAATTACCTCGTACAAAGTTCGCCGGGGGTCAGCGGCCCGTGGACAACACTTGTCACGGTTGGAACACCCAATTACACGATTGTGAATCAGGCCATCGCGCCTGAGACACAGGTATATTACCAAGTTATTGCCGTCGGGCCATAACCGCTGGGAGGTCTGGGGAGAAGAGACGGGGCGTGACTCGCGAGGGTTCGCCCCGTTTCTGTCTCCTCTAATATATGTCTGCCTCGTCAGGCGGCCAAAATTTTAGGATAAACTATTGATTTTATTACTACATGGTGCCCAAAATGGGGTTGACTCTCGGGGTTTAATTTTGTACTATTTAGAGCTATAGGTAGCATAGAGTTATTCGGGTGGTTTTGGCCGCCCGTCAGTTATAAGCGCAGGAGAGATTATCGTGGCAACAACTGCCGACAAGAAGAAGAAAGCTACCCCGAACGGTGGCAAGAGCAAGTCAAAAGTTTTTCAGAATTTCATCGCGGGCAAGTGGTGCGACGCCGCGAATGGTCAGATTATCGAGAATCGTAATCCGGCTCAATGGTCGGATTTGATCGGCACATTCCCGCATAGCCCGAAGGAAGACGTGGATCGGGCAGTCAAGTCGGCGCTGAAAGCCTACAAGACGTGGCGACTCGTGCCCCCGCCGACAAAGGCCAAGCTGTTCTTCAGACTCGTTGAAATCTTGAACGAGCGCAAAGAGCAATATGCGTTTGACATGACGCGCGAAATGGGCAAGCCGATATTTGAAACGCGCGGCGACGTGCAGGAGGCCATTGACACGGCGATGTATGCGGCCGGTGAAGGCTACCGTATGTTCGGCAAGACCGTTCCCTCAGAACTGAACAACAAGTTCAACATGACAATTCGTATGCCGATCGGCGTGTGCGGTTTAATTTCGCCGTGGAATTTCCCGATGGCGATTCCGTCATGGAAGATTATTCCCGCGCTGATGAGTGGTAACACAGTAGTGTTTAAGCCTGCCGAAATCACTCCGTTGTCGGCGCACAATTTGGTTGAAGCGATTCTCGATGCGGGCTTCCCGCCGGAAATCATTAACATCGTGCACGGCTCAGGTAAAGAAGTCGGCACGCACATTGTCAACCATCCCGATATTCCGGTGATTTCATTTACGGGTTCCTCGGCAGTGGGTAAGGTGATTGGCCGCGACGCGAGCTATCAGTTGAAGCGCGTGTCAATGGAACTCGGCGGAAAGAACGGTCAGATTGTGATGAACGACGCCGATCTTGATCATGCTGTGGATTGCGCAATTTGGGGCGGCTTCGGCACGACCGGTCAGCGCTGCACGGCGACCTCGCGCGTGATTGTGCAGGAAGGTGTGCACGATTTGTTTGTCGAAAAATACATCAAGGCCGCGAAGAAATTGAAAATCGGTTACGGCAACGATGAAGGCATCACAATGGGGCCGTGCGTGAGCGAAAGCCAGCGCAAGACCGTGATGGAGTATGTTGAAATCGGCAAGAAAGAAGACGGCGCGACGCTGGCCTACGGCGGCAAGGCTCTCACGAAGGGCGAACATGCCGACGGTTGGTTCCACGAACCGACAATCTTCACCGATGTGAAGCCGAACATGCGCATCGCTCAGGAAGAAATTTTCGGACCGGTCGTGTCGGTCATCAAGATTAAGAATTTTGACGAAGCGATTAAGGTCTGCAACGAGATTGACTACGGCCTGTCGAGCGCGGTGTTCACGAAGAATGTGGATCAAGCCTTCCGCGCCTTCCGTGATATCGAAACCGGAATCACCTACATCAACGCGGCCACCATCGGCGCCGAAGCGCACATGCCGTTCGGCGGTATGAAAGCGACAGGCAACGGTCATAGAGAAGGCGGCTGGGAGGTCTATGAATTCTATTCAGAGACCAAGGCCTGCTATATCGACTACTCCGGCAAATTGCAGAGAGCGCAGATTGACGATTGAGTAAGGGATTCGCACGGCGGAGTGTCAATGCTCCGCCGTGCGAACTTCACATTTCAGTAGATAACAACTTCGCTTAATCAATATCCGGGGAAATTACAAAACCACAATGGCCAAATCTACCAAAAAAGAGTTATCCGCCAAGCAGCGAGATGAACTGCTAAAGGTGCTGGCGGCGCGGTTTGAGAAGAACTTGGCGCGGCACAAGGGCTTGAAGTGGGCCGATGTGGAAGCGAGACTGTCGAAGAATGCGGAGGCTGTTTGGTCGCTTTCTGAAATGGAAAATTCGGGTGGCGAACCGGACGTGGTTGGAGTGGATAAGAAATCCGGCGAGTATATTTTTTTCGATTGCGCGGCGGAAAGTCCGAAGGGTCGGAGAAGTTTGTGCTATGACCGCGCGGCGCTTGATTCGCGAAAGGAGAACAAGCCATCCGGGAGTGCGGTCGATATGGCTGCCGCGATGGGAATTGAACTCTTGACCGAAGAGCAATACCGCGACTTGCAGAAGCTTGGCGAGTTTGATTTGAAGACATCGAGTTGGCTTGCGACTCCGGCGGCAATCAGGAAACTCGGCGGCGCGGTGTTTGGCGACCGCCGCTACGACACCGTGTTTTTGTACCACAACGGCGCGGAATCGTATTATGCCGCGAGGGGATTCCGCGGCTCGCTGCGGGTTTAATATACGCTTGACGAACCATGCACACGTTTCTCACAGACATCGTAAAATTCAACACGTGGGCGAATCACAAAGTCGTGGCCTCGCTTGAGACGTGTCCGATTGTGCCGGGAGTCGGAGTCGAATTGCTGTCGCATATTTTGCAGAACAACTGGTATGTGCTGGATTTGATTGAAGAGCGCGATAACGGCAAGCGCTGGTACGACGCGGCGGATTACAATCTGATGCAGTGCGTGAATGAAATTCCCAAACTCGACGCGGCTTATAAAGAGCTAATCGTGCGCGCGGGGCCTGCGGGATTGGAAAAGCCGGTGACATTTATTGACTCAGCAGGCAAAACGGTCACGCGCAAAGTTTCGGATTTGATTTATCACACGCACGACCACTGCACCTATCATCGCGGACAAATCGCGAAAGTTGTCAGGCAAGCAGGCGGTGAGCCTGCCAAGACGTGGTTTAACCGCTGGATTACGGAAACGAATCGCGGCGAATTTTAACAGGGAGAATTTGCAATGGATATGTTTGATTTGATGAAGAGTGCCAACAGCATTCTGGGCAAAACCGACGGCGAAGTGAACTTGGGAAGTTTGGCCGGATCGGTGATGGGCATGATGTCCAAAGACTCCGGCGGTATTACGGGACTGCTGGATCAGTTTCAGAATAACGGCTTGGGTGATATTGCCAAATCTTGGGTGAGCAAGGGCGAGAACATGCCGGTTTCACCTGACCAACTGCTGTCCGTGTTTGGTCACGAAAAACTTAACGGTTTGGCAAATCAATCCGGAATGGACTTGCAGAAGTTTCTGCCGATCTTGACGGCGGCTCTGCCTTTGATTATTGATAAATTAACGCCCGACGGCGAAGTAAACGATAAGAGCAATAACGCGTTGGAACAAGGATTGGGTTTGCTTAGTACCTTCTTGAAATAATTAAAGGCGCTAATTATGCGCGTATTCATGCTGAGCTGTGTGCTGTTGATTGGCACAATAAGCTCCAAGGCACAGGAAATTTCGGTGCCGTTTGATTCTTCGGGAAAGATCTTTGTCATCACCGCCGACTTGGAAAACAGACTTGGGCTGTTTCAAGAGTATCCGGGATTTATGGAAGCCCGGTTGTATCAGGCGACAGAGACCTCCTTCTTCTTGGAAGTGCTTGAACAGAAGGACTCAGCCCTTGTTCGGTCAAGGCTTCCGATGACCATAGCAGAAGTCATCGCGTTGCGAGAGCTTGTTGACCGAGGCATTTCCGAGCACGCGCCCGAATCGTTATACAATCACGAAGGACGCGCGGGCTTGATTGTCAACAGCGCGATCTTATCCGCGGGATTCTACGGTTGGGCCATTCCGGTTGCAACTAAGATGGACGGAACGGCCGGAGCGACAACGTATTTTCTGTTAACCGCATTCGGGATATTGGGGCCGGCATTGGGCACTCAACGCACGGATGTCACACGCGCGACGGCGATGATGGATTTCTACGGCGGTTCACGCGGCATCGCACACGGCATCGCGTTGTACTACGCGATGGATCCCAAAGAAGACAGCGAGCGTGCACCCTACGGTTGGGCAGTCGTAACGAGTTTAGTTGAGCGCGGAGCCTTTCACGCATGGGCCGCGAAATCCGGAATGACAGACGGTAAAGCTGCTGTCATCGGAGTCGGCGGAGATTTTGGAACGGGCATGAGCGCGGCGCTCGCGGCGGGCTACGATCTTTGGAATGATGAGCATCAAAGCGAAGCCGGATTGCTTGTGTTGACAGGCTCGGTTGCCGGACTTGTCGGAGGAACGCAATTAGCGGATCATGCTCACTATACGCGCGGTGACGGCTATGTCTTGCGCGGTATCGGCATCGTCGGCGCGGCGCTTCCGGCGGCCGTTGCGGATGTCGGCGATCTGGAAGGAAAAACTGCAGCGACAATGGCCACCGTCGGTTCGATTCTGGGAATTGGAATCGGGCACAGGTTGCTACTAAATAAGGATTTTACCACCTCGCAAGGTTTGACCGTGCTGTTGGCGGAATTTGGCGGAGCCGCATTTGCATTAGCGCCGCTTGCCGCATCTGATACCGATGACGGCAGCAGCATCTCGCTTGGCGCCGCACTCGGAGCTACCGCAGGCTTTGCGTTGGGTTACGCAACTACGAGCAAGTCCGCACATACGATCCGCCACTCGGAAAACATCGATTTTCAATTCAACCCGCTACCGCTGATGACGCACCTGCCCTCCAGCGGCGACACGGAAATTGATCATCAGCGAAATATGGCATTTCATCTCACTTACAGGTTTTGACCATGAATGAATTGGCCTCGCACCTGAAACAGATTCAGAAAGCCTTCGAAGGCGAAGCTTGGCACGGGCCATCGCTGTTGGAAGCGTTGGACGGCGTGGATTCGCACATGGCCAAGCGGCGTCACGTCCACGGTGTTCATTCGATTTGGGAAATTGCGCTGCATACGGTGGCGTGGAAGCGCGCGGTGACGCACTGGCTGGAAAGCAAAGAGTTCACAGTCGAAGAGGCCGACAATTTCCCCAAACCCGAAGAGGGTGACGATATTGAGTGGGAGCACGTGCTGAACGAACTGAAAGTCGCTCAGGCGGAGCTTTTGGCGGTCGTCGCGCGTTTACCTAATGAAAAGCTGTACGAATCGCCTCCGGGACGGCAGACGGTCTATTCGGATTACTTGTTTGGCATCGTTCATCATGATTTGTATCATGCGGGACAGATTGCCCTGTTAAAGAAAGCGGCTCAAGTCGAAATGACAGGCGGAAGCGGACTGAAATGAGTGAAGTTGAACGGCAGATAGAGTTGATGAAGCTCACCTTTGACGGAGACGAAACGGGCGAAGCCCGCTTCGGTCCGGCTCTGATGTTTCTGCTAAAAGATATTGATTCCAGCCGCGCGAATCACCGCCCGCTCGCGGATGGGCACACGATATGGGAAATTGTTCTGCACATCATCGCTTGGAAGCGCTACACAGCAACCCGTTTGCGCGACCAACGCTCGGATATGAACGAAGAGATTGACTGGCCGAAACCTGCCGACACAAGTGAGGCTGCGTGGCAGAAAACGCTTCAGGAACTGCGGGATATTCAGGCCGAACTGATTTCCGCTTCGGCAACACTTAAAGACAATCAACTCGATACACCGGTGGCCGGAGGGCGAGTGCCGCGCTATCTCGTCTTGCAAGGTATCATGCAGCACGATATCTATCATGCCGGACAGATCGGATTGCTGAAGAAAGCCGCGATGTAATCTATGGCTAACGACGAATATCACACAACAGCCGAAGCCGCCAAGCTTCTGAAGGTCAGCCGGGGGACGGTCTGCATGTTGGCCCGCGAAGGCAGACTTCCCGCCATTCGCGTGGGGAAGCAGTGGCGGATTCCCTATGAAGCTCCAGAGTTGTGGATGTACAAGCAGAAGCAGGCGGCAGCGCGGAACAAGGCGACGGTGAAATCCGAAGGTGCAAAGTCAAAACGTTCGGGCTATGATGATCTGCTTAAGATTGCGGCTCCGATAAAACTTAGAGGTTAACCCCCCTTCCGTCCCCCCAATTCGCGGACGAATCGGAGGGAGACCTGAACGAACATGCTGAAGTGCATTGACACAAGTATTCTTTTGATTGCCACGGACACGACACATCCGTTGCAGGCCCGTGCGGCAAAATACTTGAAAGCCTGTGCCGCCGAGCCGTGGGTGAGTTGCGTGTGCTACGCCAGTTTGTTGAAATGGAGCGAGCAGATTACATCGAACGAGTTTAGCGAAGCTCCTCTGAAAGCCGCGACCGTGCACGCCGCGATTGAGGCAATGCTGAAGCGCCGCGAACCGTTAATTCTTTACGGGGACGAGAATATTCTCAAGCGCGCGCTGAAACTTGTGGACAAGCATCAAGCTCTGAAAGATCATCTGCACGAAGCGCATATCGCGGCCACTGCGTTAGCGCATGGCGTGAATACGATTGTGACCGCGGATTCTGCGCCGTTCATCAGCGTGCGCGAATTGACGGTAGAGAATCCGTTTGAAACCTTGTTTGCTTGACCGCGCGCGTGGCAAGCTGGTTTGACGTAGCCGGATTTGGATTTCAGGAGTTCTCTGCCGGCGGAGTGCGAACTTTTGCAATTGTGGAAGGACGCGCGAGCGGGTTTCCGTTGGTTCTCCTGCACTCTGTCCCCGGAGCGTCGTTTGTTTGGTCCACAGCCATTGGTTCGGTCGGCAGATCACGGAGAGTAATTGCACCGGACTTTCCGGGTTGGGGCAGATCACACAACCGTGTCATGCCGCAGAAATTCACACTTTCGCGGGATGGTTTACGCAAGTGGTTGATTGAAGTGGTGAATGCACAGCAGTGCGAACAACTGGACATCGTGGGGTTAGGTGATGGCGCGTGGCTTGCAGTAGATTACTTGCTTATGGAGCCTGTGCGCGTGCGAAGATTGGGGCTGTTGAATTTACCAGTGAAACACAGTTTCGCGCCCAAACGGTTGTTGCCGTGGGGTAAGTCAGATTGGGACAAAAACAAGCTTGGTCAGTGGCTTGACAACAATTCAGGCCTCTCGGAAAGCAACAGGCAGCTTGTCAAACCGATGTTCGGTGAACTGTTAGCCGGAGGATGGCATACCGAAAGGTCGCCGAATTTTCCGGCGAGTGAATTTCAAATTGAAATTTCCCGCTACCGCGACGGCCTACGGGAATACGACGGTGAAGTGTTTATGGGTTGGGGCGCGAATGCAGTTGGATACGACGAGAAACTTGCGGCGGAGTTTGCACGAGGACGGGAAATCGTGTTGTGGCACGAAGCGGCGAACTTCCCGATGTGGGAACAGCCGGAACGGTTCATAACTGAGATAACAGAATTTTTGGAATCATGATATTTTTGCGCATAGATTACCGCGCGCTGACACAGCGCAACACAGGCTCCACGGACCCGCCGAGGTGAATGGTGACGTTTGTTTGTTGAAATCAGTTACCATTTAACCGAAAGGAAGGTTTGCCATGTCGCACATTACTCCCCAGAACGTCCATGAGACGCTCTCGAAATATATGCTTGCCGACGGATTTGATCTGGTTTTTGACTTGGAAAATTCGCACGGCACGTTTTTCCATGACTCGCGTCACAACCGCAAGTTCATGGACTTCTTCACATTCTTTGCTTCAAGTCCGGTTGGGTTTAATCATCCGCGTCTGACCTCGCCTGAGATGATCGAGAAGCTCGGCAAGCTCGCGGTGAACAACATCACGAACTCCGATCTTTACACCGTCGAAATGGCCGAGTTCGTGGACACGTTCTTCAAGGTCGCGATTCCGCCAACGTTTAAGCACTCGTTTTACGTCTCGGGCGGCGCGCTCGGAATTGAAAACGCCTTGAAAGCCGCAATGGACTGGAAGGTGCGGAAGAATTTCGCGAAGGGTTACCGCCGTGAAATCGGCAATCAGGTAATGCACTTTGAGGAAGCTTTCCATGGCCGCACGGGTTACACCGTGTCGTTAACCAACACGGCGGATCCGAATAAGTACAAATATTTTGCCAAATTCGATTGGCCGCGTGTGTTGAATCCGAAGCTGCGTTTCCCGCTGACTGAAGGTCATTTGGAAGACGTGGAACGCCGCGAGAAAATCGCGATTGCGCAGATGAAGCAGCACTTCATTGAACGCAAGGACGAAATTTGCGCCATCATTCTTGAGCCGATTCAAGGTGAAGGCGGCGACAACCATTTCCGCACGGAGTTCATGCAGGCTCTGCGGAATTTGGCCAATGAAAATGACGCGATGCTGATCTTTGACGAAGTGCAGTGCGGCGTCGGCTTGACGGGCAAGATGTGGGGTTGGCAGCATCACAATGTTGAACCCGACATGTTCTGCTTCGGCAAGAAGGCTCAAGTGTGCGGCTTCATCGCCGGACCGCGCATTGACGAAGTTGAAGATAACGTGTTCGCCGTGTCGTCGCGAATTAATTCGACATGGGGCGGCAATCTGATTGACATGTTCCGTTTCAAAACGTACCTTGAAATCATCCGTGACGAGAATCTCGTGGATCACGCAGCCAAGACGGGCGAGAAGGCGATCTTCCTGCTCCAGAGTGTGGCCGACAACTATCCCGAGATGATCTTCAACGTGCGCGGCAAAGGCCTGATGTGCGCGTTTGATCTGCCGTCCACCTCGCTGCGTAACCGATTGGTGGATGCTTTGTACGAAAACGGACTGTGCATGTTGCCGTCAGGAACGCACTCGATTCGCTTCCGTCCGCCGCTCAACATCTCCGAATCGGAAGTTGCGATGGGCGTGGACGTCATCCGCAAGTGTACGGGTGAGATTCTCGAACAGGTTCAGCTTCAACCTGCTTAATGCGGGCTTTGACATATTCGACTGGTTGGAATGATCAAACAGGCCGGGGACTCTCGTGCGAGAGTCCCGGCCTCGTCTTTTTTTTGTTGTGAGTGAAACTTCGCAATTCCCCGCCGCGACGTTGGCGGTTGTGGCCACGCCGATCGGCAATTTGGCGGACATTTCGTTTCGCGCGATTGAGATTTTGAAAGCGGCGGACGTCTTGCTCTGCGAAGACACGCGGCATTCCAAGCGGCTGCTCGATCACTATGCGATTCAGGTTCCGACGACAAGTTACGGCGCGCACAACCTGCGAACGAAATTGATTTGGGTGGTTGAACAGCTTGCGCTGGGCAAACGTGTGGCACTGGTTAGTGACGCGGGCACGCCGGGCATCAGCGATCCGGGCACATTACTCGTGAGTGCCGCACTTCAGGCAGGTTACAATGTCATCACGATTCCCGGCCCGGCGGCGTTGATTCCCGCGCTGGTGTTGTCAGGGCTTAGAACGGACAAGTTTGTGTTTGAGGGATTTCTGCCGCACAAAAAAGGCAGGCAGACAAGACTCAAATTTTTGGCCACCGAGCCGCGCACAATTGTTTTATACGAAAGCGTTCATAGAATCCAAAAGACGCTCTCGGAATTGCACGAGTATTTGGGTAACCGCAAAGTCGCTGTCTGCCGCGAACTGACAAAAGTTTATGAAGAGATCGTGCGCGGCAATCTAAGCGAAGCAATCGCCCATTTTGAACAACACGAACCTCGCGGCGAATTTGTCGTTGTTGTCGCGGGAACGGATGATAGCGAAACAATTTCTGAATTCAAAGGACATTAAGATGCAAGCAAAGAACATTTATCTCAACTCACCGGTGCAAGAAGCTATAATTGACATTGCATTTGAAACTGACGGTGGATGGGATCAAACACTTCCAGGCATCTTGTATTCAAAAGTCTCAGACAGATATCCAAGAAAGAAGCAAACAAACTTACTTAATCTTGAAGTACGAAAGAGTGAGGCTGGCATTGCACCAATTGTAAACCAGCAAGCAAGAGCCCAATTCTGGAGTGAAGATGAGCTAAACGTTATTCAACTTGGCCCTGGGAATATCATTTTTAATCGCCTCCGTCCGTATGACAGCTGGGATAATTTCGTTGACCGATTCAAGACAGATTTTTCTTTGTTCCTCGATCTTGCGCATCCAGTTGCAATAAAATCTGTTAAGTTACAGTATCTTAACCGGCCAGACATCGTTACCAATTGGCCGTCTGCTGACAAGTTTTTCAATATCGGCCCTCAAAATCCTTTCAAAGACCACTTGGCCGTGCAGCTTCGATCTTTTCTTTGGGGGATCGAAGTTGACTGCAAGAATGACACCTACCTGACTTTAGAATGTGGTAACATTGATGAATCAGACACCGAGTATAAATTCCGAATGGACATTACCGCGCAGTCATCTTCAAATATTAGTGTGGAATTAGCAGATGTAATAACTTGGCTCAATGGTGCACACGAATCTATCGAAACTGCGTTCGAGTCCTCAATTACGGAAGAAGCGAGAAGGGTCTTCAATAATGTTGCTAGCTGATCAAATCGCTGATAAACGTGCTGCTATTTCCTACCAGCGGGCCATGTATGGCAAGAGGTATTATGAGCAGTCAAGGAATCTCTTGCCCATCGGTAATCGTGAGCGCTATGTTGACCAGAATTGGTCTTCAGCACAAATAACTGTGCCAATTGCTTGGCCATTTGAAATAGCAAGCGAACGCGCATTAAGCACATTGCAGTATCATTGGACTGATCAAGAGTTTGTGGAACTTTGTACCTCGCGCAATATTTCGGAAAGCACTTTGTTTTCTATATTCGACAATGTGGTTAAGTTTTTTCCAGGCGCATCAGTAAAGGAATCAGTGCTGTTTGATCCCGAAGATGGTTGCTCGCGACCGGTCATTTCAATCATAGTCAACTCGATCGTTGTAACAGCGAGAAAACAACTTCGAGAGTTTGACACAAAATGGTGGCTAAAGCAGTCAAGCCATATTCGTCGTAACATAACGATCAGGCTGGACTTCCTATGAGCTTTGATTGGCTTCAGTACTACTACTTTGCCCAAGAGTTAGTTGGACAAAATCCTTTGTCAAATGTCAACCAAGAATGTGACAATCGAAACGCTGTGAGCAGAGCCTATTATGCAGCTTTTAATATGGCAAAAAGCAAGAAAGGCCTTGTGCATAAGAATGGCAAGTTTGGACACACGCTAGTTATTGATGAGTACAAACGCTCTGTTGATTTAACCGAAATCGAAATCGGCGAAGACTTAGACAGATTAATTGCTGATAGGGTAATTGCTGACTATCACGATTGGAGAAATGTGAAAGACCGAATGGCAGAAAACGCAGTTCTTACAGCAGAAAGTATTTTAAAGAAACTCGGCTCTCTGCCCTAAGGTATTACTTGCATCCAGAACTATTTAAGATTGGTCCTTTTGCGCTGCACAGCTATGGCTTGATGCTGGCGCTGGCGTTTGGATTTGGAATTTGGATTGCTTCTAAGCGCGCGCCCAAACGCGGTGTCCCGGGCAATTCGATTGTCGATATCGCTGTCGCCTCGCTGTTGTTTGGACTGGGCGGCGGTCGCGTCGCCTATGTAATCACGCATTGGAAAGAGTTTGAAGGCCGGATGCTCGACATCATCTCGCCGATTCAATCTGACGGAACCATCGGAATTGCCGGGCTTGTGTTACTGGGCGGAGTGGTGGCGGGATTCGGCGGCGCCTATTGGATGGCGAAAAAGCGGGGGACGAGTTTTCTGAATGTGACGGATATTATGATTCCGTCGCTCGCGTTGGGTATCGCGTTTGGTCGTGTCGGTTGCTTTTTGAACGGCTGCTGTTTTGGAAACACCTGTGACTTGCCGTGGGGGGTTGTGTTTCCCGATTCGAGTTTAGCAGGTTCAATCTATCCCGGTCAGCACATTCATCCGACACAGCTTTATGAAACCATTGCGATGTTGGTGCTGTTTGCCTTTCTGCTGT
Organism: uncultured Alphaproteobacteria bacterium; assembly: GCA_964587105.1. Taxonomy (GTDB): domain Bacteria; phylum Electryoneota; class RPQS01; order RPQS01; family RPQS01; genus JABWCQ01. The sequence continues at coordinate 14,024 of CAZPKG010000007.1, read as the reverse complement.
GGCGCGACAAGATTACGCTCAAGGTGGGAGTTTTGACGGGGTATTTTCTGACGCTATACGGCGTGTGGAGATATTTTGTCGAGGGACTCAGATGGTACGAAGAGGGGATGATCTTCGGACACATCGGCCTGCATTTGATTACTTTTTCACGCATCATCTCAGTGGGGATGATGATCGTCGGAATCTACCTGATCACTCGCAAGAGCGCACCGGACGCGCCAGCCGCACATGTTGATTAACTTTGAGGGTATTGACGGCTCGGGAAAGTCCACTCAGCTTACGAGAACGGTCGCTTGGCTGACCAGCGCGAGATACGATGTACTACTGACCCGCGAACCGGGGGGCACGGCGGCGGGTGAGAAGATTCGGGATTTGTTACTTGATCCGACCAGCCATTTGACCGGGCGCGCGGAGTATTTACTCTATTCGGCCTCGCGGGCGCAGTTGGTGGAAGAGATTTTGCTTCCGCATCTTCGCAAGCCGCGCGCGATTGCGCTGGTGGACCGCTACGCAGATTCTTCAACGGTTTACCAAGGGGCCGGCCGCGAATTGGGGGTCGAAGAGATCGAAGCGGTGAACGTTTTTGTCACCGGGAACTTAACGCCCGATTTGACACTCTATTTGGATGTGGACTACGAAACATCGGTGGCGCGCAGACAGGCGACGGGCGCCGCGCCGGACCGATTGGAGCAGAATCCACGAGAATTTTTCGAGGCGGTCAGACAGGCTTATCTTGAGTTGTGCTACCGCCACCCGACGCGGGTCAAGAAAATCGACGCGCGGGCGAATGAGGATGAAGTTTTTGCGCAGGTCAAAGCGGCGATTGCCGCCCACTTGCCGGTTTAATTCACTGTAACAGGACGTGCCATAATGCACAGACGATTGCTGCTCTTGCTGGTGTCGCTGCTCATGCCGCTGTCGGTGTTTGCCGAAGCGCGCCCCATGTCTGCCGATGAACTGTATGCGAAGATTCATCACAACATGGGATTATTTGGTGATATCTATCGTGAAATCAGCTTGCGCTATGTCGATCAGATTGATCCGGACGAGTTCGTGCAAGCCGGAATCAACGGTATGCTCGAGACGCTTGATCCTTACACCACCTACATTCCGGAGGAAGACACGGACGATCTCGACGTGATAACCTACGGCAAATACGGCGGCGTCGGGATTGAAATCGGCGTGCGCGGCGAAGCCAAGTATCTTACGGTGATCAGCGCGATGGACGACTCCCCCGCTCAGCGTGTGGGTATTCGGAGCGGCGACAAAGTGATCGAAGTGGATGGGCACTCGACGGTGGGCATGACGACGCGCGACGCTTCGCGGTTTTTGCGCGGTGAGCCTGACACGCACGTCAAGATTAAGGTAGAGCGTCCCGGCGCGTTGGAGCCGATTGAATTTGATTTGACTCGACAGGTGATTGACGTCAAGGACGTACCCTATAGCGGGTTTGTCGAACCGGGAATCGGTTATATCAAACTTGCGCATTTTTCGACGCGCGCACAAGGTGAGCTTGACGTAGCTTTGACTGATTTGCAGAGCAAAGGAATGGAAGCTCTGATATTGGACCTGCGCGGCAATCCGGGCGGTTTGATGAGCGCCGCAGTCGGTGTATTGCAGAAGTTCTTGGACAAAGGCGAGGTCGTTGTTTCGACAAAGGGCCGCACACCGGATGCAAACCGTACGTTTAAGCTTGCGAGCGATCCGGTTGCCAAAGATTTGCCGTTAGCGGTTTTGGTGGACGGCGGTTCGGCTTCGGCTTCGGAAATTGTGGCAGGAGCGATTCAGGATTTGGATCGCGGAGTGCTGATCGGCGAGCCGACGTTTGGCAAAGGGCTTGTGCAGTCGGTGATTTCATTTGAAACCGGCGAAGCCTTGAAACTTACGACTGCGAAATATTTCACGCCGTCGGGCCGTTTGATTCAAAAAGTAGATTATTTCAGCGATGAAGATACTACGCTGGTCATTTCTCCGATTGAAGAATCGGCGGACTCCGGCTTCACGACACGCAATGGCCGCAAAGTAATTGGCGGCGGTGGTATCGAGCCGGACATCATGGTTGAAACACCTCAGCCCGAGCAACTCGGAGTAGAGTTGTGGAGACAGGGAACGTTCTTTGATTTTGTGACGGAGTATTTGGCACAGCATCCGGAAGTAACGGATGCAAAGGTGTCCGATGAGATGATTGCTCAGTTTTCCGAATGGCTGAAGCAGAAGAATTTCAGCTACGCGGTGGACGGCGAAAAAGAACTCAAGGCGCTGCGCGAAATCTTGAAGACTTTTGAAATGGAGCAGGAAGCCGAAGGGGACTTTGCGCATCTTGAACACTATTTGAGCATGGTTCGCGATCGGGATTTCCAGAAGGAGCGCCCGTTCATCAAGAACAGTCTGGAAACTGAGCTTGGCAATTCCCTGTACGGCGCAACGGGTCGCATTGAAGCAAGTTTCGACAGCGATCCGCAGATTTTGCGCGCGGTGGAAGTTTTGAACAATGGCAAAGAATACGGCAAACTGCTCGCGGTAAGCGACAGCACGAATTCGAACGGAGAGTAATCGCACTTGCTGCTTGAGATAAGCGGGCTATTTTTGTTGGGGGTTGTGGCCGGAGTACTCGGCGGCTACCTCGGCATCGGTGGTGCGCTTATTATCACGCCGGTGCTGCTCGCGCTCAGCGCCGCGCAACAGATTCCGGAAACGGTTCGCTATCCTCTGGTTTTTAGCTCGACACTCTTTGCAATTTTAGGAACATCGGCCTCGGCGGGCTTAACCTATGCGCGTGCGAACCGAGTGCATTGGCAAGGTTTCAAAGCGATTGCCACAACCGCGTTGATGTTCTCGTTTGTCGGTTCTTGGGCTTCGGCAAATTCTTCGCCCGACGTGCTAAGAATTTTCTTTGCGATCTTTGCCTTAATCAGTGCCGCGATTTTTGTTTCTCCGCTCAAGGGTCATCCGGGCGGTGAGTTTCATTTTCATGCGCTGCCGTTTCTATTGTTAGGCGCCGCGACCGGATTTTTATCAGCTTACATCGGAGTCGCCGGTGGAGTGCTGATGGTTCCGGTGATGATGTTTGTAATCAAAGTACCTGCGGAGTTCACAGTCGGCACGAGCAGCATGGTCGGAATTGTGACCGCAATTGCCGGAGTTACGGGCTATGTCATCAACGGCTGGCATGTGCCCGATTTGCCGCAGTGGACTTTTGGTTATGTGTATTTGGTTTATGCCGTGCCGATTTTGGTTGGCTCATTGCTTGGCGGCCCTTTCGGCAGCAAACTCAATCAAGGCGGAAGCGTAAAGGTCTTTCGGATTTTATTTGCCGCCTATCTCGTGTTAGTTGCGGTGAAGATGCTACTCAAGTAATCTGTTCTCTCTTTTTCCCTCTCTCCCCCACTCTTCTCAATCTATGAACACAGTTGCACTTCCGCTTTTGGGTCGCGGCAAAGTTCGCGATATTTACGAGTTTGACGAGCGCCATTTGGTGTTTGTGACTTCAAATCGCGTATCCGCATTCGACGTGATTCTGCCGACTCCGATTCCGAATAAGGGCGCGACGCTGAACACGCTCACACGTTTTTGGATGAAGCGCTTTGAATCGTTGTGCGGAAATCACATCGCACGCGAAGGCCACGCGGAGTTCGTTAACGAGTTTGCGGCTTCGCTTGAGAATACGGATCCGGGTCAGGTGGAGGTGGTGAAGAAGGCCGAGATGCTGCAGGTGGAATGCGTGGTGCGCGGTTTTATCACCGGCTCAGGCTGGAAGGATTACAAGAAGACGGGGTCGGTGTGCGGACACAGATTGTCGGAAGGGCTTGAACATTGCGCACAATTCCCAGAGCCGTTGTTTACTCCGGCAACGAAGGCCGCGACGGGGCACGATGAGAATATCGATTTCGAGCGGATGTGCGATATTGTGGGAGTGGAGATGGGGACGAAGCTACGCGACCTCTCGATTGAGATTTACTCATCGGGTCGGGACTACGCCAAGACACGGGGGATTTTGATTGCCGATACGAAGTTCGAGTTTGGTATTATTGACGGCGAGCTTTGTTTATGTGACGAGGTGCTGACGCCGGACAGTTCAAGATTTTGGCCGGCTGATGACTATGCACCGGGTCGTGACCAGAAAAGTTTTGACAAGCAGATCGTCCGCAACTATCTTGAGACTCTTGAGTGGGACAAAACTCCTCCGGGGCCGGAGTTGCCGAATGATATCGTCAAGAAGACGGCGGCGGCGTATGAAGAGATTGCCAGGAAACTGATGGCGTAATTGCTATCCAGATTCCGGCGGGGCGAGGACGCCCACGCTCGGCGAACAAGCTGCCATTGCGGGTCTGGAGACCCACAACGGCGGTTGAGTGACAAACCTCGCTGGATAGAGCGGGGTTTTCTTTTTTAGCAACCGAATTGTCTGAGGTGATGATCAAGATGTGTGTAATGGGACTTCGCCCATTGCGAGGGGCTCATCTTTCCTACCCACGGGCTGATTCCAAAGGTGTGCTTGTCAGGCTCGGCGAATCGTTTGATGTAAGCTATGACGCGGGCCTTATCTTCGGCGAAGTTACCGGCTGGCCGCTTGAGATACTCGGGGTCGGTTGGCGAGTTTTTTGGGAGTGGCATAACGCACAGGAACCAGCGACCAAACGCTGAGTTCATAATTCCTTTACGTTCGTTGACGGGCCGTTCTGCAAAGGTGACCTCGAAGAGGTCAATAAGATGCGCGAGCATCTGCGCGTGCGACATCTTGCCCCATTGGCGCGGGGATGATTCGGCGAACCTGTCAAAGCGAGTCAGGATTTGCTCGCGAGCGGCTGAGTTTAAGAGTGATTTCATGCTGCCTCCGAATGATATTCTAAGTTACCGGAATTGCCGGACAAACTCAAGCAGCGGCGCGGCAGTGGTTGTTGATGACGCGAAGCAGGCGGTCACCGAAGGCTTGGGCCTTGCGCTCGCCGATGCCCGGGATTTTCAACAAGTGCGATTGCGCGCGCGGTTTGTGACGGGCAAGGTCGCGTAGGACCGAGTCGTGTAATACGACATAGGCCGGAACATTTTGCTCGATGGCAATGTTGTAGCGTTCGGTGCGCAAGAGATTGAAGAGATCGCGATCCACATTTTCCCAATCGGCTTCGGCGCGGGAGGAGGATTGCGGGAGTTTGGGTCCGGCGTAACGGTCAACTATGAGTGTCGGAGTTAGCTCACCGCGAATGACTTGATGGCCGAGTTCTGTGACCGAGAGTGTGAAGAACTCCGGCTCGGCCACGAGACATTCTTGATCGGTTAGCTGCTTGACGAAGCTTTCGATGGTAGGTATCGTGTAGCTTGACAATAGGCCGTAAGTCGAAAGCTTGTCGTGCTTGTAGGCTAAGACGTTTTTGTCTTTGGAGCCTTTCAACACCAACGCGACGTGGTTTTGTCCGAAGCGCTCTTTTAGTCTGATGACACAGCACAGGACCATCTGCGCGACCTTTTGCGCATCGGCCATTACGGCAGTGGAAGACGCTATTGCGAATTTGCTTTCACAGACGTCGCACGCTCCGCACTTCTCGTCGGCGTATGCTTGATCGAAGTAGGTGACGAGTTGTTTGTGACGGCACGATTTCGTGCGCGCGAAGTCGAGCAGTTGATCGAGCTTCTTGTGCGCGATGCGGCGTTCTTCGTCGGGGAGTTCAGTAAGAAAACGCTTTTGCTGAATCAGATCGCCGACGGTATAAAACAGCACGCAATCAGCGGCTAAGCCGTCGCGGCCGGCGCGACCGGACTCTTGCTGATAGTTTTCGAGCGACTTGGGGAGTGCGGCGTGAATGACGTAGCGCACATTGGATTTGTCAATGCCCATTCCGAACGCGACGGTGGCGACGATGATGTCGCATTGATCGCGCAAAAACGCCTCTTGTGTTTTTTTGCGCTGGTCGTTGTCCATTCCGGCATGATAGGCGCGCGCGCGATAGCCTGCTTTGCTGAGTTTGTCGGCTAAGCCTTCGGTGTTCGCGCGTGACATGCAGTAGATGATACCGGACTCGCCTTTGTGCTGATTGACGACGGAAATGACTTGCGCGAGCAGATTGCTGCGCTCGACGGCGCTGTAAACGAGATTGGGCCGGTCGAAATTTCCAATCAGAATTTCAGGCGATTTCAAACTCAATTGCACGGCGATGTCTTCGCGCACACGCGAGGTTGCGGTGGCGGTCAAGGCCATGACAGGGACTTTTGGGAATTTCTGTTTGAGGATTTGCAGTTGGCGATACTCAGGCCGGAAGTCGTGCCCCCACGCGCTGATGCAATGGGCTTCGTCAACGGCAAAGAGCGAGAGATTGAGTGACTGCAAAAACGCGATCGTGGAGTCAACCGCAAGGCGCTCGGGCGACAGATAGAGCAATTTGACATTGCCGGTCCGTATCTCCTGCATGGCGCGCCGATTTTCGTCAACGGTGGTCATGCTTGACAGGCAGACGGCGGTGATGCCTTGACTGCGGCAGGCATCCACTTGGTCTTTCATCAGCGCGAGCAACGGGGAAATAACGACAGCGATGCCGGGCAGAGCGAGTGCGGGAAGCTGATAGCAGAGCGATTTGCCGCCGCCTGTGGGAAGAATCAGGAGAACGTCGCGGCGATCCGTGAGGGCAGTGACAGCTTCGCGTTGGTAGGGGCGGAATTGGTCGAAGCCCCAGTATTTTTTGAGGAGGGTTTCGGGGTTCAAATTGCAGTTACAGGTTAGGGGCACCCGCAGCGGGCGCCGCCGCGTTAATTTGCCACATTGTGTCTGAACATTCGTGCATTTGAACAAATGTATGAACCAATTGATTAAGAGTCAACTGCACCTCGATCTCATTTTATGATGGTCTAATAGCTGTATAACCCCGTGTTTCTGTGTAAAACGCTAATTATTGTCGGAACGGGAGTATTTGTTTAAGTGGAAGTTAATTTTCGGGGGTGCACCTTCTTTCACAAAGTCCTATCTCCTTGTTATTTTTCAATTCCTATAATATACAACATTTTGAACGTTTGCGCAACAATTATTTTCATTTTATTGAACTTAACAAGCTCTTGACTTGGCTGAAGTTGGGTAAAAAATGCGAGATTGGGGAGGCATTCAGGAGGAAATTTGAAATTTGAAATGGGAAATAGGAAAAGCAAAGGCCCCCTTTGTCCCCCCAAAGTTGCGGCAGATTTTTGGGGAGCGGAACAAAAAAAGCCCGACCTTCATCGGGCCTCTTGTTTCTTTTTTACTGCTATTTTAACAACAGCATTTTTTGTGTGGCGGTAAAACCGCTTCCAGCTGTCATTGTGTAGAAGTAGATTCCGCTGGCGAGATTCTTGGAGTTAAAGTCAACGGTGTGGCGCCCGGAACTCAAGTTCCCGTTCACGAGAGTTGCGACCTCTTGCCCAATTGAATTAAAGACCCGCAAGTTCACTGTGTTCTGCTCAGGAAGATCGAAGACGATGCTGGTATTTGGATTGAAAGGATTGGGGAAGTTCTGCTTCAGCGCGTATTCGGTAATTATGGCGTGATCAGCAGAGGGGACTGCCGTCGCGATACTGGCCAATTCCGAAACATCACCGTTCACGCTAATCATGTGCAAAGTGTATTCATACACGGTGCCGTTCTCAACGTTTTCATCCACATACGAATAGGATGACTCGGTTGTGGAGTTGGTTGCCGCGACGGAAGTCACCTTCTGGTATTCATGACCATGAACTCTGCGCATGACTTCGAAGCTTGCCATGCCGGATTCGGAAGCCGTTGTCCACAGCAACTCGACTTTGCTGTCGCGGGCAACTGCCTCGAAAGTAATGTTCTCCACGGGAAGGCAATTCTCTACAGTTACACACAAGCAACCGTGACTGCCAGGCATTATCCAATTATACCAGGTGCTCGTTGTGGGATTGTAGGTGAAATGAGAATCATCAAAAGAAAACAGCGCAGGTTGACAAAGCACATCACACCCAGTTTGAGATTGGCAGCCTGCCGATATGAAAAGATGCGGACGACAGTTAAAAGATAAAGGCCCAACATCAATTTGAACAGGGTCTCCTGCACAGACATCAATACATGCGTAGGTCAATTGTTCACCAGGACGCACTTCGATTGCAACGTGGTTTGGTTCATTGCACAAAAACTCCCCTGAGCAATCCCAGCCATTCGAAATGTCGTAGTCGTTCAAACCATTAAAAATTGTAAACACGGATGATGTCCAAATACTTGGACCATACTGAACGACAACATAATAGCGCGAAGGTTGCGGCGTAACTGTTGAGATTGTGAATAATGGGTCCATGAAAAATGTCCCCGGTATTCCTAGCATTTCTGCGCCGTTTATGGGGAAGGTGTTGAAGTTGCATTCACCATACCCATTGCCGACTACCGGAGGATGGTCGGCTCCATCAGGGCCATTATTGTTCTGATCCCAGTAAATTTCTCCAAGACAGCCAGGGCCTAGCGGGGGGCCTCCGTGACAATCATAGGTCAACGGCGTAAAAGAGTAAATTGCGGCGTTGAACTGCGCGAAGCTTGAATCCGTGCAGCAAATAATGGCGGTGGCAATCCAAACAAAGTTGTTAATGCGTTTCATTAGAATTCCCCTTCAATCGTAAAGTTTGCGGACTGCAAGCCTGCTTCTGGCAAGAAGCTTTTGTTTCAATATGGAATGGAATGCGGGGAATGTCAAGCGGATTGCGCGTTCTTGTCAAAATAAATTTGTAAGCGATTGTAAAAGCAGACAATATCTTGAGTGCAAAAAAAATAACCCCTGGTAATGAGCCGGGGGTTATCAGTTAGGATGCTTTGGTGATAGCCGGATGTGGCACGGGCGATTTTCTTGTTACTCTGAGTTTGGCTAACCAGCTTTCTAATTTTACGTAGAAAGAGGGGACGACGAATAAACTCAAAGCAGTCGAAACAAACACGCCGCCGATGACTGAGATGGCCATCGGTGAACGAATTTCTGTTCCTGCTCCTAAACCTAAGGCGGGTGGAATGGCGGCCATCATGGTGGCGATGGAGGTCATTAGAATCGGACGCAATCTTATCGGGCCTGCTACTTTCATCGCGTCTGCTGGATTCAATCCGTGCGCGCGCTGTTGGTTGGCATAGTCCACGAGAATGATTGAGTTCTTTTTGACGATACCCATTAACAACAACAAACCAATCATGCTGAAGATGTTGAGCGACTTGCCCGCAATTAGCAAGGCTGCTGCGGCTCCGGCGACGGAGAGTGGAAGGATGGTCAAAATTGTTATGGGATGCGAGAAGGAATTAAACTGCGACGCAAGCACCATGTAGGCAATCATGATGCCCATGAACAACGCGAAGAGCAAACTGTTCGAGGATTCCTTGAACGCGACCGAGGAACCGCTCAACACCGTGCGATAGCCTTGCGGCATTTCGTTGGTGAGATTTTCGACGTAATCAATGGCTTCCTTTTGCGAATGGCCGGGTGCGACATTGGCGAAAATCGAAATGGCGCGCTCGCGGTCTTTGCGCGTGACCGCTTGCAATGCGGGCAATTCTTGATAGGTGACGAGCGAGGAGAGTGGAATAAGATCGCCGTTGCGGTTGCGGACTTTCAGGCGCGAGATGTCGTCGAGACCTGTACGTTGTTCAGCAAGCAGTCTCATGCGCACGTCAACACGCCTGCCGCCCGAAGAATATTTTCCGACACGCTCGCCGCCGACCAACGCATTGATGGCGCTCGCCACATCTTCGACTGAGATCCCGAGATCAGAGCAGCGCGCGCGATCAGGAGCGATGCGCAATTCAGGTACGCCGATGCGGTAATCGGTGTCCACGTCCACGGCGAGACCGGATGCGGAGAGTTTTTGCGTGATGTCTCCGCTTAATTTCTCGAGAGTTTTCCAATCGCTGCCGCGAATGGAAAATTCAATCGGGAAGCCGCGCTGCGCGGTGAAACCTTGCTGAGAGAGATCCTGCACGACGGCGCGGACGCCGGGAATCGCATTTAACTCTTTGCGCAGTTTTGCCGCGAACTCGGCTTGCGTAAATGCACGTTCTTTGGGCGGAGCGAGTGTGGTGAAAACGACGCCACCGCTGGTGCTGCCGCCGCCGAAGCCGCCGACGACTGCGAACGTGCGCCGGACTTCGGGCATCGCATTGACTTTCTTCTCGACCTCTTGGAAGAGCGTGTTTGTCTCATTCATGCTCGAACTGACGGCGGTCTGAATGCGGATCATCAAGCGGCTTTGATCCTGTGAGGGAACGAACTCACTCGGAAGTGAGCGCAGGATGAAGATTGAGCCAATGAAGATAATCAACGCGCCGGCCAAAACGGTGCCGGGGCGCTTCAGCGCTTTGGCGATGCCGTGCTCGTAACGCTTTTCAGTACGCGAGAAGAGACTGTCCACCCACACACCGAGTTTATTGCGGTGTTCGCGCGAGACGTCGAGAATCTGCGAGCAGCGCGCGGGAGCAAGTGTGACGGCTTCGATGTAGGAGAGAATAATCGCGATGCAGAGCGTGACGCCGAATTGCAAAAAGAATTTGCCGATGATGCCCGACATGAAGACGACGGGAATGAAAATCGCGACGACGGCGAGTGTGGCAGAGAAGGCGGAGAAGGTAATTTCTTTGGTGCCTTCGAGAGCGGCGCGGACTTTGTCTTTACCCATCTCGGCATGGCGCACGATGTTTTCCAAAACCATGATGGCATCGTCCACCACAATTCCCACAGCGAGCGCGAGGCCCAACAGAGTGAAGGTGTTGAGCGTGAAGCCCAAGAAGTAGATTACCGCAATCGTGCCCATCAACGACATGGGAATTGCGAGCACGACGTTGATGGCGTTTGAGATGGAGCCTAAGAAGAGCCAACAGACTAACGCGGTCAAGATGACTGAGAGAATCAGCTCGAATTCAATTTCGCTGACGGATTCTTCGATGAAGACGGTTGAGTCGAAATTGATACCGAGTTCCAAACCTTCGGGCAAGGTCTTTTGAATGTTGGCCATTTCGGCGCGCACGGCTTTGGCGACTGCAACGGCATTGGCGCCGCGCTGTTTCTTGATGCCCAAGCCCATCGCGGGAATGCCGTTGACGCGCGAGATGCGGCGCACGTCTTCAAAACCATCTTCGATGACCGCGATGTCTTTCAGATAGACTTCAGCGCCGGGTGTGTCGCGAATGACGATTTCGCCGAGGGTTTTCAAGTCGAGAGCTTCACCCATCACGCGCACACTGACTTCGCGGCCGCTGTTTTCCAATCGTCCGGCGGGAAGTTCGACGTGCTCTTTTTGCAGTGCGGTGGAGATGTCGGTGATGGTGAGCGAGTGCTCGTCAAGTTTTGTCGCGTCAATCCACAGGCGGACGTTGCGTTCGAGCCAGCCGCCCATCATGATTTCGCCGACGCCGGAGATAGTTTGAATTTTCTCTTTGACTTGATAGCGCGCGATGTCGCTGATATACTGCTGCGGGAAGGGACCGGAAAGACCAATCCACATGATGGGATTGTCTTCGGGATTGGATTTGTTTACTGTGGGCGGATCGATGTCGCGCGGGAGCCTGCGAGCGGCTTGCGAGATGCGGGTTTGCACGTCCTGCAAGGCGACGTCCACGTTGCGCGAGAGATCGAGTTCGATAGTGACAGATGCGCTGCCTTGACGAGCCGACGACGTTATCGAGCGAATGCCTTCGACTTGCGCTAAGGCTTCTTCGATAATTTCGACGACGTCATGCTCGATCACTTCAGGTGCGGCGCCTTCCCATGTGACGTTGACGCTGATGTTGGGAAAGTCAACGTCGGGGAATTGGCTGATTCCGATGCGCGTTAATGCGACGATGCCGAACAAAATTGTTCCGGCCATGAGCATCCACGCGAGGACGGGTTTGCGAACGCAGACTTCGGTTATGTTCATTGCTTCGCCGCTCCGTTGCTGACGCGGACGAGCGCACCGTTGGTCAGAGCTTCGCTGCCGCGAATAACGAGCGTTTCACCGGCGTTGACTCCGCTTTTGATTTCGACGGTGCCTTCTTCGGTTTGGAGGCCGAGTGTGATGACACGCTCTTCGACGGTGGAGTCTTTCACGACGTAGGCAAGAAAACCTTTTTCACTCGGGCGAATGGCGGTTTGCGGGACGACGGGAAGCTGTGAGGCTTCACCGAGACGCGCCGTGACTTCAGCGAATACACCCGGGCGCAACGATTCGGGATAGGGGGCAATCACTTCGGCGACGACTTGCACCATGCGCGTTTGCGGATCGGCGGACTCGGTGATAGCTGTGACTTTGGCTTTTTGCGGAGTCACGGTTTCGCGCGCGAGAAATTCCACTTCGGCGCCGACGGTGAGAGGCTCGGCTTCGTGAACGGGGACGGAGAACTTCAGTTGCAACGGGTCTTTTCTGATCATCGTGGCGATGACGGTGCCGAGTTGAATGTATTGTCCGGTGCTGACTTGGCGAGATTGAATCAAACCGCTGACGGGTGCGGGGACGTGAGCGTCGCGCGCGTTGAGTTTGGCGAGTTCATATTCTGCTGCTGTGCGGGCGGAATCGGCGCGAGCAGAGAGCGCTCTTGTTTTCCAATTTTGCATCTCTTCATCGCTGACGAAGCCGGGGTTTTTGCCTTCGATGTCAATGCGGCGTTCGAGTCCGGCGTTCACTTCGAGCAGGTTGGCTTTGGCTTTGTCGAAATTGGCGAGCGCGGTTTGCACGTTCAACTCATAGCGCTCGGGTTCGATTTCAATCAATCCTTGTCCGGCTTTGGTGTAGTCACCTTCTTTGAATGCGACCTTGTGGACCACGCCGGAGACGCGCGCGGTGACGGGGACGATTTCGAAGGCTTCGACTGAGCCGACGGCGCGGATGACGCGATAGCTGTCACGGCTTTGGACGACTTGGGTTTCGACCGGAAATTTCATGGCAGGGCGACCGCCGGATTGCGCGGAGCCTGAAGAGCCTTTGCAGCCGAATTGCGCGAGCGACGCGGCAAGTGCGATGAGCAGGACAAATGTTGCGCGGAGAGAGTGCATTGCGGAAAAATTAGAAAGAGGAAATTGGAAATTGGAAACGGAGGCGGACGAAATGATGATTTATGAGTGATGAATGATGAATGCAGAACGAGGCGCTTGGGAGTTTGACCCCCCTTAAACCCACCGGAGGAACGGGGGGGAATCAGAACTATTTTTGTAATACAACTTTTTGCATTGTGGATTGTGTGTTTGTGGCGGCGCGGAGGAAGTAGATGCCGCTGGACAGATGAGTAGGAGTTGTGTAGTTCAGAGTTGTGCTGTTCAGTCTGCCGCGATGGATGACGGCGGCTTCGCGGCCTAAGATATCGAATAGGCTCAATGATATTTCTTGATTTAAGGGGACGTCGAGCGATATGGTTAGTGTGCTGTTGAACGGATTGGGGTAAGCGGAAATAGTTGTAAATGATATCGGAGTAGGCGCAGGTTCAGAGACATTTACGCCGTCAGGATAGGTGCGGATTAGGAGAAGTCCTGAAGGATCTGGCAAAGGAACATCTTGAATGCCCATCATTACGAAACTATCATCAGAGAGGGTTAATCCATCAAGGCAATGGTAGCCATACTGGCCTCCAGGTACTCCAGAATAGTACCGCGTCCAAAGAGTATCACCTGTATCATCAAGGCGCACGAGATAGAACCTCGCCGAGTTAGAATCTGATGGCCCTTGACCGCAAAAGACTACGTAGCCATTTTCAGAGAGTTTTCTTACATTATTTCCTATCTGAGTAAAGTTACCACCATAACGATCTTGCCAGAGCAAATTCCCCATCGAATCACCCCGCATGACATACGCATCGCCATATCCCGTTATCTCAGTTCGGACGGTACCTGTCAGAAGAAAACCTGACTCTCCATTGGGCTCAGCATCCGTGCAAAGTATATATTGATCATTGCTATACATGTTCATCCACAACGAATCTCCGGCTCCGTTGATCATTAGCGCAAACGCTTGGGTGGGTAGCCGATCTCGGGAGTTTGGATCACCGGCTGTGCCTCCCACCAAGAAACGGTCTTCAGAAATCTGTACAATGTCATAAGCTTCGTCAGGATACT
>CAZPKG010000006.1:21792-199577 GCA_964587105.1 uncultured Alphaproteobacteria bacterium | reverse complement strand
TGGTTGGGGCGCCAAATAGTTAAACGGAACGGGTTGTAACTTTATTTTTTCGGTTTTTTTAACCCCCCCCCCGAACCGGTCATAAGCCAAGTCAAGCTCTGCAATTGGGGCAGCGAGGCTGTCGTCGGCCTTATGCCCAATAGTTATGCCGTTTATGAATACATGGTTGCTATATGTTGTATTCCATTGAATTTTCAAAGCACCAAGGCAGACTTGTTTTGTGTTACTAGGGTTCTTGATTTTAAGCAGTGAGTTGCTTTCTGGTGTCCACTCAAAAGAGTTCATGCCTGCGGATTTATAGATCGTTTTGATTCCAGACCCATCAAAACGTAAGTGCTCCATGGGTCCTATTCGATATGCAATTGATGGTTCGTTATCATAGTACCACATCCACTTGGCGGGATTGTACAGAAAAATGTCAAACATCGTTCCGGTAATCGGTATCCGAATTGTCGTACCAACGGTTGTTCGTATTTTTCTTACGCAAATTTGATACTTGTCTATCTTTGCATTCAAATAATAGCCGCACCTATTATCCAAGACATGGCAGGTAAGTACGTCTAGTTCGTTGCTAATTAAAAATGCCGATAACGCACCCACACCAAACCTGCCGGATCTATTCACCCTGCTCGTGTTCAATGCTTGATCTTCGTGTAGGTCCTTCCATTCGTTACTGTTTCGAAAAGATGCCCCCGCTTGAAGAAAATAGTTCTTTATTGTTGACAATTGCATCCCAATGCCTGTATCAGAAATAGTCAAGAAATAGCGGGGGGGTTTTGCTCTTCTGTCGCGCCGCTCGAGTGTGAGAACAATATCCGCTTCTTGATCTCGCAGTCTGTAATTAGGTACCCATGCGTTGTCTATTTGTCTTTGTTGCCATTCAAAATCCTTTCTTTCTCGGACTGCATCAACTGCATTTTGAATCAGCTCTCTCACGCCATACATTGGATCTTCTCCATAGAGCGGGCCGATAAGTAGATTCAATACTTCTGCGTCCGCTGTCGTGAAGCAGATGTTATCTGGAACATAGCTAACGCTCTCGGCGAATTCGGGGTTGTCGAGGTTGGATTGAACGCGACGAATCTTCAGGCCAAGCTTGTGGAGACCCTTGTCCGACAATGCGCCATAAACTTCACCCAATACTGCCCACGTTGTGTCCAACTCTTGCTGGATACTCTGTAACAGCCATTTCATACCAAGATAAATGTGGACAGTCGGTGGCGTCACATCTATTTTTATTGCTTCTGAGTCGAGAGATGGGTCGCTACAATTCACAACGGATTGGTGTTTTCGCCATTCTAGTCGCGACTGCGGAGCATGAATGTTTATCAGCGAGAACGATATGTTATCTGCTCGACCGGATTCAACTTGCAGATAGTCAGCGATGCGTAATATCGCCATCAGATAGACGTGGTGAACTTTGTTATAAACACGTTCACCTAGGTTTTTCTTCTTTAAGTTGTCGAACGTTCCACGCAATGGCATTCCGTGGCTGCGTGCTATCAGGCCAATGAGTTCACGATAATGTGTATCCGGTCCGAAAAGTTTTAATTCCCTTTCAGTTGCGCCGGGGTAACCGTGCACGGCGATATGATGCGCCAATCGTGGGTGATTGCGGCGCAGAAAAAGGCCAACGATTTTTTTGTTATCGTCATTCTTCAACCACTCTTCAAGCCCACCCGCTTGTGGGCGAAGAAATGTCGGAAGCGTTTTGCCCGTGTCGGGTTCGCCGAACAGATTAATCAAATCACGGTCGGAGAAGCGCGTGACCTCAGCAAGAAAACGTTCCCAAAGTTCTGCCCAAGTTTCTTTGTCAAGTGGTTCGAGTTTGTGCTTTGAATACTTGCCTTCAACAAGCTCAATAAAATTGTTAGGCTTCAGGTGCATGCCCGCATCGTGCAACAAGACCGCAAGACACAACACTGCTGCATCTGCACTCGTCAATAGTTTCCAAGAGTCTTCAGTGATCAGATAGGCCGCAGAGTTCAAGACGCCTTGAACGTGTTTGGGGCCATGATCAGTATATTCTGGAAAGAAAACAGGTTGAGGCGAAGCCATCCATGCAAGAAACGGCTGGAGATTCGATTGAACCCAGCCGTTATGCACGCTGTTGCTGTCAAGAAGATCCTTCAGTCTTTGGGGGATTTGGAGATCGCTCATGTACTGTTTCCCGTTAATTCAAAGGGAATGTTCCTTGCAAGACTCGAATTGCGTTGTTAATCGTGCTACTCTTGACTCTGACTAAAATACGAGGCGGCGGGGGCGGGTTCGCTGATTAGTTTTTTCAGATTGCTCAGCGTTTCTTCGGCTTCGTAGGGTTCGAGTTCCTGAAACGCTGCGGGCAATGAATTGAAGAGAAGCAATCTTTTCTTCGTGACGATGCCTAATTGCTTGGCGCCGGTGCGCGTGCTGGTGTAAAGATAGACGTGCTTGGGCCAGATATTCAAATAGGCGCCGATGCGCGTCGCCGTATCATAAGCGTAGACGTCATTCAATCCGGGAATCGGCAGGATGGCGCGCTCGACTGTTTCCAAGAGCGAGTCAAACGTCTTCGCGGCCTGCAATGCTTCCGCTTGTGATACAAGTTTCTCTTCGGCAATCTTCAGCGACTCGGCGGAACCTTTGCGCTGATGTTTACCGGGCTTACCGTCACTCTTCGTCGCACATGCGGCCGCGCGAATCGCCGCTTCAAGCGAAGGCTGGCCGATGAAAAAGGCATATTCGGCTTTCGACTTCGGGCGGTTCTGAGCAACATAGTTCTTTACAACGGACTCGAGGACGGCTTCACTTAATACGGACATCTCTACCTGCTTTCTATTTTCCAATACAAAATTTTGAAAAGATTCTGTCCAACACCTCTTCACCGATCGCTTCGCCGGTGATTTCGCCGAGCGCGTTGACGGCGTCGCGTAAATCGCTGGCCATCAACGTCGGCTCATGAAACAGGCGGCGCGCTCGTTCGATAGCTTCACCAGATCTCCGCAGCGCATCGTGATGGCGCGACTCGGTGATGATGAGGTCGCCCGCTGTTTCCAGCTCGTTCGAGAAGCGGTGGGTCAGTTCGGACAGCAAGTCTTCCACGCCGTTTCCTGTCAGCGCCGAGATCCTCATGGTCTTGGTCTCACTCGGTTTAAACTCAGTCGGCAGCGAGAAGGATTCGCTCCCTATAATATCGCATTTATTGAGGACGATAATGGCATTTTTGGACGAGATTTCTGATAAAATTTCGCGTCCCGGAAGGTCGCCGGAAGCCGAATCCACCAATAAAAGCACTAAGTCTGCGCGATTAAGGGCTTTTCGCGTGCGTTCCATCCCAATTGCCTCGATCTCGTGAGAGGACTCCCGTAGTCCGGCGGTGTCCTGGAAGATGACTTCGTGGCCCGAAAGTTCGAGATGAGCTTCAACTACATCGCGGGTTGTGCCGGGATGCGGCGATACGATGGCGCGCTCGTCACCGACAATCCGGTTCAGCAAAGTGGATTTCCCGGCGTTCGGCGCTCCCACGATGGCGACTCGTAGTCCCTCGCGCTCAATGCGGCCGCGGGCAAATGTCGAGACAAGATGTTCGATTTGGCGTTGAAGCTCTAACAAATCGGCCTTGCGGGACTCCAGAGACTGAAAAGTCACGTCCTCTTCGCTGAAATCCAGTTCGAGTTCTAACAATGCCAATAAATCCAATATCTTCTCGCGCATCTCTCGGATGTGCAGGGAGAGCTTTCCGGACAATTGCGAGAGTGCGGCCCGAGCAGAAGCCTCAGAT
This sequence comes from uncultured Alphaproteobacteria bacterium, assembly GCA_964587105.1. Lineage (GTDB taxonomy): Bacteria > Electryoneota > RPQS01 > RPQS01 > RPQS01 > JABWCQ01. Next base: position 195,817 of record CAZPKG010000006.1, on the reverse strand, counting down.
CGAGCATGAATCAGGCCGGCGACGGCTTCGGCTTGGGCCAAATCGAGCTTCCCGTTCAGGAAAGCGCGCTCAGTAAACTCCCCCGGCCTTGCCATCCGCACGTCATTCGACAATATCAATTTTAATATGCGCTTAGACGATATGTTGCCGCCATGACAGGAGACCTCAACCACGTCTTCGCCGGTATAAGAATGCGGGGACTTAAAAAAGCTGATTAACACTTCGTCAATCAGCTCATTGTTATTATTGTATATGTATGCGTGACGAACGGAATTGGGAGCGGTTTCCAGACCCCCCTTAGTCCCCCCGTGAACGGAGGGAGACCCGAGGAGCCGAGCAACCTCCCACGACATCGGTCCGGAGATCCTGATAATCGCGATGCCGCCAATGCCGGGCGGTGTGGCAATAGCGGCGATGGTGTCGAAATTCGCGGTCACGGAGTCAAACGGAATGAAACAAGAGGTGAGTTATTGCGCGCATAAAGCGGGTGCTTTGGGGAATGGTCGCGGTTGATGCCGAGACAGTACATCGGCTCTGGCAGGCACGCCAGAACTCGCTCGGCTCGCGACATGGCAAAACCATGCGCTCCCCATGCGACAATAGTTGGTCCTTTGGCTTGTGCAAGATGCTTGTCGTTGCGCGGCCCGATGCGTTTGCGCTCGCTGAAATTTTGCTCGAGTTCAGTCGAACATGTGCACACGCGTGCGTATAGATTCAAGACTTTGGCGGATCCAAAACCCCAACCACGTGATAATCCGATTACACGGCGAATCGTAGGATCTTCGCCGCGTTCGTCAGCAATTGACGGATTGAGCAGAATCCATGTCAACATCGGTAGTGAATCGTCCCACACGCGAGAGAGTTCATAGCGATACTCGCGTGACGAAGAAAAAATCGCGGAGCGTTCGATCCTACTTCATCCTCTTCTTCACCGAATCAATTTTATCAGCGAGGGCGACTAAGTTTCTGTCCACGTCGGCGAGCTTGTCTTCCTTTTCTTTGCGCCAGCCGGCGACCTGATCGGCGAACTCGTCGGTGCGCGCGTTTTGCTCCATATCGTTCAAGCGCGCGATCTGCTCTTCAAGTTTCGTGCGGAAGTCGCGCATCTTCGTGAGCTTCTCTTCCCACTCTTCAAGAAGTCCAGTCGTGCGCTCAGTCCACTGCTCGTATTGCTTCTTGCGTTCGGCGCGGCCGCTTTCGATACGCGCGGCGGCGGCGTCCCACGATGCGTCGAGCGACTTACGGATCTCGTCACGCTGGTCGCGCGCGAGTTCCGCGCTGCGCTGCCACGGACGCAAATCCTTTATCTTCTTGTGACAATCAAACGGATCACCGCTCGCCGCAAGCTCCGCGCATTCGGTCATGTGCTCTTTGCCGGTCGCGTAGTTTTCATCGCGCACGGCTTTGCGGTGTGACCAAATCGCGTCGTCGGCTGTCTTCCAAAGCTTCCACAGCGCTTCGCGGTCTTTGGGAATCAGCGGGCTTTGCTTTTCTTTCGTGCCGCTGAACTCTTCGCGAATCGCTTTCATCTGATCTGCAAGCTTGTTGAAATCATCCGCGAACTTCGCGTTCGGGCCTGTTTGCTGAAGCTCGATGAGCTTCGCTTCAAGTTTGCCGCGCAGTTCGAGCGACACAAGCTTCTGCTCTTCGCGCTCCGAATTTTGCTGCGCGCGCGCGTCGTCGCACAACGCGCTAAACTCTTGCCAGAGTTTTTCGCGCTCTTCATGCGGCAGCGGCTTCAGCGTCTTGAACAGATTGCCGACCTCTTTGGCGTGCTCGAAAAATTCCTTGTAGTTGCGCACACCGTCTTTGAGGTGGCCCGTGTCGAGCGCTTTGATGGCGGCGCGGATCTTGTCGAGATTCTCTGCGGCGCGCTCGTGGTCAATCACCGGCGCAGTAATATGCGCATCGGTCGCGGGTGAGTCGGACGGCTCAAGCGAATCGGTGGAAAAAGATTCGGTCGCGTTTTCGGGTTCTTCGTCCGGTGTCAATTCCGGGTTTTCGTTTTGGATCTCGTCGGGATTCATGGTGTGTGTCGTGGTGATGTGGGGGGGCGGGATGGGCTCTATTATTGTGGTAGATTCTCAATAAGCGTCGCGGCCTTTTCAGCAAGCTGAACAAGAGAATTGGCAACGCTGGCAAGTGCTCCATATTTGACGATATGTGCAAACACTTTTTGCGCGATTGCCTTTTCGGAATCACTTACAATCTCTCTTTGGGTTGGCATGGACGAAAGAACAATCGTTCCAATAGACCTTTCAAGAGCGGAGTCGAGCGCTTCTGCGCCATTCAATGCGTAAGAATTAAGTGATCCCAATATGTCTAACAATGAATCGAGTAGGCGTTTTTTTAGTTTCAGGTTTATTTCAGCCTCTTCAACTTCTTTGATAAGCAACTCGGTGTCAACTTTAAGCGCTTTCGCTTGTTCAAGCTCCAACATTTCTGATGGTAAGTTTGAATTAACAACATCAACCATCATTTCAAGGCTCATCATTACATTGTCGTCAATCGGGTGAAATATGTCATTTGTCGTTCTGTCCAAGTTGAATTGAGACTTAAAAAATTTGAGTTTTGCCAACGGTCGTAAATAGAGTTCATGATTGATATTCACAATTGATTCGACCGCTTTGGTCGTCTGCTCGTGAAGTCTTTGAATAGAAATTGCGCCGCGAGAAACTGCAACCAAATCGTTTGGGTTGATGTTGTAGACATCTCCAATAAACTGCCGATAAGGCGCATTATACCCTCGACCTCGCTTTATGATAGTGACTAGCCGAGTTGCAACCGTGGAATTTTCTGTCATTTGCTTCACTCCTGATGTCTTCGACGTTCTTCTAATTCTTCATCGGTGTAATTCTTGAAAGAGCCGACTTCAACAAACTCTCTGCCATCCCACTTATAAATATCTGTAAGCCTAGGTGCATTGTAGTAAGGCAGATCAACCGACCAATCTGTATTCACTATCAAAATTTCAAGTTTGCCGTCGTTGTCAATATCCTTGAATTCTGCTGGAACGGGGCAACCGGAACCTAAAAAACCTATTTCTTCCAACTCCATGTCTCGCCAACCAAAGATTCGTACGGCATTACCGTGTGCCCCGGCAGGATATTGAACTATAATTTCGTTCTTGCCGTCGTGATCTACATCTTTATAGTCTACTTGGAATCGTTGTGTATTCTTGCCGTGCGATGTTTCATCTTCATTCGTGTTCTCAATTTGATCTTTATTTATGCGATCAAAGATAGACCGCACATCATTAACAACTGTTTCCCCAGTTTTGGTGATGTGTTCAGCGAGAAGGGCGTTCGCTTTGTCGGCACGCTTTTGTTGATAAAGCGCATACCCAAACGAGACAAACGCCAGTATGAAACCGATGAATTCCAATGTGTTTGTGGTTTACGCTTTTCGTCCGTGCGGTGCTTTGAATAGATCCCTACGGGATGACAATGCGCGTGGCGTTTTCGATCCCGCCTAACGCGGGCGGATTGCCATCCGCCCCTACAGAAAGGCGGCGGAACCCGCGCCCCGGAACCTTTCTAACAATTTTCGCGTGTAACCATTGAAACGCCAGGCAGAACGGCCATAAACTCTCCGGAGCATGGCCATGCCGGTGGGCAAAACAAATGTCTGGCGACTTCTTTGAGCGGCATCCGGTTTGGGGGGTGCCGCTTTTTTATTTCTTCTTGCGCGGCTTGTCTTCCACCACCACGGCGGCGGGAAACTCTTCGGGAAGCTTGATGAGCTTCTGCTCAACGATGGCCCAAACGTTGAACAGCGTGTAGTAAAGTGACAGACCGCTGGGGAAATTGTTGAACAGTAAGACCATCATCACCGGCATGATGTAGAGCATGGCCTTTTGATTCGGATCGGTGAGTGTGGCCTTCGACATGAAGAACTGCGAAACGCCCATCACAATCGGAAGCAAGCCAACGCCGCTGCCGTACATTGGAATAGTGAACGGCAGGTGGAACATGAAGTCCGGCTGACTCAAATCCGAAATCCAACCGAAGAACGGCGCCTGTCTAAATTCAATCGTCGAACGGAAGATGATAAACAGGCCGTAGAGAATCGGCATCTGCAACAGCATCGGAATACAACCCGCCGCCGGATTCGCGCCGCGCTCTTTGTAGAGCGCCATCATCGCGGAGTTCATGGCCTGCGGGTTTTTCGCGTGCTTCTCTTTCAGCGCTTCGATCTCGGGTTTCAACGCGGCCATCTTCTTCATTGCGATCTGCGATTTTCTCGTCAACGGCCAAAGCACAACCTTGACCAAGATTGAGAAGATGATAATGACGATGCCGTAGTTGGAAATAATCTTGCCGAGTTGCTGCAACAACCACAACACAGAGAGCGAGAACGGTTTGACGATTTGCCAACCCCAGTTCATCGTCTCTTCCAAACCGACATTGAAGAATTCGAGGTTGTCCTTCTTGATCGGACCCCAATAGACCTGCACACGGCTTTCGAGTGCCGCGCCTTCCCACGGCATGCGTAGGCTTGCATCATATATATGTGGAATGGACTTTTCCCCGGCAACGCGGGTGCGGCCCAAAACATCAGCTCCAGCGGCGGGGCTTGTCGGAATCATCGCGGCAATGAAGTACTTGGAGCGGGTGGCCACGAAGGGGGTGCGGCCCGTCGCAGAAAATTCAACTTTGGGATCGCTACCGAGCGCCGAGTTCTCGAGTTCCTCGCCAACCATTGCGTATGCTCCGCCGAACTCGTGGTCCGAAGCGGGATCCGGCTCGGTAGTGGGGACGCCGCCCTGCCAGGTCAGCTTGTATTCGCGGGTTTCGGGCGGGGCGAAGCCGTTGGCCTTCAGCGCTAAGTCAAAACCGTATCGCTCTGCGTCAATGACATAATAAACAGTAAGATATTGACCACTCGGCGAAACCCAAGTCAGCTCAACCGAATCGCGACCGCTGGGGACGTACAATCTTGGCGTACTCGACTCGAAATGAACCTTGCGTAGGCTCGGCAGATTGCGCGAACCTAAATCGATATCCCACGAGCCAATGGCCGAGTCTTTGTCCGTCGCCATCGCATGAAGATTGACGGGCGGCCCGGCTTTCAGCTTGTATTCATTGAGTATGTAACTCGTCGGACGGCCATCGCTGCCGATCCACAGCTTGAACTTCGGAGTTTCGATTTCGACCAATTCTGAGGTGTAGGGCTTGGCGGGAACAGAATCCGCGCCAGTCGCCTGTAAGATCAAGGCTGAATCAACCGGGGCCGCTTTGATCGCCTCATCAGCGACCTTATCCGCTGTTTTTGCGGTGTTTGTCTTTTCGGTAACAGATTCTGTCTGGGGCGGGGCGGGCGGAGTGATCAGCTTATAATATTGCGGAATAAGCAGGACGATCAGACCGACGATGACAAGGGCGATGATGGTATTGCGATCAAACACTGTGTTGCTTTGTTAAATTATTGTTCCCTTTGACTCTGGAACATTGTCCACGCCACCGGGATGCCAGGGGCCGCACTTGACGACCCTGCGAATTGATAATGCAAAACCTTTGACAAATCCTTTTTTATTAAGTGCTTCTATGGCGTACTCCGAACAAGTCGGGGTGAACCTGCAGCGACCGCCCAGATGCGGGCCAAGCGTCACCTGATAAGCACGGATGAGCTGGATCAGAAGCCAGGACACAACAAGATTTGGAAATGTGAAATAGGAAACGAGAAAGGCAGATTATGAGAGCTTTGAAAGTAGGGCGCTGAGCTTTGTTTCAAAGTCGTTCCAATCGGAAACGGACTGGCGGAAGAGGGCGAAGAAGTGTGTGCCTTCGGGCCAGAGATGCTTGTTTAAGCGATAGAATTCTTTGAGTTTGCGTCGATGGCGGTTGCGCTCCGGCGCATTTCCGACTTTGCGCATGGCAGCACAAGCGAGCTTGCGCTCGGGCTGCCCGGGCAAAAAAAAAGAACCAGCTCCGGAAGTGTCCGTCGCTGGCCCATTTTACGTACCCGTTCCAGCTCCGAACGGCCCGACAGGCGCTCGGAAGATCGGAACTTAGTTTCGCTCATCCGAGACTGTCAGGCGTTTGCGACCTTTGGCGCGACGACGTGCAAGCACCGCGCGTCCATTCTTGGTTGCCATCCGCTCACGGAAACCATGACGGTTCTTGCGACGGCGATTTGAGGGCTGATAAGTTCTTTTGCTCATGGCTCAGACTTGGTGTATTTTGATTTATTTGTTCCGATTGTAGGCGAACCTGCAAAATAGACAAATCCCCGTACATTGGCAACCGCATCTAAAGCGGGTTTTGTTTTTCTTTGATTTGTAAACTATTGTGTTTTATCAACTGCGTCAAAGTTTATGAGAGGCTATCTATCTGTTTTGGAGGCATGTTGCGGGAAGCGCGCCGGCGTTGCTCGGAGTCGTGTATGCGTATTCACTTGTTTACTTGCAGATGTATAAATGTGCGTCCTGTCGTGGGTCGGCAAGAGTTGCCAAAATTGTTTGCGCATAAAAACAAGGGAAATTATGACCCATAGAATGAGTAAAAGTTGATATAGCCTCTGAATGGGCCGTTGCCTCTCTAACATATGAGACGTCAATGGCAACAGAGCACGAATTAACAACTCTCTAACGATTGTAAGTGCGAGTAAAAAGAGGAGTTATTCTCGTTGACAATCGGTGTGGATGTGTTATATTATGAGCCCGTCGCGTGAGGAAAGCTCCTAAACCCTCATGTTATGCGGAGTTATCCTCCGTGTTTCTCTCCACTTTTGCAACTATATTCTATTCTCGCCTATGGCTTCTGTTGCAGCGATTCCAGCGTCTGAATTGTGGACCGCAATTATGTCTGCGGTTGCGCCCTCGGTCTCCGAGACGACATTCAGCTCCTGGATAGAAACTCTCAAGCCCGAAAAGCTTGAAGACCGCGTTCTGACTCTGCTTGCCCCCTCCAAGTTCCACCGCGAGTTCGTCGAAGAACACTTTGTGCCGGGCTTAGAAGCCGTCGCCCTCGAGAATACGGGCGAACCGGTGCGTGTGCGGATCCGTGTCCAAGGCGCCGGCGAAATTCCGCGCCAACGGAACCTGCGCTTCACCGCTCCGGCTCCGGTTAACCCGGTCGAATCGAACGGCTCAAACAGTCACACCGTAAGCGTGGCTGATGCGGCCGCGGAAGCGAATCTGAATCCGCGCTATCGTTTTGAGAACTTCATCGAAGGAGATTGCAACAGCTTTGCGCGCGCTGCGTGCCTTGCAATCTCTGATTTATCGCGGCCCACGCTGTGGAATCCGCTGTTGATCTATGGCGGCACCGGTTTGGGCAAGACTCATCTGCTTCAATCGATCGGCAATCGCGTGCTGTCCGTGCGTCGCAATGATGGTATCCGAGTTAGATACGTCTCATCCGAGCGCTTCACACAAGATTTTATTCAATCTGTGAGAACACAGCAAGGCTCCGACTTTGCAGACAAGTATCGCAATGTCGATCTGTTGCTCGTGGATGATATTCAATTCTTTGCCACGAAAGAAAGAACGCAGACAGAATTTTTCCATGCCTTTAACGCATTGCATCAGAGTGGTCGAAGAATCGTGATGACGTCTGACCGTCCGGTGCATGAGCTGGCGGGATTTGACGAACGATTGATCTCACGCTTTGATTCGGGGCTCGTGACCAACGTAAATCCGCCGACGTATGAAACGCGGTTGGCGATTTTGCAGGATCGCGCAAAATTTGAAAACTTCCCGCTTCCTTTAGATGTTGCGGATCTGCTCTCGACTCACATCACGAGTAATGTTAGAGAACTCGAAGGAGCATTCGCCGCGTTAGTTGCACATTGTCAGTTTGGACGAGTGCCTGCCACACTTGAACTGGCTCAGCGAGTGATTCAAGAAAAGACCGGAAAGCGCACGGGACGGCCGCCGGTTGAATTGATTCAGCAGACTGTGGCAGATTACTTCAGAGTTAGCCAAGACGCGCTGCGCGGCAAGACACGCAAAAAAGAAATTGCTTACGCGCGAATGGTTGCGATGTATCTAATGACTGAACTCACCGAGCATTCTCTGAAAACTATCGGCGGATTTTTTGGAGGACGCGATCACTCAACTGTTATACATGCGCGCGATACAATCACAGATTTGCGCAAAACAGATGAAGTGCAAACGGTCTCGGCATTAAATGATTTGGAACGCCGTCTTTCGCTCGGTCCGATTATGCGGACAAGTATGTGAATAGCTGTTGGCAAGCGCGAGAGATATCGACTCGCGGAGTGAACGACGGGGGATGGTTGGCGGGAAATTGGGGACATTGAGCCTTGAGGGGACAAGTAACAGATACCGTGCACTCGGTTGTGCAGATGACAGAGTTCCGCAAAACTAAGGAGTAAGCGGAGTTGTCCACGAATTCACTCACTCTGTTACGACTACCAATTTCTTTTAATCTCTTCTCTCTATCTACAGAATCAGAAACGCTACATGAAATTTTCCGCTCCACAAAGCAGCTTAGCGGCAGCACTCGCGCCGCTCTCCACGGTTGTCCCGCAAAAAAGCCCGATGCCGGTGCTGTCGCACTTTTTGGCAGAACTGAAAGGAAATAAGCTTACTCTGACCGGGTCTGATATCGAAGTCACGATGCAGACTGAGCTTGAAGTGCAAGGACAAAAAGACGGACGCACCTTGCTGCCTTCCCGCAAGTTTTTGGAATTGATGCGCGGACTTCCCGATGTGACGGTTTCGATTGAAGCGAGCAAAGAGCATCGCATCACGATTACCGACACCGAAGGCAAGAAATATCAGTGTTCAGCGGAATCGGTGGATGTGTATCCGCAAGTTCCACAGCTTTCTGAAACTTCGACGTTCAAAATGCCGCGCAACAAACTGCGCCGCATGATCAGCAAAGTTTTGTTTGCGGTGTCGCGCGATGAATTGCGCCCGCAATTGACCGGTGTATTTCTTGAACTGTCCAAAGAGCATTTCCGTCTGGTCTCGACCGACGGTCACCGTTTGGTGAAGATCGGCACGAAGTCGGACGGCTTCAAGGGTGACACGCAAACCGCGATTGTCCCCTCGAAAGCGATGCAGGCGGTACAGCGAATCGCTGAAGGCGAAGGCGAAATGGAGATCGGATTTGCCGGATCACAGCTTGGTTTCCGTGCGGGCAATACTACGCTGATTACTCGCTTGATTGAAGGCCGCTATCCCAACTACGACGCGGTTATTCCGACAGAAAACAAGCAGGTGCTGACTGTTGGCCTCGATTCGCTATTCTCAGCGATTCGCCGCGCCAATATTTTTGCCAACGAGATTTCGCGGCAAGTGCGAGTCCATGTCGAAAAAGAGACGCTGCAAATCAAAGTCGAGGACATCGAGCAGGGCAATGAAGGCTTTGAAACGATTGCCTGTGAATTTACCGGCGATCCGATGGATATCGGCTATAACGCAACCTACGTACAAGACATGCTTCGTCAGATTGACACGCCGGACGTGCGCTTTGAGCTGGGCTCTGCGACCTCGGCGGGTATCGTCAAGCCGACCGAACAGGAAGAACATGAAGACCTGCTGATGCTGATCATGCCGGTCCGGCTAAGCTGATAGCCGCGGCAGAGACTCGTTCGAGAACATTGGCGGGATTAAACAACCCCCGGCGTGCGGCGCCGGGGGTTGTGCTTTTTCCAGCGTGGACGCTGGACCCATTGCGCCGGCGCAGTGCTTCAAAATTGAGCAGTCAGCTATTGTAAGAACAGAAGTGAAGTCGTAAATTAAGTGTTGGATAGTCAGGAGTCTGTTGCCCAATCTAACCCCCATGAAACCCACACCCGTCCATAAAGTCATTGAAGCCCTGATCCGCGACAAGAAGTACCAAAAAGGGCTTCGGCTGGCGCTGATTGAGGAGCGCTGGGCCGAAATCGTGGGCGAGCAGATTGCCAAGTACGCGCATGTGCAGGGGCTGGAAAAGGGGCGGCTGTTGATTCAGTGCGATCATGATGTTTGGCGCGCAACGCTGCACCACACCAAGCCCGAACTTTTGGGCCGGATCGAACAGGTGGTCGGGAAGGGCGTTGTAAAGGAGATATTTCTGAACTAATAAAGGAGCGAACGATGATCATGTTGCTTATCAAGAAATGGAAACTGATTGCCGCAGTTTTAACCCTTGCGCTCGGCGTGACCTGTTACACGAATCCCGAGACGGGCCGCAAAGGGTTGATGCTGATTCCCTCCTCGCAAGAGGCGGCGTTAGGTTTGTCGGCATTCAACGAGATAAAAGCCAGCACACGCCAAACCAGCGTGCAGGCCGAGCAGGATTTGGTCGAGAAAGTCGGACGCAATATTTCTGCGGTGGTGAATCTACCCAACGCGCAGTGGGAATATGTCTGTTTCCGCTCCGACGAGCCGAACGCATTTTGTTTGCCCGGCGGAAAGATCGGCGTCTATAACGCGATTCTACCGATTACCGCCAACGAAGCGGGTCTCGCGGCGGTAATGGGACACGAAGTCGCGCACGCCACCGCACGGCACGGCGGCGAACGCATGAGCGAATCGTTGTTGATGCAATTAGGCGGTGTGGCACTCGACGTCGCGCTTTCCGACAAACCGGAAGAGACGCGCGCGCTGGCGATGACCGCCTACGGCGCGGGTACAACACTCGCTCGCACGCTGCCGCACTCGCGCTCGCAGGAACTCGAAGCCGACCGCATGGGCTTGATGTACATGGCCCGCGCAGGTTACGATCCGCGCGAAGCAATAAATTTTTGGAAGCGCTTCAAAGATTACAAAGGCGCCGGTGGCAGCGTCCCTGCGTTTCTCTCAACGCATCCCACAGACGACCGCCGAATTGCACAGCTTGAAGGCCTACTCCCCGAAGCCCTCGCCGAATATGAAAAACACGGCGGCCAACCCAGCTCAACTCCTCCCGCAGAGCCAAGACGCGGCAGCAGACGAGGGCAATAGCCCACGCAAATGAACAAAATCATGACAACCACATAATAGTTGCAGAGAATTACAATGAAGAAAAGCAAGAAGCCAAAGACCATCTCGGTTGAGTCGGCGGAATATCCACTGGACATGCAAAAAGCGGTGGATAAGTTCAGAGCGACCTATCTGGTCAAGGCGCTGTGGATGCACCTCGGAAATGTTTCCAACACCGCGATCTCGCTGAAGGTAACGCGCCGCACAGTGCAGCTTTGTATGGTTGACGCGCGCATCAATGCCGCCAAGATCAGGAAAGAATCCAAAGCTCTGCTCGAAGAAGGCATCACCGAACTCGAAGATCCGCTGCGCTATATCAAACGCGGAAAACGCTGAGCAACGTTCGCAAAACCGGAATACGAGATGAAAAAATTTGTGTCGATGATGCTGGCCGCATTGGCAATTGCGCTGATTTGGCCCGAACGAATTGTGCAAACGATTGATATTCCGCTCTATGCCGCGCAGCAGGAGCCTTATCAATCGGCGGACGTGAGCCTTGCCGCGCTGGATTTGCCGTGGCTCCATGTCGTGGTGGAAACAAAGTACGCGTGGCTCTATCAAAAGTCCGTGGGCCGAGCTTGGGTGACTACAACCCGCGACGACACGACAAAAGTGAACGTCGGCGAACTGTGCATTCAACTCGACTGCTATTGGCAGCACAAAGCCTGCGAAACGGACACATCCTATATTGAGATTCAGGAAATCAAACGCCGCGTGGCCGTGAAGAAAAAGAAAGCCATCGTCAGCGCGTGGGCAAGCAATCCGTCGCTCGAAAAAATTACCGTTGAAATGGAGCCTTAGTTACTTGAAAAGTAACCAACCTTGCGCTGACGCACGCGTTTTGAAATTGAGAAAGGGAATAATCAAATGAAATTCATGCAATTTATTCTGTTGGCTATCGCGCTCGTCTGCGCAAATATGGCGTATGCGCAGTGGGATTTTGACCATGCAGTTCCGCTCGGCTTTGCATCTTCGCCGTTGACAAAAAGCCTCGCGGTCGATCCGGTTGGTAATGTGCACGCGGTTTTCCGCAACGGCTCAAATGTCCGCTATCATATGCGGGAAGAGTCGAGCGGCAATTGGCTGGCGTTTGAATCCGTGACGGATTCGGCCTCGATGGGACAAATCGGCGAAGTTGCGATTGCCTGGAATCCAGACACGCAACAGCCGATCGTCGCCTTTCAATCCAACTCGCGCATCTGGTTTGCAGCACGGCAGGCAAATGGAACATGGTCGCGGCTGATGCTTGGTGATCCTAACGAGGCCGCTGTTTCTCCTGATATCGCGGTCAACTCCGTCGGAACAATTTATGTTGTCTATATCACCGATGACCAAGGCGATTATCAACTCGATTTCGGCTACTACAACGGTTTGACGTGGGAGTTCAATCATATTCAAGCCGATATCGGCGATTTCGGTTTGGGCGCGTCGCCGCGCATCGCGGTGGATGGAGATGACGCAGGTCACGTCGTTTTTCGCGGCGGAAATTTCGGCAGCTACAATGCACAGCACGCCACCAACGAAGTCGGTGGAAGCAACGACTGGGTGGTGACGACGCTTCAGGTGCCGCATCCCGAAAGCTATCCCGGCGACATTGCGGTCGATGCCAACGGCGGAGTCTATTGCGTTTCGAGCGGCAGTGAAGGTTTTGGCATTCCGCGACCGGTTTATTATCACTATCGCGCACCGAACGGCGATTGGTCGTTTGGAATTGACGCAAGCGGCGACGAGAACGCAGGTGAACCAATCATCGCGCTCGACCCGAACGGCGATCCGCACGTGTTGTCGCTCCAAATCAGCGGGAATTTCTACACGGGAACAGTCTTCTATTCAACTTCAGTTTGGGATTGGCAACCTAACATAATGTATGATAACGCTGAAGGTGCGCTGGCGTTCGCAATTGATGAAGAAGGATACGGCCGAGCCTTCATTCCATCTGCAGATGGATCGGTGTATTATCTAAAGAGCGATGCACCGCTCGTTGATCCCGGCTGGGGACCCGAAATTAGCATTGAACCGGACACGTTAGCATTTGGTGCCGTTATCATTGGTGAAGATTCGATTGCTGAAGTGCGCTTGGGAAACCCTAATGAATCAATTTTGAGAATCACCGGCTTTGACGTCGTGTCTCCCGTTTTTCAGGGACCCGCCGAATGGAACACTATAGAATTGTGGTGGGGAGACTTCACGACGGTGGATATTCGTTTTGCGCCGCAAGCCCACCAGTTCTATTCAGCATACGCTGTCATAACAAGCAATGCGATTACCAGTCCCGACACAGTATACATAATTGGCAGCGGCACAACTCCTGATGATGCCCCTGAAACCCCCCTTCCCCTCGCGTTCGACCTAAAACCGCTCTACCCCAATCCGTTTAACGGCGCGGTGAATGTTTCGTATTCTTTGCCGCGTGCGAGTGAAATTTCTTTGCGAGTGTATGATGTTTTGGGACGCGAGGTCGGTGTGATTGTAAACGGTGTAAGACAAGCCGGCAATCACATGGCTCAATGGAATTGCGCCGAATGCGCGGCGGGAATCTATCTGTTCAAGCTTGAAGTCAGCGGGGCATCCGCAGCGGATGCCGCCGCATTGGTGCAAAAAGCGGTGTATGTGAAGTAAATGTCGTGGGATTGGAATACATTTCTAAAGTTCGCGGGAATCTTCCTGCTGTTGATTGTCATTGAAAAAATCGGCAAATGGCTCCTGCATGAATGGAGTCCCGGCGATACGAATGTCCCCACGATAATTTTGCGCGTGATTTTGTTCGGTGTGGTGTTTATAGTCTTGTGGCTCTGGCTGCCGAAGGTGTTCTGATGAGTGAACGGGATATTATCATCGGTTTGGTGATAGGTATCGGAGTCGCCATTTATGCTGCCATACGCGCGTGGGCATTTTGGGGTGCGCCGTTTTCGCCCGGCGAACCTGCGAAAGACGCGATGGTTCGGCAATACGGCCCGTCACGCACATGGTTCTATCTCATTTTGATAACCTTGGTCGGCGTAGTAATTGGTTTTCTTGTCACGAACGTTTGGTAACAGATGACAAGCAAACACATTTTTCAAACTTGTCTGGGAATTCTTGACGATCCGCCTTCCGGGAACGCCGCGTTCATTTTTGTTATTTTGGGCGTGCTGTTTTTCGTCTGGATGGTTGTCGCTTATCGATGGGGAAGAGGCAGCGCTTTTCGAGATGAATTGAAGCGGCAGTACGGAGAGAGAAAAGGATTCATCATCTGGCTGTCAATGATTTTGTTCGTCATATTTGTTTGGATCATGCTTCGAGATTCGCACTCCCCACTGAACCGATGGTGGACGTCAAGACCGTAAAAAGAAAAGCGACTCAAATGAGTCGCTTTTCTCATTTGGTGCGTTGACACTGATCTATTGCACAGTAGTACCTGTCGGATCGGCTACGACCCCGGTATTGCTGTGGTCGGTGGCAACGACTTGAATCTCGTAACTCTGGCCGTTGTTGACCGGTGTGTAAGAAAACGAACTGAAGCTCTGGCCGTCCGGTAAAATCATATAGTCATTCCCCGACGGATCAACTAAGGCTGCCACGATGCCGCCCACGTTGCCGAAGTTCTGGGTCGGGTAGGCTCCGTAGTCAATTTCATAGACCGCAAGCGCCTTACGGAAGTGATCCACGTCCGCCACCGCCGCCGTGACGTGGGCGCGATCTTGAGAAGCGAGAAACCGCGGGACCGCTATCGTGGCCAAAATTCCGATGACCACAATCACGACCAGCAGCTCGACTAAGGTGAATCCACGTTGTTTCTGCATAGCAGGCACTCCTTCGTTCAGGTTCGTATCCCTATTCTGCAAGTCAGATGCCACCCACCGGCTCCGAAAAAACAGCTACCTACAACGAAAAGAGACCCGCAAACTTCCGGTCAGTTTGCGCTCCGCCAGTGCACTTTGCCAGACTTGCGGCCCGCCCCAATCTCCGCATTTCGCAGCCCCGCCAGACCACAACCTCAAAACACATAAAAACAACACCTTAAAGTATCGTTTAAATTACCCCCTCCCCTACACCTCTATATCCCGCTCAATCACACATTTTCGAGTACACCTTGACCAAAAAAGTTGTAATAAAAGGTTGAAAATTCGTATATTTATCGGATTTGGGTGAACCGGACGAGTGCCCGTTTTGGGCCGCATTTCTCGGAGCAATTTCAGCCGGAGGTGGACGACATGGACAGGTCAAGATTCACGCTGGTTTTTATCACACTCTTGTTTCCCCTCGCACTACTCGCACAACCGCAAGTAGAGTGGGTGTGGACGGACGCGGACACAACACGATCATATTCGTCAATAGGTTTTGACGTAACGCTGGACAACGGCGTTGCCTTGACATCGGATTACGATATGCTTACTGTTCGGCTTGACTCCTTGGGACAAGAAGTCTGGCGAAATGACAATACAGGCGGAACTTCAATAGCCAGACTTAATGATGGCTCATTCATTCTCCCGTACAATAGCGGACTCTATCAAATTGACAGCAGCGGCTCGTTCGTGGATTCGATAGTTTTGTGGTATCAGGGCTTTCAGTTTCTGCTTAGGACGCGCAACTCAATTATGCTGTCTTTTGCATACTCGGACTGTACGTGGCGAAATGGGGAGTGTGTGCCCTTTGACCATTCCGGTACTTATCGCTTTGACTTGTTTGGTAATTTCATTGATATACAATCCACAGAGTACCGCGAATCCGGTGACGGAATAATACTCGTGAGCGACTTTTGTGAAACACTCGATGACTTAGCCTTTCAAGCAGACCAGCAATTAACTTCAACGGATTGGACATGGTTTCGCCAGTTGTATGCCGGAGTCCATTGTGATCATTACTATGAGCCGGATAATCCCTGCATTACAGTTATCGCGCCACACTTGGCGGCGGATAACAGTGGCCGACTGTCACAAGCAGCATTGCTTCGTGGCTACGACGATTGCGATCTGACGACCCCGAGAGTTGACGTTTCGTATTCTGATGCAGGTTGCAATTTGGTAAACACCCTTACGGTACTGCATCCGCAAGATTCGGTGAGGTCCATTGTTGGTTTTGAACCAACAAGCGACGGTGGGTACATTTTGGTCGTCAATAAAGGTTCATGGGTCGGCTCGCGAATTGAACTGATTCGGATGGATGCAAGTATGGCTGTGCAATGGGAGAGCGAGATCGCAAGCGACCTCACCTACACAGGCGACGCAATCGTTCTTGGACATGACGGGCGTTTATCGATTCTTGGTCGAATTACGGACGAAAACGAGGTTTCGCATATGCGCGTCACTCGCCTCGCCCCTATGGACGTATTGACTTCCGTTGAGCATCCCGAGCTTTCGGATAATTTCGCTTTGCACCCCAACTACCCCAACCCGTTCAACCCGTCAACCGAAATTTCGTTTGACATGCCGTATGGCGCACCCGCGACGCTGAAAGTGTACGACATTCTGGGCCGCGAAGTCGCAACTCTTGCAGACGGAATGCTCGAGGCCGGAACACATCAAGTGATGTTTGACGGAACAGGCTTGGCTTCAGGAGTCTATATCTATCGGCTCGAAAGCAACAACTTCGCGCAAAGCAAGAAAATGGTGTTGCTGAAATGATCAACAAAAGCAACCGCAAGCCAGCGTCTCGCCGAGCGGGGATTTAGCGAAGCGGTTCCCCGCCGGAATCTGAGAAATGCGCAGAAGACACGAACTAAATGCATTTGCTGGAAGTCTTCATTTTGTAACGATAGTTACACTTGAGCGAGGGAGATGGTTTAAGACTGCAAGCGAATGTGAAGCAATTCTTCAATGGTTCGAAGGTTATCGAGCAAAGCACGAATTGATATGTCGAGGATATGTGCTAATGCCAGATCATCTTCATGCTTTGCTCAGACAAGAATCGGAAGGTAACCCGGTGTCTGATGCCGTCGGTGGCTTCAAACGAATGACATCATTGCGCGCAAAGCCCGAAGCCTATCCAAAGGAACTTGCTCTTTGGCGCCCAACTTATGATGATGTTCTTGTGCCAGGTCCAGACGCGGCCCATGCAAAATTGAAATACATGCATTTGAACCCCGTCAAGAGGGGATTCGTAGAAAAAGCAGAAGAGTGGAATTGGTCGAGCGCGGGGCTGTACTTCAGTGATTGCCCTGGGACCGTTACTGTTGAACGGCTTGGGCATCTGATGAAGTAGCAACCAGATTCCGGCGGGGAACCGCTACGCTAAATCCCCGCTCGGCGGCGCAAGACAACCAGATTCCGGCGGGGAACCGCTACGCTAAATCCCCGCCCGGCGGCGCAAAGCAACCACGCTACATTTGTTCGGCGAGAAATAACAAACAAAGGAGAATCCACAAACCCAAAACACACGCAGGCAGGGCCTGCTCCGGTAAACCGGTAAGTAATGGCGGACAGCGAGCCGCCACTTGGAATTCGGAATGGCGCGGACAGTGAGCCGCACCGAAAATTTATCACGGTTAGAAAACAAGGAGTATGATCATGACCCTCGAACAGCAAGTGAAACTGTGGCACCTCAGCACCCAAACCAGCTTTTGTCATTGGTGGGCGCGCGGCTATCATTACGTCGAAGTTCCTTCGATGGTGCGCGCGTCAGGTGCCTGCGAATTTGTGGATTCATTAATGGAAGCGTCGCTCGATTCAAGTTTGAATTGGGCTGCGCAACCCGTATTCTTAAAGCAGACAGGACAGTTGCACCTCGAAGGCGCGTTGGGACTCTTCCCGAAAACCTTCACCGTAGGCCGCAGCTTCCGCGGCGAACGTCATAATCCGTCCGATGGCCGCCATTGCATGGAGTTTAGCTTGCACGAAATCGAATTCGTCGGCGAGCAATCGGAACTTTACGGCGCGCTCTTGCAGGAGATCCAAGGCTTCGTGCAGGCGCTGGCTTCAAACATCGGCGCGCACGCAGGTGAACTTGGCATCAACAAAGCGCACGCGAAGAAGCTCCAAAAGTGGGCGACCACGCCGTTCGCGAAGTTGACCTACGACGAAGCGATTCAGATTCTGCAAAAAGACGGCGAGAACATTCAGTGGGGTATGGACTTCACGCACTGGCAGGAACTCAAGCTCGCCGAAATGTACGGCCCGGTGTTCCTGACCAAGTTCCCCGATCCGATGTGGGAGCACGCCGAACTCGAAGGCCGCGAACTGCGCGTCATCAAGTTCTTCAACATGTTCCCCGACGGCAAAGGTCGCATTGACAGCGCGGATTTGATTCTGCCCGGTTCGGGCGAATCCGTCGGCGCGGCGGTGCGTTTGCACTTGCTCGATCTGTTGAAGCAGCGTTTGACCAACAGCCTCATGTTTGAGCATCTCGTGTCGCGCCGCTTCGAGTGGTTCGCACGCGCCGGCAAGAACGTCACCGAAGGAGAAGTCGAAGCCTCGGTGCTCGCCGACTTCGCACCGTATATCGAGCAAGTGAGCAGCCACGCGCTGCCGCACGCCGGTTGCGGATTCGGTATGAACCGCATCCTGCAATCGCTCGTCGGCAAGGCCACGATTGAAGAGATTGACGCATTCCCCGTCACCTTCGCCAACTTCCAGCACGCGACAACCGTCGCCGAAATGGAAGCCGCTCGCGAAGGTCATCTCGTAGAAGCGTAGCCACAATCTCGCCGTTGTGGGTCTCCAGACCCGCAATGGCGAAACAGTGTCAGTTTTCGCTGCGCGGGTGGAGAGATTCATTCTCCTTCACCCGCGCAGCGAGTGAGTTTACAAAACAGAACAGTCATGTCAAATCAAGACGCAGTACTTCAAGAACTGAATGAACGGCTCCGTGAGTTATATGGAGACCGGTTGGTGAAACTCGTGCTGTTCGGTTCACGCGCACGCGGTGACAACGATCCCGATTCAGATTATGACGTGTTGGTGGTGTTGAAGGGACATGTAAATCCATTCAACGAAAGCAGATTTGCAATTGACACCACTGCGGAAATTGGACTCAAATACGCAGTCACGATTTCGTGTATCTATGCGTCCGATAGGCGATTTGAAGACGACAAAGGGTTGCTGATTAGAAACATTCGAAATCAGGGTAGAGCGATTTGACACCCAAACAAATCGAGTTACTTTTAGTAGCTAAGCGCGAAGCCCGGACTGCTCGCCGAAATGCTGAAGAAAAAGACTACAGGTCGGCATGTAATCGAGCATACTACGCGATGTTCCACATTGCAACAGCTTTTGTGCTTGAAAAGGGCCTGGAGTTTAGCAAACACTCAGCGGTCATTAGCGCATTCGGTCAAAGAGTGGTTTTGGAAGAAGGGCTGCCCCGAGAGTATCACAAAATTCTCTCCGCAGCGTTTGAAAGAAGAAATATTGCCGACTACGATGTAATGGTCTCAATCACAAAAGAAGATGCCATCGAGTTGGTAAACTACGCAGAGCGATTTGTCGAACTTGCAAACGAGCGATTGGGCGATGTGAGCGACGAAGACGAAGATGTTTAGGGAGAAGCAATTTGTTTATCGGACATTACGGCGTTGCGCTGGCGGCGAAAAAAGTTGAGCCTAAGCTTTCGCTGGGTTGGTTGTTTGCCGCATCGCAGGTCGTGGATATTTTGTGGACTCTGTTTGTGCTGGCCGGAATCGAAAAAGTTGAGATTCATCCCGGACACACCGCCGCCAGTCCGCTGAACTTTGTTTCTTATCCCTACACGCACAGCTTGCTGATGGCTGTTGTGTGGAGCGCGGTGGTTTATGTCATTGCGCGATTCGTTTGGAATGCGCGCGCGGGATTGATTCTCGGCGCAGTTGCGCTCTCGCATTGGTTTCTCGATGTGCCCGTACACATTCCCGATTTACCGCTCGCGTTCGGAGATTCACCGATGGTGGGGCTTGGTTTGTGGAACAGCAAAATCGGCACCGTCGCGCTCGAATGCGCTTGTCTGCTCGGTGGCTTGTTGATCTACTTGAAAGCTACGAAGCCTTCCGGAAAACTCGGCACATGGGGAATGCCGATTTTCTGTTTGTTTCTGCTCGGCACGTTTGCCATGACCACGTTCTCCGGTGAAGCGCCGCCCAACACCACCGCGCTTGCCGGAATGGGGCTGATGATGTACGTCGTGTTCAGTTTGGTCGCGATGTGGCTCGACAGGAAAAGAGTCGCCGCATAATGCGCTGGCTGTTGTGTTTGATTTTTGTGGTGGGATGTGCGGGGTCACGGCAGATTGCGCAGTGGAAAGGCGAAAGCGACAAACCGTTTGCGGCACGAAGCGTCTCCGCCATCGCAAATCACTCAGACGAGCCGCCGTTCCTAAATGGTTGGCCGGAGCATATTTGTTTCGCGCACGTCGAAGATTCGTTGACGCCGTGGTTCAGTCCGCAAGAATCTCAAATCCGCGTCTTCGAGATCAAAAAATACCGCGCGATCTTTCACGGAGCCGAGCGCGAAGAGTTTGACAAACGCTTGAGCGATTTGAAGGCTGCGGTGAGCGGCGACGTCGTTCGCTTTCCCGAAATACTTCCAGCAGTCGAAGCCTATCCCATTTTCTATTGCAGCATCGCCGCGGTCTGCGGAGAAGACTGGAAAGCGGTGCGCGCCGTGTCGATGTACGCGCAGGACAATTGCCTCGTCGAAAACGGACGGCTGTTCTACACGCTGCAAGGTTTGTCCACCGACCAACGCTATTGGATTGCGGCCTACTGGCCCGTTGAAGCCGAAGGAATTCGCGTGCAATCACACGACCTGAGCGCCGATGAAATCGAGACGCTCAACTCGGCGGAACTCTATGCCGAGTACCTGAACGAACAGCTTGACATTCTCGAAGACGGAACATACACTCCGCCGCTCGAGAACATAGACGAACTTATTAGCGGCCTGAAGCTTAGCGTGAAATGAATCCGAAACTAAAACCGATCTTAGACGAACTCCGCGAAGCGCTCGCCGCGCACTATGGCGAGCGACTAAGTAAGCTCGTGCTGTTCGGTTCGCAAGCAAGAGGCGATGCTGAAGAGGATTCGGATATTGATGTGCTGGTCGTATTGAAAGGGGAGGTAGAGCGAGAGGACGACGGAGACGAAGTTCTGGAAAAAATTGCTGCAATTTGCCTCGATCATGATGTAGTCATTCAATGGATAGTTGTTCCGGAACATCGTTACAGAGGTAACGGTGATTCACTGATGCGCAACGTTCATCGTGAAGGCATAGCAATATGAACTCAGAGCAGCGCGCTCTATTGATAGAAGCGAAGCAAGGCGCCCAATACGCCCACCAGATGTTGCGTGATGGGATCATACGCGGCGCATGTTCGCGCTCATATTATGCAATGTTTTGTGTTGTAAGAGCGATTTTGATTGACTTCGACCAAGATTTTTCGAAACACACCGCAGTAATCAGCGCGTTTGGTAAGTTGGCCAAGAAAGATAGCAGAATCCCCAATACATATCACCGAAAACTTCTCGATGCGTACAAAGTTCGTGGAACTGCGGACTATGATTATGTCGTAAAAGTGTCGAATGAAGAAACGCAAACCTTGATTCAAGATGCAAACCTTTTCGTTGAACTAGGTGAAGCATGGTTTGGCGGAGTCTCAACAGAAGAAGAATAAGATTAGAACCACATGTCCGAAACAATATTTGAAAGCAAAGTGAGCAAAGATTACGGCGCATCGTCTATTACGGTGCTTAAGGGGCTTGAGGCCGTTCGCAAACGCCCGGCCATGTATATCGGCGACATCGGTGTGCGCGGATTGCACCACCTCGTGTATGAAGTCGTGGACAACTCCGTGGACGAAGCCATGGCCGGACACTGCACGGATATCGAAATGAGCGTCAATCAAGACGGCTCGGTCACCGTGCGCGACAACGGACGCGGCATTCCCGTCGAGATGCATCCCGTCGAGAAGAAATCGTCGCTCGAAGTCGTGATGACGATCCTGCACGCGGGCGGAAAATTCGACAAGGATTCCTACAAAGTCTCCGGCGGTCTGCACGGCGTGGGTGTGTCGGTTGTGAACGCGCTCTCCGAGTGGGTGAAAGTCGAAGTTGTGCGCGACGGTATGCGCTACACGCAAAGCTACGCGCGCGGTGTGCCGACGACACCAGTGCAAGAGGCCGGCAAAGCGCGCGGACGCGGCACGACCACGACGTTCATGCCCGACTCGCAGATTTTCAAAATCACCGAATTCAATTTCGACACGCTGCTTGAGCGTCTGCGCGAACTCGCGTATTTGAATCGCGGTTTGAAAATTGAAGCCGAAGACAAGCGCGACGGCCGCAAAGATACGTTCGAGTTCAAGGGCGGCATCGCCGAGTTCGTGAAATATCTCGACGAAAACCGCACACCGCTGCAAAGCAAGCCGATCTATTTCGCTGCCGAACGCGAGGGCGTGCCCGTTGAAATCGCGATGCAGTATAACGACGGTTACACCGAAAACATTGTGACCTACGTCAACAACATTCACACGATTGAAGGCGGCACGCACTTAGTCGGTTTCAAAGCGGCGTTGACGCGCACGCTGAACAACTACGCGGCGAAAAACAAGCTCTTCAAGAACGACAAGATGGCGCTTTCGGGCGACGACGTGCGCGAAGGCTTGACGGCCGTGATTTCTGTGCGCGTGCAGGAGCCGCAGTTTGAAGGTCAGACCAAAACCAAACTCGGCAACAGCGAAATCAAAGGCATCGTCGAGCAGATCGTCAACGAAAAACTCGGCGAATATTTTGAAGAGCATCCGCACGAAGCCAAGAAGCTGATTGAAAAAACCATCTTGGCCGCGCGCGCCCGCGAAGCCGCGCGCAAAGCCCGCGATTTGACGCGCCGCAAAACCGCGCTCGAATCGGGAAGCTTGCCGGGCAAGCTCGCCGATTGCTCAACGAAAGACGTCGGCAAATCCGAACTCTACATCGTCGAGGGTGACTCGGCAGGCGGATCGGCCAAGCAGGGACGCAACCGCGAGTTTCAGGCGATTCTGCCTCTGCGCGGAAAAGTCATCAACGTCGAAAAAGCGCGCTTGGATAAAATTCTCGCCAACGAAGAATTGCGCACGCTTATCACGGCCATCGGTGCGGGTATCGCGACGGAAGATGATTTCGAAATCGAGAAGTGCCGCTACGGAAAAATCATCATCATGACCGACGCGGACGTGGACGGCCAGCACATTCGCACGCTCTTGCTCACGTTCTTCTTCCGCTATCAGCGTCCGTTGATTGAGCAAGGCAAGATGTTTATCGCCCAGCCGCCGCTCTACGGAATTTCCAAAGCAAAGAAGAAGCGTTACGCGATGGACGAAGTCGAGCGCGACGCAATCATTCAAAAAGAGTTCGGCGGATCGCAACAGGGCGTGATGGTGCAGCGCTACAAGGGACTCGGTGAAATGAATCCCGACCAGCTCTGGGAGACCACGATGGATCCCGCCAACCGCACATTACTCGCCGTCACCTTAGAAGACGCCGCCGCCGCCGACCACGTCTTCTCCATGCTCATGGGCGACGCCGTAGAGCCGCGCCGCGAATTCATCGAACGAAATGCGAAGTATGCTACTGCGATTGATGTGTAAGCAATGAACGAATCCCTCAAACCAATCCTTGCTGAACTGAAGCAGCGGCTGACCGAACTTTACGGAGAGCGGTTGTCGCAGTTGATTCTATTCGGATCGCAAGCCCGCGGTGACGCCACCGAAGATTCCGACGTGGACGTGCTGGTTGTGTTGGAAGGGGAGGTGGAGCATAGTAAGGAACTGGACCGGATTAGTTACATCACGTCCGAATTGTCGGGGAAGTGTAATAAGTTGATTTCGACCGTTGTGGTGTCGCGGACG
Organism: uncultured Alphaproteobacteria bacterium; assembly: GCA_964587105.1. Taxonomy (GTDB): domain Bacteria; phylum Electryoneota; class RPQS01; order RPQS01; family RPQS01; genus JABWCQ01. Next base: position 172,137 of record CAZPKG010000006.1, on the reverse strand, counting down.
CAGTATGAAGCGAGGAGTAGATCGGTCTTTCAAATTGCGTCGCACGAAGGAGTTCGTCTGTGACAAGAGACCAAGAAGCTTGGCTTAAGAAGGCCGAAGAACGGTTGGGTGCCACAAAAATTTGCTTCAAGGAAGGTTACTACGAAACCACGAGCGCATTTGCTTACTATGTGATGTTCTACGTCGTAACCGCGCTGATGCTTGAAGAAAACAAGAAATTCAAAAGCCATGCTGCGCTAATTTCTGCCTTTCACACTTCTTGGATCAAAACAGGAAAGATTGACAAAGAGTTTCACCGTTATTTAACCAACGGCTTTGACGAGCGCAACAACGCAGACTACGATCTTGGTTTTGATGAGGACGAAACAGCTGCAGCATTGCAAATAGAAAGAGCAGAAGCATTTCTGAAGTTGGGGAGGGAGATACTTGGCGGAGAGTAAAGATGTTCATAGATTCTCGCTAAGGAAGTGGATCGCAATACTATTTGGAACGGCGCTTCTGCTTTGGGCGCTCTCCGGGTGGATAATTGTAGCTAATTGTGAATCACCGGAACGTCGCGGTCAGTTTGGAGATATGTTCGGAGCCATAAACGCACTTTTTACTGGTTTTGCGTTTGCGGGTGCCCTTCTTGCGATCAGAACGCAACAAGAAGAAATTCGAAAACAGAATGAAACGCTTGCGAAGCAACAGTTTGAAGCGACATTCTTTCAAATGTTAAGTTTGCACAACCAGTTCGTGAGCGCGCTCGATATTGAGAAAAGGCGAGACGGAGCGATTAGAGATTATACAACTATGCATGGCCGTGAGTGCTTTCAATTTTTCGAAACGGAAATTCGAGATCAACTAAAACATCTTCGGCAATATTACCCCAACACCGACATCAATGATCAAATTCTTGAAGCCTATATGTTTATCTATTCAAAGAGACGAGGCGATCTTGGTCACTATTTTCGTAGCCTCTACAACATTTTCAAAATGATTGAGACGAGCGAGGGAGTGGAGAACAAAGAATTTTACTCAAAAGTAGCTCGCGCTCAGATTTCAGATTATGAACTAACAATTCTTTTTCTTAACTGTCTAAACAGATACGGTGTTGAGAAATTTAAGCCACTTGCCGAAAAATACGCAATTCTAAAGCATGTTAGTTTTGGGGATTTGGTGTCAAAGAGCCTTGTTTTGCGGTATGAACCACGTGCTTTTGGCGAAGAAGAGAACTATTTGGAAAAGATGAAAGCGTTTCAATAACCCATGCACACATTTGAATTAAAACACACTACCAACGCGTCGGCGAAGAAGCTTTGGCTGGCGCTGACGGATCCTAAATATTTGACGCAGTGGGACGGCAACCGCTGGGTGCAGAACGATGCGTGCGTCGGCGGGAAAATGCGCGCGCGTACCGAAGAGGGCGATCTCGCCGAAGCCGAAATTCTGCTCTACGACGTGTGCGAACGCATCGCCACGCTCGCGCCGATGCCCGTCAATCCCGAAGAACCCGAAGAAGGAAGCTATCTCGTCCGGCTCGAATTCACACTCGAACCGCAAGCCGGAAAAACCACTTTGCACATGAAAGCCACAGGTTTTCCCGATGAATCGTCGGCCAACATGATGCGCAATTCGTGGGGCGGATTCTATCTCGAAAAAATCGGCAAAGTTGCCGAATCGGTGAGCGATAAAGACGCAAATTTTGACACACATCAACACGATTTCCCCGGCCACGTGCGCCAAACGGAACTCGCGACAGAATTAAGGTAAGCAACGTGCCGTCACCCGAGCGCATAGCATGGGCGCATGCGCTGAATTGGTGGCGCGACGCGCGACGGTTTCCTAAAGACGTTCTGACCGATCTCGCGCTGCTGATGTTCGTGGCGCTGATGCTGTTGGGGTTTCAGTATCAAATGGTCACAGATGCCGCAGCGAAGTTTGGTGACCGCTTCCAATCCGCGCTGGACGCTTTGCCTTATGCCGCCGCAGCTATTGCACTATTGATTGCGCGCGCGAACCCGCTCGCCGTGCGGCTTGCGGATCGCGACGGGTGGCCGAAGTCGCTGCCCATCGCAAGCAACTTGCACGCACACTGGGCGCTGCGCAAAGCTCTTTATGCGGCGCTGTTGATTTCTGCGGTGACGACGATTCCGCTGATTGATATTATGTCGCTCGATATACACAGCGCGCGCGTGAAGCCGCTCAATTTCGCGCTGGTGTGGACGTTGCCCGTTCTGGTTGTTTGCGCGCGCGCTGTTCTAAATTGGAATAGACTGCTTGATCCGCCGGAACAGACGACAAGCGATAAGCGGCAACTTCGAGACAGCGCTCTTCTGCGCACTTTGCCGGCTTTGTTTGCTGATCCGATAACGCGCCAACTTGCATCAGCTGCGCTGGCAGACTCGAAGCCGATTAAATTGTGGTCGCTCTTAATCGCCGCAAGCGGCATCGCAATTGGTACAACGATATTCGCACTGCGCGAATCTCAGCCACAGCTTTTGTTGATCGGTGCGGCGATGATCCCAATACTGCTAAGTTCAGGTTTGGAGCCGCGACTTGAAACGCTATTCGGTCTCAGCCGTTCTTTGCCATTGACTTTTCGCAGACTCGTTTGGGCCAACGCAAAGTGGGGAGTTCTGCTGCCTGTGCTTTGCGCGTCGCCAATCGTTCTTGCGGCGCTTTTTGTACAAGAAGGCGGCTACTGGTTTCTCGCGGTTCTGGGGGCGTTGTGCGCTGTCACCGCGTTGTTGTTCTTGAAGATTTTGATCGCGCTCGCGTTTCCGATGTCTCGATTGAAGCAGACGATGTTCACATTGACTGCGGCGCTCGGAGTCGGCATCGTTGCGATGCAAGCGCCGTTGTTCGGCCCGATTCTCGGAGCAGGATTGTGTTCGGTGTGGCTAATCGAACGCGGTTGGGGCGCGTGGGAGTTCGGTTATGGCGGGCAAGCGCAATGAGCCGCACCGTGTTTACTGTGCAAGGCCTTGTTAAGCGCTACGGAACTCGCGAAGCTGTGCGGGGAATTTCAGCGACCGCGGAGTTCGGTGAGTTTATCGGACTGATCGGCGCAAACGGTTCGGGCAAGACGTCGTTTTTGAAATGCCTTTGCGGACAAATACGGCCCAATGCCGGAACGATTTCGGTGGACGGAATCGACATGCTCCGCGAGCCTGTAAGAGCGAAGCAGTGTATCGGTTACGCCATCGAGTCGGAGCTTCTGCCTAACAAATTGACCGGCAATCAAGTTCTGGATTTCGTAGCCGGAACAAAATCCTGTCCGGTGTGGCGCGATGGGATTGCACCGCTTGCGGAACTGATTGAGATACATGAACGACTCGATGATCCGATTGAAACCTATTCACAGGGAATGCGCGCGAAGATCGGCATTCTCGCGGCGCTGATCGGCGAACCGAAGCTGATCGTATTTGACGAATCGTTGGCCACGCTCGATCCAGTGGCCGCCTACAGACTAAAACAATTCTTGAGAGAAGGCGTGGCCGCCGAGCGTTGGTCGGTCGTATTATCGACACACGCGATAGAATCAGTCGAGCATGTGGCCACGCGTGTTATGATGCTCCAAGCCGGACAGCTTGCCGCGGATTGGACGAAGCAAGAGCTGCTCGACTTACGGGAACGGACCGGAAAAACATTGGAAGAAATTCTTGTTGAACGAATAGTTCGCAAGGAAAATTGAACATTTTGCATTCAGCGGAATCGTGCCTCCGTTGAATGATTTACCATAGCCTGAGGAAGCTAACCACAAAAAAACTCTGGGGAGAGCAATTTTGAAGACGATAACTTGACACAAAAACCTTGACGGATTAGAGACTGAGCTATGAGCTATGTAAGACAAGGGCGAACATTTCGCGGGAAACGCAACACCCGCCGCTCGCTGCCCGAATCGCTCGACGGATACGTCGTGCAGGTGCATTTCGCCGGACGACCCGGCACCACGAAACGCACAATGAATTCGTTGCGTAATGACTCGCAAGCGTACATGGACACTTTGCGAGAAAAAGGTCAACTGCTGTTTTCGGGCCGATATTTATCTTCGGTCGGCGGAATGTGGTTGATCAAAGTGCGCGCCATGATTGAAGCAGAAAAACTCGCGCACGATTACCCGCCGGTCAGAAAAGACCTGCTTACTTTCCGACTTAACGTGCTGATGGATCGCGACGGTGTGTTCAGCAAACAGATGAGCAAGAACACCGAGCACGAACTTCAGCCTGCATAATACCCGCTGTAGATGCGGGGCAAGGTACACATGCAACCAGAGATATTGATTTTGGGCGCGGGCCTGATGGGCCGCGTCGCCGCACATTTTTTTGTACATCACCCTGAGGGGCCGTACAAAGTTCGTTTGGCCGATCTGTCGCGCGGAACGGTTGATGAAGCCGTCGCGTGGTTGAAATCCGAGCACGTCGAGCCGATGGTAGTTGACGTGCGGCGCGATGATTCGCTTGACAAGGCCCTCGCGGGCATCAAAGTTTGTCAATCGTGCGTGCCGTATTTTTTGAATCCGTTGGTGGCTCGCACGTGTTTGGCGCACGGCGTGTCGTTCGTCGATCTTGGCGGCAATCCCGAAGTGACGGATAAAATTTTGTCACAGGACGCCGAAGCAAAAGCCAAAGGCGTAAGCCTGATTCCCGACACGGGTCTCGCGCCGGGTTTGACGAATATTCTGGCGATGGAACTCGTCAAGCGCTTTAAGGAATGTGACGAAGTTCACGTCCGCGTCGGCGGCTTGCCGCAAAATCCTACGGGCCGTTTGAAATACGCGCAGTTCTTTTCGATTCACGGACTCTTGAACGAATATCTCGAAGACGCGCGCGAAATTCACGACGGCAAAGAGGTCTTAGTGAAATCGCTCGAAGAGGTCGAGACACTCCACTTTGACGGCGTGGGCGAACTCGAAGCGTTCATCACGTCGGGCGGAACTTCCACTTTGCCGCGCACGCTGCTCGGCAAAGTGAAGCGGCTGGATTACAAAACGATTCGTTTTCCCGGTCACGCAAACTATTTGCAATTCCTGCGTGAAATCGGCATGACTTCGACGCGCGGTTTCTTGTTCGGCGGAAACGCCGTCTCGCCGCGCGAAGTGCTCAGCAATGTATTGGAAGAGATGCTGCCGAAAAATTCACCCGACCGCGTGCTTGTGCGCGTGTGGGCTAAGGGTGACGGAGGCCGCGAAGAGAAGCTCGAACTCAACGTGTTGAGCGACGACGTAAACGGCATTTCGGCGATGGGCCAGATGACGTCGTTCCCGTCGGCGGCCATCACGCGCGCGATCCTGCTCGGCCAAATCCCCGCCGGCGCGCATCCGCAAGAGACGGTGATGAGCTTCGAGACTATGAAGAGCGAACTAAAGCTTCGTTGGATCGGGTTTAGAGATTAGCCAGCGTGAACGCTGGACCCATTGCGCTGACGCAGGCGATGGGCGGCTATCGTCACGCAAAATAACATCTATCGCACGTTAGGCGGCGCTCTTCATGGGAGTCGCCGCTTTCGTGCTCGTATATATTATAAGGAAGAGCAACAGATTTCAGAGCACGAAAACAGTTCTTAAAAGGAGGATTGTCATGAAGGCCAAGGCTGTTGGAATTTTGATTTTATTGTTGGTGTTGGGAAGCGGAAAGAGCTGGGGGCAGACGTGCGCGAATCTCTATTGTGAATCGTTCCAACTGCGCGACCAATGCGAGGGCGGGAATCCGTTGCCGGACGGTGCGACGGTGATGATCTATTGGGATTCGGATGCTAACGGGCCTGATGCGGACGATCCGATTTTGCTGATGGGCGAAAACGGGCCGAACTTCAACTCTTTCCCGCTAAACGGCGAAATGATGTTTGGGTTGCCCGGCACTTTCTTCACGGATCCGACCTTATGTTTCGGAGCGATTGTGCCGAACCCGCCTATCTTTTTCTTGTACGTTCCGGTTCCCAATAACCCGATTTGCTGGATCAGCGAGACATTCATGGTTAGCCCGGGGTTCAACGAATATCAAATTTGCGATTGGACGTGCGGGGATTGTTTTGCAATGGGCGATGTGCCGGGTCCGGTGACAGGCTTAACGGCGAGTCAGGATTTGTGTGAAGTGATTCATTTGAGTTGGAACCCTGAACCGTTCGCTTGGTTCTTTCAAATCTATCGCGATGGCGAACCCATTGGAATTAACGGGTGGACAGAATTCGAAGATACCGAGGCTTCCAGCGATCCGGATGCCTGCCATGTTTACACCGTTCGCGCAGTCAATGAAGCCGGCAGCGGTCCCTTGAGCGCGCCGGCAACGGGATGTTTCGGGAGTCAGGTGCCGCCGATGAGATTTACGGATGCGTCACAGGGATTGGAAGACTACATCCGAGTCTCCTGGTTCAACCTCACCGGTGAAAGCGGCTACGAAATCTGGCGCACAGACGCGGGGCATGTGCGGCATTATGAGAAGATTGCCGAGGTCGGGCAAGACAATGTAAACTACCGTGATTACAGCGCCGCTGCCGGACAGGATTACTTTTACAAAGTGAACGGTGTCAGTGCTTCATGCGGTGCAGGATTGCCGGGCCCAGAGGCCATTGGGCATCGTGTGATGGTTGAGCCGATTGTATTCGGTGAAGTGATTGTCACTACGAACATCAGCGGAGTGATGTCGGCCGAGGCGGCGGACTTGGATGATGACGGGGATATGGATGTCGTAGCGGCGGGGATGTTTGCCAACAAAGTCGCGTGGTACGAAAACAACGGAAGCTGGGGATTTACAGAGCACGATTTAATCACAGGCTGGCGCGGTGCGCGCGCGGTGGATGTTGGCGATATTGATGGCGACGGAGATTTGGATATTGTTGCTGTTTCCAGATTTGAAAACTCGCTCATCTGGTGGAACAAAGTAGAGTGGGGCTACTGGATGAGACCGATTTCGTCGTCGGTGATGGGAGCAATTGATGTGGAAGTTGCGAACCCCATGGGAGATGTAAGACTCATGACAGCCGCTGCGGATGCTGGGGAGATTTCCATGTGGAGTTATCATGGTGACCAGCCCTTTGAGCGCGGATCGTTTGCCACAAACCTACCGAGCATTCGGTCACTGGCGACAACGCTCTTTCCGCCACCGCTTCACACTATGGTCGTGAGTGTCGCCGTCGCTGAAACAGGCGCGATAATGCAATGGAGTTCCGTTAACTCGTATGTGCGGGAAACGATAGGTGTTGTGCCGGGAATTGTTTCTTGCGGCACAACTCATCTCAATAGCGAAACGGATAGTCTGAACGATTATTACTTTTGCTCGGATGATGGAACGTTCGGCTGGTGGGAAATCGGCGCGGATGAGCCGCATGTGATTTCTTCTTTGATTGAGTCGCCGCGTGATGTATCTGCGGCGCGCATTGATGGTGATCTTAACAACGATTTACTACTTGCTTCTGGCCACGAAATATCTTGGTGGCGGAATACGCCGAACCGGTTTTATCGGAATGAGATTTGTGATAATCTGCCGCAAGCTTCTGTTGTGCGCGGACTGGATGCGGATGGCGACGGGGATTGGGACGTGTTGTGCGCGGGAGATAATGAGATTCGGTTCTATCTCTCGACCTTGAATGACACGCTGGATAATGCCGCGCTCGTTAAACAGCCGGAGCCAAGCGACAACCGCATTTCTGCGCTGCCGAGCGAGTTTGAACTCTTGGCAAACTACCCTAATCCATTTAACGCGGTGACGAATATTCGTTTTGCGTTGCCCGAAGCGAGCGACGTGAAGCTTGCGGTCTTTGACATCACGGGCAGATTGATTACGACTCTTACAAACGGAAGCTTCGCCGCGGGATATCACTCGTTGACGTTTGACGCGAACGCGCTGTCGTCAGGAGTGTATTTCTACAGATTGGACGCCGGGACGTTTGTGGAAACGCGGAAGATGGTGCTTTTGAAATAGGAAATTAGAAATAGGAAATTGGAAAGCGGATTCCGGCGGGGAACCGCTACGCTTAATCCTCGCTCGGCGAAGAGGGACGGGGCACCCGCAGCGGGTGCCGCCGCGGGTAAAATAATATGAAGCATGTTTTGACGATACTGGCCGTTAGCGATTTTCAGAAATCGCTGGCGTTTTATCGCGCGGCATTTGATTTTAAGCAGACGGTGGATGTGCCGGTCTATGCCGAATTTGAGCTGGATGATGGGCGGCGGATCGGAATTTACGCGCGCGAAAGTTTTGGCATGAATACGGGAATCGTTCCAAATAAAGTTGGCATGAACGAGCTTTCGGGGGCGGAGCTGTATTTCTTCTGTGACGACCCGGCTAAACAGTGCGCGAAACTCGTGCAAGCCGGAGCCGTAGAATTGTCAGCTTGGCAATTGCGCGCATGGGGTGACGAAGCGGCTTACTATCGCGATCCTGACGGGCATGTGATTGTGATTGCCAGAACAGAAATTAGAAATAGGAAATGAGAAATTAGAAAGCAGACTCCGGCGGGGCGGGGACGCCCACGCTCGGCGAGGCAAAACTCAAGTAGGAACGAATGGCAGGAGTGACGGACAAAGATGATGCCAGCGGCACGGCCCCGAGCGGACAGGTTCTGATCTATCAGAATAGTTCGTTGGACTTGCGTGTGCGGCTGGACGGCGAAACCGTTTGGCTGTCACAAAGGCAGATTGCGGAATTGTATCAGATCTCGTTGAAAACGGTAAATGAACATTTTGTAAACATTTACACAGAACTTGAGTTGGAGCCGGAGGCAACTATCCGGAAATTCCGGATAGTTCAAACTGAAGGTGAACGCGAGGTCACCCGTACCGTTGACCATTACAATCTTGACGCGATTCTTGCAGTTGGCTATCGTGTGCGGTCACAACGCGGGACGCAGTTTAGGCAGTGGGCCACGACGCGGCTCAAGGAGTTGCTGGTCAAGGGCTTCACGATGGATGACGAGCGCATCAAAGCGGGGCGGACTCTTGGTCAAGACTACTTTGATGAACTGCTTGAACGGATTCGGGACATTCGGGCGTCGGAGCGGCTGTTCTATCAGAAGATCACGGATATCTACGCAACCAGCGTTGACTACGACGCGAAAGCCGAGACCACGCAGAAATTTTTTGCGACCGTGCAGAATAAACTGCATTGGGCTATTCATGGTCATACCGCGCCGGAGATTGTGCAAGGCCGGGCGAACGCCGCGTTGCCGAACATGGGATTGACGACATGGAAGAACTCGCCGCACGGCCCGATTCGCAAAACTGATATTGGAGTGGCGAAGAACTATCTCACACATGATGAATTGGACAGCTTGAATCGCATTGTCACGATGTATCTTGACTATGCCGAAGACCAAGCCAAGCGGCACAAGACGATGCACATGACGGAGTGGGTTGACAAGCTCGACGCATTTTTGCAATTCAACGAGCGCAACATCCTTGACAATCCGGGTTCAATCTCACACGAGCTTGCGGTTGAGCACGCGACGAAGGAATTTGAGTTGTACAAAGAACAAACTCGGCCAGAATCAGATTTTGACAAGTTCGTTGAGAAGTCAAAGAAGCTGGCCAAACAATTGCCCGAAGGCAAGAAGAAACGAAAAGAGTAGCACTTTTCGCCAATGGGCGAATATTGTAGTGAAGAAATTACGCTAAACAAATTCCTTGGAGGGGATTATGAAGCGAATACGGTTAACTTGGGTTGCTTATGCAATCATGATTTGCTCTTTGACAACGTTCGCACAGCCGGATACGCTGTGGACGAGGACGTACGGGATAAACGGTGCCGCTACGGAATTGATGCGCTCAGATGACGGCGACATTCTGATGGTGTCGGGTGCAACTGTTGAAGGGAGACATGTTTTTAATTTGTGTAAGATTTCTCTTGCAGGCGATAGTATTTGGAGTATGTCATTTGAAGAAGCGGATTTCTCTGGGAGAAGTAAGTCCGCATCGAAACTTGCGAACGGTAACTTTATTGTTTTGGCCGACTCTGCGAACGAAGAGGGACCTCTCGATAATGAGTCACAAAAATTGTACGAGATTACCCAGGAAGGTGACGTTGTCGGCGTGCGGCAATTTGCTGACAGCGTGTGGTGGGTAAATGTCGGGGGAACGCCGGACAGTTGTTATATATTGCAAGGATTGATTGAAACGGGCGATGATATTGATTTGGTCTTGACAAAGTATCGTTTGAATGGCGAAATTGTCTGGACTTTCAATTACGGCCAACCCGAACTTGGCGAGCGAGCGTGGGACATGGAAGTGGACGAATTGGGTAGGACATTGTTGGTTGGTCTAATTCAGGGAGAAGTCGGGCAAGTTTATCATTTAGATTCATGGATTGCCGTCATTGATCCGGTTGGCGAACTTGAGTGGGAAAGAATTTATCCAATTGATTATAACCAGCAGTATGATGTATGGAATCTTCAATGTGGAATGTGGGCGTCGGATGGTATATATGTCTCTGGATCAATGGACGTTCAATCGCGGATGTACGGTTGGGTCGTGAAGCTGGATTTTGAAGGCGATAGTTTGTGGAGCCGTTTGGTATCAGACTTGAGTTCACCTAATTCGATGTGGGTGAAAGAACTGACTTGGACAGAAGATGGCGGAATCGCAGGCATCGGGGGAAACGGATCACCCAGTAGCCCGTTCTGGTTTAGAATGAATAGCTCAGGAGAGCAATTCTGGGAAGAGTGTTGTCCTGAAAGCCCGTTTGGTCGTGAGATCGCCACAAACATTCTGACGCTTGAGGACGGAAGTTATGTGATCGCCGGTTACGCTTACAATGAATTCGATGAGCGAGTTGTTCGCCTTACGCGCACGACTCCTGATATTGTTTCAACATCACCGACGGGTGAGTTGCCGTCGTCAATTGTGTTGCATGCGAACTACCCTAACCCCTTCAACGCGACGACAGAGATCAGATTTGATTTGCCGCGCGCGATGCAGACGAGTTTGAAGGTTTATGATGTGTTGGGGAGAGAGGTGGCGGAGCTTGCGGGCGGGGTGATGAACGCGGGGCCGCACACTATTATATATGATGCAAGCGGGCAGTCATCGGGGGTGTATTTCTACAGATTGGAAGCGGGGGAATTTGGGGAGACGCGGAAGATGGTGCTGCTCAAATAAGTTATGGGGCACCCGCAGCGGGTGCCGCCGCGAGAGATTCGAAAGCGGATTTCGGCGGGGAACCGCTTCGCTTGCAAGCGATTATTGGAGGCATCGAATGGGTAATCATGCTCAGCAACTGCCGGCAGAGTTTTGAAAAACAATTGTTTACAAGAATATAGAGTTAGCAAATTACGGAACAATCGCGCATTTTGAGCGGTTTAGTAAATACCTGCGGGGTTACTCGTGGGTGGGAAAGGATTTAGCAATTTGATTGAAAGCGATAAGGACTTTCATCCCAAAGCGTACGAGAACCTGCGCTTTCTGCACAGCGCTCACGCACGCTCATTAAGGATACTGGCCGAGTACCTTGAGCCGCAATCGCGGCTTCGTTTGCAAAAGATTCGCAGCACGATTGTGTTCTTCGGATCGGCGCGCTCGGTGCCGGAAGAAGAGCTTGATATGCAGCTTGCGAAGCTGAATGAATCGTGGGCCAAAGAGCGCAACATCACTCCGGAGAAGATTCACAAACGCACGGAGTCGTTTCGCAGGCTGACGCACTATTATCACGAAGCTGAGCGTTTGGCTGCGAAACTTGCGGCACACTATCAGCAGATGCCTGACCCGCGCGACCGCCATGTGATTTGCAGCGGCGCAGGGCCGGGCATGATGGAAGCCGCTAACCGTGGTGCGCAGAAGATCGGCGCGAAGACCGTTGGACTCTCCATCAGTCTGCCGCACGAGCAAGGCGTCAACCGCTATCTCGAACCGCCGTACACGTTCGAGTTTCACTACTTCTTCATGCGCAAGTATTGGTTCGTATATCTGTCGCGCGCGCTGGTGGCGTTTCCCGGCGGATTCGGAACCTTTGACGAACTCTTTGAATGCTTGACGCTCGTGCAGACGCAAAAGATCCGGCGCAATTTGCCGATCGTATTGTTCGGAAGCGAGTTTTGGCATAGTGTGATTGACTTTGAATCTTTGATTCAATGGGGCGTTATTTCGGCGGATGACATGAATCTCGTGCTCATCACCGACGACATTGACGAGGCGTTTGATTATCTCGTCAACCGCATAGACATTTCGCGCGCATTAGAAACCACAGAGGAACCATGAGTTTAGGAAAACAGCTTTCGACGTTGATGATTGCCGCAGTGCTGCTGGGGCTGGGAGCACGTGTCGCGACGCACAGCGACTTGCCGTTTTGGGGACATTGGGAGCCGATTAAATTGGTTGCGCCGCCGATCAGCATCGCCGACGACGCGATGGCGAAACCGGACAGCGCGTTCGCGAAATCCACTTCGGCTTATGAAATCAATTTGGCCGCGACGATGGTTTTGCATATGAAGCGCAACAAGAGCAACATTCACTTTGTGGATGCGCGCGAGGACACGCTGTATAAAGCCGGACATATTCCGGGCGCGATCAACGTGTCGTTCGATCATATTGACCAAGACGGCGATAAGTTTCTCGCGCTGCCGAAAGATGATTTGATTGTTATCTATTGCGACGGCGGGGATTGTCATCTGTCGCACGATTTGGCCGAGTTCGCGCTCGCACAAGGTTACGGCCGCTTGGCTGTGTTTACCGGCGGTTGGGCCGAGTGGTCCAAGGAGACGGATATGATTGAGACGGGCGGCGGAGAAAATTAGAAATTAGAAATTGGAAATATGAAAAAGCCCCGTTAGGGGCTTTTTTGTTTATCTTAACAACAGGAGTTTTGTTGTTTGAGATCGTGCGGGGGGTTTGAGAGTGGCGAAGTAGATTCCTGACGACCACTCGGAACCGTTGATGTGAATGACATGTTGACCTGCGGTGAGTCGGCCAAGATTTTCGTGCGTGACTTCGCGGCCTAAGATGTCGTGCACTGTTAGCTCGACGTTCGATGTTGAGGGCAATGTGAATTCGAGAGTTGTTGTGGGGTTGAAGGGGTTGGGGTAGGCGGACATGCTTGGAGCTTGTACAACTGCTGATGAGTTCGGTTGGTGCGTTTCACTTGGCAAGAATTCAAATCCGGACACAAATCCAAGTTCAACCGCGTCGAATGTCGGATACATTGCATCTGGAGTCGTAGTGAAGTCCCATGACTCCGTTTCTCCGACAACCCATACCGTGTTGTTTTCCAATGCGATATCCAGTGCCGTTTCCATTTGGCTGCCACCCAGATAGGAACCGTAACGAAGTGTAGAAAGGTCCGGGCTCAGGCGGGCAATTGCAATATCGGACGGAATAAATTCTCCTCCGCCGTGGGTTGAATCATCTGCATCTGGAGTCAGCGGGAAATCTGCTGCTTCGGTGGTTCCGGCTAGGACGACAGATGAGTCTTCAAGTAGTAAACTGATTCCCAACTCTATTGCACCTTGTGCACCAAGAAATGTACCTGCTTCGATTTGATTGGCACGGCTAAACCTCACAATAAAGGTATTTCTTTGGTCGGCTGCATGGAATTGCTGAAAACCGCCGGGCGGAAGCGAATAATCAGGAAGACGAGTAGAGCCATTTATCAGGACTCGATCAGAGTCAATTGCAAGCACATTGAGTATTTCATCCCCCCATTCACCTTCCATGTTTCCCCAGTACGAGCAGTACTCAATTTCGGACGTGAAGACGTTTAACAAACAAAAAAACGGTGCTGTTCTTTCCCAGCCCGATGTGTCAATAAATTCCGGTTGAAACGCATCTGGTGTTATAGGTAATCCCCCTGTCTGAGTTCCGCCGCACCACCAGAACCGGCCGGGTTCCAGAAGGCTGATAGCCCCCCCATGCGTATTTGCAGGCGTGATCGTCGTCGGGAAATATGTGGAGTAGCGAATCGAATAGTCAGTTGGGTCAATAATGAACAACATCGCGTTCCTACCCTCTGGAAGTGTTCTGCTAAGGGCATCTTCTGATGTATACAAATCAGTGGACCTTGTAGTGCCAGACACATAGATCAACCCATTTCGGTCAAATTCTACGCTGGACACGTAATCTTGGTTATTTCCACCCCAAAAGGATGCAAAGAGTAGGCTATCTCCCGTCGAGGATATGTGGACAATCGCAAGTTCCAAATCCTCACTTATAGAATCAACAGCATTGCCTGTTAGTGGAAAGTCCTCCCAGTAATTCCATCCGATGCACCAAGCCGATCCGTCTTCTGCCGCAAGGAGTTTCGAGTTTGATCCAATTGGAAAATATGTCGAGTAAAGCAGACTATCTACACGATGGTTTAACTTTGACAGGAATGCATTCCCGAATTCGCTTGGTGCATCCTGCCAGTACGCTCCGGGTGTAATAGGAAACTCCGGGTTACTTGTTCGTCCAGTGATGATCTTGTTTCCCAAAACGTCGATCGCTATGTCGCGAACACCGTCAACGGGACCGGTTGTAAAAAAAGTACTGTAAATCAGCGGATCCACCACCAATTCCTTCCCTGTGTCAAACGCACCCACATCATACCCCACTTGTGTCGCGTCAATCACTTGAAAACCCGCATCCACTCGCTTTTGCACTCTTGCATCTTGCTGAAACGCAAACGGCGCTTTCTCTTTCACATCACCAAGTGATGTTGAAAGAATTAGATTGCCTTGTGCATCAACTCGCAATGGCGCATCGAGGCCGAGATACTCCATTTGGATTTGAGCGGGGTTGGCTCCGGGTTTGACGTGGTAGATGGTTTCGACACCTTGTTGGTCGGCGCGGTATTCTATATCAATGCCGGGCCAAACTTCGGGGACGATGACATTCTCATAATGGCCAACTCTGCTGCGCCATTTTGTGGAGTCGCGGCCTAAGAAGTAGTTGGAATAGTGTGGGGGTTTGTTTTGGCCGATAGCAGGCAGACCCCCCTTTATCCCCCCGCTCGCGGGGGGAGACCAGTAATGAATTTGAATGACGTGGCCGCGGACCTGCGGTTTCCGGCGGGGAACCGCTTCGCTAAATCCCCGCTCGGCGAAAGGGTCGAAGTTGCCCGGCGCGGGCGGATTGCCATCCGCCCCTACATAGGAACGTAGGTCTATGGTCATGCCTTGGGGGGTGACGTAGTAGATTGTGGAGCCGACCTCGCATTTGAATTGGAAGTCGCCTTGCCATTGGCCTTCGTTTGCGATCCAGAACACCCCCCCTTGCCCCCCCGCGAGCAGGGGGGAATGCAGAAGGAATATCAAAAGAGATATGTAACGACGGAATATCATGGGTGAACCGGAAGCGGTTTTGGGGCGTTCTAACAAGGTAGTTTGGTTGGGGGCGAATGTCAAGGCGGGGGTTTGGCGGAGGGGGAAATGGAGGAGAGGAATTGGGGTTAAAAACGCGCCTAAAATTGCTCGTAAATCCTTGAAAATAGAGGTACTTTCGCTTGACTTTGTGAAAATATTACATTATACTAAAAAGCTATGAACAGAAGCCTGCGCCAGCAGATATTTACCGGCCTCGATTGGACCTTTCGCCTGCTTTTGGCGGGACTCTTTTTGTATGCCGCTTGGCCCAAATTGCTCGACCCGGCGGCCTTCGCACGGTCGATTACAAACTACAAAGTCAGCCTGCCGATTGTGGGGATGGATTATGTCTATCTGACCGCGATGTTCCTGCCCGCTTTGGAAGCGGTCGCGGCTGTTTGTCTCTTCCTGCCCAAATTCAAACGCGGAGCGGCGCTCGTCATCGCATTTTTGATGGCGCTGTTTACCGTGCTGATTTTGCAGGCAGTCTTGCGCGGATTGAACATTGATTGCGGCTGTTTCGGAAATTCGGAAGCATCCGCCGCGCTGGCGACGAAAGTCGGCTGGAACAAGATCATGGAGAACTTAGGTTTTCTGGCCGCCGCGATCTTCGTTTACCTGCGCGCCTGTCCGCCCAAACCACGATACAGACTCTAAGAGGAGCCTGAACATGCGGCTTGCCGTCTGCACATGGATTGCGATGTTGCTGTGCGCTTGCGAAATATTCGCTCGCGGACCGCAGATGCTGCCGACTAAGCCCGACGTCATGCCGGAGTTTCACGTGCCGCGCGAGAACTCGCGTGCGCTTGATGAGAACTGGGTCTATGTGCAAACGCTCTACGACGCGCAAGTGAGCAGCCCTGACCAATACGGCGCCGTGCCGGTGGGGATTTGCAAAGCAAATCAAGGGCGCGTGTTCATTGCTACTCTGCATACAATTTTCCGCTCGATAGACGGCGGCCGTTCGTGGACCAATATGGATCCACAACCCGCGCCGATCTTCTCGCCTTCTTTCGAATCCTTACGCTCGCCCTATTTTATTTCGGATATTACGTGGCGCCCGGTACTTCGTCCTGAACAGAGTCACGACAGTATTTACGTCACGGTGTTTGATGCTGAGACAAATCGCGGTGTACTCAGGCTCGTGCGCGGATTTGGAAATTTGCATGTGGTCTGGCCCGACACGATTCTGCTCACCAATCATTGGCTGACGAGCGTGATTGCGCCGGATTCAAATATCGCGGTTGCCTTGTCCGGCCTTGACGCAAGAATCTATCGCAACGATTCGATGCTGACGTCAACGCATTGGGACACGCTGTCCGAGCATTTCACCGGAACGTGGGTGAAAGAGCACGCGACCGTCGGCAATTTTACCTATGCGGTTGGTTCGCACCAGTGGCTCACGCTTGACCGCGGATTTTCATGGCAAACGATGCCGGCTTCGGATCCGCTCGGAGATACGGACATTTCGTTCGCACCGAACAGTGCGCACGCGATAATCTGCGGAGCGCTGGAAGATCCGCCGACGGGTTGGGTGCGGTTTACGACGGATTTTGGGCAGTCGTGGTCGGAGCGCACACTGCAGACGAATGTTCCGTTACGTGCGGCGCTGATGCTGAATGATACGTTGGGTTATGTCGCGGGCGGAATTGTCGACGACGCGGTTGGGCGGGTGTGGCGAACGACGGACGGCGGCGCGAACTGGGAGCTTGAGCTTGAAGTGGAGGCCGAGATAACCGAGCTTGGCTACTCGCGCGAGAGTGGCGGATACATCAACGTGCTTGCAACGGGCTACTTCGCCGATTTTCGCGGTGGAGTGTGGCGCTCGCATTTGGCCTATCCAGATACGGCTGATGCGGCGCTGGTGTTTTCGGAAGACACGCTCGAGTTTTTTGCTCCGGTCGGACAATCGGTTTCGCATGACGTCGTGTTGAAAAATTTAGGCAACGAAGACACGTCGGTGCGCGATTGGTTTGACATTGGGCCGTACACAACCACCTGCTGTACGCAGGACGTTCTCTTGCAACCGGGAGATTCGATGACGGTGACGGTGACGTTTACTCCGGTGGTGGACGGGGATTTTCCGAATGCCATCCGCGTGTTCAACGATCACGGCGAGTTTCTTGAGCTGGTAGTACGAGGAAGCACAGGGACAGATGTTTCACCGCGCGTGACGTTGCCGCAGGAGATTTCGCTTTTGGTTTATCCGAATCCGGGGAACGCGGAATTTCGATTGAGCTATTCGCTGGCGAAGAGCAGTGATGTGACGCTGACATTGTTTGACGTGACGGGGCGCGAGGTGGCTGTGCTTGCGGATGGTGTGCGTGATGCGGGTGAGCATATTGTCAATTGGAGCGCAAACAATCAACCGAGCGGAGTTTATTTCGCCGTATTGAATGCGGGGGATGCTTCAACGGTGACGAAATTGGTGTTGATGAAGTAACCGCAGACCCCCCTTTATCCCCCCGCGCGCGGGGG
The DNA here is from genome assembly GCA_964587105.1 of uncultured Alphaproteobacteria bacterium. Taxonomy (GTDB): domain Bacteria; phylum Electryoneota; class RPQS01; order RPQS01; family RPQS01; genus JABWCQ01. The sequence continues at coordinate 154,416 of CAZPKG010000006.1, read as the reverse complement.
GAGACCTGAATCAAATGAGAATTCGCGGACAGGTTATCATTGAAGAATATCGCTCGCGGTGTCTTGAAGGCAATCCGCTGGGAGATGACTTTGTGCGCGAGACTCCGGTTTACTTGCCCGAAGGGTCTTTGAAATCGCGCGAGTATCCGCTGTTGGTCGTGCTGTCGGGGTTTACGGGCAGCAGCCTGACGCATTTGAATTGGAGCGCGTGGTTGGAGCCGCTGCCTGTGCGGATCGAGCGGCTAATCAACGAGAAGGTCATTCCGCCGTGCGTGGTGATGATGCCGGATTGTTTCACGCGGTTGGGCGGCGCGCAGTATATCAATTCATCGGCAACGGGGGACTATGAAGATTTTGTCTGCGGTGAACTTCTGCCGTGGATGAAACGCGAATATCGCGCGGGGATGACGGCAGATCAAACGGTTGTGATTGGAAAATCATCGGGTGGATATGGCGCGTTTGTGTTGGCGGCGAGGCATCCTGATTTGTTTGGCTGGTGCATCATGCATTCGGGCGATTGCTATTTCGATTACGGCTATATGCCTGAGTTTCCGAACGCACTGAAAGAATTGCGCAAGCACGCATCGCCGAAAGAGATGATTGCACTTTACGGCAATCAGCGCAAGCGCGTGTCGAACGAAGCCGTGAATATCACTGCGATGTCGGCGTGCTATTCGCCGAATCCGGATTCGCCGTACGGGTTTGATTATCCGTTTGATTTGCAGACAGGCGAAATTCGCGAAGACGTGTGGCAACGGTGGTTGGTGCACGATCCTGTGCGGATGGCGAGCGATGATCGCATCATCGAAAACCTGAAGAAGCTCAAGGGTCTGTACATTGATTGCGGGATCAACGACGAGTTTCACCTGCAGTGGGGTGCGCGGATTCTCTCGACCCGATTGACCGAAGCCGAGGTACCGCACACGCACGAAGAATTTGAAGGCGGTCACATGAACGTGCAGTGGCGCTATGACGAGAGTCTAAAATGGTTGGGGCGCTTGTTAAGCGCGAGTTGAGCTGACAGGCGCGTTTTATTTATGTTCAAATAGGTTACGTTTATGGGAAAGATTAACAAAGAGTGGCATCTGGCGCACAAGATGCCGAAGAATCCGACGTTAGATCAGAGATTAGATTGGCACGAAGAGCACGCGAAGCATTGTACGTGCAGAGAATTGTCTGAGTTGTTGGCAAAACAGATTGCTGAAAGAAAGAAGAAAAAGTAGTTTATGGACATTGAAGCGCTGAAGTATCCGATTGGGAAGTATGACGGCAAGCGGCCGGCGACGGCTGACGAGCGCGCGGAGCGCATCGCGGTTTTGCGTGGGCAACCGGCGAAATTGCGCGCGGCTATTGCGGGGCTAAACAAGGAGCAGCTTGATACGCCGTACCGTGAAGGCGCATGGACCGTGCGGCAGCTTGTGCACCACATCGCCGATTCGCATTTGAATGCTTACACGCGCACAAAGTTCGCTTTGACCGAGGACAATTACGAGATTCGACCCTACAATCAAACCAACTGGGTCAACACGCCGGATGGATTTTTGGAGCCGGAGGTTTCGATAAAGCTGCTGGAAGCGATTCACGATAAGTGGACGCTTCTGCTTGAAATAATTACACCGGAGCAATATGACCGCAAGATTACACATCCCGAGCGGCCCGGACAAGAGTTGGACGTGAAGTGGCTGCTTGGTTTGTATTCATGGCACGGATTACACCATATCGCGCACATCACGAAATTGCGCGAACGCATGGGGTGGTAGAGCAAAATAGGAAATAGAAAAGAGAAGTTGGCGTGTATGAGTGAGGCGTTGAGATATCCTATCGGCGAGTTTCTTTATGCTGGAATGGAGAGCGCGGAGCAGTGTGCTGAGCGGTTGCTGGTGTTTCGCAATCATCCGGCGGAATTGCGGACGGCGGTCAAAGGTCTAAACGAAAGCCAGCTTGATTCACCGCATCGTGAGGGCGGTTGGACGGTGCGGCAGATTGTGCATCATTTGGGTGACGCGAATATTCACTTCTATTGCCGCACGAAAGCGACCGTGACCGAAGAGAAGGCGCTTATCGTCGGATTTGAAGAAGACGATTGGATCAAGACGCCGGACATCGCGATTGAGGTCGAAGCGACGCTCAGTATGTTGGACGGTTTGCATCGGCGGTGGGATGCGATTATGTCGGCGATGAAACACGCGGATTTCGCGCGCACGTTTATACACAACGAGAACGGCGAGACGGTGCTCGACCGACAGCTTGCTTACGCCGCCTGGCATTGCAAGCACCATGTCGCGCAGATTTCGGCAATGCGCAAACGCAACGGTTGGTAGGTTCACAACTTTTCCTCGGAGGTCAGCATGAGCGCGCGGTTTATTCTGGCAGGAGTTCTGGCGGGTGTGGCGATGTTTATGTGGGGCGCGATTTCGCATATGATGTTGCCGTGGCACGAGGCGACGATGAACACGTTTCGCGACGAAGATTTGGTGGCCGAAGTCTTGATGAAAGAGGCGCCGGTCTCAGGAATTTATGTTGCGCCGATGGCGGGAATGCTGGACGAGGGGATAACGGCTGAAGAGCAAGAGAGCCGCATGAACGAAGCTTGGGACAAAGGCGCGAAGGGGCCGAACATTTTTATGTCGTTCCATCGCGAAGGCAAGGACGGTATGGCGATGCCGATGATTTTGGATTTCGCCGTGTTGGTTCTAATGTCGTTCCTGATGTTGTGGCTGCTTGCGGCGGCGCCGAATCTGACGTTTGTGGGGAAGGTTCTGTTTGTCACGATTGCGGGATCGGTGGGCATCGCGCTTGTTCAGCTTGAGCAGTGGATTTGGTGGAGCTTCACGAGCGGTTATGCGCTGGTGAATATCGTCGATAGCGCGATCCGGTGGGCGGTCGGCGGCGTTGTGTTGGCGTGGCTGGGGACGGCGCGGGAGAAGAACCCGGTGGTGAGGAGATAGAGATGAAGAAGGAAGTAATAATTGTTGGCAAAACCAAAGCAGGTTCTAAGCTCTGTATAGGTGCCCTCACAAGAGACGGCGAATCGCTTCGACTCCAGCAGGAAGATTTTCCTTTTTGGGAAGAAAGCGACGGATTCGAACTGCTTAAGTGCTATTCTCTTGAGTATGCACATAGAAAGAATGATAGGAACCCGCACCATGTTGAAGATGCAGTAGTTTCAAATAGGAAACACACGGGAATGTGCGGATCTGCCGAGTTGCTGGCGCTACTTGAGAGTCTTGGCTTAGTTTCTAACGCAACAGAGGCAGCCGAAGCATTCAAGTATACAGGAACCTCGAGTCCTTTTGTAGTGAACCCAACAAATGGTTATGTGACAGCAAATGAGTCGGAGGTAATACGCCTCCAGAATTCAGTCACGTTTTGGAGATTGCCATTTGATTTGTGGTTGGATCAGCGTGGTAATGCAACTTACTACGTTTCTAACAACGGGCATCTTGCAATCAAGTTTGTTGGCGTTGCCAACCCTATTCAATCAATAAAAAAGGGCACGATTGTTCGGTTGTCAACCGCTGGTCTTTGGAAACCTGATGATGACCGCGGCGAAAAAAAGAGCTATCTGCAGCTATCCGGGTGGTTTCAATGAATAATTTGTATTCAATAGGAATTGGTCAACTTCCAACCCAAACCTTCCTGAAGTACTTGAATGAATATAAGATCGACTTTTTGGTCGATGTTCGATCTGTGCCCCACTCAAGATATAGACCGGAGTTCGACAAGGAAGCACTGGAGCTTGTTTGTTCATCTGCGCAGATCAAATATGCTTACATGGGGAAAGAACTAGGTGGATTTCCCAAGACCGACGAGGTTCTTACACACGGGCATGTTGACTACGAAAAGCTTGCTCGACAACCTGATTTTATGAAAGGTCTTGAACGATTAGCAAGGGGCGCTGGGCAAGGACACAGAATAGCAATTCTTTGCTCTGAGGGTCGACCAGAGGAATGCCACAGATCGAAGTGCATCGGAATAGAATTAGATCGCCTGCAAGTCAATGTCTTGCACATAGACCCTGACGGCCTAAGTGTTACACAAAGTGAAGTAATGAAGCGCATAGACGGCGGGCAGATTTCAATTGATGGTTTAGATATGCCACGCATTTCTAGAAGAAACTGGGAAAGCAAGTGAGAATTGTAACGATAGGCGTGTACGGAAGGAGCAAGGACGAGTTCTTTGATGCTCTTGTTCGGGCAGGCGTCGGTGTGTTTGTTGATGTTAGATTGCACCGTGGGATGCGTGGCGCTAAGTATAGTTTTGTAAATAGCGCCGCCCTCCAAGCAGAGCTAGGAATTCTCAGAATCCCATACTTACACATAAAGAGCTGTGCACCAACGCGCGAGCTTCGACAAATACAGTCAAAACGAGACGAGAGTATTGGCATCGCAAAACAATCGCGAACGGAACTTTCAGCAGAGTTTATTGCTTCATATTCAAAGCAAGTAAGTCAGTCGAATTGCATTACTGACCTATTCGAGGCTATACAAAAAGTTAGCGGCTCTCAAGATACTATTATTGGCTTATTCTGCGTTGAAGCAACAAGCGAGGCATGCCATAGGTCAGTACTTGCTCGGTTGATACAGGCAGAAAGAGACATTTCAGTAAGCCATTTGTAATTCCTCTCGACCCATGAACATCTACCACGTCTGGTGCAACCTGAAGGAATCGCGGCGGGACCTTGAGTTTGTCGAGAATCTGCGCGCGTACATGGAGTATTTGCTGAAGTCGGGGGAGATGGCTTCTTGGAGATTGACGCGGCGGAAATTGGGATTCGGACCTGCGGAATTGGGGGAGTTTCACATTACGATGGAGTTCAAGTCGCTGGTTGAACTTGAGCGTGCATTCGGGGATGTGGCCACGCGCACGGGGGAAGTTGAAGAATTGCACCGCAAGGTGTTTGTGATGGTGACAGATTTTCGGTCAGGGTTGTCGAGAGATTTTCCTGATGCGGAGAGAGTAAGTTAATCGGAGATAGTGGTCGCGACTAACCGACCCCCCCCTTGCCCCCCCGCGAGCAGGAGGGAATGAGACGGGGCACCCGCAGCGGGTGCCGCCGCGAAAATTAAGGAGCACATGATGAAAACGTTGTACATGTTGTTGTTTGCGGCGATGATTTTTGCAGGAACTTCGCAGAATTTTGCCCAGAGCACGACCGCGATTCAGACAAAGCAGGAAGAGCTTGCTAAGGAAGCTGATTCACTTGAAGCTCGCCGCCGCGCACTGCGCGAAGAGGGCACTGCTTTAGAGAAGCGCGAGTTTGAATTGAAGCAAGAGATTGCCGACCTCACCGGCCGGTTAACTGCGGCTAAGCTTGAACTCAAGCGCAACAAGGTCGAGCAAAAAGATCACAAGATGCGCGAAAAAGAGCTGAAGATGGACAAGAAAGAGCATAAGATGGACAAGAAAGAAGCCAAGCGCGCCGCTAAAGAAGCAAAAAAGAACCAGTAAACATTCAGGAATTGAAATAGATGTCCGACAGCAAAGTGAAACGCGGCTGGCAAAAAGTTGAAGAAGTCAACTGGGACGCGTTTGAAAAAGCGATTGCCGAATCCAAGAACAAACAGCAAATCCTCGCACACCTGCGCAACCTGTTTGAACAAAAAGGTTATGCAAACATGATCCGCGCGGCGGAATGCGCGTACAACCGTCTGGTTGAGGTGCTGCCGGGCAATAAGTCGTCTATCGGTGTTTATACCTACGTGGATGGAAAAGAAATTTACAGCAACTTCCGTTTCGAGCCATCCGGCGGGAAACAGGAGAAAGATGCCTTTGACTATTAATTGTAGGTGAGACAATGGGGGAAGACATGAAGCAGACGCCTTCGGAGTTCTTTCTTAAAGCAAGTCAGGATTTCTTGCGCGAGTTTTACGCCAAGATTGAAGAAGCCGTGAAGCGGCTTGACGACAAGCAAATTTGGTGGCGGCCTAATCCCGCTTCCAATTCGATTGGAAATTTGTTGCTTCACTTGGCCGGAAACGTGCGCCAACACATCATCTCCGGCTGCGGCGGCAAGCCAGATGTTCGCACTCGTTCGCAGGAATTTCGGATCGCGTATGACGAAGCGCAAACGCCGAGCACGGGGATGCTTCTGACCGATCTCGAAGAGACCGTCAAAGAAGCGTGCGCAGTGCTGGCAGGAATTAGCCCCTACTTGTTGCTTGAGCAACGCGTGATTCAGAACAACAAGGTGGTCATCATGCAGGACATCTTCCACGTCGTCGAGCATTTCTCGTATCACACGGGGCAGATTGTCATGCGCACCAAAGAGTTGACGGCCGAAGGGTTCTCGTGGTATCAACATTTGGAAGGCACTTGAGAGACTATTTTCTTAAGCTCGTTGCTCACGAGGCGTGGGCCAATCAGAAGCTGCTCGCAGCCCTTGTGAAGGAAACGTCGGTTGCCCAACGCGCCCGCGATACGTTCGCGCACATTTGCTCGACACCTGAGTATTGGTTAAGGCGCGTTCAAGGCGAGCACATCAAAGAGTATCAGTGGTGGCCACCCTTTGACGCCGCAGCGCTTGAGAAACGAATTCAATCCAATGAACAGATTTGGATTGACTATCTAAATAGCTTGCCGGAACCGGTTGAAGAGTTTACGGCTGACACGATTTCGCAAAAAGGTGACCCCTTAACTTTTCGCGCGGTGGATATTCTGACACAGTATCACAACCACTCGTGTCACCATCGCGGACAGATTGCAGTTCTGTTTCGCGATGCGGGAATTGACCCCGTCGTGACGGATTATATCGTATGGACGAGAACGCGAGAGCAGCAATAAGAGAATCAGGAAATAGTTCCTGTCGAGTGGTGGGTAAGTTCTAAAGAAAAGCGACACACACTAACACATGTCCGACAAAGATAATTTGGAATTGCAATTAGCCGGTAACGGAAACGGCGACTCGCGGGTCATCCCGGTGAATGTCGAAGACGAAATGAAGTCTTCGTACATCAACTACTCTATGTCCGTGATTGTCTCTCGCGCGCTGCCGGATGTGCGCGACGGCTTGAAACCCGTGCACCGCCGCATTTTGTACGGTATGCTTGAACTCGGTTTAGGCGCCGGGCGGTCGTACAAAAAATGCGCGCGTATCGTCGGCGACGTGATGGGTAAGTACCATCCGCACGGCGATCAGGCGATCTACGACACACTCGTGCGCATGGTGCAGGATTTCAGTTTGCGCTATCCGCTCGTGGACGGTCAAGGCAACTTCGGCTCCGTGGATGGTGACGGCGCGGCGGCTATGCGTTACACCGAAGCGCGTATGAACCGCATCGCCGAAGAGATGCTCGCGGACATTGACAAGAACACGGTTGATTTCGTGCCCAACTACGATGAGTCAATTATGATTCCGTCGGTGATGCCTGCGAAGTTTCCGAATTTGCTCGTCAACGGCTCTGACGGTATCGCTGTCGGTATGGCTACGCGCATTCCGCCGCACAACTTAAACGAAGTTTGCAACGCCGCGATTGCGATGATCGGCGATGAGTCGCTGACCAGTGCGGATTTGATGCAGCATATCACGGCGCCGGATTTTCCGACGGGCGGTATTATTTTCGGCAAACAGGGCATTCGCGACGCCTATCTGACGGGCCGAGGCAAGATTGTCGTCCGCGCGAAAGCGAGCATTGAACAGCCGGAAAAATCCAATCAGCGCACCAAGATTGTCGTCAACGAAATTCCGTATCAGGTCAACAAGACGCGCTTGATTGAGCGCATCGTTGATTTGGTGAACGATAAGAAGATTGAAGGTATCGCCGACATTCGCGACGAGTCGGATCGCGACGGAATGCGTTTGGTAATCGAACTTAAGCGCGAAGCTGTGCCGGAAGTCGTGATGGCGTCGCTGTTCAAACACACGCCGATGCAGGAATCTTTTGGTGTGATCATGCTCGCGTTGGTGCATGGCGTGCCGCGTGTGCTGGGATTGCGGGACATGATTGCCGAATTCCTCGAACACCGCAACGAAGTCACACTGCGCCGCGTGCGATTTGAACTTCAGCAAGCGCTCGACAGATTGCACATTCTGGACGGTTTGCAGATTGCCGTTGATCATATTGATGAAGTCATCAATATCATTCGCGGCGCCTCTTCTCCGGAAGTTGCCGGAATGGAATTGCGCGACCGGTTCGGGTTGTCCGAAAAGCAATCGAAGGCGATTCTCGATATGCGCTTGGCCCGTTTGACGGGTCTTGAGCGCCAGAAATTGATGGACGAAATTCGCGAAGTGAAAGCGAAAATCGCCGAGCTTGAACCGTTGGCTAAAGACGAAAACCGCGCGTTGCGTTTGGAAGTCGTCCGCAAGGAACTCGAAGAGATTAAAGAGAAGTACGGTGACAAACGCCGCACTGAAGTCGTCGAAGACGAGGCCGAAGTTACGATTGAAGATATGATCGCGCCCGAAGAGATGGTTGTGACCATTTCGCATTCGGGTTATGTCAAGCGCTTCCCGGTGTCCGGCTTCCGCAAGCAAGGCCGCGGTGGTCGCGGTTCGCAAGGAGCGACGACGAAGGAAGATGATTGGGTCGAGCAGCTATTCATTGCCTCGACGCATGATTACATCTTGTTCTTCACCGATCGCGGAAAGTGCTACTGGCTTAAAGTCTATCAGATTCCGCAGATGGGCCGCGGCACGCGCGGAAAAGCACTCGTAAATCTGATTGAACGCAGCGCCGAAGAAAAAGTGCGCGCCTACGTAACCGTCAAGGAATTTTCCGAAGACCGCTATGTTTTGATGTGCACGAAACGAGGCACTGTGAAAAAGACAGCGTTGTCGGAATTTTCCAATCCGCGTTCAACCGGCATCATCGCGATCAATATTGAGGACGGAGACGAACTGTTAGGCGCCGAACTCACGGACGGCGGCAACGAAGTCATTATCGGAACCACTGAAGGCAAGGCGGTGCGCTTCAACGAAAGCGATGTCCGCGCGATGGGCCGAACGGCAACGGGTGTGCGCGGTGTGTTGTTGAAGCCGACCGTTGATGCAGTCGGAATGATAGTCGTGCGCGGCGATTCCACGATTCTTACGATCACCGAAAAGGGCTACGGCAAACGCTCCGATGTCTCTGATTACCGCTTGACCAAGCGTGGTGCGGGCGGTGTGCTGGCGTTGAAGACGACCGACAAAACGGGCCGGATGCTCGCGATGAAGGAGGTTGGAGATTCTGACGACTTGATTATTGTCACCGAGCAGGGAGTCGTCATCCGACAAAGCGTAAAGGATATTCGTTCGATGAGCCGCGTCACACAAGGTGTCAGACTTATCAAACTTGACAACGGAGATAAAGTCGCCGACGTCGCCAAGATCGTCAATGAAGAGGACGACGGCGAAATGGAATTGGATACGGAAGTTTAGATTTTGAAATCAGAACACAGGGGAGAACTGTGCATCAATTGCCTGAAGTTACGATAGCGGAGATGGGGGCTCGCGAGCCTGTCTCAGGTTTGCTCTCAACACGGTTGAAAGAGGCCACCAACGATATGCATCATGAAGTAGAACACGGCTCGGAAGTCAACCGCCGCATCGTAACGAAGGTGCGCACGGAAAGCGAAGACGTGGACAAGCAGCGGGCTGAGTACCGCGACGCATACGTAAGTTTCTTGAAGGCCGCCTACGGATTTGAACATGCCGTGCTGCGCGCGGTGCAATCATTTGGGTTGCGGAACGATCTGAGCACGCACGGGTATTTTGCAGAGCATGTTGACGCAGCGGCGCTGATTCGCGAAGATATGGAGATTCTCACAGGCGAAAGCGATATGTTGCGCACGCCGGAGGACTTTCCCGAAATCAGTTCACTCGCAGAACTTGCCGGAGTCGAATACGTTCGGCGTGGTTCGCGCAATGGCAATGCGTACATCGCACATGCAGTGCGTGGAAACATCGGCGTCGGGCCGGAAAACGGCGCGGCGTTCCTGAATCTCGATCAAGGCCAAACGCGACCCAACTGGGAGAAATTCAAAAGGTGGCTGGATTCCCTTGCGCTTACTGATCAAGAACAGGCACAGGCCGTGAACGCAGCCTTGGAGACATTTAAGGCGGTAGGTCGCTGGCACGCGGCGGTTTGCCGTTAGAATCGTGTGAATGATAGGATGAATGTGAAACGCAAACAAGAAACGCCGCAATCGCAAACGAGTTCATCTCGCAAACGCTCGCTGTTGACCAGCTTTTGGCTGCCGATGGCGGGAAGTTTGATGGACTTCGTGGCAGTGCTCGTCGCGTCAATTATCGCATTCTACATTCGCTTTTTTGGACCCGTGTATGAAGTGTTCCATTCGTACTGGGTTCCGAGCGCGCTGGAGTACCTTGCCTTTGGCGGACTACTCGGGACAACTTATGTTGTGATCGGCTGGACGTCCAATCAATACACTACGGAAACGGCAATCCCGCTTGAAAAAGAGATCGGCCGCATTATTCGGGGATCTATTCTTTCGATGGGTCTCGTGATGGCGGGCATTTTCTTCTATCGCGAGTTCACCTATTCGCGGCTGGTGTTTTTGATGACGCTTGCACTGATGATTCCGTCGCTTGTCATCGGGCGAGCAGTTTACCAACGTATGCGCCGTTCGCTGTTCAAGCGCGGCATCGGAGTACAGCGCATCGCTGTTTGGGGAACCGGCCCCGAAGCCGCGCGTCTGTGGCAGAATCTCGAACACCAACTTGGCCGCGGCTATGAGTTGGTTGGCGCACTTGGACCTTCGCCAATTTCGGGTGGGCCGAGCCTCGGTGAAGTGTTCATGCTCAGGAATTTGTGGCAGGAGCACGAGCTTGATGCCGTCATGCTGGCGCCGTCAAGCGATGACGAGCCGCATATGGGTGATGTCGTGAAAGCCGCAGAAGGCACTCCGTTGGAATTGCTCTATGTGCCATCGGCTGTTGACGTGACTCGCTCGCGTGTGATCGTAACGGAAATTGGCGGCAAGCCGGTTCTGAAATTGAAAACGCTCACGATGGCCGGATGGGGATATGTCATCAAGCGCGTCATGGATTTTACGTTTTCCGCGCTGTTTCTGGTTGTCTTTTCGTGGGTTTATGCCTTGATCGCCGCTGCAGTGTTGATTGACAGCGGCAGGCCGCTCTTCTACAAGCAGCGGCGTATCGGAATGGACGGGCACGAATTTGATATGATTAAGTTCCGCTCAATGCGCACTGACGCCGAAGCGAAATCCGGAGCGGTCTGGGCCGTGCGCGGCGATCCGCGAGTCACGCGAGTCGGCAAGTTTCTGCGCCGCTGGTCGCTCGATGAGATTCCGCAATTCTGGAGTGTTTTTCGCGGCGATATGTCGCTCGTCGGCCCAAGACCTGAGCGGCCGGAATTCGTTTACAAATTCGCCGAGTATATTCCCAACTATCTTGACCGGCACCGTGTGAAATCCGGCCTGACGGGTTGGGCGGTTGTAAACGGTTTGCGCGGCAGCGACACGACGATTGAAGACCGTACCGCGTATGATTTGTATTACGTCGAAAACTGGAGTCTTTGGCTGGATATTCGCATTCTGCTGCGCACGCTCGCGGCAGTGATTTCGGGCAAGGGAGCAATGTAAGGAAGGAACATGGCTGCAGAGAAAGCCGGTAAGAAAATTGCGAAAAACAAAATTCGCAAGAGTAAAAAGAGTTCGCCGCGACTGGCCAAGTCAAAATCGGCCAATCACGTCTCCGACGCGACCGTAAAACGTCTGTCGAAGTACTATCGCACGCTGCAAAACGCGCTTAGTGCCGACAAAACGACTATTTCATCCGAAGAAATCGGCAAACTTAACGGGCTAACCGCCGCACAGGTGCGCAAAGACCTCTCATTCTTTGGCGCGTTTGGACGACGCGGATTAGGTTACAGCGTGGTTGATCTACATCGCGCGATCAGCAAGATTCTCGGTTTGCACCGCACGTGGAACGTCTGCCTCGTCGGAGTCGGAAATATCGGCACGGCGCTTGTGCATTTCAAGCAGTTTGCCGAGCAAGGTTTCATCATCAAAGTTGTGTTCGACAGCGACCCGCAGAAGGTCGGGCATTTGGTGGGAGACATGCAAATTCAGGATTTCGCCAAAGCGAAGGAAGTCATCGAAGAAGAGAATATCAAGATCGCCGTTGTCGCGGTGCCATCGCACGCCGCGCAAAAGGTCGTCGATCAACTTGTCGAGGCGGGCATTCGCGCCATCCTGAACTTCGCCCCGATTTCTATCTTCGTTCCCAAAGGCGTCGCTGTTCGCAATGAGAACATGGCCATCGAGATCGAAGCCCTGTCCTACGCGCTTTCGAGCAAAGGCCAGAAACCGCGACAGATTTTAGAGCAGTAGTTATTGTAGGAGTGGCAGGCGTGCCGCCCGTAGAATTGAAAAACCCCGGTGATGAGCCGGGGTTTTCTTTGTCTAATCATTTCACAATACTTCAGTCCACACCCACCTTCGGGCACAGCTTTGTCAGCGTACACTCCGCGCAGTTGGGTTTTCTCGCATTGCAAACTCGCCTGCCGTGCCAGATCATCGCATGAGAAAAAGTTATCCAATGCTCCTGCGGAAGCAAGGCTATCAGCTCGCGCTCGATTTTAACGGCGTCTTCGTTGTCAACGAAGCCCATGCGATTCGAGAGCCGAGTAACATGCGTATCCACCACAACTCCCGAGGCAATTCCATACGCCGTTCCGAGCACGACGTTGGCCGTCTTTCTGCCAATACCTGGGAGCTTAATGAGTTCTTCAAGATCATTAGGTACCACGCCGCCGTAATCTCCGACAATTGCGCGCGCGAATCCCAAAATATTCTTGGCCTTGTTGCGAAAGAAGCCGGTGCTCTTGATGATTTCTTCGACGTCTTCCTGTGTTGCCGCCGCGAGTTTTTTCGGAGTCGGATACTTCTTAAAGAGAACCGGCGTGACCATATTTACACGTTCGTCGGTGCATTGCGCGGACAAAATCGTTGCGACGGCAAGCTGAAACGCATCCTCGTGCGTCAACGCGCATTCAGGCTGCGGATAGAGTCTGAAGAGTTCGTCGGCGATCTTCTGCGCCCGCGCCGCAAGTTTGGTCATCTATTTCAACAATGCGAGCTTGCGCGTGATCACAAACTGCTCAGCCTCAACGCGCAGGAAATACAGGCCCGATGCGTATGAGCTGCCGTCAAACGTCATGGTGTAGCGGCCTGCCGCGCGTTCCGCGTCGAGCAACGTGGCCACGTTTTGTCCCAGTTCGTTGGTGATGTGCGCCGTGACGTGCATACGGGCCGGAACATCGAGCGTGAAATTCGTCACCGGGTTAAACGGATTGGGGAAAGCCTGACTGACATAGAACACCGCAGGAATCACCGGATTGGTCGAGGCCGTGCTAACGTCGATAGTAAAGTTGGCCGCACTTTCCATGTATGTGCCGAGCGGATCGAGTGCGGTCGCCAAGCGAATGCGCGCGTTTGTGGTCGTCTGTCCGCGTGGCGTCCATTCGAAACTGCCGTCATTCTCCGTTCCCGGCGAGAGTAATTCCCACGATCCGTTCGGGTAGTTGCGATTCAACATGACACGAAATCCGCCCGCGTGTTCCGGCGCCGACCACGTGATATCAAACGGCGTGTCAATGCGCGCAACTTCGCCGCCATTCGGAGCGGTCAGCGTCATCTGCGGAGCGCGCATCACAAAATTACCGTCAGATTCATCGGACAGCCACGGCTGGTCAACGCTTGTGATACGCAAACGGCAATTCTGTCCGCCGGGTAACTGCGCGCGCCACAAATAGAATTCTTGATTCGAGACGTTGTCCGCCAACATTTCCCAATTGTTGCTCGGATAGTCGCGGTTGATTTCAATATTCACCAAACCTTCAACAAGCGTCCGCTGATACCAAATCGTATCGTTCACACCCGTGAACACCGTTTCGCCGCCGTTAGGCGAGACGATTACCACGCCAGGATTGGCGATGCGCGTGTCGGCATTAGACGTGTCGGCTAAATCTCCTTGCGTTGCATGAACCACACGAAAGCGAGCGTGTTGAGTTTCAGGTCCGGTCACGATCCACGCATATGCGCCGTCGTTAGCGATGTTGTTCGCAATCGTTTCCCAAGCGCCGCCGGGATAGCTGCGATTGACCGAAAGAGTTACATTACCGCCGAAAGAAATTCCCGACCAGCGCAATGTAATGTTGGAGCCTGTCGGAAGCAATTCGGTGCCGTTGGGAAACAGCATCGAAAAACTTACCGACCCCGTCGGAACTTCCCACATCCCGCGACCGTGCGTTGCGACGCGCAGTTTGCCCGTTTGCGTCTGCATATCCATATCATCCACGCGCACGACCGGCAAACCTTCGCCGAAAACTTCCCACGTCGCGCCGTTGTTGATTGAGCGGAATACGCCGAGGTCGTTGCCGGCGTAGAGCACGGAAGGATCATTAATATCTACGACAACGTCATTGCACGGCACGTTGGGAAGATTGCCCGTGATGTCCGTCCAGACCGTCCCGCCTTGAGTTGACTTCCAAACATGTCCACCGGAGAAACCCGACTTCGTGACATACACCGTGTTTGGATCATACGGATCGGGTGTGACGCGCGTGACGTATGTGTTCGGCATATTGCCCGTGACATTCGTCCATTGACCCGGAACTCCATCGTAACGCATCACGAGATTGCTTGAGCCAAGATAGAGCCTGCCCGGTTGCGCCCATGATGCGGCCAAAACTTGGTTTGAGTTGCCAACCGTACCGAGGCTTGTCCAATTTCCATTTCGGCCTTGATTTGGCGACATCCAAACACCGCCACCGCCGCCGTTGGTGGTCGTGTAAATCGTATTCGGTGCAAACGGATCCTGCACAATCGGCGTCACCCACGGCCCGTCGCCGGTAATACCCGGATTGATGTCGCTAAAGCTTTGGCAACCGTCGTCCGTGCGAGAACGATGTCCGTTTTGCCATTCGACATACACCACGTTATCGTTCGTGTAATCTACGACGCAATATCCGCCGTCGCCGCCGAACACCATGTCCCAATCGCCGTCACCGTCATATTCTGATGTGCCGTTATCTTGCGTTCCGCCATACGCCAACAATGTGTCGAGCGTGGCGTTGCCCATCGCATAATATTGATAAGTGTTGTAGCCGATATTCCTTTCGTTCCACGTTCCGCCGTTGTCATACGAGGCAAACACACCACCGTCGTTGACCGCCCAAACTTCATCGGTATTCACGGGGTGGAAAACAAGTTCGTGATGATCGGCATGTGAAAAAGTCGGAGCGCCGAAGCTGTGCCACCACCACGAGCGCTGTGACCACGACGCGCCGCCGTTATTCGTTCGGTAAATATCCAATCCGGCGTTCAGCACAGTTGCCGCGTCATCGGGGTCAACGGCAATCGCCATGTCGTACCAACCCTGACTCGCGTAATGACTTGGCTCATCGTCACTCGACATGCGCTCCCAAGTCTGACCATTATCAAGAGATTGATAGACGCCGATCATTTCCGAGCCGTTGAAATCAAAATCTCCACTCACTCCGGCATAGACCACGAGTGAATTTTCGCGGAAATAGTCAAGCACGATGCGGCCAATAATTGAAGCATTCGGCAAACCTACGCTCGCGCCCTGCCACGTCAAGCCGTTGTCGATTGAGCGATAAATTCCGTTCAAGCCCGAGCCGTAGGGATAACCCGCCGCGCACAACAGCTGATCAGGATTCTGCGGATCGCGCTTCAGTTCATTGATGTTCCCTTGCCGAACCATCGTGAAATCATCGCCGCCGTTGGTCGAGCGATAGAGCCCTTCGTTGGTCGAAGCCAGCACGATATCCGGATTGCGCGGATCAATGTTGATGCGCAAAATCGCCGTGCCTTGCGAATAGTTGTAGTCGAGCGCGGTCATCGTCCACGACTGTCCGCCGTCAATGGATTTCAACAAACCGATTCCCGCAATGCCGTCGCCGTTGAAATAGCCTTCACCCGTTCCGAGGAACATGATATTCGGATTCGACTGTGAAATTTCAAAGCTGCCAATCGCGAGATTAGGCAGTTGATCCGTAATTGGATACCAGCTTTCGCCGTGATTATCGCTGCGGAAAAGTCCGCCGCCAACCGAGCCGACGAACATGATATCGGGATTGTCCGGATGAAATCTGATCACACGCGAGCGTCCGCCGTGATTAAACGGACCAAGTGGCGTCCACGGTTCGTCGAGCGGGACCCGCGGCATACGATCCATGTTTTTCCAAGCTTCCCAGCGCGCTCCGGCAGGAATAATTCCGTCAGGATAGGCGCGCTGTTGAATATCGTATTCGTAGCGCTTGTAAGGTTTCCAGCCGTGCGAGCGCGGCCATTGTTCGCGCGATTCGTAATATTGCTTAAACGGAGCAAGCTGTTCGCCCAAGTTGAGTTGGCGGACGGGCTGCTGCGCGAATAACGGCAAGCTTAAAAGCAAAGTGAGTAGTGCTGTGATCAGGAACATGTGTGATGTATCGTGTAGATGTTAATTGCTTAACAGGGGTTCAATCAGAGAAACAAATTCGTCGTAATCGGTACTGCCGGAAATTTCATGCGCGATTTCACCGTTACGATCGATAATAAATGTGTAAGGAATCACCGCCGGAGTGCCGAGCGCTCCCGTAACGCTCGATCCGATAATCCCCGATGTATAGGGCACTTCATACTCTTCAAGGTATTCTGCCACCGCAGGCACACCGTTGCGCGCAAACGACACCCCGATAATTTGCAAACCGTCGTCGAGATAGTCGTTATACAGCAGGTTCAAATCCGGCTGTTCGTCTTGACACGGCCCGCACCATGTATCCCAGAAATTGATAAGAACCACCGAGCCGAAGTAGTTCGAGGCATGAAACGTCGGTCCGTCCACCAACTCAATCCAAAAATCCAGAGCCGTCCCGTCGGCTGGGCTGTCCTGCTCGCCGGTATCCTTGTCGCGGCAATCGGTAGAAACCAGCGCCGCCAACAGCGCCAAAACAATTGAAAGCCGTCCCATCGCCCACCTTGCCTTTCTGCAAGTTCGGACAACAAGCGATTACTTCAACAATAAAACCTTGCCGTGCTTAGAGAAATCATTGGCACGGAACGAGTAAATGTAAACCCCCGAAGCACTAGAGCAAAGTGTTTGCAAATGTAGCTAACATTTCCGCGCGATTTGGTACAAACAGATCAAACTCATCATCAAACATCGACTCCATGCAACATGCGCTGTCAAGAATTTCGGTGATGTCTTCTGGCATTTTTGCTCTGTAGGTGCTGGGCGAATCGCTGCTTATTTGATTGTTGTCGGTTCTAGAAATAAAGCAAATATTTGCAAGACAATCCTGACTATATTCGATATCCTTGTCTTTTAGAAATCTTTTCGGGAAAATGTGATGAAACTCGTTTCTATTGTAGCGAGCAAGAACATCGCTAAGCGTAATTAAAGCTCCCGAAATGAACGAGCGAGGATTCCTTTGGGCAAGTAAGAGAACATGCGTTTTCGATGCAACAGTGTTAATCCTAAATTCATGGTCCATAAAGAATTCATGAGACACCGTTGCCGTGAAGTCACCTAGTGAGTTTTCTTGATTGTTGCGGACATGTAGCATTTCTTCAATATCTGTTGTGAGGTTTCTCAGAACAGCATCACTATATCTTCGGGCAAAGCAAGTGCGCCAAAACCAACGAACAATTCTTCTCCTTTGTGTATCTGTGTATCGTCTTTGCTCGGCTCCTGGGATTGCAAAGAAGACAGACAATGGCACTAAAAGAGTTCTATAAGGCAATAGATCAATTGAGTAAACCTTTAGTTCGTTACGAAGAAAGTCTATCGCGCCTTTTATACCATTCTCAACTTCCTTGAATCTACCTCGTACGTCGGCCCCATTCAGAGTTACGAGCCTATCAGGCGAAGGATCACTTGCGACCACGGCAGATACACACCGCAGAATCAGGTTTGTTTCATCTGCAAGATCCTCAAAACCAAATGGCGCAATGTCAATCCTCAGGTCTGTGAACTGGCGCTGGAGGTCAAATTCTTCGCTCCATGTCCAAGCAGTCAAAAGTTGCAATGTATCAAGTTCAACACCTCGTTGATTAACGCGTTCAAAGACTATGGCAACTGTGTTACGATTCTCTGTTGTTATTATTTGTACGGGAATGGTTGCCTCTTTAAACTTCTCCTGAAGTCGGTCAATTGAACGCGCTTCGTCATCTGTGAAGTCACGAGTCAGCCGGCGGTAATTCACAGTGTTGAATAAAGCGTTAAGTGGGAAATACCGATGCCTGTCATAGTCATCTGGATTGAGATTTACGAATTGTGATTCTTGAATATCTGCGTTCGCACGAAGATCAAAAAAAACGTTAAATCGCGCGTCTGGTTGTGCAGCAGCCAACTCAGTTTGAAATACTCCGAACAGCGAAGTTATGCGTTGTTGGCCGTCCAAAATATAATCCACAGGATACTCTGGGTCGCGCTCCTGAAGATGATAGGGACCAAGTTGCCGTTCGAATCTTAAGCTTTCGCGGGTTCGCCAAAGCAGAACAGACCCAAATGGATAGCCCTTGAAGACGCTGTCCAAGAAGAACGCGACATGATCGGAGTCCCAAACAAAGCCTCGTTGAAACGCAGGCACTCGTAATTGTCCATTTGAGACAAGCTCGATGATTCTTCTGATTGTAATACTGTCCATGAGATTGCCTCAAATATGGAGCAACCACCTTGCCTTTCTAATCTTATTTCGGCAAATTCGAGCAGTTGCAATTACTTAAGATACGGAATTCGCCGCCCCAGAGCAATCTCACTCTGCACGTTGTGTGCGTAACTCACGGGACGGATTTCACTTACAATTCCAGTTGCAAACCCTATTCCGACTAATAAAAACAAATAGTTAACACCCTTTGAACCGCGCAATCCCTGCGACCACCCCGCAAGCCGTGCAGAGCCTGACGGCGCGACCCATTCTCCTCGACGGCGCACTCGGCACCGAACTCGAGCGCAACGGCGTCGCCTGTAAGCTCCCGCTCTGGACCGCCGAGGCCGTCATGGAGGCTCCCGAACAGGTTCGCGCAGTTCATCAGTCGTATGTCGAAGCAGGCGCGCACATCCTCACGGCCGCGACATTCCGTACCACAAGATGGGTATTTTCCAAAGTCGGCATTCCCGAGCGCGCCAAAGAAGTCACGAAGCAAGCCGTCGAAATTGCGCGCTCCGCATTCCCCTCCGTTCACGGGGGGGCAAGGGGGGGTCTGGTTGCAGGTTCGATTGCTCCCCTTGAAGATTGCTACCACCCCGAACTCGCGCCCGGTGATTTGGTTTTGCAAGCTGAGCATCGTCACAACGCGCAATCGCTCGCCGAAGCCGGAGTAGATATCATTCTTGTCGAAACACAGAACTCACTCCGCGAAGCCAAGATTGCAACACACTTCGCGCGCCAAACCGAAATTCCAGTCTGGACATCGTTCATTCTGAAATCAGCCACCGAACTCTTAAACGGTGACAAGCTTGAAGATGCGGTTCATGCAGTTGTAGATCACGGCGCATCCGCCGTGCTGATCAATTGCACCACTCCGCAAATCGCCGCGCAAGCTGCCGTGAGTCTCAGCACGATGCTCCCGCAAGGCATTCTAATCGGCGTTTATCCTAACGCGCTCGCTCATGCCGTCTCTCCAAACGAGTTCGCCGACTGGGCCATGCGCATCAAAGCCGTCGCCGACATCATCGGTGGCTGCTGCGGCATCGGACCGGAACATATTTCGGAACTGAATCGGAAACTGGTCCTGCAACCATAACCGAAAGGAAGTCTCGTGAAGAGTATTGCTATCTGTCTGCTATTGGTAGCCGTTGCGACCGCATCTGCTGATATGAAAAATTTTGAAGGCGGATGGGCAGGTGAGTTTTCCACGCCTTTTGAGTTTCAAGTTTTTTTGAACCTGTCAGGCGATACTCTAACTCTGTTGCAAATTCATAACCGTGAAGCCAATCTGCGAGCGCCGTACACAGAAGCGAACGGATATTCGCACGCGACGTTCTCGGACAATCTCTCTTTTGATGGATTTCGTGATTCAGCAGGTTTGCGCGGTTTTGTGCAATCGGGATTTCATCAATATCATGTCGAGTTAGCTCCACAGAACCCGCAGCTGCCGGGCAGTTTTGCCGGAACGTGGCGACCATTCTTCATTCAGAACATGGATCAAAGGATACTGCTGAGTATTGAAAATGCGCAGGACGATTCTTATGAAGCCTACCTGATTCTCGGCGACAGCCGCGCGCCGCAGTTAATGTGCGGTAATTTCGAGAAGTCCGGCGACACATTGATCTTTCAAGATTATCGCACGGGTATTTTCATGCGCGGATATTTGAGTCCCGACGAGATCAAACTGGACTTCATCGTCGGTGGTCAAATCGCCGCAACGGTTCCGCTCCGAAAAACAACTGAGAATTTCGAGCAGAAAGCGCAACAGGCCACGCGAAGCTTGAATGACGGGTGGGAGACCGCCGAACCCTCCGAGACACAAGCCCAGACCTTCGATAGCCTCGCAGAAAGTGTGCGCTCCGGTGCGTTGCCCAATACGCACAGCGTACTCGTTGCCCAACACGGCAAGCTGATTTACGAAGCGTACTTTGACGGTTATGATGTTGTCGCTTTGCATGACTTGCGCTCGGCGCAAAAGACTTTCACCGGCGCAGCTGTCGGCGCGGCGATTGATGCGAAACTATTCGATGACGTCTCCGAGCGACTCTACGCTCATCTGCCCGAGTCTTATCAAGGCACAAAGGAGTCCGACCCTCGCAAGGCTCAAATTACCCTGCACCATCTGCTCACGATGAGCTCTGGAATTGACGCCGTGGATTTTGGCACGGATAAGGAGTCACCCGCATCCGAAGATGCCTACCAGCAATCCGGGAATTGGGCATATACAATCGTTGATGCGCCAATGCTAAACGACCCCGGAAGTTTAGGCAACTATGGCTCGGCTAACGCGTGTTTGGCAGGAGTCATGCTGAGCAATGTGACGAACAGCAAACCGCAGTTGTTTATGGATGAAGCCCTGTTTCATCCTTTGGGTATCTCAAATTACGTGTTGCAGACAGATTTTGAAGGCACGACTTACGGCGCAGGCGGAATGTTTATGTCCCCGCGCGATATGCTTAAGTTCGGACAGCTCTACCTGAACGGCGGAACATGGAGGGGCAAGCAAGTGCTGAGCAAGTCGTGGATTGAAAAGTCTTGGAAGAGGCACACGACACTTGCCAACTCCGACAAGCACGAAGGCTACGGATATTTCTGGTGGGAGAGAAATTATTCTGCAAACGGCAAGGAGTATCTATCACATGAGGCCAGGGGCGCAGGAGGCCAATACATCGCCGTCATACCGCTGCTTGATCTCGTCGTGAGCGTGACATCCGGAAACTTTCGTAACGGCAAATTCTGGCAACCGGAAAAGATTATAGAGGAGTACATTGTTCCGGCGGTCGCTCCACACTAATTTCATCACATCAAATAGAGAGAGCACATCATGAAATCCATTGCTATGCTGATCATTGCCGTGTCGGCTTTGACACGCGCTTGCCAGGGACCCGAAAGCAGCGGCCCGAAATCCGCGCCGGAAGGATTCGGCACCGTACAAAAAAGCGAGTTAATCGTCGAAGCGCAGCAACCCTCCATGCAAGTCGAGTGGGGAATGGCCGCTGATTTTCCCGTCAACGTATCATGGAAGAGCGGACAAAAATATGCCGTGCAACTCGCTCCCGCGAGTGATACACCTGAATGGTTAAACGTTTCGGTGAAGCCCGTGATTCTCGACCCGCCGGGAGTTGTGACCGTCCATGTCGAACCCGAACTCGGTCGTGCACATCGCGGCACGCACACGATCGTGTTGCAAGCTTCGGCCTACGGAATGAAAGAGCCCGTGGAAATTGAACTCGAAATCGAAGTTGTGCGTCAGTCCGGCTCGTTTGAAGCGTTACAGACGCTCAATTCAACCGTCGAGTGCCGCAACATCTGCGGAGTCGTCAACAACACGGGCCGCATTTCGTTCTATGATTTGCTGAAAGAGAAGGGGCAAGAGTGCGATATGAAAGGCGGCTTGCCGGCCAACCAGAAAATTGGTTCGCGCGAGTATGCCGTATCGTCGAAGGGTTATGGTTTCGGCAGGACCTGCACCATTGCAGGGGTGTGGGAGAATACGGGAACGCTGACGCTTGTGAATGTTGGATTCTTTGACACCGCAGTGCAACGTGGTGAAGTGTTCGCACGCATCAACAGCGCCGAGCGGGTGTGGATGTCACCGGACAACACGATTGCCATCGCCCAAAGCGGCTCAGCCTTCACGCCTTACGACGTTATCAGCGGTTCACAGATCGGCGAAACCTGCCGCTCAACAGGTGACGTAACCGGTATGCGCTATGAAGCCAATCGCTTGGTCGTATTCTCCGGAAGAGATTGCGAGTGGTCGGTAAAATAGATTATTCACTTTCGTTTTCGCAAAGCGGGGCGACCATTTGGCCGCCCCGCTTTACATTTGTGATATTGACACAAGCTATTTCAGCAGCGTCAACTTCTGCACGGTTGACAGGCCGGTCGAGGTTTCGAGTTTGGCGAAGTAGATTCCGCTTGGGCGGTTGTCCGCATTCCAAGTAAACGAGTAATGTCCTGCCACAAGCGGCGCGTCCATCAGAGTTTCAGTTGCTTGTCCAAGCACGTTGTAGATAGTTAGCGTCACGTTGGCATTCTGGGGAAGCGTGAAGGCGAGTTGTGTGCTTGGGTTAAACGGATTGGGATAAGATGACAAGACAAAGGATGTTGGATAGAGGATTTCAGAATCATCATCCGCATCAAGACTGACTTCCGAGATGACTTGCGCATATACGTTGTTGAACAGGTCGCCGACTGCTCCCGCGCCGCAACAGCGGCCCGGATTGCTTGAACGCAAATCTTTCCACAGCGCCAGCACGCTGCCGTTTGCCCACGGAATCAGCGCCGCCTCCTGCTGATAGGTCGGCACGTCACAGATCGGCGTACCTTCCGCAGGCCAATTGATCCCGTTGATGCTCGCAAAATCGCCGTTGCCGTCAATATGTGTGCCGTACAGATCGATTTCGGTGTAGAGATCGCTGTTGCGCTGATCTTCCCACGCGACCCATACGCCGCCGTTCGCGTCGGTTGTAAAGGTTGCGCCATATTGATCGCCGTCGAATGTGCAGACGCGACGTTCGAGATTGTCCCACATCGCTTGACCGTCGCCGTTGTAGCGCGCGACATACGCGTGCGTGCGATTGCCGCTGCGGAAGTCTTCATAGCCGAGGAAAAAGCCGCCTTGACCATCCGAACTCAGTTGATGACGAACGACTGCTCCGTCAGCGTGAGACAGCCTGCGGCCCTGCGCGCCCCACAAATCTGCTCCGTCCGGACTAACCAGAAATCCGCGCACGTCATAGGTTGAAGCCGATTCTGATTGCGGTTGCTCGTAGGTCACGAGTACGTTCGTTCCGACTAACAGACATTTCGAGTTGCGGCCGCGTGTGTTGGGTACGCCGTAAATGCGCCCCTCGTTGCTCCACCCTGCTCCGAATGTTCCGTCCGCTTCGATGTGGAACAGAATCGCGCGCGTGTCCACCCACGGGCCCGTGATGCCGGACAAATAACATCCGCCCGATCCGTCGCTGATGGCGGTCGTCAACGTGAGATCGTTGCCGGGTACGCCGGGAAATTCGTGATAACCTTCGGCCCAACTGAGTTGACCGCTCGCGTTAATGTGCGCTATGCCGATACGCGCAACAAACGCGTCGTTGAAGCGTGCGAAGGCTGCGAACAGGCCGCCGTTGCCATCGGGAATCAAGTAAGTTTGTCCGTGAAATCCATAGGGCGAGCGAATTGTCGCAGGCGTTTGCCACACTTCGTTGCCGGCTTCATTGACGCGATGAACGTGCAATGTGTTGCCCAGTCCCATCGAATCGCCGATCCAAGCCAAATACGCTCCACCGAACCCATCTGCGACAACGGCGGGTGGAGCATAGATTGAGAAATTCGCGGCGGGTGAAAGTTTGCGGCCATCAGGCTCCAACAAGGACGCTCCGCTGCCGTCTATGAATTGGAAGTACACGTCGCGATTTAGTGACGTGCGGCTGTCGCTCCAAATGACCGCGAGCTTCTGATCGGCAATGCGTGCCGCGCGTTGATCGTTGCTGTCGTAGGTCCAACCACCGCTGACAAACTCCGCTTCTCCGGCAAGCTGACCGTTGCTGTTCAGCGAGGCAACAAACAGACTTTCCGGCTGCGCAATCGAACGGCCCTGCGCAATCACAACGCGCGCGGCGGCGTTCGTCGGTTTCTCGATTTCGGCGCGAATCTTCTTGGTATCGCGATGCCAAACCAAATTACCCGCTTCGCCCCACTGCTTTACACCGTTCGCATTCAGCTTTTGTGTGAACACGCTGTACTCGGTGAAGTTCACGATTTCGGTTCTGACCATGACGAGGTTGTCGCCGTCCCAATACCAATCCAGCGGCGACGTGCGAAGCGCCGCAATTCCGAGGTTGACCGGCCCCCACACGAGTTCGCCGGTGCGCGCATATTTAGACAGCGTGAGCGTGGACAAATCCGAATCGAATTCGTAATCCGCCATCGCAATCACAACGCCGCCGTCGGGAGCTTCCGTAAGCTTCATCACGGCTTGGGTGTTGAAACCTGTGCCGACCAGCAATCCTTCCGCGCTCCATCCTGCTAACGGATTGCGATTTGTGTCGAGCAAGGTCAGCCGCGCGTCACCGTGCTGTTCATCTGTAACTCGTGATGTCCACGCCACGGCCAAACCGTTTTGTATCGCCGCCAATCGGTGTGTACCGAAATCCGCATACGTCGCAATCGCTTCATCATTCGGGAAGCCGATCGTGCCGTCCGGCGAGAGCTTCTGAATCACCAAGTCGTTGGACGTTCCGGGCATCGTGTTCAGGATATAGGCATCGCTGCCGACACACGCAACATCGAGCGGCTGATTGTATTCTTCGCGCCGCGTTAGCAATTGAATGCCATCCAACGGACCGACTCGCGCACCGTTTGCCGTAAGAATTTGCGCGTAGCTGTTCAAGCGCGCATCCGTTCCTTCTGTCCGGCGATCATCGGTGAAGACGATAAACGCGTCGCCCTGATCATTGATGGCGAGCTTCACTTCAAATTGATCGCGCTCCTGCTGAACCACCACTACTCCGCCTTCGGGCGTCCACATCGCGTTGCCGTTCGCGCTGTAACGCTGCGCTTTCAAATCACGAAATCTACCCACCGAATAATCTTCCCATACCGCAAGCACGCTGCCATCCGGATAGGCGGCCACAACCGGCGCGCGCTGTTCACTAATGTCACCCGCAACGAGTCTGCCGTCTTGTCCCCAAACATGCGAGCCGTTGGGTGCTATGCGCGTGCCCCAAACATCGCGTGTGCCGTCGCGCAAACAATCGTAATAAAAGAGTGCGACATCATCTCCGGCACTGACCGCCGCACCGTTCCACCCAAGATGCGCACCCTGACGAATGGCTACGCCGTTATCCTGCCACACAAATTGGGCAAGTGCAAGCGTGGGCAGCAGTGCGAGAAGTACGAGAAAGCGATTGCGGTGGTTCATGGCAGTTCCGAGTTAATTCTGTACTAAAATATACGAAATCTCCGCGAAAGTCGTTCCTTTTTGACGTGCTGTTCAGAAATTTTTAAGTCCATAATCTGCGTACAATCCTAACAATTGTCGATACGGAAGTATTTGTTAAATATGAATTTGATTTTTCGACTCGCACCGTTTTTCACGAGGGCCGGAGGGGGGAAAGAGGAGGGAACAGTACTATTTGAACGTTTGGGTAAGGGGTTTGGTTGCCGGCGGGGGGAAGTCACTGAGCATAATTCGAAACATCATAAATAAGGATTCGGTTGCCTGCCGCTACGTAAACGCTACTGTCCTCGACAACACAAAGATGGTAGACAAGAAGTCTTTCTTCACCAACTTGCAAACCGTCTATGAGCTTGCCAACGACTTTGATACGTTGAGGATCTATTACATCAATGATCAATATGCCAGCCAAATGAGTGCAGACAAGCCCGTAGCGCCCATACGAGTAGATTTCGAAGGGATCAAACTTTTTAAGGTCTCGGTATTCTGCAATTCGCTTTGGAAACTCAGGTTTAGAAATGTCTATCACTTGCATGCTTCCATAGCTAAGTCCAATACATACCGTACCGAACTGTGCGAGTCCTTCACAACCCCATCTAAATTTCAGTTTTCCCAAAACCTCTGGTCTCAGTGATTTGCTTTGCCTGATAATCACGAGCCCCTCATTGGTGCAAGTACAAATTGTATCCACGACGGAGTCGGGAACATACCAATTTGTTGTGTCATTAGCAATCAACACTCTTGGATTCACAATGTCGGTCAGTTCAAAATAGAGATGCTGGCCATTCGAGCATGTTGCCCTAACAAAATCCCCCCGAGTTTCGACAAATCTAATTATTTCTGGCCCCTGAAAACAACTCTTCAGTGTGGGCTGTTTAGGGTTGGAAACATCAAGGAAGCACAAGAAGTCATCCGCAACACACAATGCGTCGCCAGTTATTGCGACTTGGCGTGTGTAACCGGTGGTTGGAAACTTACCTATTTCTTTGGGGGTGCGGGAGTCAGAAACATCGACTATTCGAATCCCGTTGTAGCCTGTTGGCAGATACAATATGGAGTCTTGAAGCGCAGACCAGAGCGATTCAGTTACACCTTCAAGAACCGTTTCGCCTACTTTCGGAAATGTTTCGATTCGGCAGAACTTGGCGCTCAAGAATATAAACGTTACTGTGCCAAGTGTCACGAGGAGTATATGCAGGAATTTGAGATTCACATTGTCAAGGTATTTTAGTGTGATGGAAAAGTCAAGTTGTATTTGTACTCTTTTCACGCCATTGGGGGCCTGGAGACCCACAACGGCGAGACAGAACCGTCACCTTCACTTCTCGGTAGGCGGGGCAGGTGAAGACATCCTTACGAGGACAGGCTCTGCCGCCGCAATGTTTTTGGGCTTGTGAATGGTCGTCGTAGTTCTTGCTTGCGTAAGCGGGTGTTGCGCACGTCAGGTCAAGATCTGCCGCTACACGGCGCAGAAGCCGCCCTTAATCCCCCCAAATCCGCAGACGGATTTGGGGGGGAGATCAGACAACACAAAAAGCCCCGCAACGAGAGTTGCGGGGCTTTTCAATCTATCCTATCGGACTAAGACTACTTGGCGGCGCTGAGGTGCTTGCTGACCAGCTTGGTCATTTCGAACATCGAAACTTGCTTCTTGCCGAAGATCTTCATCAGCTTCTCGTCGGCGTTGATGTTGCGACGATTGGCCTTGTCTTGGAGACCGTTCTTCTTGATGTAGTCCCAAATCTTCTTGGTGACGTCGGTACGCGGCATCGCCTTGTTGCCGATCACTTCGCCGAGAGCGGCGGACGGCTGCATCGGAGCCATGAACGCGGCATTCGGTTTACGCTTCGCGGCCTTCTTGGCCGGAGCCTTCTTAGCAGCAGCCTTCTTCGGCGCAGCCTTCTTAGCCGGAGCCTTCTTGGCAGTAGCTTTCTTCTTCGTCGCCTTCTTGGCAGCGGCCTTCTTCGGAGCGGCCTTCTTGGCAGTGGCTTTCTTCTTGGTCGCCTTCTTGGCAGTAGCTTTCTTCTTGGTCGCCTTCTTGGCGGTGGCTTTCTTCTTGGCAGTGGCCATGTGTGAGCTCCTTTGCTCGATGGTTTTAGTTGTTGGGATTATCTTGCAGTCAGTTGATTGCCCGAAAAAGGGAGTTTGAGAACTGCGGTTTCCCCAGCGCAATTTCAGGCTGTGCGGCAGCCCGATACCGTCTATATGAAAAGGTGCCGTAAGGGCACGACCTGTCTTTCAATGAAGCACACGAAAGCACACATGCAAATATACTCAGTCTAAGATTTTTGTCAAGAGGGTGTGAGCATTCTCTATCATTAGAACGAAGGAGTATGCCCTTGAGTTGCAAACGAGCAATGACGAGCACGCAGAGCTCACTGAAGCGGTGTTGATAAATTCCCTCTGGGGCACTCAGGGGCTACGCACGGGGAACGAAAATGTGCGTTTCAAGCGAGTTGTTCGAGTCGAGAAGTAATTGAAACAGAGTAAGTTGAGCGAAAAACGCGAGTGAGTTGCGTCCTCTGCTCTGCGGGGCACCCGCAGCGGGTGCCGCCGCGCTGCAAATCGGTTTACGGGGCAAAACAGCCCGTGCTCACTGAGCAAAAATATGCGATTTGTCTATGAAAAATTCGGTCAGTTGAAGGAGCATGATTGAAAATAATTGCCGAGGAACGCCTCCTTTGCAAATAGGAAATAGGAAATTTGAAATAGGAAAACGCGAGACGACATACTGCCTGTAATTTCGCTTGAGAGTTTGACCCCCCTTCGTTCCCCGGAGGACCGGGGGAAATGCCACTTCTTGTGGTTTGAGTTTCGAGAGCGGAATGGGTATATTTAAGGTTGCATTGAAGCAAGAACGACCCCGCACGGCGAGACCGAAAACGGGGCAAAACAGACTGGGAAAGGACCCCTAAATGAGTATTTCTACACAGGCTGACGAAAAACTTTCACTGGAGAATATCCATGAAAGCTCGGCCTATAACCCATATCGCGGCCAAGCCCTACCGGAGGATATCGAGATCCAGGAGTGGATTGAGTCGCTCGACTACGAGTTCCAGCAAGGCGGCCCCGAGAGAGTGCAGGCGCTGTTACAATGGCTCCAAATTCACGCGCAAAAGCAAGGCGTGTCCGTGCCGTTTCCGCTGACGACTCCCTATGTGAACACGATTCCCGCCGACAAGCAGCCCGCCTTCCCCGGCAGCCGCGAAATCGAGCGCCGCATCAAGAGTATCATCCGTTGGAATGCGATGGCGATGGTCGTGCGCGCGAACCGTGCCGAAGAGGGAATCGGCGGCCACATTTCGACGTATGCATCTGTTGCTACTCTATTTGAGATCGGCTTTAACCACTTCTTCCGGGGGCACAATCACCCCGAAGGCGCCGACATGATCTACTTTCAGGGCCATGCGTCACCGGGAATCTATGCGCGCGCGTTTTTGGAAGGCAGAATCTCCATTGAGCAACTCCGCAACTTCCGGCATGAGTTGCGGCCAGAAGGTGGTTTGAGTTCCTATCCGCATCCATGGCTTATGCCGAACTTCTGGCAATTCCCCACGGTGTCGATGGGACTCGGACCCATCACGGCCATCTATCAGGCGCGTTTCAATAGGTATCTCGAAAACCGCAAGCTGAAACCACATCAGGATTCGCACGTCTGGGCGTTCTTGGGTGACGGTGAAACGGACGAGCCAGAAGCACTCGGCGCGATTGGTTTGGCGGGAAGAGAGAAGCTCGACAATCTGATCTTCGTCGTGAACTGTAACCTCCAAAGGCTCGACGGCCCCGTGCGCGGCAACGGCAAGATCATTCAGGAACTCGAAACGATCTTCCGAGGCGCGGGCTGGAACGTGATCAAGCTCATTTGGGGTAATGACTGGGATTACATTCTCGCTGAAGATAAGACCGGCAAACTCGTCAAGCGGATGGGCGAGGCGCTCGACGGTGATTTCCAAAAATACACGGTTGAGTCTGGTGGTTACATCCGCGAGCACTTCTTCGGCAAAGACCCCGAGGTGCGCGCGCTGGTGGATCATCTGAGTGATGAGCAGCTTTCGAGAATGCGCCGGGGTGGTCACGATCCGGAAAAAGTCTATGCCGCTTACAAAGCCGCGGTCGAGCACAAGGGTCAACCGACGGTGATTTTGGCTAAGACCATCAAGGGTTATGGCTTGGGCGAAGCGGGTGAAGGCCGCAATATCACGCACCAGCAAAAGAAATTGAACGACGACGAGTTGAGACATTTCCGCACGCGCTTCGGGATTCCGATTTCCGACGAGACGATTGCCGCGACGCCGTTCTACAAGCCGCCGCAGGACAGTCCGGAAATCGTCTATATCAAGCAGCAGCGCGAAAAACTCGGTGGGCCGGTTCCGTCGCGTGTGGTGGAAGTCAAGCCGCTGGCTCCTCCGGCAGGAGATTTCTGGAAAGAGTTTGCCGAATCTTCAGGCGATCGCGAGTTGAGCACGACGATGGTGTTCGTCAGGATTTTGGCGAAGCTCCTGAAGGACGAAAATTGGGGCAAGCTCGTGGTGCCGATTGTCCCCGACGAAGCCCGCACGTTCGGTATGGAAGCGTTGTTCCGTCAGGTCGGTATCTATTCGAGCATCGGCCAGAACTACGAGCCGGTGGACAGAGCGTCGCTTCTCTATTATAAAGAAGCAACGGACGGGCAGATTTTGGAAGAGGGCATCACCGAAGCAGGCTCGATGTCAAGCTTCATCGCGGCGGGGACGGCCTACGCGAATCATGGCCTCAACATGATTCCATTCTTCACCTTCTATTCAATGTTTGGCCCGCAAAGAATCGGCGACCTGATTTGGGCCGCCGGAGATGCGCGCTGCAAGGGCTTTATGATGGGTGCCACCGCCGGACGCACCACGCTGAACGGTGAGGGTCTCCAGCATGAAGACGGACACAGCCCGATTTTGACATTGCCGTGCCCGAACCTGATGGTCTATGATATCGCCTTCGGTTACGAAGTCGCGCTGATTATCAAGGACGGTATGCGCCGCATGTATCAGGAGCAGGAAGATATTTTCTACTACCTGACGATTCAAAACGAAAACTACACCCACCCCGAACAGCCCAAGGGCGTCGAAGAGGGTGTGCTGAAGGGGATTTACCTCTATAAGAAGGCCGAAGACAAGAAAGCCAAACTGCGCGTCAATCTGTTCGGCTCAGGCTCGATCATGCTCGGAGTTTTGGAAGCACAAAAAGTCTTGGCCGAGAAATACGGCGTCGCGGCGGATGTCTATTCGGTCACCAGCTACAAGAATCTCTACACCGACGCGCTCGCCTGCGAACGCCACAACATGCTGAACCCGACCGAGACACCTAAGGTGCCGTTCATCACGAGCGCATTAAAGGGCGCGGCGGATGTAACCATTGCCGCGAGTGACTACATGAAAGCGCAAAGCGACTTGATTCGTAATTGGGTTCCGGGCGAGTTCCATTCCTTAGGCACCGACGGCTTCGGCAGAAGTGAAAGCCGCGACGCCCTAAGAAACTTCTTTGAAGTCAGCACTCCCTACATCGTCCAAGCCGCGCTCGCCAAGCTTGTTGCGCAAGGCAAGATCAAACCCGAAGTGCTAACACAGCACATGAAAGAGTTTGATGTGAAGGCGGATAAGCTGGATCCGTGGGTGTCGTAAACTGTGTAGGGGCGGATGGCAATCCGCCCGCGCCGAGCGTCATCGAAATCGGTTAAGCGCATTGTCATCCTGAAGCCGCCGCGGCTGAAAGACCACTCTGCTTCGCCGAGCGTGGGCGTCCCCGCCCCGCCGGAATCTGAAAATCGGTTTACTTTACGGGAACCGCAAATCACATAAGTAAAGAATTGCTGTTTATTAGGAAACATGATACCACAAGAAGACGTTCCAGTAGTAGGCCCGTGGGCTGAAATAAAGCATGCGATTCTCGAAAGTTATGCCCAAAGATATTTACAGATCTTGACGAGTCAGCCAAATCTGAAATTCTACTACATCGACGCTTTTGCAGGCAAAGGATTGGGCCAGATAAGGGGAACAGAGCGGATCATTCAAGGTTCACCGATGCGAGTTCTTGGACTCTCGTCTAGGTTTCACGGGTATTACTTCATTGATGACAAGCCGGAAAACATCGATTCGCTTAAAGAGAAAGTTGACAATGATGAAACGGTACACTTTTATTGCGGAGACGCGAACCAGACGCTTTTGAACCTCCTGCCAAAGTTCACTTATGAGAGTTATTCTCGAGTTCTGTTGTTCTTGGATCCATATAAATTGGAAGTTGCATGGCCTGTTATGGAATTGGCAGGGAAACTTGGTACCGTTGACTTCTTCTTGAATTTCATGACGATGGACCTTAATAGACGAGTACTTTGGCATGAGCGTGATAGAGTTCCGCAAGTACATATTGATAGTGCAAACGTAGTATTCGGAACAGATTTGTGGCAGCCAGTAGCCTATAGTACAAATACAAATCTATTTAGCGAGGAATTCTCAACCAAGAACGACACAAGGGCTGTGCTCAAATTCTATCGGGAACGACTGAAGTCAGTGGCTGGCTTTCAGTATGTCCCCGAACCAATTGCAATTTCAAACACAGCTGGTGCAATAATGTACCACTTGTATTTTGGCTCGCAAAAAGAAGTTGCTAACCGCGTTGCAAGCTTTATTCTCAAGAAGTTCAAGAATTATCGAGTAGACGATGTCTAAGTCAAGCATAGAGTGGACACACTCCACATGGAACCCCGTGACGGGCTGCAACAAGGTAAGTCAGGGCTGCAAATTTTGTTATGCCGAGCGCATGGCAAAGCGCCTTCATGCAATGGGGTTGGAGAAGTATCGCAACGGATTCGAGGTTACGCTTCATCCTGATGTCGTGGACATGCCGATTTATTGGCCCGAACCGCAAACGATATTTGTCAACTCGATGAGTGACCTTTTCCATGAAAAGGTGCCGCGCGAATATATTATGGATGTATTCATCACAATGGCAGTTGCTGATTGGCACATCTATCAGGTTCTTACCAAACGTTCGGCGCGGCTTGCAGGGTTAAGCAAATTTCTTGAATGGCCCGAGCAAGTTTGGATGGGAGTCAGTGTTGAGGATCAGAGCGTCCTTCATCGAATTGATGATTTGCGTGCGTGCGATGCAAAAGTGAAGTTTCTATCCTGCGAACCTCTTATTGGGCCTTTGCCGAATATGAATCTTAAAGGAATTGATTGGGTGATTGTCGGCGGCGAATCCGGACCAGGCGCGAGGCCGATGTCACCTAATTGGGCAAGAGATATTCGCGACCAGTGCATTGATGCAGGAGTACATTTCTTCTTCAAGCAATGGGGCGGTGTGATTAAGAGCCGCACAGGAAGAAGTCTCGACAATCGTTACTGGGACGAAATGCCCGTAATACTTGAAGCGACTCGAAAGAAAAAGAAAACGAACAAGTCAATGTTAATTTCGCTTAAGGATGCGTTCGTCTCTGCCTAACATCTTGACTCCCTGAAGAGCGGGGATATTGAGAACCAAACAACCACAAACCATGCCTGATTTCAAAATACCATTTCTCGGAGACGGGATCACCAAGGGTGACGTCGTCAAACTGCTGGTCAAAGTCGGTGACACGGTCAAGCGCGACCAAGCCCTCTTTGAACTCGAAACCGACAAGGCCGTGATGGAAGTGCCGTCGGATGTTGAGGGCAAAATTACCAACATCATGATTAAACCCGGTGACAAAGTCGTGCCGGATCAAGCCGTGATGCAGATTGAAGGTGCGGTTACCGCACCGGTTGTTGAAGTGCCGAAAAGTGCTCCGACGCCTGCGCCAGCGCCAGTTGCAGAGAAGAAAGCGGAGCCAGCAGTTGCTGCGAAAACTGTTGCGCCTGCACAGACCCCCCCTAGCCCCCCCGTCAACGGAGGGGGATATACCAACGGTCACGTCAAAGATGATCGCTTGCTGCCTGCCGGGCCGTCGGTGAGACGGTTCGCGCGTGAGTTGGGTGTGGATCTCGGCAATGTAGCAGGAAGTGGTCCGCATGGCCGCATCACGATTGATGACGTGAAGTTGTTCGTGCGCACGTCCGCGAAAGTTCCGAGCGGTGGTGGCGCAACTGTCGGTGCAATCGGACCGCAAGCCCTGCCTGATTTCAATAAGTGGGGAGCCACACACCGCGAGCCGATGTCGAACGTCCGTCGTGCGACTGCGAATAAACTTGCTCGCGATTGGAGCACCGGCCCACAGGTCACGCAATTTGATGAAGCCGACGTGACCAACATCGAGAAACTGCGCAAGCAGTTTGCTCCGCTGGCTGAAAAAGCGGGAGGAGCACTCACGATGACCGCAATTCTCTTGAAAATTTCTGCGGCGGCGCTGAAAGTCTTTCCGAACTTTCGCGGAAGTCTTGATTTTGCCAGCGAAGAAGTTGTCTTCAAAGACTACTACAACATCGGCGTCGCCGTGGACACAGAACGCGGTTTGCTCGTGCCGGTGATTCGAGACGTGGATTCAAAGAACCTGATTCAACTCTCGGTCGAACTTTCCGATGCTGCCGAACGCGCGCGTGATCGCAAGCTCGCCATTGATGAGATGCAAGGCAGTGTGTTCACGATTTCCAATTTAGGCGGCATCGGCGGCACAAACTTCACCCCGATTGTCAATCAACCCGACGCGGCCATCCTCGGCGTCTCGCGCGCCCAAATGAAACCCGTCTGGAACGGCAAAGAGTTCGAGCCACGCCGCATCATGCCGCTCGCGCTCTCGTATGATCACCGCTTAATTGACGGCGCCGACGCCGCAAGATTCCTAAGATGGATTTGCCAAGCAGTCGAAGAGCCGTTTGTGTTGAGCGTGGAAGGCTAATCTTCATTCGCTGTTCTGGGTCTCCAGACCCGCAATGACGACAAACAACTTTTGGAGCGAAGATGATTGGCGCTCTCATATCCACTGCAGTATTGTGGATTCTGATGGTCACAATAGCCAAAGACGAGATGTTTGGCTTTCGGCAAGCTCTGATCGCCGTGATAATTGGCGGTTTGACGAGTATGCTGGTGTTCTTTGCGGTGGCCGAGATCACCAAGTTGGCGTTGCTCGCACGCATTGCTGGTATCGTGGTTGCACTGCTGCCGATCTATCTCTATTTGACACACCTCGGCTATAATCGCTCGACCGTTCTCCGTGTGCTCGTGTACTATGTGATCATAAGCGTCGCGCTGTCTGGGATCCACTTTCTGATGGACATGCCAATATAGGTGAGTTGATCCCGCTTTTTCATTTCTAATTTCTAATTTCCCTCCGCTATGTCTGATAAACTAAGAGTAACCGTTCTCGGTGCTGGTCCCGGAGGCTACGCCGCGGCTTTTCATGCGGCTGATCATGGCCACGACGTCACGCTGATTGACCTTGAAGCCAATCCCGGCGGCGTCTGTCTCTATCGCGGCTGTATTCCCTCGAAAGCTTTGCTACATTCGGCCAAGCTCATTACCGATGCGCGCGACTCGGAAGCGCACGGAATCTCCTTCGGCAAACCGAAAATCGATCTCGACAAATTACGCGCATTCAAATCTTCCGTCGTGACCAAGCTCACCGGAGGGTTGGGGCTGCTCTCCAAGCAGCGGAAGATAAAATACGTGCAAGGGCGAGGCAAATTCGTTTCCTCAAACGCAATTGAAGTCGAACTCGTCAAGGGCGGCAGCGAACGCGTCGAGTTTCAAAAATGTATTCTGGCCACAGGTTCTCGCGCCGCACAGATTCCATCATTTCCGAACGACTCTCCGCATGTGTGGGGTTCAAGAATCGCACTTGACTTGCCGGAAATTCCCAAGCGCTTGCTCGTCGTAGGCGGTGGTTACATCGGATTGGAGTTGGGCACGGTCTATAGCGCGCTTGGATCAAAAGTTGTCGTCGTCGAAATGCTCGACAGTTTGCTCGCCGGAGCGGACGCCGATTTGTCGCGCTATTTGACACAACGCTTGACCAAAGAGCTTGAAGCGATTCACACGAGCACCAAAGTCGCGAGTGTCAGCGCAGACGCCAAGGGTGTGACGGTGAAATTTGAAGGCAAGCACACGGCTGAAGAGAAGTTCGACAAAATTCTGGTTTCCGTCGGACGCAAACCGAACGTGGAAAACATCGGTTTGGAAAACACGCAAGTCAAAGTCGGTCAGGACGGGTTCATCGAAATTGACGCCGCACGACGCACCGCCGATCCGAACATCTGGTCCATCGGCGATTGTGCCGGCCAGCCGATGCTCGCGCACAAAGCCAGCGCCGAAGGGAGAGTTGCCGTCGAATCCATCTCAGGATCAAAGAGCGTGTTCGCGCCGCGCGCGATTCCCGCAGTTGTGTTCACGGATCCCGAAATCGCGTGGGCAGGCTTAACGGAAAACGACGCGAAGCTGCAAAACCGCGACGTCAAAATTTTGAAATTCCCGTGGCCCGCATCAGGCCGCGCACTTGCAATGGCGCGCACCGACGGCGTGACGAAGTTCATCTGTGATCCGCAAACCGGCGTGATTCTCGGAGCGGGCATCGCCGGAGTTCACGCAGGAGATCTTATCGGTGAAGCTGTCCTCGCCATCGAAATGGGCGCCACCGCCGAAGACGTCGCGCTCTCCATTCACCCGCACCCGACGCTCAACGAAACCCTCATGGAAGCGGCGGAGATGATTTATGGCAGCAGTGTGCATTTTGTGGGACGGAAGTAATAGCAGGACAAATTCCGCCGAGTCGGGTTAAGTCTGCGCAACCCGGCCGGAATCTGACAACGATGACTTGTGTTGCGCTCGGAAATTTTCGACTCGCTTGGCAAGATCCTTCAGCCGCAGCGGCTTCAGGATGACAACTCAGCTCTGTCATCCTGAACGAAGTGAAGGATCTTGTTAAAGAGGTTACCATCAAATGCGCATCCGGATCATGTTGTACTCATTGTCATTCTGAACGAAGTGCAGGACCCCTCAAAATAAACACCACATAATCATGAAAAAATTCCTCCTTATCTCCCTCTGCCTTATGGCAACCACGGCTTTCTCCGCTCCGCGTTTTGGCGTAAAGGGCGGCGCGATGTTTGGCAACGTGGATGAAGATGTTCTCGTTCATCCCATAGCATCCGAAACTACGAACCGCACAGGCCTCGTGGCCGGAGTGTGGGGCGAAATTCCGCTTGTTGTGCTTGAAGGCTTTGCCATTCGCGGTGATGTGCTTTATGCTCAAAAGGGCGCCGAGTACCAACTGCGTGGTTTCTCTAATGAGGTATTTGATGTTACCGTAATTGCAGATGAGTTGACTTTTACACCTTTTGCCGTTTACTATTTTCCGATTCCTGCCGTGCGTCCGTTTTTGGAAATCGGCCCCGAGGTCGGGATCACTGTCAAAGATGGCGTGAGAGCGGATGGCGACAGTTTTGACTCCGGCGGCGCGTGGAAGGACACAAATTTCTCGCTCAATGTTGGTGGCGGCGTGGATTTTCAGCTTGGCAAGCGTTCAATTACGCTCGAAGTCAAATACAATCGCGGTTTGACCAACATGGGGGGGTGGGTGGAAAATGCGCCCGGCTATCCCGCACCCGATGTTAAAACCAACGGCATCCAACTGCTGGCCGGGATTCAGTTGATTTAGTTTCTTGTTGGTCCGAGCGCACGAGCGTCGAGGATGTCGAGTGCACTTGGAATGGTAACCTCCGCAACAAGATCCTTCACTACGCCGAGCCTCCGTTCAGGATGACAACGCGTTTGATTTTTGTGATCCTGAATCGGCTCGCCCCCCTTGACTTTTTGCCCAAACGTTCATATATTGGTTGAAACCAAACGGTTATGCTAAGATTTTGAAAAACAACAACCAAGGACCCAACCATGCAGATGTCTAAAATGATGGTGCAGCCCCGCATCGACTACTACAAAATGATTCACGGCGTGACCCGCCGCATCATTGACCAAATGCCCGCGGACAAACTTGATTTCAAGCCGACCCCTGAAGTCCGCAGCTATACTGAAACCGTTCAGCACATGTATGGCTCGCTCGAGTCGCTGTTCAAGATGGTTAAGGAAGGCAAATTCGTCGAAGAAGATAAGCCTGCCAACCTCAGTAAGGCTGAGCTGAATGCATTCGTGGACAAAAAGTTCGCGTCAGCCATGAAAACGTGGGACGAGATCACCGATGCCCAACTCAACGCGACTGTTGCCGCTTGGGGATCGGACTTCACAGCCTTTCAATTCCCGTTCTTCGCCGTGGATGAGCAGATTCATCATCGCGGCGCATTGACCGTTTATCTGCGCATGAACGGCATTACGCCGATCATGATTTACGATTACGAAGGTTGATTACTCATTCTGTTGAAGAGACACTCGCCTGGGCGGAGGAGTTTTCCAAGCGACTCCGCTCAGGCGATGTTGTTTGTCTAAGCGGCGAACTCGGCGCGGGTAAATCCGTCGTCGCGCGCGGCATCGGCAAAGGACTCGGCGTCAAAGAAGATATTCTCTCGCCGACGTTCAACTATGTTCTCGAATACGAAGGCCGCGTTCCGATGTTTCACGCCGACCTCTACCGACTCGAAGACGCCGACGGATTCATTGCACTCGGACTTGAAGAATACTTCGAGCGCGACGGCATCTTTCTGATCGAGTGGCCGGACCGCATACCCGACCTCCTGCCTGCTAATTGCTACCATATTCACCTCGATATTCTGCCGAACATGGCAGATCGCGCCATTCTCCTGTCTGAACCTCACGCATGATTCTCTGCATTGACTCTTCCGGCCGCGAAACCCTGCTCGGGCTCGCGCATGGCGGCATCGTTTACGACACCATGTTGCCCGATCGCGACGGCTTGTCAAGCCGACTTTGTTCTATGCTCGAAAGCGTCGGGGCTGCTCAGGCAGAGATTGCCGCAATTGCTATAGGGGAAGGCCCCGGTTCATTCACCGGCCTGCGCGTCGGCTTTGCGTTTGCGCACGGGCTGGCACGCGCTTTGGATATCCCCTTGTGGCCGGTGCCCTCTTTTGAGGTTTTAGCGCACAATCTGTTGCCGAACTGCGACGCCGTGACCGTACTCGTGCAAGCTCGCAAAGAGCGCTGGTTCGCCCAGACGTTCGGCAGCATCGTCAAAGACCGCGTGATTCTCGATGCGCAGGAATTGGCGCAATGGTTGCCTAAGAGTTGTATGATCTGCGGCCCGGGCTGCGCGACCCTTCCGGCTGAACTTCGAGCACAACTTGAAGATCGCATTCCTGAAGACGACGCGCTGCACAGGCCACATGCGAAGGTGTTGATTCAGCTCGCGCAAAACAGATGGCAGGGCCGGGAACGACTAAACATCAGTGACGTGCTCCCGGATTATGGATTGGAATTTGGAGCGGCTTAGTTTCTCTTGAAGACGAAAAAAATTATCTGCATTCTCCTGCTCGCCACCCTGCTCGGGTTCGGCGCGGCTTGCCTATTTGCGCAAGCTCCCGCCGCCTCGATGCCAGGCAATGATCGCGCGCCGGAGCCTGTATGGGCGCGTCACTTCGGCGGAGACGAAGATGACGGAGCCTATGCTGTGCTCGCGCTCGACGACGGCGGCTATGCGCTCGCCGGAGATTGCATTTCCGAAACCGGAAACCGCGTGATGTGTTTGATGCGACTCGGTCGTCACGGCGATTTGATCTTTCAAACGCGCTACCCCGGCGCCGGAGTCTCTGCCGCGCGCGCAATCCGCACGACCAACGACGGCGGATTTGTGCTGGCCGGATCGACTCGCGGACCCGGCGGCAACGGTACGGATTTGTACGTCGTCAAAGTTGACGACGAGGGCGACGTTGAATGGTCGCGCATTTCGCAAGATCGCGGCGGCGATTTCTCCGAAGACATTTTACATGCGCGCGGCGGTGGATTCGTCAGCGCCGGACGCAATGCGCTCGACCTCAAAGGCGGCTACAATCTTGTCAAGATGAACAAGCCCGGCACAGTCGTGTGGACGCGCAACTTTCCCGGCGAACAGGCCAATGCAATTGTCGAACTTGAAAATGGCCGCATCGCCGCAGTCGGCGTAACAAGTGACATACCCGCCAGCGCACGCCCGATTCGCCCCGACGAGAATCCCAAGTTTCCGTGGGTCGAAGCAAAAAGACCGGAGACACGCGCCTGCAATGAAGAGGGCGGTTTTCTGTTCACCGTCGTAGATTGGAAAGGCGCGGTAGTCAACGAGCGCGTCTATTGGAATAGCGGTTACGACGTCGGCAATGCAATTGCGAATACGTCCGACAATGGATTTGTCATGGTCGGCTCCGCCGGCGGCTGCACGGCCGATCCGAGCGGCTATGACGTCTGGATCGTGCGCACCGACAGCACGGGAGACACGCTGTGGACGAAATCATTCGGCGGCGTGCAGGAGGAACAAGCTTATTCCGTCTTAGCAGAAGATGACGGCGGCTTTGTCATCGCAGGCAGCACACGTTCGTGGGGTCAAGGCGAGAGCGACGCACTGCTGATGAAGATTGACGGTCGCGGAAGCGTTCTTTGGAGCACCGCAATCGGCGGCCCCGGCAATGACATATGTTATGAAGTCCAAGCTGCCGACGGCGGCTACATTTTGTCCGGCACTTCTACATCCTACGGCGAAGGCGACACGGACATGTACTTAGTCAAAGTCGAGCGCACCGCGAAGAAGTAGTTTGCAAACAATCTGAAATTGAAAGCGGGCAGCCATTTGGCTGCCCGCTTCTTTTGTATTTGCAATAAAGACCCTATTTCGGGACAACAATCCTAATTCCCGGTATTCGAGAAAAATGCTTCTTGTCGAAAGTCTGAATTTCCTTCAGACCAGAAGATTTCATCCAAGCTGCATAGTACGCATCTGCGAAATCCATGTTCTTTTCCGCGTATAAAGCAACAGCTTCCTGCGCCAAATCCGATTCTTCAAACTCTATTCCGCTTGTATTCAATATGGTTAGAATAAAATCTCGAATCTTTGCCTTTGGGGCGCGATAATTTGATTCTAACACCCAAGCGATCTCCGCTAATGTAACCGCCGTGATATGTAGGCGCAATGTGCCAGATGCAACGCGTTCAAAGACACGCTCCACTGCAGCCGTTTGGTGGTCGTCATCTCGTGATATCCACCGGATAAATAGGTTTGTGTCCGCAAGTGCTTCCGTCACTTAATTAACCCTTTTTTCCGAAGCGCTCTCTCGCGGGATATTTTCCGAATACTGTCCCAATCCTTCGGCATGTCGGGAGAAGGGATCAGAATTCCTTTGAAATCCGCAAGCGTCTTCATCCGCGACCGAGGTTGCATAATGACCTCATCTCCCTTACGAATGAATACGACTGCATCCCCAGCCTCCAATCCAAGAAATTCTCTAACTTCTTTTGGAATAGTAGTTTGATATTTTGAAGTCAATTTTGAACTGTACATTTTTGTCCTGTTTGGTATTACATCTTACTTCTAATGTAATACCAAAAGTTCCCAGAGTCAAGCCCTTCAATCTCTCTTCCCAAAATCAAAGTCGTAGAGCAATTCGATCCGGTATGTTCTTGGGGGCATTCGGTAACGTTCCATCTCTTCGTACTGCTCGTTCGTCAAATTCTCAAGATGTAAACTTAACCGCGTGCTCTGCCTGAACTGAAAAGCAATCCGCGCCGTAATGAGTGTGTAGGCGTCGGGCGCGTCATTCTGATAAAACACGACCGTATCCGTCTTGGTCACATGCCGCATTTCGATTCCGTATGTCGTGCGCTTGTGTGTGTATTCCGCCCCGACAAAAAATCTCCACTCCGGCACATACGTCAACGGCCCCATGTCGTTTATGTCCGTATTCAAATACGTTGTCGAGAATACTGTGCTAAGGTTTTTCGGCCACGACGAACGGATGCCCAGCTCGCCGCCCTGAATCTGCGCTTCGGCCAAATTCTCCGTCTTGAATCTGCCACCCGCCAGCACTTGCCAACGAATGATGTCGTTGTAATCGTAGTAGAATGCCGCCGCATCGACAATCATGCGATCGTCAAGCCGGTAGTTCAAACCGATTTCGCCAAAATCCACCGTCTCGGGATCAAGCTCGGGATTCGGCTCAAATTCGTAGTCCTGTGTGCCCACGCGCTTCAAGAACATTTCGGCAATCGAGGGATTGCGAAAGGCGTGACCGACGCTCCCGCGCAGCACAATGTCCTTCGCCGCTTCATAAGAAATTCCGGCTTTCGGAGAAAGTTGTCGTGAAGTTTTGCCGCCTACGAGATGACGATGGTCAAGCCGCGCTCCGGCTGTCAAATGAATCTTCGGATGCACGGTCCAATCATCCTGACCAAATCCCGCCAACGACACCGCCTGTTGCTTGCCATAGAGATACGACTGCGGAGCGCCGTTCACAAAATCCCACGTGCCGTCAAACCCGAACACGAGCGTATGTCCGCCCGGCGCGATTTTCGTGGACTGTTCCAGCACACCGACCTTCTGCGATTTCGAGCGCGTCTGAAAATCCAGCGGTGTGTCTCCTTCGCGCGGATCACTGGCCGGATTAAACAGCGAGCGCGTCAAATCACGATTGTAAAAAATTCGCAGCGTGTAATTCGAGCGCGGCGATTCCACTCTGC
This sequence comes from uncultured Alphaproteobacteria bacterium, assembly GCA_964587105.1. GTDB lineage: Bacteria > Electryoneota > RPQS01 > RPQS01 > RPQS01 > JABWCQ01. The sequence goes on along the minus strand of CAZPKG010000006.1, from coordinate 112,290 downwards.
GGTAAACCAAATCCGATGACCACGTTTGCTTGCGCTGCAAGTCGTTCGAGTAGATGTCACGGACATTGAGCGGATGGGCCAGACTCTCCCACGGATGCGGATATTCGTTCTCGCCGCTCAAGTAAATATTCGAGAATGTTAAGTTGCGCTCGGGAGTGTAGTCATAAACGAGCTTTGTGAATGCCGTCAAATTTTCCAGAGCCGAAGACTCTCTCCACCCCTCCGAATTTCGCCGCGTGAAGTTTGCAAAATATCCCAACCGGCCGACCGAATTGGAGTGACTGAACGAGAGATCGCTTCTCGTGCGCAACTTCTCCGTATAGCGCGCCCAAACCGGAGGCCGCTCGTAGGTTCCGTAGCCCGCGCGAATCCGCGTGTATTCACGATGCGTCGGCGAGTGCGTAATGACATTCACTACACCGCCCATCGCGTTCGATCCGTAGAGCGCCGAGTACGCGCCCTTCACGACTTCGACGCGTCCGATTACGTCTTCAGGATAGAGCGACCAGCTGGCTCCGTCCGTATCGGAAATCACCGCCGGTCTGCCGTCCACAAGTAAAAGTGTGCGATTGCCCACGCCGCCGCCGAGCTTATCCGATGATCCTCGAATCGAGACATTCGATACTACAGCGCCGCCCGTACGATGCACATCCACACCGGGCACAGCGTCCAGCACGCGATCCAGCGAGCCCGGCGCACGCGCCTGAATTTCCGTCGAGCGTACAACCTCTACTTTGGTTGTCGAAAGCCGCGCCGTCGTTTCGCGAGCCTGTGCTGTAATCACTACTTCATCGGCTTGAAGCAAATCGGGATCAAGCTTGAACTTCAAATCCAACGTGTCATTTTCACCCACAGTAAACGGATGTTCGAGCATCCGAAAACCGATACTCGAAACCCGCAGCGTCCATGCTCCGCCGTTCGGCAGATGCAAGGTAAACTTGCCTTCTTCATTGGTAGATGTCCCGCGCAGCGTTCCGACAAGCTGCACATTCACACCCAGCAATCCCTCACCGGTGTCCAAATCCGTAACCGTCCCTCGCAAAAGAGGTGTTGCGAGAGCAGAAGAAGAAAGTATTAGTAAAAGGAAATACCGAATCATAATTTTGTAGGGGCGGATGGCAATCCGCCCGTGTTCACCGTGGTCGATAAATTCAAGGGGCCGTCTTTCCAGACGGCCCCTCTAAGATAATCAATCTGGCGGAAAAACGAAACCTTAGTTGCTGACGTTGATGCCCGTGCGGCCGTAGTTGCTCGCACCGTCGATCACGACCGGATCGGGATCAGGGTCACTGCCTGTGGTATAGCCATAGGCGCCGTAGCATGTCGAGCCGGGGCCTTGCACGTTATTCCACAGCGAAACGTAGTACGTTCCTTCCGGCATACCACTGATGGCATATTGCGTTTCAGTTTCATCGGAAATCAGGAAGTAACCGAGCGGTGCGCCTTGCGGTGGAGCAATTGGAGAAACCGGCGTCGTTGTGACCATTACCAACAAACCGACCTCCGGGCGAGTGCCTGTAAACGTCACGTTACCGCTAATGTAGTGCGGTGCAGGTGAGTAGGCCTTAATCAGCAACTCATCAACGCTCGGTGTCGTTTCATTTATCACGATCATGTCAGGACGCGAATCCGTCACGAGCGGTGAGGGTCCAAGTTGCGTGAGAATACCATAGCTGCCATACCAAAAAGTTGGATTCGGCGGCGGTGATGCACTAAACACGGAGAGATAGTAGTTACCAAACGGCGGAGTGAAACGGAAATTCGTATCGACTGCAGACTCCATAATGTAGTATGCCGTCGGCTGGCCCATAACGGGGTTCCAACCACTGACAGGAAAAGTCGTGAGCATCACCAGCAATCCACCATCCGGATACGTTCCAGCCAGACGCACCGAGCCTTCAATCCGACCACGATCATTGCAGCCCGGTACTGGCAGGAAGTAATCAAAGTAAGTTTCAATCGTAATCGTCTGCACTGCTGAACCTTCGCTGAACACAACTGCCGTCGGTAGCGAGTCATTCACCAATGGATTACCGCCGTACATTCCAACCACAGGCTCATCACAAGCGATGTCACTGACAGTCGGTGCGCGCCAGCCCGTGACGATTGAGTTGTACGTTCCGAGGGAGATTCCCGTGATTTCAAAGGTCAGCGTATCCGCATCGCTGCTGTTAGTCGGATCGGGATCCGCAAAATAACCTTGCGCTGTATAGTATGCCGGAGGGCCGCCTGCCGCATTCACACACCATGAACAGTTACCGGCACTGATATTCCAGTTTTCAAATATCGAAAGCTGCACCGCGCCGGAGTCCGGCCAGTCACCATGAAAAATTGCTGTACCGCGCAGAGTCCCGGTCGTCGGCGGATTGCTGTCGTCACCGTCATCTTCGCAGCTTACCACAAACATCGTGGCCGCAGCCAGCAAAAGTGCAATCAGACTAATTCGAAGCTTATTAGACAGAAACATTGTTTTTCCCAGTTAGCTTTGTGAAAAGAGACGCAATGCGAAATATAGAAGTTCGAGACCTCTTAGTCAAGTATCTAACTCCAAGAGTTGCCACTCTGAGAGGAAATCACTAAACTCCGGTTTGCTACGGGAACCTTTGCTTGACAGGGAGCGTTCTTCGAGTAATAGGTTAATACGTCCTTACCGGACCCAATTTCCCCCTAAATCACTCCTTCCCAACACCTTACATGAATATTCGCGCCAATCAGAGCCTTGAACGATACCTCCAGGAAATTGGTGAAGTCGCTCTTTTGACCCCTGATGAGGAGATTAAGCTTGCCAAAAGGATTCGCAAGGGTGATCAGATTGCTCTCGAAAAGCTGACCAAAGCCAATCTTCGATTCGTGGTCTCCGTTGCGAAACAGTATCAAAATCAAGGACTTTCGCTGGGAGATTTGATCAACGAGGGCAACCTCGGCCTGATCAAAGCCGCGAAGAGGTTTGATGAGACGAGAGGCTACAAATTTATTTCCTACGCCGTCTGGTGGATTCGCCAAAGTATCCTTCAGGCTCTGGCTGAGCAGTCCCGCGTTGTGCGCCTCCCGCTGAACCGTGTCGGTGCCCTGAACAAGATCGGCAAGACCTTCTCGACACTCGAGCAAGAGTACGAGCGAGAGCCCACTGCTATGGAGATTGCTGAGGCGTTGGACATTTCGGCCTACGAAGTGACGGACACTCTTCGCATGTCAGGCCGCCATCTTTCGATCGACGCGCCATTCGCGCAAGGCGAAGACAACCGCCTGCTTGATATCGTCCATAACGACACTCAGCCGCCGCCGGATTCGAGCTTGATGAAGGAATCGCTCCGTCAGGATATCGAGCGTTCGTTGTCGTCCCTAACTCCGCGCGAAGCCGAAGTCATTCGCTTGTATTTCGGTCTCGACCGCGAGCATCCGCTCACTCTCGAAGAGATCGGCGAACTCTTCAAACTTACCCGTGAACGCGTCCGCCAGATCAAAGAAAAAGCTCTGCGGAGATTGCGTCACGCGTCAAGATCCAATTCGCTCCGGAGTTATCTGGGATGACATCAACGGGAACAGAAATAATTTTTGAAGTGCGCGAGGCCGAAGAGGGCGGTTACTGGGCCAAAGCACTCGGAGTTAACATCTTTACTCAGGGTGAAGACTGGGAAGACTTGAAGGCGATGCTCAAAGATGCTGTCCATTGTTATTTTGGCGATGCACCTGATCAACCAAAAGTGATTCGAATTCTGTTCATGCGCGAAGAGGTTCTCGAAACAGATCATTCAGTTCTCAATCGAGCGTCGTAGTACATGGTGCATTTGCCTCGGGATGTCAGACCGGAAGACTTAATTCGCGTTCTGAAGTCAGTCGGGTTTGTCGAATCACGCCAAACAGGAAGCCACATTACGCTTACGCATCCCGGACCGCCGGAATGTCATCTTACTATTCCTGATCATCGGTCAATATCGATTGGCGTAATTCGTATGGTTCTCCGCGTTTGCGAGTCGAAACTCGGTATTCCTGCCGAACAGATACTATCCAAGCTTTGATCAAAGTAATGCCCACCCAAGGTTGGGCGTTTTTGTATTTTACATACGCTCCGCGCCAAAAGTTCTATGCTTGAGCCTGCTATACAGGCTAACTTGAACTTCGTGTCCTGGGCAGGTTTCGTCTGCCCTTTCTCTTTTGCCTGACCCGCTCCCTCCACACGCCGCCACGTCGTGCTGTTTAACTCACTTCAATTCTTAATATTTTTTCCGCTCGTCGTAGGGCTGTATTTCTATCTGCCGCAAAAATTCCGGTGGGTGATGCTGCTCTTTGCATCGTACTATTTCTATGCCTGTTGGAAAGTTGAGTATGCTCTGCTCATGCTCTTCACAACGGTCATAGACTATTATGCTGGACGGATTATCGGATCAGCTAAGACAATTTGGAAGCGAAAGCTGTGGCTCCTCTGCAGCGTCGCCACCAATCTGGGAATGCTGTTCCTGTTCAAGTACCTCGATTTCTTTATCGGGGCGCTGAATGACCTGCTTGTGCCGCTGAATCTGATCCATGAGCAGCCACTGTTCCATCTTTTGCTGCCGGTCGGGATTTCTTTTTACACTTTTCAGTCCATGAGTTACACGATTGACGTGTATCGAGGAGAAACCCCGCCCGAAAAGAATCTCGCGCGTTTCGCACTTTATGTATCGTTCTTTCCCCAGCTTGTAGCAGGGCCGATCGAACGTTCATCTCATCTGCTACCACAATTCCGTGACCGCCATGAGATTGACTACCGTCGCATTGCCGACGGAGCCAAACTGATGATGTGGGGATTCTTCAAGAAGCTCGTGATTGCGGACAGGCTTGCGCCGTTCGTAAATCAGATCTATGCCAGTCCAAATGAGGCCAGCGGCGCGCAATTGGCAATGGCAACCTATTGCTTTGCCATTCAAATCTACTGCGATTTCTCAGCCTATTCCGATATTGCAATCGGCGCCGCGCGAATTATGGGTTACGATTTGATGACGAACTTCAGGCGGCCCTACCTTGCGCGATCAATTCGCGAATTCTGGCAGCGCTGGCACATTTCGTTGTCAACGTGGTTTCGCGACTATCTCTACAAACCTTTGGGCGGAAGTCGCGGCAGTCAGTGGCGGACGGTGTTTAATACCATGACCGTGTTCGTTCTGAGCGGATTGTGGCACGGCGCGAATTGGACGTTCGTCGTGTGGGGCGCCTTGCACGGACTGTTTTTGATCACGTCGCGCGCAACACTTTCCGCGCGAACGAAATTTGCGGAGTTCTTCAAACTCGGAGAAGAAAGCCCCGCGCGCAAAGCCATTCAAGTCTTTTTGGTGTTTCACCTCGTGGTCTTGACGTGGATATTTTTCCGGGCTTCGAGCATGTCAGACGCACTCACAATCATTGGAAGAATCTTCAGCGGTGCGGCCGCTTCCCCTTCAATGAAGGCTCCGCCATTTCTTGCAGCCGTTGCAATTCCGGTTGTATTGCTGCTGTTCTGCATTGATGTTCTGCACGAAAGAAAATCCTTCCGCGTTCGACTGTCAAACTGGCATCCTGCGATCAGGTGGCCCGCCTATGTTTCCCTTCTGGCGGCAATTATTTTGCTGGGCGCCTTTTCAGGGCAAGACTTTATCTATTTCCAATTCTAAGAGTGCGACTCGCTGTGCGCGACAAAATATTCAAAGCATTTTTGTTCGGCGTCGCTATTGTATGCGGAGTGGTCTTCTTCGCAACCAAGTTCCGTGTCGTTAATGATTGGCTTGTGGAAGGCGCGGTGAAATACGGCGATCTCTATGCCGAACTTGGTGTGCTGGACTTCAAAGCTGAGTTGGGCCCCCATCCGCTGCCGCGTTGGCAAGGTAGCCCGTACACGACTGCGGACAGCGCAAAAATCTTCTTGATGGGTGACAGTTTTTTGCGAACGGGAGGAAATCGCCATCCTTTTGCCGATGAACTCACCATCGAACTCGGACAACCGATGTTTTGGATCCGTGAAGGCGATCCTCAACGTTTTCCTGTTTCGTATTTACGGCGAGCAGGCGTCGCGCGATCGAGTGAAAAGAGAGTCTTAATCCTCGAGTGTGTCGAACGGAACATCATGTACTTCTATCGCCACTACGAACCTGAATCTGAAGTTGAAGTCAATCAGGCCGCCGCTGCGATCCCCAATTCTCTTATTGATGTTCGAAACAGCTTTTATCATATCCGAGATGTTTGGTTCACCGGCGTAGAGCAGCGTTATCAGTACTTGCTTAGTAATTCTGTCGTGACGGCCAACATCATGGAGGCGATAAATACATTCAAGTTTCGCCAATTAGGAATGATGCCTGCAAGATTCCAGGTCTATTCGGTTAATCCGCCGATGGTGTTTTCCTATCATGAGGCAAATTTCGATTCGCCGCTAAGCTATTTCTATCAGCATTCTGAAGATGATGTTCACGCCATCGTAAACAACTTGGACGAGCTGTCTGTTCGGCTTTTACATGACTTCAATATTGAGCTTTGGGTCGTTCTTGTCCCCAACAAAATTACGGTGTATCATGATTTGGCGACTGAGGTTCCCTATGACGATTTCATACCAAGACTGCAAGACGGATTTGCGGCAAACGGGGTGAAGTATGTTGACGTATTCGCGCCGCTCGTGGCTGCCTCGGAGCAGGTCTTCTATACAACGGACTCTCATTGGAACCAAGCAGGTCTGATGATAGCGGTCAAGACAATTTCCGAAAAGATGCGCTCGGCGGGAACTAATCCGTCAAAATTGAGTTAGTTTGATATGGAACTAATCCATATCAAACTATTCACAAATCTTGGGGAGAAATCATGATTCGGATTCGCAAAGCTGCCGACCGGGGACATGCAAATCACGGCTGGTTAGACAGTTACTTCACCTTCAGTTTTGCGGACTATCAGGACCGCGAGCACATTCATTTCCGGAATCTGCGGGTCATCAATGATGACAAGGTCGCTCCAAAGTCCGGTTTCGGCTTGCATCCGCATGACAATATGGAGATTATCACCTATGTCATGGAGGGCGAGCTGACTCATCAGGACAGCCTCGGAAACAAGGGGGCAATCCGGGCTGGGGAGTTTCAGATGATGCATGCCGGCACGGGCATCATGCACGCGGAAAAGAATGACTCGGAGACGTGGACGCACCTCTATCAAATCTGGATTTTCCCGGATAAGAAGGGGCACACGCCCGGCTACGATCAGCGGCCCGCCCTGAATGGAGACTCGGCCAACAAACTGAACTTGGTTGTTTCATCCGATGGCCGTGACGGGACGATGCAGATGCATCAGGATGCGAGTCTGTATTTAGGCAAACTCGAGAAAGGCAAATCACTCGCCTACACGATTGCCGAAAAACGTCATGCGTGGATTCAGGTCACAAAAGGGAAATTAACGGTCAACGGAAATGAACTTTCCGCAGGTGACGGAGCAGCAATCTCAGATGAGACAGCCCTCGCATTTGTCGGTGGGGATGGCGGCGGAGAGTTCTTGTTATTTGATCTAAACTAAGTGCGTGTAACGCACCCTTTGTTTCGCTGACGCGGCGGCTTGAGAGAGTCGCCGTTCTTTTGTGTCGTATATGGATGTTCGATGCGGGCCGTCTTCAATAGTAGATCTGCTTTTCCCCGGGGGTACTTAAGTTATGTTTTTATGAACGGCAATTACGTGCTGATTCTCCTCAGCCCTCCGTTCAGGCCGTGCGGTTGGCCTTTTCCGCCGGGTTCCTCCGGGAGGGGTTTTGGTCGATTAGCTGGTAACAATATACAATAATTTGAACGGATGCGCAACAGCCAATTTCGTTTTATTGAACTTAACAAATATAATTGTGCATTAGATTTATGAAAAAAAAGAGCGATTGGGAGGCGTTCCGGGGCGCTAAGGGCTCCTTCTCTGTCATCCCGTAAGAATCCGGTTGCGTTGGCAATATTACTTACGTTCCCGGCAATGGTTGAAGGCGATGCTTGGGATATAGCCTCCATTTACAAGATCCCTTTGCTTTGCTACTGGAAGACAAAACACTTGAGATTTTCGGAATATACATATATCAAATGCTATCCCTACGAACCTATGACTTCTATTTAGAAAGCTGATCTATGTACTCGCAAAGGTGCTAACAGCGAGAATATGAGTTGGGAACAACTCTGTCAATTGGAACCCGTTCAGGGAGTTTGCAGTAAGATGTTCAAGACCGTCATTAGAGTATTTTGATAAACAATCGATCTGGGAGGATCAAATGAAAACAGCTGGTTTGCTTACAACGATTATCGTTCATTCCTTAATCCTTTGTAATCAGGCATTGGCTAAGGCTTCCGTGGCTCTTGTCATTGACTACATCTATTGCGACAAGATTACGGAAACCTCACAAGATGAGCTCTATTTTGTGGTCAATGCAAAGTATTCAAACGGCCAAGAAGAGACAATTACGGTGGAGAAAGGTCCCAATAAGGAAAACCACTGGGACATTTCACCTGAGCAAAGACTTGAGTTAAATAAAGATAATCGGGACCTATATCTGTATACCGCTGAACTCGATGTAAATGAAGAATGCTTAGTGACAGTGTACCTCATGGAAAGTGACAACGTCAATTGGGGTCCAAAACTGCAAAGAGGCCTTGATTCTCTTTGTAAAGGTCAAGAAAGCGCTGACGTAAGAGCGGCTTGTTGGGCTGCGCATAAGCTCATAGAGGAAAACGATCTCGAAAACAGTGACGACTGCCCGGGTGTTTTTGCGGTGAAACTTAAACGAGAACCCGACTTAAAAAACGACAAGGCTAACTTTTTGCCAAAGGAAACGGTTGGTGATGATCGATGGTTCACTTTTGCCGAACATTGCAATTGGGGTGACTGGGACCTTATGGGTTATGATGAAGCGGGAACAAAAATGAACGCCTGTCGAAAGGTGCACTTGGAGCGCGATGGGTCACAGTACACGCTTTGGGTTAATATTGGGCCTAGACCACACTAAACTAACACTTGGAAAAGTGAAACCCCGTCCACGTGGCTGCACCCGTGTGTGTGCCGCGAGTATATTCTTATAAGGAACAGGGCCAGCCGCTCCCACAATGTGACGGAAAGCAGGGCAAGCCCTGCTACTACGAGCGGAATTAGATAAAGCCGAGGGCTTACCTCGGCTTTTTTGTATCGAGCTGGGAGGCTCGACCTAGTGCGTTAATTGAGAGTGTTAAGAGCCTGCGTCAGCGAAACGGGTCCAGCGTTCACGCTGGTCATTTCATCAAAATCATCGTCCGGCTGAATTGGCTGCCGTTGACATCTAACTTGTAGAGATAGGTGCCGGATGATAAACCTGAGCCGTCAAAGGTTACGGTGTGTGAACCTGCGGATTGATAGCCGTTCAAAAGTGTGGCGACTTCACGGCCTGTCAAATCGTAAACCTTCATTGTGACATTGCCGCCTTCTTTCAACTCAAACGGAATCTGCGTCGTCGGGTTGAACGGATTCGGATAATTTTGCTTTAGCTCAAATGTTGCCGCAATTTCCGGTGCGGATTCAATCGTTGCAACGCCGCCATCCGTTTCAATCATCTTCTGCACGATGCCGTGCTGTGCCTGAATCTGCGCAAGCTCGTCCGCCGTCACCGGTTTGCCATTGACCGTAAACGTCTTGCCGCCGTCACGACTCTCGATGATCATCTGCTTTTCATGCTCGCCGGCTTTCTCTTGCCCCAACAAGTAGTTCGTGCCGTCACCGCTTTCGATAATCATCTGCTTTTCCATCGGACCGCTGCCGTCACCGTGATCTTCGACTTGCGCTTCGACAAACACCATCTTGTGCGCGCCGTCTTTCTTCAGCATCTCCGCATTGGCCGGATCGGCAGGATCAAATGTCCAATCTCCCACTTGGCCATCCGCTTTCATCTGCGCAAGCTTCTGCGCCACCGAATCCGCCGGGCCTTCAATCTCCATCGTCTTGATGTGATACTCCTGCTTGCCGTCGGCGGATGTGAAGTGCGACTCATGCGTAACGATCTTCACCACGTCGCTCACCCAATTCGGATTGGCAATCGTCAAACCGGAAATGCCGATGACAAACAAAACACTCAGCGCAAGCATCGAGGTGCGAGTCCGCGTTGAGCGCGGAGCGTTCTTGAGCTTGTTGCGCAATGCGTCACGATGTGATTCCACCGTATTGCCGGGCGCTTGAACGTTTTCGAGTCTCTTTTCGAAGTTATCCATTATCTGTTCTCCACTGAAATTCGAGTTGCCTCGAGGATGATATCGCTGTGTGCATCGCGAAGGCCCTGATCCTCACGAAGTTTGGCGATGCCACGATGAACCAGGGATTTCACCGTGCCGACCGGCCGCCCGAGGATGGCGGCGATCTCATCTAACGATAGATATTCAAAATATTGCAGCACGATCGGCGTGCGGTATTTTTCGGGAAGTTTTTTGAGCGCCGCTTGCAGGAATTGATACGATTCGTTGCGCTCGATTTCCACATTCACCGCTTCCACTTCAACCGCATTGCATTCGATTTCGCCGAACTCGTTCCACCAATTCTTGGGAAACGGAATCACACGCTGAATCTGCCGCTTGCGCAATTCGCGCCGCCATTCGTTTACAGCAATCCGAAGTAGCCAGACCTTAGCCGGAGCCTCGTCGCGGAATTTCGGCCAAGCCCGAAAGGCACGGAAAAAGGTCTGCGCAGTGAGTTCCAGCGCGGTCTCCGTATCTCCTGAGATATGCAGAAGATAGCGCCAGACGTCGTTGTAATGGCGGTCGTAAATCTCTTCAAAACTGACTGAATTCATGCAGGCTCCATGGTGGCTTCACAGTAAAGAACCCTGAAGCCGGGAAATGGTTGCAAGTGCTGTAATTCTTGAAATGACCCTCAGAATGGTTGTGTTCTGGTTAACAATGCTATATATTGTTAAAAATAGTTCACAATTGGGGAGAAGTGTTATGAAACGCTGCTTTTTACTGTTGATTTTGACTTTGTCAGGACAGGCTTGGGCATTCCATCCGAATGACGATTGTGCATCTGCACTTGCAATCTCGATTCCCTCAACTGGCGCTTTCAATACTGCCGGAGCAACTACTAACCCGTTGATTCCGTGTAGTGACGCGACGCCGCAAAATGGAATCTGGTTCTTGGTTGTCGGCGACGGCACAACGCTGCGGTTCTCGACATGCAGCAACGCGCTTTCCGGAAACACGTCTATTCAAGTGTTCTCTGGGTTGTGTTTCACACTCATCTGCATTGGTGGCAATGACGACACGTTTTGCGCTTCCGATGGGAATGCTGCCGAGGTAACTTGGTGCGCTGAGAACGGTGTTACCTATTATGTTCATGTTGGCGGTGAGACGGGCGTTGTTTCCGGACCATACAGCCTGACCAGTCTTGGTGCCTGCACCTATTCCGGAGGAAATTGTGTTCCGCAAACGATTATGGCACCGATAACGGTTAATGGTACAACCGTTAATCGTGACGATTGCTGCTTCAGCGACGGTGCGGATATGCACTACGCTGTTACATTGCCTTATACCAGCAGTTGGAGGTTCGTCGTCTGCGGACATTCTGGTCCCTGGAATTCGCTGCATGTCAGCACGTCGTTCTGCGGAGAAGAACTGTGCTCGGTGAGTGAAGATTCCCCGTTTCAACCGGCGGCATACGGCTGCGGGCCCTTTTATGGACTGTGCCCATGCGCTGTTCGTACGGCTGGAATGTATCAAATTACGATTGACAGCGAAGCCGATGATGGACAAGGCGGCCCGTTCAAGCTGGTTGTGGCGGACTGCAATTGGATCAATAATCCAAATATCATTGCATTGGATCCAGCCAATTTGCCGAGTACGTGCGAACAATTATTGGAGAATGATCCGCTTACGCTAATTGTACACGGAGATAACCTCGAATTGAATGCGCCCCCCTTTGTTATGATCTCAGGCGGATGTGACAACATTTGTACTGGCGGCGGCGCACCAGCGACATGGCATTTTGACGAAGGTTCGTGGACTCTTGAACAGGGGATGCCGGGTGTGCCGGGATTTGAAACTCCGTTCTGGCATAACACGATTGTCGGCTTGACTGAAGGTTCCGTATGTCTTGCGCTGGAAGGATTTCTGGGCGTTGAGCTGGCGAGCTTTACGGCACTTCCAAGCGCGGGTGAAGTAATTCTAGATTGGGAGACGGAATCGGAGCAAGATTTGTCGAGCTTCAAGCTGTATCGCAACGAGGAAATCATCGCTTCGCTTCCGGCCTCCAACAACGCGACGGGTGAGCGTTACACCTACCGCGATCGTGATGTTACCAATGAGCGCACCTATGTTTATGCGTTATACGCTGAAGAGATGAACGGAGAGTTGACGAGACTTGCAACAGCTTCGGCAACACCACATGCTTACCCTGAAATTGTGGGTGGATTTGCGCTCATGCAGAATTATCCGAATCCATTCAATCCCGAGACCACGATTGAGTTCTCGATCAATGAACCGGGCGATGTGCAATTGCGTGTGTTTGATTTGAACGGGCGCGAAGTTGCTGTGTTGGTGAATGGATCGATGAGCGACGGTGTTCACTCTGTAAAGCTTGATGCATCATCACTCGCAAGCGGAATCTACTTCTATCGGTTTCAGCACAAGGGATTGTCGTTGTCGAAAAAGATGGTGCTACTTAAATAAGTAGCTGTTGAAACCAAATATCAAGAAAGCCGAGGCTCATCACCTCGGCTTCTTTTATGCAAAAACGCGGGCGGATTGCCATCCGCCCCTGCATTTTATCGATGCCTTCTTGTTTCCACCTGATCTTTTAGCCACACCAGCGTTTCGATTGTGTTGTCGGGGTGGTTGTTGAACACGGCGCAGGGTTCGCCGTCGGGGTCTATCAAGTAGTAGCGCGGATGTTCTGAGATTCCGCCGAACTGTTCGGAGAAGTGCTCCGTGCTCCAGACAAAATTGAGCGACCACTTCTTGCCGTTGAAATCGGTGCTGTCTATTAGCGCTTTGGCTTCTTTGATTTCTCCACCGGTGTGAAAAGCGTAGAGCGGGAAGGGCAGCTTGTTTTCAAGACTCAGTTGATTCATCTGCGGCAGCGACCGCTGCACACAGGTTTGTCAAAGATAGGTCCAGCACTCGATAATCGAGTAGTGGCCTTTGAAAACTTCTTTTGAAAGTTTGCTGCCGTCCGCAGCGAGTGTGACGTCCAAATCGAGCGGAGCTTTCGGTAACGCACTCGGCACAAGCGCGAAATATTGCTCTGCCTGCTTGTGCGTGGCGTAATGCGTTAGGCGAAAATCACGGATGATTTTGTCATTCGGATCGCAGACCGCTCCGGCTTCAAACGCAGCGATGGCTTTCTCATCATTGCCAAGTTGTTTGTAATAGAAGCCGAGATAGAGATAGGTGTCGGGGCGGTTCGGATTTGACTTGACGGCGCGCTCCATCAGCTCGACAACACGTGGAAGAGAATCCGGCCCGCCTGCTCCGATTGCGACGCCTTTTAGTCTCAGCCCCCAATAATCATTCGGATTGTTCGCGAGAATCTGATCGGCGACACGATTGGAAATTTCACCGTCGTTTGCTGCGCGCGCATAAAGATAGCGCGCCGCGTTCGTATTGCGGCTTTCAGCATAATCGGAAAAGAACTTGAGTGGATTCTCAAGCAAGGGGAGCAGAGCATCCTGCGCGATGCGGCCAATGCTCACGTCATCGGGATATCTTTCGAGCGCGAGAAAAGCAATCTCCTTGCGCTGGGTGTCGTCAGATGCGCCCGCCAGATCGGCGCGAAGTTTGGTCTCCGCCTCGGGGACGACGTAGAGTTGGGGAGAGTATTGCGCGCATGCGACCGACCACAGAACCAGCAAGCCTAACATTGTCAGGAGTTTCATGGACTACCTCGGATAAAGTTTGCGAGACCACACCGAAGAATTAGACGGCTGACACCCGAAAAGGTTACTCAAAGATAAGATCTCAATCATCTGCGAGGCAGGCAGGCGCAGCCAGTTTCGAGTCCACGCTCTCAGCAAAATACTTGCGGCGAATCCATAGTGATACGCCGACGAGGCCAATTAGCACAGGTACCTCAACCAACGGACCGATAACCGCGGCGAAGGCTTCGCCGGAGTTCACACCGAACACCGCAATTGCTACGGCAATTGCAAGCTCAAAGTTGTTGGAGGCTGCGGTGAACGACAAGGTCGCCGCCTTGGAATAGTCGGCGCCGACCTTTTTGCCCATCCAGAATGAAACGAAGAACATCAGCACGAAGTAGATCAGCAGCGGCACAGCGATGCGTACAACATCAAGCGGCAACGCAAGAATGCGGTCTCCTTTAAGCGAAAACATCACCAATATCGTGAATAACAGCGCGATTAACGTAATCGGACTGATACGCGGAACGAATTTTTTGTGGTACCACTGTTTGCTTTTTACACGAATCAAAACCATGCGCGTCAAAAATCCGGCGATAAATGGAATGCCGAGATAGATGAAGACACTTTGCGCTATCTGGCCGATGGTGACGTGAACCTCCATTCCTGTCATGCCGAATAGCGGGGGCAGCAAAGTAATGAACACGTACGCGTATACTGAATAGAAAAGCACCTGAAAGATTGAATTGAAGGCGACAAGTCCGGCTGCATATTCAGTATTGCCGCTGGCGAGTTCGTTCCAGACAATAACCATCGCAATACAGCGCGCGAGTCCGATGAGGATCAAGCCGACCATATATTCCGGGTACCCGTGCAAGAAAAGTATCGCCAGAACAAACATCAGAATCGGGCCGATGATCCAATTCTGCACGAGCGACAAGCCAAGCACTTTCCAATTGCGGAAAACTTCGCCCAGCTCTTCATAGCGAACTTTCGCAAGCGGCGGATACATCATCAAAATCAAACCAACAGCGATCGGGATAGATGTTGTTCCAACGCTTAGTTTGTCAAGGACCGAAACGATTCCGGGAAAAACGTAACCAAGCCCGACACCGGCCGCCATGGCCAGAAATATCCACAGCGTCAGATAGCGGTCCACCCACGACAGCTTGTGCGCCAACTCGCGCATTTCATGTTTCATTCTTGTAATGTGTTCAAAAGGTTACTCATATCTTCCCAGCCACCAGGCTTGCTTGGCGTCGCTGGCGATGACTTTATTTAGTTCGTCCATGGTCATCTTGCGCAAACTGGGATTGGGCGATTGCTGTTTGGCGCGCTCGTAGTTCTTGCCGTTGATGAAATTCTCAATCGGCGTGACGCCATGATATTGCGAGATCGGGCATTGGAAAATCCAGCCGTCGGCGAATCTTGAAATGGTAAAATTTTCATAACCCTGACTGTAAACGGAATTCTCACCTTTCAATAATCCGAACGGCGTATTTTGCAAATCGAATCCGACGGGATAGTAGGTTGGGCCGAGTTCTTTCATCAGCGCGTCGATTTGACCGTCGGCGGCATAGACATAGATTCCACCGTAACCGTCTTCGGGCGGCCAGATGGCATGAAGATAAACCGTCATCACGCGCTCGCCAAGTTCACGTTTGACGTAATTCCCCATGCGCTCGGTTTCAAAGCGAATGAACTTGCCGTCATTCACGATGGGTTGTTCGTAGCCTGAAAATCCGTGATGAATGCCGCAATAGACCAAGACTTTCTCGCCATTCGCGACGGCATCGGTCACGACTTTGGCCCAAAACTTTTCGCCGCCGCCTTGCCAGACTTTCTTCTTGATTTCGCCGTTGTCGCGGTCGGCTTCGGTTTGAATGTACGACCATTCGGGCGAATCGTTCATGCCGAGAATCCGGAACTTCGGTAAGCTGTCCGGCAAACTCTGATTGAGTTCCCACGCCGCTTTGAAGATATCCACGTACTCCTGAAAGCCCCAGAACGAAAATTGATTGAACGTAATTTCGCGCGCCAACGCTTCATTATATGTGGCGCCGTTTAACAAACTGTCAATCAACGGTTGGTCTTCGCGGCGCGCGAACTCGGTGGCCAGCACACGAATTCCGCGCCCGTAAACTTTCGGAATCAGCGCCTGAATCAGCTCGACATTCTCCTTAATCCGGTGATATTCGCCGAGAATAACGACGTCGTGATCGGCGAATTTGCCGAGAACGTAATCGGCCGGAGTTTGCTTGTTCTGATCTAAATAGCCCTTTAGCTCTTCAGCCAACTTTGCGTCTATCGGCGGAGGTGTGTGGTACTGCTCGGCGCAGGAGAGGAGGAGGAGGAGAGATAAAGTTAAGAGTATTTTCATTTTACTTAGATGCGAATAATTGGATCAATCGTTGATAAGCCGATGACTTGTTGCAGCGAGACTGTCTGCCTCGACGCTAAATTGAAGCAATCTTGTGGGTGCGCTTGGACCGAAAGTGACAAATTCTCTTCTGGTTTCTCCGATGGTCAAGACAAAGCTCACCCAGGGTGGACAAGGTACTCCAACACCGAGAAGGTCATAGGTGGAATCCGATTTTACAAATCCGGATGCCGCCACGCTGTCGATAAAAGCCGTTGCAATGCGTGCATCAATCAAATCTGTTTGTAATTCAGCGGCGCCCAATCCTTCAGAGCTGTGAAAAGAAACTTGCCCATCGTTTCGAATCGAAATCGTATAATTTGAACACGTTGAGTTCGCAAAAAATGTCTCCATAATCAGCATTGAACCGTTAGGAACATTGTTTATATATTCATTGCAGTTTCCAAGAATCTCGTCGAATTTTTCTTTTTCGATAACGAAAGCCTCGTGAGCGGAATTTACTTGTGCACACCGCTCCACCTCACGTGCAAAATCTTCAACATGAGAATTAATGTGATTATACCGAATGCGCATTGTCCTACTGCCCCAATTGAAAACAAGCGTACTTCGTGCTCCGTCTATATTACCAAAGGCCAACCGATTTGTATCGAGGTCGAAAATTCCTGAATCGCTTGCAAGCGAAAAAAGATGCTCCACTTCCTGCGTCGAAATTCGTGTTGCCCACGGCATGCCGAAAGCCGAAATTCGATTCCTGAGGCCAATCCAAACACGACCATCTGCGTAAATCATGATTGTATGGGTTGGACATGTGCCATAACAGCCGTGCCTTGTCAGTTCTATCACAGGAGTATTCGGGTCTGACGGAGGCACTAAATGGTCAAGAGAAAGAGCGAGGAGGGGGAGGAATAGTAGAATGAATATATGCATGACTAAGATTCTGAATTACTCTTGAATTGGTAACCCACTTTGACAAGATCCTTCACTACGTTCAGGATGACAAAGCGCGACAATCTCGGTTGGCGGGGCAGGTAAAGACATCCTTACGCGGACAGGCTCTGCCACCGCGTGAAGGAATTAGTTGTTAGTTATTCTTCTGATATCCAGCTTCTAAAGTTTGTCATATCGAGAAAGTGATGAATAAATGCAAGCAATTCTTTGGAGTCATCATCGTAAACGATTAGACCGTCCTCTTTGCCATTGATCACTGATCGAATCTGATAGTAGGGAACATCTGAGATAACAACCCCGATGGGCTTGCGCTGCGATAAGAGCTCGCTAAACGCCATGAATAGGACAACTGCGCTATCACTTGAAATCACCCCCGGTGCACCACCCAAAACCAAAACGTCCGATTTCCCTTCCCAGTGGAACCGGCCATCTTTGTAAAGCGAAATCGTATAAGCTGCACCACCTCCTTGGGCAGGGTAGCGATTTAGCACGATGACATCTGTTGGGTTAGCACTATCTGAAGCAGTTGCCGAGTGAAAGCCCAAGACACAAAGTAGAAAAAATGAGATTGTAATCTTCATCTCATCAACATCAACTTAACCGTTGCATTTTGATTGCCGGCTGAGAGTTTGGCGAAATAGACGCCGCAGGGTTGGGATAGGTCGAGCGAATACGTGTGCTCGCCTGTGGACATTTGGCCGAGCGATTTTTGCAGGACGCTTTGGCCGATGGTGTTATAGATCTCGAGCGAGACTTCGGCTGGAGTTGTCAAAGAATACGAGAGTGTCGTTGTGCCGTTGAAGGGGTTGGGATATGCGGCGGAAATGATGAACGATGAATGATGAGTGATGAATGGGTCGGTGATGTCATTCGGTTCAAACAGTGAATCAATGACAGACACGAACGCATCTTGATCGCCCAATCTGGTATCGGTCCAAACGCAGACGGCTTTGTCGTGTGCGGCGTACCAGCCGATGTATTCACCGATGAGTCCGGCGTCGAGCGTGCCTTGACCGGGATTACAGGAGACTTGCGAGATGCGTTCATTCGCGCGCCACGTCGTGCCGCCGTTTTCGCTGACGGTGAAATAGACGTCCATCAAAATGTTATTCGGGTCGTTGCGGCGGTCGTACCACGCGCACCACACGCGTCCTTCTTCATCCACCGTTATCCACGGATGAAATTGATCCACGTCGTAGGCGCGGTTCTCATCGTCAATCACGACCGGAGTACTCCAGTTCGTGCCCATGTTGTCGCTGAACGTGTAGTAAACGTCCGTGTCGTTGTTGTCACTGCTGATGTTGGTGAAGAGCGCGTAGATGCGGCCACGATGCGGGCCGCTGGAGTTATCCACGGCCATAACCATGTACGAAAACACGAGCAAGCTTGGGTTGATCTCCGCGTTTTGAAAATCAGTTTCAAACAATTGCGCTTCAGGAGTCCACGTCAGACCGCCATCAAGTGAACGCGAGAACATCGCCGCGCCTCTCGAATAACTGGCCCATGTGACATAGACTTCGCCGTTTGGTCCCGTTGCGACGTTGGCCCACTGCACACTGCGGCGTGTGGAAAGTTGAATTGGCGCGCTGTAAAGTGAATCGGGACGTTTGTAAACCAACTCGATGTGCGTGGAATCGTATTGCCCGTTATCGGGATTGCGGAAGAAGCGCGCCCACGCCATGTAAAACGTGCCCTGATACGGCGAGTCCGGCGAATTATCAACGGCGAGCATCTGCTTGTCTTCAAAGGCCGATTCGTCAGTTGTCTGCACGGCCCAGACCGAATCCTGCCATGTTTGACCGCCGTCGTACGATGAAACCGAGAGCATCCCCACGTCGCCTTCTCCGCCGGCTTCAAAGGTAATCACATTGGCGGTGAACACGCCATTGTGGTCCACGACCAGCACGGGATCGCTCTGCCATTCGTAATACATCTGCGGAAACAGCACGTCGCTCCACGATTCACCGCCGTCCACGGTATAGCCGACGCCGATGCGGCGATAGCCTTCTCGGAAATCGCGCCACACGGCCACCATGTTGTCAGGATCGAGAGGATTGATGCAGACCTGTTCTTCGTTCTGAATTTGGCCCGAGTCGTCGGTGTTTACTCGCTGATTCAGGTGTTCGTCAAACGGAATCGCAAAGCCGCGATGTTCAAGCGGCCGATGCTGCCAAACCGAGTGCGGCTTCTGGTGTTCTTTCAGCGGCGTGACGCTCGCGAACGATGTGGCGGCGAGGAGGCAAATCGCAAGAATAGAGTAGATGCAATTTTTCTGTAGGCAAATTGGATATATCATAGTAAGCTCTTCCAATCATTATTGTGATTCTTAAAACAGGCCGAACAAAACGGGACCGCGAATGAGGTCGTTGCGCCACACTCCCTGCAAGAGCCTGGGTTGCCTCCGAAATTATGTTGTACCCATGGGTCTGATGCTGGGAAAATGTGACCGTAGTTAACGCTATTAACACTCATTATACAAAGACCAGAACAAGGAAAGATGTTTCCAGGATTGTATATGGTCATTCCAGAACCAATAACGTCCTGAACATAGATTAATCGTACCTCAGTGACTTTCCCTCCATGGAGACTACTAACATTCGCATCGGTTCCATATGAGATTGTATAACGGACTAGGTCATCTATTTGTACGATGCCATTGTGATCAAAAGAACAGTTGATTGGTTTGCCATACAACCCAATTGGCGCGCCTGAAACAAGTGAAGTGTGTTGTCCCCAACTCTTAGTCTGCTCCCTGGTATTGAATTTGAGACCGGTGAGATGATTATGGTTAAATCCGCAACTTAAGTTAGGGCATTTGCCTTTGAACGGCGCAGGAAATGAATTTTTGCAACTTGGGCATGTGTAGTTGATTGACACGATATTAATCCAGGATTTGTTTACTCCAGCTTCTAATATAGCTGTCCCTTTTGCCTTAGGCAATGGTACTTTTGTTGCACAAGGAGGATAATCTGCTATCTTAAGCAGAAACCTGCTCAAGGCAAATTTGCTTAATTATTTGTTTTTTCGTATTTTGGATGACAAAACGACGAGGAACTGTCGGTCACATGGCGAAGAAGTTGACTATTACTGAGGCGAGGAACCGCCTATCCAGCCTACCAAAGGAGCTTAAGCGCAATCAGGTGGCGAAAATCACTCGCCGCGGTGAACCTGTGTTGGCGATTATGCGTTGGGGTGACTACTGTGGTTTACTTGAGACGTTAGAAATTATGAGCGACGAAGAGGCTTTGAAACAGGTACGTCAAGGAATCGCCGACATTGAGGCAGGACGGGTTATTCCGTGGGAAGAAGCGCAAAAGCGACTTGGATTGTGAAGCTTGCTTTCAGATTCCGGCGGGGAGCCGCTGCGCTAAATCCCCGCTCGGCGACAAAATAAGTGTATCAGCATAAACATAAATGACCGAAACTTTACAAAATCCGCTGCCGAAGGGCGCGTTTCGCATGACGTACGAGCAGCAGTTGGCGCTCGTACCGTGGCCGTTTAAGAATTATTGGAAAACGCTGGCTGAGCGCAACCGCTATTACAATCATGAATTCATGCAGGCGTTCGGCGACGGGCTGGAAAATGAGCCGGTGCTTGAGGCGGGATGCGGTGAGAGCAGCGACTTGACGCGGCGCGAAAAGAAGATGCACCATCTGGTCGGCATTGATCCGCTGCCGGACGATATCCTGAAAAACGAAGGATTGAAATTCAAAGCGCTCGGTGTGCTGGAAGATTTGCCGTTTCGCGATGGCTACTTTGCGGGTTACTACAGCGATTCGGTGTATGAACATATTGACGATCCGTCGAAGTGCTGCAACGAAGCGTTTCGCGTGCTCAGGCCGGGTGGAAAGATTTTGATTAACACCAACTCGGTGTTCAATCCGTTCATGTTTCCGAACAAGTTCCTCTCAATCAAGTGGCGTGAACGGTTGAAACGCTCCGCCAAGATTCAGAGTGAAGGGACATTTCGGGCACCGTACAAGATAAACACGGCCAGACGGCTAAAAAAATACCTGCGCGAGGCAGGTTTTGTGGATATCAAAATCTATCGTTGGGGTGTGCCGTCCATGTACCGGCCCAAATGGGTTCTGTTCTTGCTTTTGTGTATGGAACTCTTGGGCGAGACGCCGCTGTTTTGCGGACTCAAACATCGGTTGATGGCAACGGCGGTGAAACCCGGGCAGAAGTGATGAATGATGAATGCGGAATGATGAATGGATAGCCGCAAGCATCAGAGGGATTAAGTTGCGGCGGCGCCCGCAGCGGGCGCCCCACATCCTTTAGAATTTGAAGTACGGTTTCGGCAATTTGCTGTTGATGAAGTCGCGCTCTTCTTTGCTGAAGCCGCGATTGATCATTGAGAACACCAGGAACAGCACGCTAAAAATTACGACGCTGGCGATGACGCCGAGCAGGCTGTTCAGATAAGGTTTCAAGAAGAATACAATCACACCTGCGGCGGCGGCATTGAGCCAAATGCGGATATTGCCCCACAAGTCCATGCGCGCGTTGGCGATCTTCTTGACATAGTAATAGACGAAATTATTCTGCACGATGACGGCGAAGCCCGTGATCCACGGCATGACGTTGTAACCGTATTTCGGGAGCAAGAGAATGCCCGCGATGATCTTTAAGATACCCGAAATTTTCGCGTAGATAAGAATATCCACGCGCTCATGGTTTTGCAGCATCAGGCCGAGTGGCTGACGGACGGACACGGCAGGCAGAAACAGCGCCATCACCGCCACCAGCATCCATGCATCGGCATAGCGCGGATCAAAGACGTAGATGATGATCTCTTTGGACATCACAGCCATCCAGACCGCGACCGCGACAGTGGGAAAGAGCGTGGCCTTGATCAACATGCGAAAACCAAACTCGGCTTTCTCTTTGTTGGCTCCGTATTCGCTGAAAAAGAGCGGCTGCAAGACCGGCCCGAGCATTTTCATCGGCAAGACCTTTTGCGCCAAATCATTCACGCGATTGGCCAAGCCGTAGAATCCGGTTGCCACGCCGCCCAAAATGCCGCTGACTAAAAAGAAGTCAGTAGCAACCGAGAGTACCGAGACACCGATTTCGTTGAGATAGCTTAAGCCCGCAAATTTTTTCATGCGCGGCCAATCCGGTTCGGGAGAATCGCTTGCCGAGTTCACGCCGCGGCTATAGGCGATGGCGTAGAACAGCACGCAGAACGAAAGCGCGATACCTTCGGCAATCACGACGGCCATGAAGTTGCGGAAATAGAGATAGACTGCGCCGAGCACGATTAGCCGCAGCGTGTTATAGGCAATCGTAACCGTGAAGATCGTCTGTTGCCGGAAGATGCCGCTGAAAATCAAGTGATAGACTTCAGTCAGCAGATAGAGGATCGCGGCCAAACTGAAGACGCGTAGGATATTCGCTTCGCCGGGAAAATTCAGCCAGCTTGCAATCTGCGGCGCAAGCGCGAGTACGATCAAACATGAGATGACGGCGACAAGAAATTGCGTGCGCAACACCTTCTTGAAGATCGCATGAATCCCGCGCCAGTTTCCGGCGGTGAAGAGTTCGGGGACATAGCGCGTAATCAGGTTTGGCGTGCCAAGCTGGAACACCATCGAGAAATTGACCATCACGCCGATGAAGAGCAGCGAATAGAGGCCGTACTCTTCGACCGTCAAAACATCGAGCAGAAGCTTGATGACAATATACGAAAACACCGCCGCCTGAGCTTTGCCCAGCAGCGAGAATGCGGTATTGCGCAATGTGCGGCGACGAGGTTTCTGGGCGTCACCGGAAGGTGAGGTCATTTAGGAAGTTATCCGCGTTTGACTTGATTGTCTTACCGGAAACTGGTATGTTACTTGCAGTTTCCGCAATTTCTGATTATCACTGAAAAGCTGTGTTTCGTTACGATTTGCACACGCATTCCTGCGCCTCGCATGATTGCAAAACCCGTTATCCGGATTTGATTGAGATGACGCGCCGCCGTGGTTTGTCCGGCATCGCGCTGACCGATCACGACACGATGGACGGCTATTTTGCACTAAAAGAGTTGTGGCCGCCGGACGACGTGCAGCTGATTCCCGGCTGCGAGCGCACGCTGTTTGACAAGTCTCACATCATCGGATTGTTCCTACGCGAAACATTGCGCGGCGAAACATTGCGCGAAGTGATTGCCGAAATCAGAGCGCAAGGCGGACTGGTCTATCTACCACATCCGTTTCGTGAATATTCCGGCGTGCTCGGTGCGGCGGCGCAGCATTCAGCCGAAGATCGCGCGTGGGCTGTGCAGAACTCGGACATAATCGAGATTTACAACCGCAAATGCACGGCGGATGAAAATCGCATGGCGCTTAAACTCGCCGACGACTATTCCAAAGGTTTTGCCGGCGGCAGCGACGCGCATCGCAAACATGAAATCGGTTACGGCTGTACTGTGTTCGGTGCGCGGCTAAGTCAGACAGAGTTTCAAACTCTCGAAGCGCTCGGTCTGGCGGAAGTTGCGGCGGCTGAGCAAACCGCGCATCGCGAGCCAAACAAGAAACGCGGTCCCCGCACCGTCGTCAGAAATTTATTGAAAAACTCCGGTCTGCTGAAACCGGCGCGCACATTGCGCAATCACTGGTTAAGCAGCCAACAACCTTCTCTCGTGCGATACAGATGAACAAGAACGCTTTCTCCGTCTGCCGGCTGGATACGATTCAGCCCTACAAGCCCAGCAATCAGGTTGCGTGGTTTCTGCCGCCTGAAACGAAACCACTCAAACTCGATTGGAATGAATCGCCGTTGCCGCCATCGCCAAGCGTGATGAACGCCGTGCGCAAGTTCTTGGATCATCCCAACGCGCTCAACTGGTATCCCGATGCGAACTCGCACGACTTGCGGGCTAAGCTATCCGAGCATTGGAAGGTTCCTGAAGAGTGCGTGCAAACCTATTGCGGTTCCGATTCGGCGCTTCATGCGGCCGTGCGCATCTTTACAAAGTCCGGCGGATCGGTCTTGATGGTCTCGCCGACTTATGACAACTTTCGCATCTACGCGCTGGAAGCACAATGCAGCGTAATTCTTGACGGTCCCAAGGATATCTATTCGCTGTCGGGCGCCGAGCTTGCCGCGCTTGTCGAAAAACACAAGCCGCAACTTGTGTACCTTTCCAATCCTAACAACCCGACAGGCTGGCTTGTTCCCGCCAAAGAAATTGAAGAGGTCGTGCGCCGCTTCCCCGAGACGATGTTCATCGTGGACGAGGCCTATGCCGAGTTTTCCAATGTGACCGTAATTCCACTGGCCGTGCAGGTCCCGAATTTGGTGGCGTTCCGCACCTTTTCGAAGGCCTACGGCTTGGCCGGACTGCGAATTGGCTACATCATCGGCTCACCCGGTAATATCGACTATCTAAATTTGATTCGCAACGGTAAAAACGTCTCAATGATCGGTCAGGTGGCGGCCATTGCGGCGCTCAATGATCAGGATTACCTCAAAGAAATCCTCGTCAGAGTGCGCAAGGGTGAGCAGATTCTTGAAGCCGGGCTGACGCGGCTGGGCTTTCCGTTCCGAGCGTCGCCGGCCAATTTCGTGCTGGTCAAATTCCCTGATGCCAAGAAAGTGCAGGATTCGCTCGTCGCACAAAACGCATTTGTGCGCTCGATGAGTCACCTGCCCGGCATGGAAGGCTATTTGCGCATCACGCTCGGCGATGAAGAGCAGATGACGCGCTTCATGGTCGCGTTGGAGAAGTCGCTCTAAACTGCTCCATGTGGATCACGTTTAAGCTGTTCAGAAAAGGTAAGGCCGCCGAGTCGCGTGCGCGTGTGATTCACGGCACGGAGTGGGAGTTGTCGGTCGAGTTTGATAAAGAGAATGGTCCGTTCTATCCGCAAATCACCGAAGCGGAGGGAGCGGATCGTTTTCGTTTCTGCGCAGGCCGGATCGTCGGACATCGTTCATCCGATCTGCCAAGCGTGCCGCCGTTTGCCAATGCTCCCGAACCCGACGGCGGATTCATCGCGCTGGAGTTTGACAAACGGTCTGACACGCTCAAAATTGCATCTGATCTCTTCAATGCGCAACGTTGGTTCTACTCTCAAGCTGAGAACGAGTGGGTGATTTCCAACTCGCTTCGATGCTTATATCGCGCGGCGACTCCGACTCCAACGCTTGATGATCGCGCGATTCCCTATCTATTGCGAATGGGCTACATTCCGGAGCCGTTTACGCCGCTCACAAATGTATTTAGTCTGGCAACCGGACAGCAGCTTGAAATTGCGCGTGGCAAGTCTTCGCTCAGACGGCGGGCCGCATTGCCGGTACATCGGCGTGCAAGCATACTGAGTGACAACGTCGGCGAGCGCGTCGCGGAGTCAATTAGCAGTGAAGTCAAACGCCAGATAGAAGGACTCGATACAATTTGGATTCCGCTCTCCGGCGGAATTGATTCGAGGTTCTTGCTTGCCTGTGCGCTCGAAGCCGTCGCGCCGGAGCAGATACATACGTTGACTTTCGGAAGTGCCCATTCGCTCGATGCACGCATCGGTTCACGGCTTGCTAAGATTTGCGGAGTGAAAAACACGTTGCTACTGCCGGACGAGCGACCTCTTTCAGAAATCCTTGACCAGAACTTCTCTGTCGCCGAAGGATTGTATTGGACAGTGCCGGATTATCCCGTGAAAGCCTTCAACGACGTGCTGCCCAACAACACGATTGCTTTAAGCGGCTTCGTCGGCGATCCGGTGTTTGGTTCCAAGGAAGGTAAGCTCAGTATTCATGAGTCCGCCGCAGGACGCGAAGAAGAACTCGCGCGAGTGTTTTGGAAATCGGGAACGTATGTTGATGAAGCAAGCGTTGCTAACCTGCTTGACCTGCGTGAGCCTGATCCGCTTAATGTCAAAGAGATTTTCCGCGCGATTCCCGGCGATACGATGATGGAGCGGTTTGATCACTGGTATTTCGGACAGCACAGCGTCAACCGCACGATGTTTGCCGTAACCCCCGCGCGCGCAAAAGCGTTTTATGTGATGCCGTTCATTGCCCAGCCGGTATTGGACAACGCATTCGCAATTCCAACAGAACTGCGCACGAAGCAGATCGCGTATTTCGCGGCACTGAAAAGCAAGTTCCCGAAGTTTTATAATTTCCCCACGACGCGTAATCACGGATTTCCGCTGCACGTCAGACGCTCGCCTTCGCTGTTGTTAACGCGGGCGCAACGCGGGTTGCTGCGCACGCTCGATGAAAAAATCGGCGACCGATTCGGATTGCATCTGTTTCACAGTCCGCGCGCGAACTACGCTCATCCACGCGAGCTTTTACGCAAGAAACACCGCGATGACGTGATAGCGGCACTCGAGCGGCTGACCGTATTAAGCGTAATCAATCCGACTCAGCTAAAACAAGTAAGAGATGGCGTCGTGCGCGGCGCGGGAGTTGACCCGCTGCTGCTGCGCGGTTTGTTGACGCTGAGCCAGAATGTCAAAGAATACCGCTAATTTCGATCTTCAGCGTGCCTAAAATTCTCTTTGTCACACAGTATCATTATCTGCGCTACACCGGTGGAGCCGAGTTGCAGTGCTGGATGCTGGCGCGCGAATTTCAACGACGCGGCTGGGACGTGCACTACGTGAGCGAGAACAACCGCCCTGATGCGCCGCGCGATCTCGACGGCATTCGCTTGCATTACTTGCCCGAACTCCCGCCGTGGCGCGACGGCAATCGTGCGGGCGTTGCAAAAGTAATGAGTGACGTGAAGCCCGACGTCGTGTACAACCGTGTGTTTAATCTCTATACTGCACACGCGATCAATCTCGCGCCGGACAATGCGGTTACAATTTGGGCCTCGGCGTTCATTCACGACGGCAGCAAGTGGGCAACAATTCCCGAACTTTGGGAAACAAAGTCGTTGAAACAGTTTTCCGTGCTTGTGCACCGTACTCTATACATTCGCTCGCAAGCGCGCAAAGCGGCATTACGCGCGAAGATTCAGCTTGCTCAATCTAATGAGCAGGTGAACGTTCTTCGCGGGCGAGGTTTTAGTCCGGTTCTTCTGCGCAATAGTTTTGAATTTCCTGCTGACATGAACACGCAGACACATGAAGGGAAGCCGCTTGTGCTATGGGTGGGTTCAGTGAAGCAGCGGAAACGCCCGGAGTTGTTTTTCGATCTTGCCAAACGGTGCGCGGATCTCGACTGCGAATTTGTGATGGCCGGCGAACTGCAAGATGAGCAAAGCAAACTGCCGCTGGAAAAAGCGCAACGAGAATTAAGGAATTTCCGTTATGCAGGTTTTGTTCCGCCCGAAATAGTCGGCAAGCTCTATGAGCGCGCACACATCTTCATTTCGACCAGCCAATCGGAAGGTTTTCCCAACACATTCATTCAAGCGTGGCAGCGAGGCGTGCCGATCATTTCACTCGAGATTGACCCGGATGGCTTGTTAAGCCGCGAAGGTTTAGGAGAGTTAGCTTTGAGCATGGATGAGATGGAGCAAAAGCTTCGCTTATTGCTTGCAGACCCGAATCGCCGCCGTGAAACAGGTCAACGCGCACAGGAGTTTGCCAAACGCGAGTTTAATTTGCAGGCTAATGTTACGAAGCTCGAGGAATTGATTCGCAGCAGCGGACCCCCCCTTACCCCCCCGTAAACGGAGGGAAAATGAAACGGGCGCCAATCGGCGCCCGTTTCTATTACTTCGTTAGTTGAATCCGCTCTTTTGCTTTGCGGATTTCGACGATGGGGCAGTGATCACACGCCTCGACGTGTCCGCTTGTCCAATCGCGCGGAACTTTGCGCGCTAATCTGAGCTTTCGCCAAACAAGATAGGCGACCGCGACGGTGACTGATGCAAACACCAAAACTGTATCGAGTGTGCTTGACATAATGCTAACTCAGGCCGATTAACTTGCCGCCTTGATAAACTGCAAATGCACCGAGCCACGCGAGCACCGTCATGTAGGCCACCATGAAAATCGGCCACTTCCAGGAATTGGTTTCGCGTTTCACAATTGCGACGGTGGACATGCACTGGCACGCCAACACGAAAAACACCATCAGCGCAAGTCCGACGAGCGGAGTATAAATTATAGACCCGTCGGTGTGACGAGCTTCTTTCAATGTTTCGCGCAACGAGGGTGAATTTTCATCGCCGTTGGTGACGCCGTGCACGACCGCGAGCGAACTGACGAACACTTCCCGCGCGGCAAAACTTGCGATGATGCCGATACTCATCCGCCAATCGAATCCCAACGGTTTCAAAACCGGCTCGATCAACTTGCCCATTTGACCGCCGATGGAGTTTTCGGTTCTGAGCGCGGCCTCCTGCCCGTCGATCTGGTCAAGCATCGCGGTTTGCGCCGCGCCGTCGAGCGTCGTATTAGTCATTACAGCCTGACGCGCCTGTTCAAACGGAGTTGTATCCGTCGGCGTCCATTCAAAACTCATCATTGCCCACAGAATCACCGTTGCCGCGAGAATGACCGTTCCCACACGCATGATAAACAGTTTGGCGCGATCGACAAGATTCATAATCACCGAGCGCGTGGAGGGCAATTTATAAGTCGGCAACTCAAGATAGAGCGGCGGCGGCGGGCTCTTCAAAATTGTTTTCTTGAACAGCGCGGCGACCGTGATTCCCGCAACTACCGACAGCAAATACATCCCCATCAGCACCATGCCGCCGACGGTGAACACTCCCAAAACGCTTTGATTCGCGGCGAATACCGTTCCGATTACCAATGTATAGACCGGCAAACGCGCGCTGCACGACATCAGTGGCGCCACGAGAATTGTAACAAGCCGGTCTTTCTTTCCCGCAATCGTGCGCGTGGCCATGATTCCGGGAACCGCACAGGCAAAACTTGAAAGCAGCGGCACAAATGCGCGGCCATCGAGCCCAACTTTCGCCATGACGCGATCCATCAAAAATGCCGCGCGCGCCATGTAACCTGTGTCTTCCAACACGCCAATAAAAAAGAACAACAATAATATCTGCGGCAGGAACACAATTACATTTCCCATACCGGCAATTGCGCCGTCAATCACGAGATCGCGGAACATGCCGGCAGGAATCAACTGCCCCACCGAACCTGAAATCCAGCCTACCAATCCTTCGGTCGCCGTCATGGCCGGTTCAGCCCATGAGAAAATGGACTGGAACACAAAAGCCATCACGGACAAAAAGATAATCGGCCCAAGCAATCTGTGCAATAACACTTTGTCCAGTGCTTCCGTCACGCGATGCGGTAAATCCTGCTCCACCGCCGCAGAAAGTACCATCAAGTTCCGCAGATATTGATAGCGCGCGCTTGTTTCAATCGCTCGTACTTGTCGAGTCGTCAGCTTGTGTTTGTTCAGCACACGCTTGGCCAATGCGGTTTGCGTCGGCGAAACTTTGATGGCTTCATCGCCGTCAAGTGTCGAAACCAGCAGCCACAAGGCCTCGGCGCGCGAATTTTCTTTAGAGGAAAGCCCGCTCTGCTCTAAACCCTCAGCAAGCTCCTGCACGGTACCTTCCAGCGGTTCAGGCAGATCATCAATGAAGCGCGGCACCTGTGCCACCGGGCCATCCGTGCGCGCACCCTTTTCGATTTCCGAGAGGAGTGTATCAACTCCTTCTCCAGTTCGGGCCACCACCGGAACAACCGGACAGCCAATCGCCGCCGAAAGCTTTTGCGCATCAATATGGAATCCGCGTTCACGCGCTATGTCCATCATATTAAGTGCGACAATCAACCGCACGCCCATATCCCGAAGCTGCGTCGCGAAATACAAATTCCGCCGAACGTTCGAGGCGTCGAGGACTACTATCACCGAATCCGGCGACTTAAGCCCTTGACTCTCTCCAATTAATACATCATGTGAAATCTGCTCTTCCGGCGAGCGCGCCGCGAAGCTATATGTGCCCGGCAAATCGACTAAATCTACCGCTTCACCCGAAGGCAGAGTAAACTGTCCAATCTTTCGTTCTACCGTTACGCCCGGATAGTTGCCGACCTTGTGGCGCGCCCCTGTCAAACGGTTGAACAGCGTCGTTTTGCCCGAATTGGGGTTCCCGGCAATAGCAATAAGCCGACGTGTTTGCGTCGGCATATTGAGATTTGAACGGGCAAAGAGAGACATTACTTATTCAATATCTGAAAGAGGGGCAACCACCATATGCCGAGCGTCCTCGCGGCGGACGGCCAAAGTGCAGCCCGGAAGTCGGATGCTAAAGGGGCTATTCAACGGGGCGGTGCGCTCTATCACCACATTTGTACCCGGAATGAGGCCCATCTCCATCAAGCGGAGAATGTTCTCGGAGGGGTCTTCGATCTCGATTAATTGGCAACGGCTGCCGACCGGAAGTCGGTCAAGGCGGCACAAATCTGCTTCGTCACCAGAGTACCCACAACTAAGGCACTGAAAACACTTATCTTTCATTACTAAAGTTAGAGTCTTCTAACAATAATGCGTAATTCTTCGAGCTTTCTAAACTTTTCATGTGCAAATATGCACAATTTGTTGTAAGGAGTCAAGAAATCTCTCTGTAAGGTGCTCACACTTCTTTGCTAATCCCCACAAATTTGGCGATATTTCATGATTACCATTGACCCCTTACGCCTCTTCGACTCTTGCGCATCCTCTTCAGCAATGCTTCACTCATGTGGGGCGGAAACGAAAAATGGACTTTGAACGCAGCTGAGACTTTAGCTGCGCGAGGTCATGACATTTTTGTGACAATTCGCGAGTCCAAGCTTTGGTTTGAACGCAAGAAATCCGACAAGATAAACTGGATCGAGCTTCCGTTTCGTAATGATGCTGATCTGCAAACCATATTCCAACTGCGCGCGATAATTAAGAAAGAAAAAATCGATATCTTTCTACCGACGCGCAGTCGTGACTATTGGCTCGGCGGATGGGCCGCGCTGGGAACAAAAGCAAAGTACGTCATGCGCATGGGTATTACACGCACACTGCCCAACACAATCAAAGAGAGACTGCGTTACAGCATTTGGCCGGACGGCATCATCGTCAATGCTGAAGCTGTCAAACAATCGCTCATCGCTCATCCATGGATCAAAGGCGAACGCATCCGTGTAATCTACAACGGCGTAGATTCCGACTCCGCTTCCCCACCGGTCCTCCGGGGGGGTATGGGGGGGTCAAACAATGATACATCCGAAATCCTCGTCATCGCCGCCGGTCGTGTCGAAAGTGAAAAAGGTTTTGATGTGTTGATAGATGCAATGGCGCTCGCAGTCAAACAAGAGCCGCGCCTGATCTGCGAAATTTGGGGCAACGGAGATCAAATCGATTCACTGAACGCGCAAATCGAGCGACTCGAACTCTGCGAACACATCAGATTGCGCGGCTTCACTCAAAATCTAAGTCACGAACTCGCCCGCGCCGATGTCGCCGTCTCTTCCTCCTACCGCGAAGGCATTTCAAATTTCATTCTGGAAAGCTGGTCTGCTGGAGTTCCACTCGTTGCCACGTCAATTGAAGGCTCAGCCGAAATCGTCCACGATCACAAACGCGGCCTACTTGTTCCTCCCGGCGACGCACAAAACATGAGCGATGCCATCATAGAATTAGTCAGAAACAAACCGTTGCGCGAAACCTGCATCTCCGGCGGCAAAGAAGCCATCGCCACCACTCATAATTGGACAGCTATGGCGGAAAAGATGGAAGCTTTTTTCCGTGAACTAATAAACCAGTGATAACCTACCTCCGCTTCATAAACCCGTTCAAGCGCTATCCGCGTCAACTAATCCTGACGGCGATCTCCACGTTATTCTATGTGGTGTTCAACACGCTGTCGATCTGGTTGATTGCGCCGGTCTTGAATATTATTTTCCTGCCCGGTAAATCCAACGTGCCTACGCAAACGGAAGTCCTCACCGGTGGCTTGCGCGGGATTTATGACGGCTTGAAGCAGTGGTCATGGGAGATGCTCGGCGGCGGCGATCCGATGTCCGTACTACCGCGGCTGTGCATCGCGCTCGTCATCGTGTTCTTCCTGAAGAATGTGTTTGCCTATCTGCAAATGCACTTCGTCTCGTATGTCGAACAGCGCATGATCAAAGACTTGCGCGACCGTGTCTATGCACACGTCATTCGGCAACCCTACAAATTCTTCGACCGCAGTTCAACCGGCGAACTGATGAGCGCCGTGATGAACGACGTCAACACACTGTCCGTCACGTTCCAGCGCGTGTTCACCCAAGCCGTGCGCGATCCGATCACGGTTGTTACGTTTCTCATTATTCTCTTCGGAATTTCGTGGCAATTGACCCTCGCAGCGCTTGTCATCGTCCCCGCGTTCGGAGTATTGTTTCGCAAAACCGGTGGCAGTCTCAAACGAAAATCAGGCCGGATTCAAGAGGGTTTAGCTGAAATCACAGCGGCGCTGCAAGAAACCATCAGCGGCGCGCGCCTGATTAAATCTTCGGCCACCGAGCAAAACGAGACCGAGCGCTTTGAATCACGCTCGTATCGCTTGTTCAAAAACTCACTCAGACTCGCCCGGCTTGAACGGCTTGCCTCACCTCTTTCCGAAACCATCGGCGTCGTCATCATTGCGTCCGTGCTGTTGCTCGGTGGACAGCAAGTTCTGTCCGGCTCTCTCTTGGACGCTGAAGATTTTATTCGCTTCATTGTCGTTCTGTTCTCGATGCTTGCTCCCGCACGCGCAGTCGGGAATTTGCACAACTACTTGCAAATCGGCGCCGCCGCAGGTGCGCGCATTGATGCACTTCTGAATGAGCCTGTCGAGTCACCCGAAACTGCCACGCCGGAAAAAGAAAACTCCACACTGCGCGATAGTCTGAGTTTTGAACACGTCTGGTTCCGCTATCCAACTTCCGAGCAATGGGTCTTGCGTGACATCAACTTGTCCGTTAAGCGTGGCGAACGCGTCGCACTGGTTGGTCGATCCGGCAGCGGAAAAACGACGATGGCCAATCTGTTGCCGCGTTTCTATTCAGCTGAACGTGGCCGAGTGCTTTGGGATGGCGAAGACATAGAAAATGTTTCGCGCGGATCCATGCGCAAGAATATCAGTATTGTTAGCCAAGATGTGTTTCTGTTTAATGAGAGCGTCCGCTACAACCTGACCTATGGCAGGCCGGATGTCGCCGAGCAAGAACTGCAAGCGGCCATGCAGCGCGCGCAGTGCACAGACTTTGTCAACAAACTTCCGCACGGACTCGACACAGTGGTCGGAGAGCGCGGAGCACAACTTTCTGGTGGTCAAAAGCAGCGCATTGCCATTGCGCGCGCTCTTTTGAAAGATGCGCCACTCTTGATTTTCGATGAAGCAACTTCAGCACTTGACAACGAATCCGAGCGCCTGATTCAGCACGCCCTTGAAGAACTTTTCCGCGAACGCACGGTCATCATCATTGCGCACCGTCTGAGTTCAATTCGCTTTGCCGACAGAGTCGTTGTTCTGGACGAGGGACAAATCGCGGCGCAAGGCAAACATGATGCATTGCTTGCCGACAGCGATCTCTACCGAACATTGACGCAGCTTTACGAGCGCGAAAGCTTGCCGGAGTGAACATCCTGCTCGTGAATTCTGCCGCGCCTGAACTTTGGGGTGGCGGCGAAAAGTGGTTCATCAATGCGGCGCAGTGGTTCAATTCGCATGGCCAACATGCGATATTAGTCGCGCGGCCCAACTCCAAACTATTGTCGCGCGCTGAGGAGCACAAACTCGAAACCATTACCAGCACGTTCGGCGGCGACTTCGATCCGCTCGCCATGCTGCGCGCACGCGAAATTATTCGCACGAGTCATGCCGAGGTCGTTCTGACAAATTTTAACAAAGAGAGTTGGCAATTTGGAGTCGCGGGACGGTCGCTAAAAATACCCGTCGTCGCGCGTCACGGCTTTACGTTGTGGTCAAAGAAACTGAGACACAAGGTTCTCGCGCAAAGAGTGATTTCCAAACTCATTGTCAATGCTGAGAGCATCAGCGAAAGCTATCAAGAGCTTGGCTGTGCGCCCAAAGACATAACCGTGGTTCCCAACGGTGTTTTGCCCGCAACGCAGCATACAGGCAAACTGCGCAGGCAACTTGGGATGAGTTCCGATGAGCTTTTGCTCGTGGCCGCTGGACGCATTGAATCACAGAAGCGGTTTGACAAGCTTCTGAATTTCGTTGCGCAACTAAGGCCACAGATTGATTTCCGACTCGCGCTGTTTGGTTTCGGTCCGCTTGAATCCGATTTGCATAAACAAGCTGAGAAGCTTGGTTTGAAAGAGCATATTGCATTTTGCGGCTTCGATCCCGAATTTGCCAACTTAGTCGGCGACGCCGATCTGTTCTTGCTCACTTCCGATAACGAAGGCACACCCAACGTCGTTCTTGAGTCTATGATCGCCGGAGTCCCAGTCCTCGGATTTAATGTTGGTTCAATGAACACAATCCTTGACGGCGAGTTGTCCGAGTTCTTGATTGAAGCCGGCAACGATGCGGCGTATCTATCAAAGCTCACGTCACTCGTTTCCCAACGCGCCGCACTTCTCGCTTGGCGCGACAAATTCCGCGACCGCGCACAACACAATTTTAGTTTCGATTCCTCAATGCAACGCTACCTCGACGTGCTAACCGCCGCAGCGAAACCCCAATGAGCACACGCCGCGAACAACTCATCGGCGCATCGCTGTTTCTTGTGCTTGTGCTGTTAGGATGGGCGCCGTTCTATCTCGAAGCGGTTCGCGCTGAGGTCTATGATGCCATGCCATTCTTGTTGGGTGGTTTTTTTGCGATTCTTACGGCGGGCTTGACCTATGACGCCGGCGAGCGATTGTTTGGCGCAGGCAAAGGTGTCTATGTCGCAGCAGTTTTGACGTCACTGCCTGCTGCGGCGATTGTGTTTAGCGAGCCACCGTTGCTTTCCAGCACGTCATTGATGTTCATCTCCGCCGCGACATTGTGGTTTGCGGCGCGCGGCAATAAAGGGAACGCGCGTGAAGCGTTGTTCTTCATCGCACTTTTGAGCGCGATTCCACTCGCGGTCTTCAGCTTTTGGCCCCCGGCATTTCTGCCGTTATTGTCGCTGCTTGTCGCACAGCATAAGCTCAATTTGAAGTGGTCAACGGTCGCCATTACCGCCGTCATCGGCCTCTGCGGTCTTGCACTCAAGGATTTCTTGCCGCTTGATTTGCCCGATGTGTTGGGCAATCAACCCACCATTGACTTGTCGTGGGCTGAAACAGGTGTGCTGCTAATGCCGTGGAGCACATTTATCTTGCTTGCAGCGCTTTCAAAGATCGCATGGTCACGCATTATCGTGATTGCGATTGCTGTAGTTACGCTGGTGCACGCGCAACTGAATGGGGAGTGGATCGCAATGGTCGGCCCGGCTGCACCATTGCTTGCATTGGCGATTACCGCCGTTGTGATAAAGTGGTTTGATGCGGAAACCGAAGGGAAGCTGCACCATTGGCGGTGGTTTGTCCTGCCGCTTGCGCTTGCGTTTGTCGTACTTGTTGCAGCGCGGATCACAAAATTCGACGCGCTCGTAATTGGCCGCAACCATGCAATCTTCGGTTTACTCGTCGCAGGCTTGCTTTGCGGCGGAGCAATCAAAGATGCGCGTCGTTGGGTTTTCGCGTTGCACGTCGTCGCCGCGTGGATAATTGGAGCGCTATGGTGGAACTATTGGCAGGAAGGCGGTTATGCCGCCCAAGAAGCAACGGAACTAAATATCGCGCCGTGGATCACCGTTGCGATGTTTCTTGTCATTGCGACGAATCGTCTTTGGTATGGCCGCAAGATGCCGCGCGCGCTCCGCGCCGAAGGGCCGCGACATCGTTTTGACGAAATTCTGTTCCGTGATTTCTCGAACATTCGCCGCAAAGAGTGGGAAGGCGCGCCCGTTGTAATTGCGCCGCGTGACGCACAGAATGTGCGCTTCGCAATCTTCGGCGACGTTGCCGGTTCGGAATTCCCATTCGCATCCAAGCAATCCGGTTACTACGCGTACAAGAATATCATCAAGTCTATCGCAGCGCGTCAACCGGACTTTGCGGTTTCAACAGGCGACTTAGCTTTACGCGCAGCGCATCTGGCGTATCGTCGTTTGCGCAAGCTACTCAGATACGTACCCTTCCCGCTGATCGCGACGCCGGGAAATCATGACATTGTGGATCGTTCGGTTGTGCATTCGCAGTTCTTTCATGCGCTCTTCGGAAGCGATCACGGCGACGTGACAGTTGGAAGTGTGCGAATAGTTCTAATCAACAACGCGTGGGGGAGTTTTGAGGATGAACAATTGAAGTGGATTGACCAGACGTTTGCTAAACCGTCAACAGCGAAATCAACGCTCGTGTTCTGTCACAAACCCGTGTTTGACCCGCGCGAAAATACATATTACGGAATGGAGCATCGTCCGCACGCGGAGTATTTGCACTCGTTGTTTGTCAAACACAAAGTGTGTGCCGTGTTTTCCGGTCATATTCACAGCCTGTTGCATACTGAGCGCGACGGCGTCCACTACATCATTTCCGGCGGGGGCGGATCAAAACTCAAAACGGCGCAGGATACGCATCACTATCTGTGGTGTGAAGCGAGCGCAAACGGCATTCATGTCACCGCACATGGATTGGATAGTGCTGAGCCGCTCTTCGATCTTAACTTGAGTACGTGCGCATGAAATTATCTCGCGTTGCCCCCAAGCTTGCACCCAAGAAAATTCTGCTCGTGCAGCTCCGGCGCATCGGCGATTGCATCTTGTGCACACCCGCGATTCGTGCGCTGCATGAGAAATTCCCCGACGCACAAATTGATTTTCTGGCCGAGTACCCCGCCGAAGAGACGCTGCGGCACCATCCACTGATCGGTAAACTGTGGGTTGCCCCGATGCACGGACTCGCGGCGACAATCGAGTTGATTCGCGGACTGCGGCGAGAGCGATATGATTTGGTGATTGACTTCTTTGCCAATCCGCGCAGTGCGCAATTTGTGTTCTTCACGGGCGCAAAAACGCGCGTCGGACTCAAGCGGCGTGGAAGAAGTTGGGCCTATACGCATCACATCATTGAAGAAGAGCCCGACCGCGAACTTTACGCGGCGGATTTGCGGCTTGAGATGCTGAAGCTATTAGGCGTTCCCTCAACATCGCGCGCGTTGGAAATTTACAGCGACGTCAATGACGAGTCCGCGCAAGCGAAAGCAACCAAACTTGTGGATTCGCTGACCGGCGTTGTTGTTGCCGTCGCCACCGGAAGCGCAAACGCCGCCAAGCGTTATCCAGCCGATCTCACAGCGCAAGTGATTGAGTTGTTGCGCGCCTCACATCTTGAAGTTGTTCTAACGAGCGGCCCCGGTGAGCAGGAATTTGCGCAGCGCATTTTGAATAGGCTTGCGCGTCCCGTCCCGCATTTTGCTGACGCCCGAGTGCCTGATTTGGCCGCGCTCTATCGCCATTGTTCTCTGTATGTCGGTCCCGATTCAGGACCCAAGCATGTCGCCGTCGCATGTGGTATTCCAACGGTAACGATTTTTGGGCCGGGCAATCCGTACAATTGGAATGATTTCGAAAATCCGAAAAACGTTGTGCTGTTTCCGCCGTGCAAGTTTCGCCCGAACTGCATTGAACTCGAATGCGTCAAGCTCGGCCACTTACCGATGATTACGCCGCGTGAAATACTTGCGGCTTCGTTAAAGCTCATTTTGGAATAAAAAAAGGCAGCATCGCTGCCGCCTTAATCTCGTTTGACTCGCCGTTGTGGGTCTCCAGACCCGCAATGGCGAAACGATCATCGCCCGCGCGCTTTGTCAATATCTCTTCGATCTTTCTTGGTCGGACGTCCGCCCTGTTCGCGCTTGCCCGATTCGCGCCATAGTTTGCTTGATTCCTGTATCTGGCGAAACTTTTCGACGGTCGCTTCATCGGTGATCTCTTGATACATGCGCGGAGCTTCCGATTTTGAGACGTTGATATCCGCCGATTCAAGGATGCGAAACGTACGATAGAGTCCCTTCATGCGGATCTTGATGACGGCATCCACGTCAACCGTGTCGTGAGCGTCGGCGAATTTCTCACCGATCATAATCTTGCCTTCTTTGCAGGCTTCTGTGGCTTGCGTGCGTGATTTGAAGATACGCGCGCGATGCAGCCAAATATCTACGCGAAGTTTCATTTCTGTGAAAGCCAGCGATCTGCGGCTTTAATTGCGGATTCAATTTGTTCTTTTCGATTATCCTGATCGGCAAGCATCGTTGAGAGCGCCGCCACTATCGTTCCGGGCAAAACGGAGAAGGATTTGTGCTCGCCTTCACGCAACGCCTTATGCACGAGCGGAAACTCCGTTACGATGGAAACGACGCGCTCGATTTCTCCGTCGGTCGCTTCAAGCTGTGTCAAGTCAAGTCTGATTGAGGAGACATACGCCGCAACTTGTTCGTTGTCGTAAGCCAACAACGTCGCAAGTGCCGTCAACGCCCAGCCGTTCAAGCGTTCATCCACTCCGACGTCGTGAAATCGACAGATTTTGCCAAAGGCCCATTCGCCCAAGCCATCGGCCCAGCGTTCGAGATGAACTTGTTCAACGGCCGCCAATCGCAAGTCACGCACATCTGTGTATGACGTCCACGATGGTAGAAACTCTTCGATCAAATCCACGGCGTTCAAAATCGCCAGCGCGCGCCCGCGCTCAGGATATGAGAGAATCTTCCACAAGTATTCACGCGCGTCGGCAGGCTTGGGCAAAAGCGGCGGAGTGAGTTCCGCCACTTCGCCGATCAAGTCACGCGGTGGAGCCTCGCCTCCCTGCGCGCAAACGACCGATGCTTCCAGAAATTGTTTGACCCGTTTGTCCATAACCGTTGTCTCCTTAATTGAGACAAGATACAAAGTCCCGCACACTTTTTCCACTATACCTTGAGCGAAACATGAAACGCTTGACTTTACTTTGTTTGCTATTTATCATGGCCGCGACTGTGTTCGCAGAGCCGAATGAAAAGCGCATCCGCAAAGACATCGAATACCTCGCGGACGACGCACGCGAAGGGCGCGGCATCGGCACCAAAGGCTTAAATGACGCCGCCGACTACATCGCGAAACAAATGAAAGAGATGGGGCTTGAGCCGGCGTTCGGTGACTCCTATTTCCAGAATTTTGAGATGGGTTGGGGCTTCACTCTGGGCGAGAAGAACTTCATCACTTATAAAGAACAAACGATTGACACCAAATCGGGCGTTATGCCGACAGGTTTTTCCGCCGCCGGAGAGGTCACGGGCAAAGTTGTGTTTGCAGGCTACGGAATTATCGCACCGGAGTTTGAGTATGACGATTTCGCGGACGTCAATGTCACTGATGCGATTGTGCTGTGTATGCGCAAAGAGCCGGGCGAGTTTGATTCCACTTCAAAATTTGACGGGATCAATGTTACAGCCCACTCGACTTTGCGAGCGAAAGCCGGTAACGCGAAGCTCAAAGGCGCAAAAGCACTATTGCTCGTCGATGGGCCGCTCTATGCCGACACCACACAGGCCGAAGAGCTTGTCGCGCCGTCGTCGAACGAAGCCTATATCGACTGCGGGATGCCTGTTTTGCGCATCAC
Source organism: uncultured Alphaproteobacteria bacterium (assembly GCA_964587105.1). GTDB lineage: Bacteria > Electryoneota > RPQS01 > RPQS01 > RPQS01 > JABWCQ01. Next base: position 72,618 of record CAZPKG010000006.1, on the reverse strand, counting down.
TCGTGCCGCTGTCAAAAAGTTATTCCCGGAATTTGAATTGGACAAACTCCAACGCTCAATTGACTCAAATACGCAGCCGCGCAGTTTGGAAGTAACCGAAGACAGCGTCACCATGTCCACGGAGTTGACGCGCGAAACAGTTGATGTGAAAAACGTCGCGGGAATCATTCGCGGCGGCGATGACATTTTAGTTGTCGGCGCGCACTACGACCATCTCGGTTGGGGACAGAGCGGAAGCTTGGACGAAAACGCGCACATCATCCACAACGGCGCAGACGACAATGCGAGCGGCGTCGCCGGGATGCTTGAGACCGCGCGCAATTTGAAGAAGAACCCGATCAACTCAACCGTATTGGCAGTTGCCTTCACCGCCGAAGAAACCGGATTGGGCGGTTCGAGTCACTTGGTGAAGAACTTTCCGCTTGACATGAGCAAAGTGCGGATGATGTTGAATCTTGACATGGTTGGACGATTGAATGACAAGAACGAGTTTACAGTTTTGAGCTGTAAGTCTGCCGAAGAGTTTTCAGATATTGTCAATCGCGCGGCAGTCGGGACGGACTTGACGATAACCTGCAAAGGCGATGGTTACGGCCCGTCAGATCACATGAATTTCTATTTGGCCGACAAACCTGTGTTGTTTTTCTTCACGGGCGCGCATGCGGATTACCACAAGTCAACGGACGACGCACATTTGATTAACTACAAGGGCGAAGTTAAGATCACTCAGCTTGCCATTAACACATTGCGCGAGATTGACGCCTTCAATAATCCGCTCACATTTGTCAAAACCGCCGAGCCGCCGGATCAAGGCGGAGGCTCGTTCCGGGTTTATTTCGGTTCGATTCCGGATTACTCACAGCCGGATACACTGTTGGGTGTGTTGCTGAGCGGCACGCGCGAAGGCGGCCCTGCTGCGACGGCGGGAATCAAGGGCGGAGATTTGCTCGTGCGAATGGGCAAAGTCACGCTCAATAACATTTACGATTTCGTCTTCGCTCTGCGCACCTACGCGCCGGGCGACACGGTCGATGTCGAGTATGTCCGCGAAGGCAAGCATGAAGTGACCAATGTCGCGTTGAAAGCTCCGCCGGAAAAACACTAAGGTAAACTTTGAAATAGGAAATAGGAAATGAGAAAGTTGCTCATTACACTTACGATACTTGTCGCTTCGCTTGCGTTCGGCGCTTCACCGGTAAATTACGACGGTGAAACGCATATGCCAAATATCAAGCAACTCACTTTCGGCGGAGAAAATGCGGAAGCGTATTTTTCGACCGACGGAAAATGGCTGGTGTATCAATCCACCCGCGACAGCTTTGATTGCGACCAGATTTTTACCTACAATCTGGAAACGGGCGAAAACAAACTCGTCAGCACCGGCACGGGCGCAACGACGTGTTCGTTTTTTGTTCCAGGAACCGATGACATCGTTTTCAGCTCAACGCACGAGCACGGCGCATCGTGCCCTGACAAACCCGATCGGAGCTTGGGCTATGTGTGGGGTTTGTTCAATTTCGACGTGTTCAAGTGCAAACGTGACGGATCAAATCTCACGAAAATCACGACGACGGAAGGCTATGACGCCGAAGCAACCGTTTCACCGGACGGCAAAGAAATAATTTTCACTTCGGGTCGAGACGGTGATTTGGAACTTTACAAGATGAACATTGACGGCTCAAACGTCACGCGGATGACGCACACGGTTGGCTACGACGGCGGCGCGTTTTTCTCACCGGACGGCAAAAAGATTATCTATCGCGCATTTCATCCCAAGACCGCGCAGGAATACTCGAAGTGGAATACGTTGTGGGCAAATCAAGCCGTGTCACCTGTCAGGCTTGAGTTGTGGATTATGGACACCGATGGAAACAATCAACGTCAAATCACGAATCTTAATTCCGCGAGCTTCTGTCCTTATGTGAGTCCGTCCGGTGAATGGGTGATTTTCACCACTAACTGGGCTGACAGTTTGGGCGACAAGCGGATGCCGAATTTTGATCTGTTCCGCATTCGCACCGACGGCTCGGATTTGGAGCGTCTGACCTACGGTCCAACTTTCGATGGTTTCCCGATGTGGTCCTACGACGGCAAAAAGCTTGTGTGGGCCAGCAATCGCGGCGAAAGCAAATCCATGGGCGAGACCAATATCTTCATCGCAGATTGGCAAGAGTGACTTGAAAAGTCACCAACTTTGCGCTGACGCATGCGCTTGAATTTGTACGAGTGTTTTGTTAGATTGAAATATTGTGCAGGACAACAAAATATTTTGAAGGCAGGAAGACAATGAAACTGAAAAAGACGTTTTGGTGGAGCACAACTGCAATGGTGTTGGTTTTTGCGGTTGCACTGATCGTGAGCTGCAAAAGTGACGACGGTGGCGACGACGGCGGAAGTGGACAGGCGAAGTGGACCATCATGCTCTATGGCGCGGGTAATAATGACCTCGATCAGGCCAACAACGGGACGTCCTATATCGTGCAGGACGTTCAGGACATGGAAAAGGTCGGCAGTCAGTCGGGTGTTAATATGATTGCGATGGTGTCGCGTTACGGCGGCGGCGGAAACGCTCGCTACTATCATGTCGAGTATTTCCCGAACGAGAATCCGAATCAATTGAGTTCACCCGAACTGCAAAATCTCGGAACCAAGGATATGTCCGATCCGCAGACGCTCAGGAATTTCTTGAACTACTGCAAAGCGAACTATCCGGCAGACCGATACCAGTTGATTATTGATGATCATGGCGCGGGTTGGCCGGGAAGCTGCTCGGACGATCTCGCGGGCGCAGGTGGTTTGTTGACCTTGCCGGAAACGCGTGAAGCGATTGCGAGTTCCGATCTGGGTCGCGTGGATATTTTGACGTGGCACGCCTGTTTGATGAGCATGACCGAAGTCGCATATGAATTGCGCTCGGTGTGCGACTTCATGACGAGCTGTCAGTTTACGATGCCGATGGAAAATATTCTCGGCGCGGATTTGTGGCTGGGTTGGCTGAAGGATAATCAGGATGCGTCAGACGAAAACTACGCGCGCAAAGTGGTCGAAAGCGTGATTACGCGCGCCCAGTTCAAGCAGAAGACGACGCACTATGCATTGATCAAGATGTCTGAAATGCAGAATCTCGGCGCGGCGTTGGGAAATTTCGGAAACATTCTTGTGAGTGAAGGCGGCGCGCATTGGAACGAAGTGTTGCAGGCTTGGAACACTACGCATTCGACCAATTTGGATAATCCGAAATATGTTGACATTCGCGAGTTCACGAACAACATTCAGGCTCAGCCGAATCTATCGACCAGCAATTTGATTAACCAGAACGCGGTGGCCGTGCGCAACGCTTTGAATGCGGCTGTTCCGTTTACCGACACGTATTTCCACACGCCTGATCAACCTGTTCCGCGCGGCGGATTGAATGTTTACATTCCGTATCAATTGGATCAATTCGTTCCCGATTCCGTGAACTACTCGTCGTTGCAATGGCGCGCGACGAATTGGCACGGATTCATTTCGACATTCGTGAGAAGTTTGGGCGGCGGGCAGGATCCGACGGGACGCTGCTGTTACAACAACAACACGCAGTGTGCGGATGGCGCAACGCAAGCAGAGTGTGCGACGGTAGCGGGAGTGTGGACGGAAGGCGCGACGTGCGCGCAAGGCTGCGGCGGCGGTGGTAATCAGTGTGCAACGACGTGTGCGAACGCGCAGGCGATTACGCTCGGACAGGTTTACTCGTGCGACTTGCAGGGCGCGCGCGGAGCGGCGAATTGGTTCAAGGTGAATATCACAACCGGACAGTATCGCTTCGAGATGGCGACGGGCAACGGGAATGACTACGACGTTTACACCTTCGCCCCGTGCGAATCACAGCTTGGTTGCTTGAGCGAGGCGACGGGAACGACCGAAGATTTCACATGTGATTTCAACGGTTCGGGTGAGCTTTCGATTGCCGTCGCGATTTGGGACGGCAGTGGGCCGTTTGATTTCCGCGTGACTCAGGTTGGAATTGTGGATCAACCGGGCTCGATCGCAATTAAGTAGTCTCTCCTCATATATAGGTGAGTGACAGGGCGGCTCCGCGAGGGGTCGCCCTGTTTTTATTTGGGTTATTTGCGTGTTACATAAAACAACGACTTAAATGTAAACTCAATATGCTCATAATATAATACATAAAAGGGCGTTTGTCAAGAGTTTTTTGAACAAATATTCTAAATTCAAATGAGGGTTGGGGTTGCGGAGTTTTCGGGTTAGGAAAAACAAGGGGTTGGGAAATGCGGATTTGGGACTTACGAGGTGGAGAGGAGGCGTGGGGGGAAAATTAGAAATTAGAAATAGGAAATAGGAAATGGGAAGGCTGACCCCCCCCTGCCCCCCCGCGAGCAGGGGGGAAACAGCGTGGCACCCGCGAAAACGAGATTTTCAGATTCCGGCGGGGAACCGCTTCGCTAAATCCCCGCTCGGCGAATGCAAAACCCCCCGCGAGCAGGGGGAAACAGAGGGGCACCCGTAGCGGGTGCCGCCGCGAAATATAAAAAGGAAAAGCGGAAGCGAGTTGATCATTTGATCAATTATCGCTACGATCAATATGATCAAAATCAATAAGTTAGATTTAATCGGGGATAATTGGGCCGCGCGGGCTTCACAGATTCGATTCTTCGGAAGAAGGAGCGCAAAGAAGGCAAGCCTAAGACTTTGTCCAAAAACGGACATAAGCCTCATGCTTTCGCCATGCCGTCCGCTCGTGTCGAATTGCCCCAGCACATACAGCCGTACTTCAACGAAAACGGATTTTGTTTGCTGCAAGGTGACAGCCGTGAGTTGTTGGCGCAGTTTCCTGAGAATCATTTCGACATGGTGTTCGCCGATCCGCCGTACATGCTCTCGAACGGCGGGTTTACGGTTCATGCGGGAAAACGCGCGAGCGTGAACAAAGGAAAGTGGGACAAGAGTCAGGGGCTTGAATCGGATTTCCGGTTTCATATGGAGTGGATTGCGGCCTGTCAGCGCGTGCTGAAACCGGAAGGCACGATTTGGATTAGCGGAACGTATCATTCGATTTACGCGTGCGGGTACGCGCTGCAACTGCAAGGCTTCAAAATTCTGAACGATATCGCGTGGTTCAAACCGAACGCGTCGCCGAATCTTTCGTGCCGGTTTTTTACGGCCAGTCATGAGACGCTGCTGTGGGCGCGCAAGTCGGAGAAGGCCAAGCACGTTTTCAATTACGCGGCGATGCGAGAAGGAAATTGGGGCAAGGATTTCTTGAAGAAGCCGGGCAAACAGATGCGCTCGATTTGGGCTATCGGAACGCCGCCGCGTGAAGAAAAAACGTTCGGCAAACATCCGACACAAAAGCCGCTTGAACTTCTGAAGCGGATTGTACTCTCTTCGACCAATCCGGGCGCGTTGATTCTCGATCCGTTTTCGGGCAGCGCGACGACGGGACTGGCGGCGATTGCGTGCGGACGAAATTATGTCGGGATTGATATGGAGAAGAAGTATTTGGATTTGTCGGTGAAGAGAGTGGGGAGGGAATTAAGCAGACGACGAGGCGTTCAGCTTGACTTTTACGGGCCTTCTGGGTAACTTCGGAGTAAGCAATTCAGCGGAGAAACGAAAATGAAACAACACGAAATCGTATTCAAAGTACTCAAAGAGTTGGGAGGGTTTGCGAGTTTCGCGGACCTATATAAAGCAGTACTTGCCGATAAAGAATTTGAGTTTGCGACCAAGACTCCTCGCGAAACAATTCGACGAATTGTCCAAGACTGGGAGAAGAAGAAAGTAACATTTCGTTTGAGACCCGGTGTTTGGGGGCTACTATCAGAAAAATCCAAGATTCCGCCCGAGCTTTATGGAAAAGCGAAAGACCCTGAAGTTCAAAAGACTTCAGACCACTCGTTATATCAGGGTATGTGGTTGGAGATTGGTCAAGCTCGCAATTTTAGAACCTATGTGCCTGCGCAAGACCGTAATCGAATGTTTCTAAATACGCCGCTTGGTAAATTAACTGATGTGGAAAAGTTGTTGCCGTTCTCGTATGATGAAACTGTGCAACGTGCCAGCACCATTGATGTTATTTGGTTCAATCGTAGAAACATGCCTGCCGCGTTTATCGAAGTAGAAAACTCAACTGACTTTCAAAATTCATTGGGCAAATTTACCGACTTGCAAGATTTCTATGCAGATTTCTTTATTGTCGCTCCTGCGGATAAAGAACAATCTTTTCATCGCAAACTTGATATTTCTGCTTACGAGTCCATACGAAATCGCGTTCATTTTCGCTCTTATGATGACACAGGTACATTGCATTCAAAAAGAGATGAGTTCCGCGAGTTCATGAAACTTGGACGCGGATAGTATTTCACTCATTTGAATCTTTTCAAGCGGCTCCCGCATGGGCCGCTTCCTTTTTTGTGCGTTCCCTCACCATTCTCGGTTTGCTTGAATAGATCCTTACCGAGGATGACAGAAAGAAGACAGGTCGAGCCGGAGGCTCGACTTAGTATTTTGAATTGCGGCTCTCATTTGAGGGCCGCTTTTTTTTGTGCGGTGATGCACGAGATGGCGTGGGTGCCTGACGAGATCCTTCACTTCGTTCAGGATGACAATGCATTGAACATTGTTGGTGTTGTTCGGGGCGGGTGGATCCTTACAAGGACATGTTGCCATCCACCCCTACATGTAGGCAGGTGGAGACGTGCCGCTACGATGCGAGCGTCCGGACTCACCCCCCCTACCCCCCCCCGCTAAAGCGAGGGGGAATCGGAGGGGCACCCGCAGCGGGTGCCGCCGCGAAGGACGGAAGCCGCTGCAGAGCAGACCCCCCCTAACCCCCCCGCCAGCGGAGGGGGAATCGGAATCCATGCGGCCGCGGCAGCGCAAAACCCGCTTAACAAGCGGTGGCACATGGGTTGCTTTGTTGAAGTGTGGCCACAAGGTGCTGTGGCATCTGTTATACCGAGTCATATGAGAACTAAAACTTTAATTATCCTTGTTTTGGCCGGGCTGGCGCAGGCGCAATCCTGGCCGTCCGGAGCCATTTCAGACCCCCTCGCGGGGGGCAAACCTGTCCCTGTCGGCCACCTCCGGCTGGTCGGTTTTGGTGCTCAGCTCTCCAATGATGTCTGGGAAGACAACCGGATGGGAGTCGGCTTTGAGATCGGGTTAGCCAACGGTTTGGCCCTCTCGGCAGCAACCGGAAACCGCGATATTGCCGGGCGGGGAGCTTTCCAAAACGGCGCCGAAGACGCGCGGTTGGGGCTTTCAGTGTGGCCGCTCTCTTATAAGGAGAGGCTCGCGTTCGGAGTGAACGGACAGCTCAGCTTGCCGACAGGATTCCGCGACGAGCAATCGTACTACGACTCGACTGCGAATGCGGTTGTGAGTTTGCCGGCCTATTCGCTCGAACAAACGGCGGGACAGCTTTCACTCGCGAGTGTGTGGTCGCCTTCACGCGCGGCGGAAATCAACGCGTTCTTTGGTTACTTCGGAACTTCCAATAACAGCGAGCAGGCGTTTCGCTGGGGCACACAACTTTTGCTGACTCCGTTCGGGAAAAAAATCGGAGCCAACATCGCTTACGGTCAATCGATCACACGTGTGGGAAATCTTCCTGACACGGAAGTGATGCGCGGCGGACTCGATATTCAATTGCCGTGGGGATTTGGTTTACATCCGGGAGTTTATGCGGAGCTTGAAAGCGATCCGTTGATGGGCGGACAAGTTGCGCTGAGTTTTGAGCGGCGTTTGCCGCGCTCGGTGTTTCCGCCGCAAGGTATGAAACCGATGGCGCCGATGCGTGAGGGCGCAATTCTCATCGCGCCGCCGCTGTCTGAGGCTCCGATGGCGAATAACGACGAGCTGTGGTTTCAACTGCGCGAGTCAATGAAGACGTCGTTTGATATTGTGCAGCCGCTGCCGTCGCTTGATCGGCCCGGTTTGCCGTTCGATGAAATGAACCGCACAAGTTTTTGGAACACGATGGCCGCAATCGGCGCGGCGTATCCAAACACGCGCTGGCTGTTGGTCACGCATGTGGAAAACGAAACAGTCGCACGCGGCAACGGTTTGTCGATTCCTTTGATTATTTCACAACCGCACATTGAAGCCGCATGTAAATTGCGCGTGCAGTTGATCGATCTGTTTGAACAGACCGCCTATCCCGAACGCATCGTGCTGGCAACTGCGATTATGAACGACGGTTTGCGCAGCCCGCTGCTCTCTTCAATTGAAGATGAAAAGGTCAGCGTGTCGCAGGCGCGCGAGATTACGATGCGGGCCTATCGCAATGCGGGCAAAGAGGTGGCGCTGTCCCTTCCGCCGCGTGAGGATGGAGAATGAGAATAACATTGTTATGTGCGTTAGCGGCGTGGTTTGTGTCGTGCACAGCGCAAGATGATCCGAATCCGGTCACGCCGAGTTCGGAAGATACGCACACGCTGACGGTTGAAGCGCGACCTAACGCAATTCCGGCGGACGGCGTTTCACACACAACGATCTTTGTCGAATACCGCGTGAACGGAGAGCCGGTGGCGGATTCGACACGAATCATTCTATTAAATCCGATGGGCACGCTGAATGCCGGGACGATTTACACGCTCGGCGGAGTGGCGCTGGATACGCTTACTTCAGATACTATAGCCGGGTTGGGTTGGTTGGTAGCATATGCAGATGGAATACGCGATAGCGCAGAAATCATGTTTACCAGCGTAAATTAGAAATTAGAAATAGGAAATGGGAAAGCAGACGTTGCGTCACAATTTTTTGAAAATCGTAAGCCTGATTTTCGCGGCAATGTTAGCAGGTGCGTGCGGTAGCGGAGGATCTTCGGGACCGACGGAGCCGATTGGTCCGGCGGAGTTTGCGATTGATTATTGCCGTGTGGTCGAAGCTGACGGACGCATGCGCGTCGAGTGGTCGGCTAACCGTCCTACGACAGGCGAGTTTCGCTTCGGTGAAACGGTGTTCACGCAACTCATCAACATCAATGTGATGGCGGACACGCACAGCGTCGGCTTGACAGGTTACACATTCAACAGACATTACATCTATCGATTGACCGCGATTGACGGTGAAGGCAATCGTCTGGATTGCTCAGGAGAATTTCAAACGCCGGACAAGGCCACGCCTGAGCCGATTATTTCGCAGTTTATGATTCAGGAGATTACGGAATCCTCCGCGAAAGTGACGTGGCAGACGGACGAGGATGCTTCGACAATTCTTTATTATGGAGTGGGAATCGTCAATGATTCCATAACGACTTCTACTCCGACGATGGATCATGAAGTTGTGCTGGAGAACCTGACGCCTTCAACTATTTACGCGCTGAGACCCGAAGCGGTGGATGAAGACGGGTTGCGCGGAATCGGGCCGGACAGTGTATTTGCAACGGCGGCGCGATTGACTTTGTGGATGCCATCGATGCAACTGACGCTTGGTGATACGACCATCGTGCCCGTGAACCTTGAGTCCGCGAGTGATTTGGCGGCGCTGCAATACTCGATTACATTCGCGGAAGGCAATGTGGAAATCGTGGGAATTACATCGGGGCCGTTCTTTGATGAAAACGAAGGATTCAACTTCTTCCGTAATATTCAGAACGGCGATAATCGCGCGACGAACGCGATGACTTGGGTCATTGAATACAACGGCAACACCCGCGTCGGGACGGATGCGGACGGAAACGGCGTTGTGGCTTACTTACAGCTTAGAGGACTTGCACCAGGCTCGGCGGGGGCTGCGTTTGATGCGGATTCGACTTTTGGATTGGACATGTTCGCACAAACGCGATCATGTTCGTTGCGCACCGGAATTTTAACGGTGATACCGTAGGTTTTCGATTGAACTTAATTACTTTCACATATCCGGTAAATAAAATCCGGGACCTTGGGAGAATGACCATGCGAAATTGGCACATCCTGTTGCTATCTTTGCTCATCTCGTTGATGAGTATTCCGGCGGCTTTTGGCGCGGAATCTTACCGCTCATTTATCGAGTGGAACGGGCCGTACTATCATGTGCGCCACGGTTTGACTGCGGATTCGAGCAGCTATCTTGATTATCAAGTTAATAGCCCGCTGCCGCTCTACTCGACACCATTTTCTTCACCGACCGCAGTTGAACTGTTCGGCTCGGTGTCGGCGCAACGCGCGTTTGTGGTTGATCACGATCACCGCCGCGTGCAAGTGTTCGCCACTCCGGCTAATTGGAATGTTGAGGCGTTGGCCTATAGCGCGACTCCGGTGCAAGGAAACTTCGGCGGACGCTCGGTGAAATGCACCTACGGCGAAACTGTTCAAAGCAGTGAGCGCATTTGGGTGAACGGAAAGTTTTTCAAGCGCGTCAACTCGCTCACCGGTTACGGCGTTACAGATTCGGTTTACACGATGGTTTACACCGGCGTGCCGAATACGGGTGGCGTCGCGACACTGCCGCTCGGTTGGGATTTAACGGCATTGGACAGCGTGCGCGTTGAATATGCGTACGCAACTCCGCCGGGAACTTCGGGTGTGGGTGATGTGGATTATGTTCTTTATCAATCCACCCCGACGGATATTCCGCTGCAATTGAATGAAGCGACTTCCGCAACAGATCCGGCGATGACGGATTTGAGCGCGTTGGCGTTGAACGCTTCCGTGCGTTCGGGCGCTGTTGTCGATCTCTATTTGGTGAATGCGCTGACCGGCGGCAACGGTACGCTGGCAAGCTATGACTTAACGGCAATCGGTACGGGCGGTGACTTCACGTTTGTGGATTCGTATCCCGGTTTGATGGGTCGTCCGTATGATGTGGAAATCGTTGATCGTGGTACGAATGCCGATGGAGCGGTTGCTGAAGGCACGCCATCCGGCGCCGCAAACTCAACGCTTGACGAAAGCATCATCAATGAGAATACCTATCTCGGTCACGACTATCGCATCACCTTTGCATTTGACACAAGCTCGATGATGAACGGAGTCGCTGCTCCGGATGCTGAAGAGGTTGACTTAGTATGGGATGTCGCGCGCGGCCGGCTGCACATGGTGACGACTTCCGACAACGATGACCCGGGCACGGCATACAGCTACTCTAATGATTACGGTCAGACGTGGTCTGAGCCGGTGACGATTTCAGCCGCGACGTTGACGGGCGCTCACGATCGTCCGCGCATCGCGATTGAAAGCACGGGAAATCTGCACATCGTCTATGAAGCGGTTAACGGCAGCGGCGACCGTCACATCTATCATTCTGTTTCAGCGGACGGTTTGAGTTGGTCGGCGGGCGTTGAACTCACGACGTCGCTCACACCTTCGACTGTCGCGGAAAATCGTTATTGCAATCTGTTGGTCGATCCTTCGGACAATGTTTATCTCGTGTGGGCCGGTGATGACGATGTTTACTATCGCGTCTATAGCGGCTCGTGGGGAGCATCTTCGCTCGTCGCTTCGGGCGGTGGCACGGGCTTCTCGGCTCCGACTGCAGTGATGGACAATGTAGGCCGTATCTATATGGCGTATGTTTCCGACGCGGCGGCTCCGGCTGATATCAGCTATATGATGTTCAACGGCGCGGTGTGGGGAAGCTATGAGTCGGGCGGATTCACGGCCACGACTCCTGATCCGGTGACTACTGCGGCAGGTTTTGTTTCCGACGGCGGAGGACGCGGTGAAGCATTCCCGTTGCCGCAAATTGCGTTGGTTGATGAAGCGGTGTGGGTGTTCTGGGCCGGAACGGGCACGGAAACATACGGCACCGATCAAGCCGACTTGCGTTACAACATGATTAGTGCGCTTGACGGCAACTTCACATCGGGGGCAGGCACAGCGATCACCACTGGTGATGACGTGGCGCCGCTTGCGTTCAGCCTCGCCGTTGACGATAACAACGACATTCACGTTTTGTACCCGTACGGCACGACTGTTGATCAGGAAGGTCTGCGTTACAAGAAGTACACAACTGAAACGGATACATGGTCGCCGCTGACAACTGACGTGGGCCGCGAAATCTTTGAAGAAGGCGCCGCTGCGACGATGTTCGCACTCGAACCGCGTTTGGCTTGCCCGACAATTGCCGGACAGGTTGCTCCGATGTTCGCCTGCTCAAAAGCCTATACAACTCTTGGCGGCGGTTCGGCGCGCGGTATGTTCAAGGTGATTGACGGTATCATTTCGATTACCGATCAAACGACGCTTGCGACAATTCAAGCATGGCGCGTGTGGACGCACGACGTGGCCGACGTGTCGGGTATTCCCGGCTTGTCATTCACGATTACGAACACCGCTGACGATGTTTCCTCAACGGATGACGTTGACGGCACCGACTTCAACGTCGGCGACTATTACGAACTCGACGGTACGCCGGCTGAAAAGAATGACGTGCTGTTTGTAACCGATACGGACAATCATCGTGTGAAAGTGATTCGCGCGTATGAAAATATTGACAACTGTTTTGCCGGCGACGTGCGCTGGGATGTTCCGGGTCAATCGGACGGCACACCGGGTCAGACATTCAAGCTCGCAACTGTCGGCGGCGAAGAGACGTTCTCCGTTTGGGCGAGCGCGGACAGTGTGCCGTGGACGATTGTGGACGACCTCTTGATTGCGGGTCCGTCGGATCGTTATTGTGAAGTGGATCGCTATACGAAGGAGATTCGTTTTGGCGACGGAGCGCACGGTATTGTTCCGGCCAATGGCACGTTCATTCGCGTGATGTATGAAGAATCCGTTGATGAAGCGGAATTCGGCACGCTTGGTTCGGCCAGCGGCCAGCTTTCGTATCCGCGCGGCGTGGCGGCGGCATATAACGACAATCTCGGATTGTATGACGTTTATGTCTGCGATACGGGCAATGACCGTTTGCAGAAGTTCGCGTACAGCCCCAACTCAAGTTTGAATCCGGCATCGTGGACAAGCTCCAAGGTGTCATGGTCAACGGTGAGTAGCGGAACGGATTTGGTGAACGCGCCGCAGGACATTGAAGTTGTCACATTGAACAACGAAGTTTATCTTGTGGTCAGCGACAACGGCAACGACCGTCTCGTGATTTACAAGGACACCGAAGCGACGAACTCAGGCGGCAACGGCGCGCCGACATTCGTGGCGCAGACGGGCAGCACGGGTAACTCGCTGAATCAATTTGTAAATCCGATGGGTCTTGGCGTGATGGCTGAAGACAGCGGATTGGTAATTCTGGCGGCGGACGGTGATCGCGATCAGGTGGTGAAAATCCTCCAGCGCGATTGGTTGAGCACGTCGGGAAGCGATACCACCGATGGCACGGACAGCACGGGTGTGACGCCTGAACTGGCCATTGTGGACGGGCTTGACGATGACAGCTATTTGCTGTTGCAGCCCGGCGCGGTTCGCACGCTGCGCCTTGTGATGAACAATCCTGATTCGCTTGTGTCGGTGCGCGCTACTTGCACGTTCCCGCAGGCGATGATTCAAATTCTGAATATCAGCGAAGGCAATTTGTGGAGCGGCGAACGTTTCACGAACACCGTGTTCCTGACGGACGTGAATAATTCGGCAGGCACGTTTGAAATTAATGCTTCGATGGTTGGTGATGATGACGGACTTTCGCTCAACACGTCGCGGATCGTGGCGACCATTACAGTTCAAGCATTAGCGGCGATGACAGTGCCTTCATCGGGTGCGGTGAGCTTCACAAGCTCAACTGACTTGCGCGGTGTTGGTAATATCGTTGTCTCGAACGGATTGCGCACGGGTGTTACACTGCGTGCGGGACGTTTGGCGGATATCGCAACGACGAGTGGTTCACCGGGTAGCGCGCCGAATATGGTGCCGGAGCCTGACGGTCAAATTAATTTTGCCGACGTAAATATCTTTACGCAAGGTTGGAACGGCGACGGCATGACGTTTGATCCGATTGCGGACATTGGACCGTATCTTGGTTCAACAGTGCCGAATCTGATTGCCAATCCAGACGGACGCTTGGACGCGTTTGACTTGCTGTCGCTTTCGACGATGTACACTTGGTTTAACAGTCAGAGCGGCGCGTCAATCGCTCCGCGTGAAGACGGTGGAAGCAATCTTGACGACACGGGCGATTTGCGTATCGCATATCTCAAGCAGGAGTCAACGACTCGTGTGACGATTGAGATGCCGAACGCGGAACAGCTTACTTCGGCGCATCTGGTGGTTGAAGTGTTGAACCCGAACGCAATCGTAACTGACGTGCTTGAAGGAAATCTGCTGGGCCGCAACGCGCAGACGATTTTCCTTGCGCATCATGACGGAGCGTTTGCCGATGTCAACATCGGCCGCTTGAGTCCTGAGAACCCCGGTGTGTCCGGAAGCGGAACGCTGGCGATAGTTGAAATTGCGTTGTCGGAAAACGTCACGCCGATAGTGCGCGTGCGTTACGAACTGCGCGATAGCGAGAATGACCTAATCGGTATGGGACAGACGAGCGAGATCAATTCGGCAGTTTTGCCGAACGAGTTCGGTCTCAAGCCTGCCTATCCAAATCCGTTTAATCCGAGCACGAATCTTACGTTCACTCTGCCTGAAGCTGCGAATGTCACTCTGCGTGCGTTCAACGTGATGGGCCAGCAAGTGAGCACGATTCTTGACGGCCGCTATGAAGCCGGTGAGCATTCGTTGGTTTGGAGTGCTGAAAATTCCAAGAGCGCGCTGCCGACAGGTGTCTATTTCCTGCGTCTTGATGCGCTGGGTCGCTCGAGTTTGCAAAAGGTTGTACTCATAAAGTAACCCCCCTTAGTCCCCCCAAAGTTGCAGACAACTTTGGAGGGAGACCTGAAAACAGAACGCCATCTGCCTTGACAAAAGAAAACGGGGCGGCTCTTAGTGAGCCGCCCCGTTTGATATTCTGAAACAAAAAGGATTTACTTACACATCCGCTAAGTATCTTGAATCCTTGTCCATGTAGTCGCGGACGTAGCTTTGGACGAATTCGCCGAAGCGGTCAGTGAATTTGGGAAGACCTGCGGCGTAGAACTTTGTCATGTCGGCGCAGGTTTCGTATTGATAACGATTGCGCAAGTCTTCGGGCATCGGGAAATATTCGATGTTCGTTGGTTTGTCGAGCGCTTTGAAAACGTTTTCTGCGAGTTGGTTATAGGTGTGCGGTGTGCCGGTGCCTAAATTGAAGATGCCGTTGACGTTGGGTTTGTCGAGCAGGAACTTGATTCCGGTCAACACTTCGGCGACGTGAATGAAATCGCGGCGCTGCTCACCGTGTTTGAAATCGGGACGGTGTGATTCAAACAATCTGACTTTGTTGGTGTCGCGCACTTGCGGATAGGCGTGAAGAATCACGCTGGCCATGCGGGCTTTGTGATACTCATTCGGACCGAAAACATTGAAGAAACGCAAGCCCGCGACTTTGTCTTGCAGTTTGTGCTCCAAGACCCACATGTCAAACAGCCACTTCGAGAAACCATAGGCATTCAGTGGACGCAGTTTTGGTGTCAACTCATCTTTATCGGAGAATCCGAGCGCGCCATCGCCATAAACTGCGGCGGACGAGGCATAGATGAAGCGAACGTTATTTGCCAACGACCATTCGCAGAGAATGCGCGAATACTCGTAGTTCCACGTCATCAGGAAATCCACGTCGGTCTGTGTCGTGTCCGCGCAGGCGCCC
This sequence comes from uncultured Alphaproteobacteria bacterium, assembly GCA_964587105.1. Lineage (GTDB taxonomy): Bacteria > Electryoneota > RPQS01 > RPQS01 > RPQS01 > JABWCQ01. The sequence goes on along the minus strand of CAZPKG010000006.1, from coordinate 57,012 downwards.
ATATGAACGACGGCTTTGATTTCGCGCGCCCAGTCTGCACTTTCGAGCGCGTCAAACAAATCTCCGCGATCCACAAATTCTTTGAACTTGAGGCCGCGCAGGTTCTTCCACTTCTCTGTTTTGCCGAAACTATCCGCCAGAATTAAATCAGTCACGCCGCGCTGATTCAATGACCAGACGACCGCGCTGCCGATAAATCCCGCCGCACCGGTTACTAAAATCATGCGTTGCTAATTCTCTTCGTTTTTCACTTGATCCCAGCCCTTCGCATCGCGGAGCATGGCGGGAATTTCTTCAGCGGAGTCGCCGTTGTCTGTGACCGCCGCTGCGTCGCGTACTTCGCAGTCAAAAGCGTGAACTTCCCACGGTTCCAAATCGAGATAAATCCCGCGCATCATCACTTCCACGCCGTCGCGTATGTAAACTTTGTCGGAGAGCATGTCGCGCAGAATAACTTCTTTGCCCTGCAGATTTCCGAAAGCCAAGTCCACCCAACACTGTGTGCGGTAGTCGGCCCAATTGACAAAGATGCGCAGATGTTTTTCCTCGTGATCCCAGGCGTGCGTGAGAATCTGCCAATGAGTTTCGTTGCCTTGCCAGGCTTGGCGCGGACTCATGTAAGTCCACTTGCCGTGCTTCTTCGCATCATGTCCGACCACGGCCATCAGAGAATCGTAAAATGCGGCTATTTGCTGATTCGGTTCTTCCGCAGGTACTCGCAGCAATTGTACGGGAGCCTTATGCATTGCGCCCATGAATTGTCCCTGAAAGAATAGATTCGCGGAGGGCAAAGTGAATATCCAAGTTGCGGCGGCACGGTGCATCGGCAGCGAGAGTTGGGATGCAATACGCTTCTCGTCGTGATTTTCCAGGAAGCGCAATCTGCGGCGATGCTTCTCTTCGTCGTAATCAAATTGCACGCGCGACAGTCCTGTCGGTCCGACGGCCCAATCGAGCGGGTCCTTGTCGTAGGTGTAATCAAAACCCATCTCGTGCAATTCAAGATCGAGTCCCCAATAGACTTCCGCGATAAAAATGAAGCCGGGATTTTTTTCGCGCACGAGTCTGATGGCGTTCGGCCAAAATTCGCGCATGTCTCCGCCCCACGTTTTCGTGAAGACGTGCGACAAAATCAGCATCGCCATATCACAGCGCACGCCGTCACAACGAGCCGCGACTTTCTGCAACTCCGTCAGTACGGCAAGTTGGGTTTCAAGCTTGCGCATATCAGGCTGCGCGGTATCGGACCAAGCCGGGAAATAGGGATCGCGACCGTGCGCAAGGACTTTCGGGCCATTGACGGTTTCAACATGAAACCACGAATCCGGATCGCGTTCGAGGTCGGCTTCAGAACCTTGGACATAATACTCGGGATGCGCTTCGGTCCACGGATGATCACGAGCGGTATGACTCGGAACAAAATCCAAAATCAACTTCATGCCGCGCGCGTGCAGCATCTCACGAAACTTCTTAAGCCCTTCTTCGCCGCCCAGTTCGGGATTCACGTCATAGCCGACGATTGCATAGGGCGAGGCAGTGACGTCGTCTTCGTTCCAATCCGGTAGTACTTCAGAGTAATCCTTCCGCAATCCTTCATGCACCAACGCGATCTGACGGGATGCGGCGCTCGGCGTCCACACGCCCATCAGCCACACGGCCTCAACCGCCCTCGACTGCCAACGGTCGAAGTGTTCTACACCGACGTCCGCCAGAGAAATCGGAGTCCCGTTCCCCAGTTGCCGGAGCCATAGCCGTGTATTAATTTCGAGAATTGTATGGCACGAATTCATCTCCCGTGCGCCTTTCACAAATAAGAGTAACAATGAGTTGCGCCCACAGGGCACTTTTCTTATATTACGGCAAAACTGTCTCAAAAACAAGGCCATTTATTGGGCCGAAATCTAACAAATCACATACCGGACATGAAAATCTTAAGATCCTGTATCCCCTTGGCCCTCATCCTTGCCCTTGGCTGTGGCGGCGGGAATAAGCCTGCCGAGGCCGCTAAGTCCAATGAAAAAGAAACCAAGAAGACCGAAGCTGTGAAAACGGAAGCACCAAAGACCGCGGAAAAACCTGCCGGACCGACCCAATGGAAGGTCACCGGCGACACCGTGACGACGGCCTCCGGCCTCCGATATTTGATCCTGAATGAAGGCACAGGTCCCAACGCCCAAAAGCACGACAGCGTCACGGTTCATACGTCTGGTTGGTTCACGGATGGCAAGCCGTTCTATTCGACCTATGATCAAGGCGATCCGCTGGTCTTTCCGCTCGCCGCCACCCCGCCGCGTGTTATTGCCGGATGGGAAGAAGGACTGCTGCTGATGAAAAAGGGCAGCAAGTTTCAACTGATTTGCCCGCCAAAGCTGGCCTACGGCGAAAGCGGCCGCCCGGGAGCGATTCCGCCGAATGCGACGCTCGTTTTCGATGTGGAATTGATCGATATTACTCCTGCAAAATAACCGCGTGGCAAGCGTGTGTTTGGGTATTGAGGCGGCTCTTTGGGCCGCCTCAATTGTCCGGAAAAAGTGCGAAGAAAAGTTCACACTTTAGAAACACCCAGATGTTTTTACATAACTTAGCGGGTCACGAAAACTTTGTGAATTTGTGACAATTGCCTTGACAAGGGGGGGTAATAGTATCATATTGTTGTTACCCTTCGAGCAGTTCGCCGGAGGTAACAAGTTTAAGGGGAAGAGAATGAAGAAGAGCGTACTTTGGGTCTTGCTGTTGACGGGGATTTTTGCAACGCAACTTTGGGCGCAGACGGAAGCAAGTATGTGTGTGAGTGTAACCGATGTATGTTGCAATGCGGCTTGGGATTCGGTCACGTATGCTATTCCAGCAAATAAAGTAATAAGTAAGACATTCATCCATTTCAATTCTCCTACAAATGATGAAGTCGATTTATTTTGCCTTGCGGACCCAGACGGAGCGCGTGACACATTATGGACGAAATTGAATCTTTGCAACTGTGGTACCACTTCGACGACCGTATTACATCCTATCGGATCGACGATAATACTTAGGTTCTTCGCAAAATGCAGTCAGTGCACAAACGATTGTGCAAACGGATCTTCGACAGTTCATTTCTATACGTCCGCAACCGCGGGATCTTGCCCACCAAACTGCAATAAGGATTGACGTTGTTTCAAGCTTTCATAGTCTTGATTCTTGTTGTTGTCAGCAACACAAACGGAAACGTCTTGCGGGTCGGGTCCGACTTTGAAACCATTCAACTTGCGGTCGATCACGCAAGTGAACGCGACACAATACTTCTTGAGCCGGGGCGCTACATTGAAACGGTTATCATTCCGGCAAGGGGGTTAATGATCGCAAGCGAGTTTATCTTCAGCGGTGATAGCGCCGACGTGACAAATTGTATCTGGCAAGGAGTGATGAATGGCAACGACTCTTTGAGATGCATTTTAGCAAACGATTTTGATGGTAACTTGCCTGAACTAAGAGTGGTTGGAATTCGTTTTGTTTCTGGAATTGCGAGTGCTACCGACTTCGGTGGAGCAATAAGAATTCATAGGCAGGTCGCACAAGTCGATAGGTGTCGATTTGATTCCTGCGCTGCCGGTGTTGGAGGTGCAATCTCGCTAAGCGATGGCTCAGCGTTACTCAGTAATTGCCGATTCACAAACTGTGGACACTTCAATTCCGCCGCAATTCTTGATGTGCAGTTCGGGGAGGCAAAAATTCAAAATTGCACGATCAGCGAGAGCAGGTCATTTGAGGTTGCTTCAGAGGTTCCGGAACAATTTCAATTGCGTGTCGGTAGCTTGAGGTTAGTCAATTCAGAATTAACGAGACTTGGATTTGACCACTACACAGGTGGTACCGTGTTTGTAAATGTTACCGAATCTCCTGACACTGTAGAAGTTGTGGGATGTTTCGTACACGGCAATAGAATTACGTCACTCGTAAGCGATGGCAGCAGCCAAGTGGATTACCTTCGTGTGGATTCAAATGAGTTTAGTGACAACGCACTTCGCACCGCGCTATACAGTCAAGACGCATTTGATTCATTGACCATTTTCCAAGTGATTGGCAATTCATTTATAGGGTTCAATAAAATTCAAGGCTATGCCATGCATGGACTCTTTGCGTTGGACACGTCCTATGCAAGCTCGACCATCATTCTTAGAAACTTAATCTACGATATTCACGATGGACACACTTCTTTTTGCAGCATTTGGGGCGCTACTAATGGCATAAGAATTGTGAAACGAAACTATGTCGTAGAGAACTCAAACCACTCTGTTACATGGCCGCCGTCGGGCCAAGTGCTCACTATTGGAACCGGAGATGGTGAGTTGGAAGAGAACATGTTCATGGGCAATCAAGGCTATGCCGTGTTCCAAGGTAATCTTGGTGTTACATCCTACGCGCGCCACAACTACTGGAATCACGCGACGGGGCCATATGACTCGGTCGGAAATATTGGCGGTCAAGGCGACACTGTGGACTGGAGAGTACACTATCAACCGTGGGCAACAGACACAAATTTTGTTGAGGCTGTTACGGAGCCGCGCGAACCCGTCGAAACCCCGCAGAGTTTCATTGGTAATGCCTACCCCAATCCGTTCAACAGCGATGTGACGATTGAATTTGTATTGCTGTCAGATCAAGAGATTACGCTCGATATTTTTGATTTGACGGGTCGGCGCGTTGAAACAGTTTTGAGCGGCAGAATGAACAAAGGCGTTCATATCCGCGATTGGCGACCGGAATCACAAGCGAGTGGAATTTATTTTGTGCGATTGAGCGGCGAGAAGAATGTCAGCTCGACTGTGAAGCTGCTGTACATGAAATAGTCTGTTCATGTCCTACCACACAACCACACGAGGCGAGCCAGTTGGCTCGCCTCGTTGTTTAATAGAGTTCTCCTCGCGGAGGATTAGTCCGCCGGAAATGGAGTATGTGCGAAGGAAAGTGTTACGCTTCGGCGTGCGCGGCGCGTGCGCTTCTTAGTCTCGTAAGTTCGTCCTGATAGTAGCGGACACGCTGGCACAACTGACCGACCACGGGATGGTCAGGATTAACAGCCTCTCCGCGCGCAAGCATTTCGTGACATTTCTCACCTAAAGCTTCATGCGCACTGCGAAGCCGCCTCTCCGTCTGCAATTCGTCCATGCGAATCCGGCCCTGACGGGCTAATTCGTCGCCACGGTCCTTCCAGTCTTTCAGACCGGCCAGCACCGTTTCACGGACGTCTTCCCACAGATTCTTGCCCTGTGGTTGAGTTGTAGTTTGTGGCATTGTCCTCACCTGCTTTCGATTCGTTCCTGCGTATTGGTTAAACGCATTTTGAGGGGGTGGTGTTCCAAACAGACCCCCCCTTGCCCCCCCGTGAACGGAGGGGGATCAGATTACAGTCCGATTTCTTTCATTAGCCAGCCGCGATAGGCGTCGCCGATTTGGTCCACCTCGAAGACGAGCAATTCCGGGACCGAATAGGGGTGCTCTGCCTCAAAGTACTTCTCGATTTCAGACAATCGTGTGTGATGCGTTTTGATTAAGAGTATTACTTCCGGCTCATCCGTAATTTCAGTCGATTCCCAACGGTACATTGAGTTGGCTCCCGGCAATCTTGTCACACAAGCCGCGAGTCTTTTTTCCACTAATCCGCGCGCGAAGTCAATTGCCTTGTCGGCGTGGTCAATGTTGGTCAGGATTAAAATCTCACCGTGACCCTTTGCCATGACGAACCTCCTATTTTCCGAATTCCAAGTCCACTGTTATCTGTTGAGTGTCGGATAGCTTCATAAACAAGAATTCAGGCCGGGGAATCGCGTGATCCTTAAGCAGGATATTCCATTTGTAACGGGCGTGCAAAGTCCCCGAAGCCGGGTCGAAGCCGAGCGTGCCCATGATTTCATAATCTTTCGTGATACCGTGCAGGTCGAGCTGGCCACGAAGCAAAGTCGTCGCGGTTCCGCCTCCCGAGATATTGGCCGGTTCGGCCGTAACGATCGAGGTTATTTTAAAAGTGGCCTCGGGAAACTCGTTCGTGTGCAGATGATTTTCGCGCATGTGCTGATTTCTCACCGACAGTCCAGTATCCAATTTCTTCAAGTTCACATGGATAGACCCAGTCGGTCGGGCGGTCAGATTGGACAAATCGAGCGAGACCCCGCCGCTGATTTCATCCGCCCTCCCGACGATCTTCTCCAACGGCGCGTCGGAAACGAACTGCACAAGTTGCTTGGCCCCTGTTGTCTTGAGTAAGAAATTCGTATTTTCGGCTAAGCTGGAACCGAATAGAACCAAGATAGTTGCAATCAATAGACTGAGTTTCATCAAGCCTCCGGGGATAGGCATCTTAGCGGACAAGTTCTTCGAAGCTTGGGGCTGCGATAAATCGAGGATATTTGCTGGCCGGTTTGACAGGCGGCATGTGCGGTTTCGGGTTCTTGTAGGCGCGCGCCTTGTGCTCGGCCAAATAGAATGTACCGAAATTTGTAAGGGTTACTTTGTCGCCGTCCCATACGGCATCTTTGATCGTTTCCAAGACCGCATTCAGGACTTCGCGGGCTTCCGGCTCGGTGAGCGCAGTCTTGGCCGAGATTGCTGCAACCAGTTCTCGATTGGTCATACTTTTTACAATTCCTTTTTTAACAATAGGTAAAACCTAATGCCGCTGTACGAATATAAGTGCGACTCGTGCGGAAAGATCGTTGAAGTCTTAGAATCGCGCCACCAAAACCGCGCTGAAGGCTTTTGTCCAAGCTGCGATGGTGATCGTAAGTTCACTAAATTATTCTCTTTGACAGCCATGCCGCAGAAGGAACACTTCGAAAATGTTGGCATGTGCGGTGAACCGAGAGGCACATGTGGCGGCGGCGGATGCAGTTGCCATTCACACTAATCAAAAGACTACAAAATGCCACTCTATGAATACAAGTGCGAGGGCTGCAACAAGATAATTGAGATCTTGCAGTCCAGCACGGTTACTCAAACAGAAGGTTACTGCCCGGCCTGTAACTCAGTCCAGCAGCTTAGCAAACTGTTCTCTGTCCCAGCTGTTCCCCAAGGGCATGTTTCTGAAAGCTTTGTCAAACCCGCAGCAGGGCATACTTGTGGCCACGGCGGATTTGGCTGAGCACACTAAACGAGGTCAGTTGACCTCAAAGAAATTTCGAAGCCTCTCCGCTATTGAAGTCGCTTCTTCAGTTCCGCAATCGCCGTTTTCACTCCGGGAAACTCCTGGCCATCGTGTAGTGGAGGGATTGGCTCGGTCGGAAGCTCAGCTTCAATTAGCCGCTTGGTCCGCAGAACAATCATCCCAGGGACAATTTGCTGAGCGGTTGTTACAATCTCAAAATCAAGAAAATCACCCTCTTTTAGACCGGTATGTTCTACCAGCCTTTGTGGGAGTGTGATCTGATTCTTGGGTCGAATCCGGGCTGAAAGTCGTTTGGCCATGAAATTTCGATTTTGTGATTTTCCAACTTTTCGAAGATAAGCATTTGGCCCGAACCAAGCAAGTTGCCACGGGTCAACATTGATGTTGACAAATGTGGTCTCTAATTTGCAAGAAAATGCTTGACAAGGTGCTAATTTTTTGTTACTTTCGTCAAGCTTTGTGAGAATCAGTGCAAACTTTGTAAGCTGATTCAAAACATATAGATAATTTTCACTCATGCGGCGGGATGTGCTATAGCGTCCTCTTTGTGTCCGCATTCGGTGGGGTCCCGCAACCCTGCTTTGACGCAAGATGTTGTGGTGATCAAAAACGAAGTTGAATGGCGAATCGTAAGTTTTCATTAATCCTACTCTCCCACGACCTCAGCAAGAAGGTTGAGTTCACGTTCTCCCGCGCCAAGGCCAAAGCCTTACTTGCCGGGTTGGTCGCGAGCTTTTTGCTGTTTAATGGTGTGACCGGATTTCTCGCCACCCGCTTTGTTGGAAATTCCGACAAGGCCCAGCTCGAAGCTGAGAATCAGGCCCTGCGTGAGCAGTTGGCCAAGTTCGATACCAAGATCAAGTCGGTCGAGCAGAAGCTTTCGACGCTCGCCGAGACTGATAATATGCTCCGTTTGATGGCCGATCTGCCGTTGCTTCCCGAAGATGTCCGCAAGGTCGGAGTCGGCGGAACGGCCGAATTGTTGCCGCCCGGACCGATTGTTCCGGAAGCCCAGGAGTTGAATGACATTCTGAATAAGCTTGACCGCGAACTCGAACTGCAGAAGACCAGCTTCCGCGAGATCCATTCTAAGCTTGACCAAAATGCCGCTCTACTCGAGCATCTGCCGACTTTGCGTCCATGCGATACCGGCTACTTCTCGTCGGGATTTGGTGTTCGCACTGATCCCTTCACCAAGAAGTCAACGCATCACGAAGGCCTAGATATTTCTGCGCCACGCGGAACACCCGTGATGAGCACAGCGGCGGGAACGGTGATTTATGCCGGTCGCTACTATAATTACGGCCAATTTATCGTCGTGGATCATGGCGGCGGATATCAAACTGCCTACGGACATTTGCACAAAATTCTTGTTCGCAAGGGTCAGAAGATCACCAAGGGAATGGTGATTGGGCAGGTCGGTTCGACGGGCCGCTCGACGGCTCCGCATCTGCACTACGAGGTCCGCGTCAACGGCATTGCCGTGAATCCGATGGATTACGTCTTTGAGGAAACGGACAACTTCCCCGGCTTCGCAGACAAGACTCAAGCCGAAGATGCCGAGCCCGGAGTGGACGGCTAACCCCTATTTCTTGATTTTTCTGCCCGAAGCACCATGCTTCGGGCTTTTTTTTGCCCTAAGGAGTTGCAAAGGCAGGGGTTTAGGCTTAAATTAGGTAGGCACAACATCCAATTGGCTGGGCTTTGCCCGCACACAACTGAAACTCAGAGACTTTTCGCGTTCATGTGTAATGCATTCGGATTTCTTGATCTGGGCGGCGGCGGGTTTGATTGGCGTGAGTTTCTGCGCGGAACGCCCCGAAATTATTTAAGTGAGTTACGACTGGCGAGCCCTACCGATCCTGTCCCGGTGATTCGCTATCTGCGAGTTGCTGAGGAAGTTGTTGAGTATGAAGTTGCAACTCTGCGTTGGGGACTAATACCACATTGGGCTCGAGGAATGCCGACTCAGCTCAATACGAATGCACGCTCCGAAACGGTTGCGACTAAACCATCTTTCCGCGACAGTTACCGCGAACGACGCTGTATCATTCCGGCCGTTGAATTCTATGAGTGGGACGAGCAGAACGGCAAGAAACAAAAGGTAACGTTCAAACCACTTGGTGAACTGAAGGAGTTTTTTATTGCGGGCATTTGGGATGCATCAAGTGGCCCGGATCGCACGATTGAAAGCTGTGCCATGCTGACCGTTCCGTCAAACGCCGTCGTGTATCCCGTCAACGACCGGATGCCATTGATCTTGGAACCAGAGCAGGCTATCTACTGGCTCGACCCAAAGTCTAAGAAGGATCAACTGGAAGCATTGATTAGACCACTTGGAGAGAATCTGATCACGGAGAGTTCGCCGCCACGCCCAAAGACTCCCGACCTATTCGAAGATATTTGAGATTTGTTGCGCTTTTTTCTTTTATTCTTGACTACCACAGCCTTCGCCCAACCATTTCGCTGGGGAGCGGATCTCTCGTTTGTGCCGAAGCTTGAGCATAACGGAGTTGTGTATCGCACAGCTGGTGAAGAGCACACTGCACTCGAAATTTTCAGATGTGCCGGATTTGAGACGGTGCGATTACGGTTGTGGCATACTCCAGTTGAGCAGTGGCATGGAATTGATTCGGTGTTGGCCTTCGCACAACGAGCAGACGCATTAGGTTTCAAGATTTTACTCGATATTCATTATAGCGATACGTGGGCTGATCCAGAGCATCAAACAAAACCTGCGGCATGGCAGAGTTTATCTTACCCGCAGTTGCTTGATTCGATGTATCGCTACACGAATAACGTGATGCTCAGATTCCGTGACGCCGACGTCATCCCCGAAGCTGTGCAGATCGGTAATGAAATCGGCGGCGGATTCTTGTGGGAGACAGGGCGAGTGACCGGGTCGGGACAGCAGTGGGAGCAGTTCACGACTTTGCTGGATACTGCAATTGCCGCGGCGCGCGATAGCTTGCCGCAAGATGCTTGGCCGAAGATTATTATTCATCATCAAGCCGGCGGAGACGCATTCGAGTGCAATTGGTTCTTCACTAATCTGTTTATATACGAAGTGGACTATGACATCATCGGTCTCTCGTACTATCCATGGTGGCACGGTGACCTTGGGGCGTTGTCTGACAACTTGCGCGACTTGGCTCTGTTCGACAAAGAGATTCGGATTGTTGAAACCGCATATCCGTATTCGTTGGGCTGGTGTGACAACACGAATAACATTGTTGGTGAAGAGTGGCAATTGCACATGGGGTTTGAAGCTACCGAAGAAGGGCAGGCAATGTTTTTGAATGCAGTAGCAGAGACTCTGCAAGCAGTACCTAATCACCTCGGCACAATGGTTTGTCTGTGGGAACCTGCCTGGATTCCTACGGATTCGTTCGGCTCACCATGGGAAAATCTTTGCCTGTTCAATTGCAACGGCAACGCGCTGCTCGCGTTTGACAATATGACCATCGCCACTCCGCAGCATGTTACTCTAACGCGAATTGAGAATGATTTAAGATTGCGTTGGCAAGACGACACAAGCCAATATTACTATGTTTATGCGGTGACTCCGGGAAACCCTGAAATAACAGCACGCATTGCCGTGACGACTGAGAATCAATGGCTCTTGCCGAATGAGTTTTCTATCTATCCACAACGAAGCTATTTTGTGACCGGGGGTTGTGAACCTTGATTTACGAAACACATCCTGACAATCCGAATCCGCGCGCGATTCAAAAAGCCATCGAAGCTCTGGAGCGCGGAGAGTTAATTGCTTATGCCACCGATACAGTCTATGGTCTTGGTTGTGATGTTCACAGCAAGCCGGCAATGGAGCGAGCGCTCGCCCTCAAAGGCTATTCAAAATATCATTCGCTCTCGTTTTTGTGCGCCGATCTGTCCGACATCAGCAACTATGCGAAGGTCGAGACTCCGGTTTACAAAATGATGAAGCGCTGCCTGCCGGGGCCTTACACATTTATCTTACCCGCCACGCGCGATGTACCGAAAATATTATTGACAAAACAAAAAACTGTCGGTATTCGCGTGCCGGATCATCCGGTCTGCCGTGATTTGCTGAAAGCATTCGGAAGACCGATTCTCTCAACCTCCGTGACCGACCGCGACGGCGACCCGATGCTTGATCCAAGTGAGATATTGCACCACTGGGGCGACACGATCGCGGTGATTCTCGACAGTGGAATTTTAGACAGCGATACCTCAACAATTGTTGATTGCACAGACCCTGACAACTTCGAGATTCTGCGCGAAGGCAAAGGGGATGTGAGTTTGATTTACTAACAGGAGTTAGAATGAAGTACGGCGCAAAAAACAAAATCAATGCCCGCGTCACGGAAGTGAAAATGGGCGATATTATGAGTCAAGTCAATCTCGAAATCGACGCAAAGGCCGCCATGAGTTCGGTGATGACCACGGAGTCACTCCATGAACTTGATTTGAAACCCGGCGACAACGTGCGGGTGATCGTCAAGGCGATTCATGTGCTGTTGGTGAAAGAGTAGCTGCTTTTCCTCCAGATTCCGGCGGGGCAGGGATGCCCACGCTCGGCGATAGATTTCGGCAGGGATGCCCACGCTCGGCGACAAAAAAATTCCAATTGACCACATCTGATTTCACACAATTCACTCGGCGCGAGCTGAAGAAGCGCGCTCGCTCGTGGTATCCTGTGCTTGTGCGCTCGATGGCCATGCGCACGTTGCTGTTTGTGCTCGTGCTGTTAGGCGTCGGAGTCACATGTCGTCCGTGGAAATGGGAGTGGCTCAGGCTTGACGAGGCCGCGGGGATCTCTGAGCAATTCCTGTTCAATCAAGGTGTGAAGCTCGACGAATACAATTTGATTCAAGCGGCGGAGTATCGGCACGACGGAGTATGGAATGCGAATCATGATGAGCACGGCTTCGGATATGCTCCGGCAGTTGGCTATGTAAACCGTTATTTTCATCGTGAACGGCAAGAAGACAGTTGGACGATTCACGTTTCTCCCGCCGGAAAGATTTATCAGGTAACGCATGATCTTGATGATCTCGATCCCGGTTTCAAGCCGGGCAAATCCGAAGCGTACTTCGCTGTGATGGAACAACTCGCCACCGGTCTTGGAATCGGCGCAGACAGGTTGACTTTGCTGAAAGATTCGCTCGCGCCGATGCCCCAGCGGAATGATTTCTACTATACATTCCGCGATTCGCTTGGCGGCGCGCATTCAAGATTGCTTGACGTCAAGCTCTCAGGAAAGAACCTGACCTACTTCGCCGTGCGCGCGGCTCCTGAAGCAGTGCCGATTATGGTGAGGCCACCCGGCGCGCGGTTGAGGTTGCTGGCGTTCGCGCTGATAATTTTCGGCGTGTTCCAGATCATTCTCCATCATCGTCATCCGATTTCCTGGAGACGCGGAATGTGGTGGGGTGCGATTGCGATGCTGTTGGTGGTGATTGCGCGCATACTGACTATTTCTCAAGCCACGTTGCTTGTCCCGGGCGGAACCGGTGCGGAAGATTTTGTGCTCCGCGTGGCATTAGCGGCGGCGATTGATGCGCTGCAAACTGGAATTTTGGTTACACTGATTGTCGCATCGGGTGAATCTATTTCACGCGACTTGATGCCCAATATCTCAACGCTCACGCGAATTGCGCCGTCGCATCGTGGATGGACAGGCGCGTGGATTCAATCGGCGCGATGGGCGCTGCCTGCCGCCGCGCTGTTCTTGATGATCGAAGCCGCGTTCGGATATTATGACGAGATCGGCGGACTATCAGGAGAAAGCTTGCGGCTCATCTCTGACGTGATGGGATCACCGTTGCCGATGGCGGCGGCGCCGGTGTTTGTGGCCAAGACAATCTTGTGGGAAGAACTCATTTTCAGATTGTGGCTGTTTCCATTGCTCATCTTTTGGGTGCGCGGCACACTCACGGCGATGATGTTGATGGCAGGAATTGCGGCCTACTTCGTCGGGTTCGATGCTCACAATTGGCTGTCGGCGGGAGCTGCTCACTGGGTTGCGTGGTCACTAATGGCCGGCTGGCTGTTCATGCGGGTGGGAATCCTCGGCGCACTGCTATTCCACGCGCTTGTTCTGGGAGGATATTTGGCTTTGGCCCTCATTTGGACCGGATTTGGAATGCCTGCCGGAATCCTCCTGATTACCATCATCGTCGGTACGTTGGCCGTTGCCGCGATCCGAGCCGAGGTTCTTGTTGAGCGAAGTGCCGAAAATACTTGAAATTCTGAGCAAAAATGGCTAAGTTGATAAATTGCCGAAGAGTTTGAAAACCAATCATTTTACTGAACTTACAGACCGAACGTGAATATTTTGCTGCTTCTGAAGGCCGTCGCCGATAGCGAGGCCAGTATCAAGCCCTCGATGGACGGAAAGTCCGTACACCTTGACGGTGTTACTTTTGTTCTCAATCCCTTCGATGAATTTGCCGTCGAGGAAGCTCTGAAGCTCCGCGACGCGGCCGGATCGGGTGAAGTTGTGGCCGTGAGTGTGGGCGGTGACGACGTGCCGAAAGTGCTGCGAACCGCGCTGGCGATGGGCGTTGATCGCGGAATCCACGTCAAAGGCGACGCGGGTTTTGATGCGCTCGCCACGGCGCGCGCATTGGCCAATGTTATCAAGAGCCAAACATACGATTTGATTTTGTGCGGCAAGTCCGCGATTGATCATGACAATCACGGCGTGGGAATGATGGTCGCCGAGTTGCTTGATCTGCCGTCCGTGAGTGTGGTGGTCAAGCTTGAACAAAAAGACGGCAAGCTTTACGCCGAACGCGAAGTCGAAGGCGGCTTGGTCGTCGTTGAACTTCCGACTCCGTGCGTCGTCGCCGCGCAAAAAGGTTTGAACGAGCCGCGCTATGCATCGCTGAAAGGCATCATGGCCGCGAAGAAAAAACCGATAGACGAAGTAGCCGCTGATTTCGGCACGCTTCAAGTCGAAGCCATGCAAGTTCTCCCCAAGCCCGACCGCCAGCCCGGACAAATTCTTGGCGGCGTCGATGCCATTCCCACTCTGATTCAGAAGCTGCGCGAAGAAGCTAAGGTGCTGTAAGAAGGCACTCGCTCGTGATCCTCTCCCCTACCGCTGCACTTGAAGCTTTGCGCGATGGAAATTTGCGCTATGTGAACGGAACTCCGCAGCCGTGGAGAGCGAATGCTGCGTTGCGCGCGAAACTTGCTTTGTCGCAAGAGCCATTTGCGTGTGTTGTCACCTGTTCCGATTCGCGCGTCGCGCCGGAGATTCTGTTCGATCAATCGCAAGGCGATCTGTTTGTCATTCGCGTCGCCGGAACTTTGCTTACACCCGAAGTTGTCGGCTCAGTTGAGTTCGCCGTTGATGCACTGAACGTCAAACTTGTCGTCGTCATGGCGCACTCGGGCTGCGGCGCGATTGAAGCCGCCGTTTCCGATTTGCCGTTACGCGGAGCGGTGTCGGCGGTGATTGCGCGGCTCGGCACGTTGGTGATTGCCAAACGTAAAGAGGGCTTCACAGGTGAAGACCTCGCCAGTGAAGTCTCGCGCCAGAACACACGAAACCTTGTTACTCAACTTCCGCAACAATCTCCGGCCATCATGGAAGCCCTCGAAGCCGGAGTGATTTCTATCTCACGCGCCTACTTCGACGTAGCCACCGGACTTGTCCAGTGGGACGTATGATTCCGCTTTTCTAATCTAATAATCTTCCCTGTTCATCCTTCTGCAAGGAACCTCTTATGACCGACGCACGCACTGTTCACGTTGTCGCTCCGAATCGCGCCGGCGCACACTCGACTCTCGCTGAAGCCATTGTTGCCGCTAAAGACGGCGATCTGATTCAAATTCAGCCCGGCAAGTACCACGGTTCCTTGATTATCACGAAGAACCTTGAAATTGTCGGCGTGGGTGCGCATGAAGATATCGAACTTTCCACCGATCGCGATACGCTTATTACTTCGACGGCACGCAACCTGATATTTGCCAATCTGTCTTTCAAAGGCAAAGTGAGAACACAACCGGTTATTCATGTGACGAACGGGAACGTGGATTTGAAGTACTGCGCGATTGAAGGCGGCAAATACAGCATCTGTGCCGAGCCGGGTGCGCGTGTCTCCATCACAAGCTGCTATCTCGCGGATTCCGAGCGCGGCGCAGTATGCGCAAAAGGCGCAATGGACGTGAGGCTCGATAACTCGCTGGTTGAACGGTGCGGAGGCAGCGGACTCATTTGCGAAAATTGCGAAGAGGTGCGCGTGACGCATTCCACAATCAACGACACGACCCCGCACGCGATTGAGTGTACCGGCGGAGGATTGTTCGAAGTCGTGGACACCGAGTTCACGTCAATTTCACATGCTCAGATTCTTGACAATTTCAAGCCTATCAAACTTGACGGTGAAGATCGATCGTGGTACACGCGTAAGCACGGCGGCGAAGCGGACGCGTAAACCTGTTCAATTTGCCCTTCACTCCATTTTTACAATACATGATTCATTTTCTCCTTCTTCTTTTGCTAAGCACCTATGCGGCGTTTGCTCAGACTCAACTGTCTGACACGCGGCGGCAACTGCTCGTTCCCGGCGATTCCGTCTCGATTGAGTTGTCGCTGCTGAAAGGCGACCTCCTGCACTGGTCGTTGCTGCTTGAGCAAGGGCAAATGGACGACGGAGAAACGCGTGTCAGCATTGTATCCAACCTTGACGGAGAGATCTGGTCGAAGGTGTTTAATTCGCAAGCGGAAGATATTCAGGAAGAGCTGAAGATTCCGCGCGACGCCCTCTATCGTATCAACGCGCGCAAGGGCGGGAAACTCGCACGACCGATTGTATTGGCCGCTTGGCCACAGTTTGGTAAGATGGGTCGCACTCCGTTTCCCGTGCAATCGGTGCAAAAGGACGTCGTTACAATGGCGCCCGGGGACCGCTACAGTGTGGACTATGAGTTTATGCTGCCCGACACGACGCGTTTTGAAACGATATTGAATTTGGAATTGCCGTCCGATCTCGTACGCTTTTGGGCCGTCACACCGATGGGGGATTCAATTCCCGGAGACGTGACCGTGAAGCGTTGGCTCGGTGAAGCGGGAACAATTTCATTCCGTGACAGAGCGAAGCGCGGCGGGAGTTTTACGTTGCGTCTTGAGTGCGACATTCCGGAAGGCGGTGAAGTCATCTTCAATCGTGCGCCCGGGAAAACGCCGCCGAGTTGGCTGCCGGGTGAAGCGCGCGTGTCCACTCAGGTTGAGCATTCGCCGTGGCTGTGCATTACCGTTCCACCGTTCTCATCGTGGCAGCAAACAGAAGTCGGCAAAGAGACGCTTCCACCCAAAGCCAAGTATGCCGCGCAAGGTTTGCGAGTCAGCGGAGTGGATTCGGTCACGGTTGCCGCGCTCAGACAAGTCTATGAGCAGCGCGATTCGCTCTATTTGTGGAGGCGCGGACGTCTGTCCACCGTTTCGGGTTACGACTCAACGTTTCTTGAATTGACACAGGCGTTTGATCCGCCGAAATTACATCTGACGACAACGACTCCCTTGTCAGGTGAAACCGATGCGAAAGCTTCGACGAAAGCCATCAGTTGGTACGTCGAAACAGCGTCGGGTAAACCTGTGGAAGGCACGCTATACGCTTGGCAATACGACGAAGCAATCCTGAGCTATCCGCAGGCGCCAAACGACCGCTTCTGGTCACGCGATGCGCTGCCGCTGTCGAAAAGTTTGCGCACATTTTCGCCGACCAGCCGCGACTATCCCAACACGATTCCGCTGCCGCCCGCGACGACGTTGCGCGCAAAACAAGCGCAATTCGCGGGTCGTAATGTCAAAGACGAGAGCAAGCGCGTGCTCGGTTTGTATTTTTACAATCCGTCGCCGGAGACAGTCTATTTAGCTTACCGCGTCGCTCGACCAATTGAGCGCACAGCGATCAGTTCATTCAAGAAATGGCCGAAAGCGGCGCGTTGGGCTATCGGCGTTGCGCTGGTGTGTGCGCTTATTGGTGGATTTGCGATTTGGGAATTGCGTCAGCGTGACAAGCGCCGTAAGAAACAGGCCGAAGAGTACGCCGCCGATCTCGAAAATGCCCGACTGGTGCAGCAAAAGCTATTGCCCAAGGGTCCGATTGAAGTGCGCGGCTTACAGGTGCTTGGTCTTCATCAAAGTATGCAGTCCGTCGGCGGTGACTACTACGACTTCTTCCCTCTCGAAGATGGTCGTGTGTTGATTTGCGTCGCAGACGTAGCCGGACACGGCTTGCCTGCCGCGCTCCTGATGTCGAATTTACAAGCAACATTGCACGCTATCGCTCCGCAAAGAAGACCGATTAATGAGATGGTCGCACTGCTCAACAATGAGATGGTGCGCCGCACGTCGCCCGACCGATTCGTGACGTTGATGCTGGCCGAAATTTCCGCCGACCGTTCGATGCTCACGATTTGCAACGCAGGACATAATCCCGGCTATCTCGTCCGCAAGCACGGTTCCATCGTCGAACTCGATGCGGGCGGTATCATGCTCGGCGTCATGGAAATGTTCCCCTTTATTCACATGGAATATTCGCTCGAGCCGGGTGACTTGCTCGCCTTCTACACCGACGGTATTCCTGAAGCGGAAATCGGTTTTGAAGATATGTTCGGCTACGACCGCTTGCAATATTTCCTGTCCGAACATCGCGATAAACCGCTGCCGGACATTGCACAGGCACTCTTCCAGCGCGTAACAGGTGACAGCCAAATCGCGCTCGGAGACGACATGGCCGTTGTGCTTGTGCGCATTCCCTTTGGAAGCAACGCGAAGAGCGAATCCACTCGAAGCGCGGCGAATGCTTAATTAGAAACTGTTTGATTCCACCAACACATACATGCGCGCATTAATTACCGGTGTTACCGGACAAGATGGAAGTTATCTCGCCGAACTTTTGCTCTCAAAGGGCTATGAAGTTTACGGCATGGTGCGGAGAAGTTCGACGGACTATTTAGGCCGCATCGAACACTTGCGCACGAAAGTAAATATTCTGCAAGGCGATTTGCTCGACACGCACTCGCTCGAAAAAGTCATCAAAGATTCGCGGCCCACGGAAGTTTACAATCTTGCCGCGCAGAGTTTTGTCCCCACGTCATGGGAACAGCCGATTCTGACCAGCGAATTTACAGCTCTCGGCGTCACGCGATTGCTCGAAGTGATTCGCCAGATTGATCCCAAGATTCGCTTCTATCAAGCGTCGTCCTCAGAAATGTTCGGCAAGGTACGCGAGACTCCGCAGAGCGAACTCACACCGTTTCATCCGCGCAGTCCGTATGGTGTGGCCAAAGTCTATGGCCACTTCATCACCATTAACGCGCGCGAAAGCTACGGCCTCTACGCCGTTTCAGGAATATTATTTAACCACGAGTCCCCGCGCCGCGGCAAAGAATTTGTCACGCGCAAGATCACACGCGCCGCTGCGGCAATTAAGCTTGGTTTAACCAACGCGCTCGAACTTGGCAATCTGGATGCGCGCCGCGATTGGGGATTTGCGGGTGATTATGTTGAGATGATGTGGCGGATGCTTCAACACGATGAACCGGAAGATTTCGTTATCGCCACCGGACATACACACACCGTGCGCGAATTTTGTGAACTTGCCTTCGGCGAACTTGATCTCGATTACAACAAGTACGTGAGCATCAATCCCAAATTCGTGCGTCCCGCCGAAGTGGATTTGTTAGTCGGCGATGCTGGCAAAGCGAAAAAGCTGCTCGGCTGGGAGCCGCAAGTTGATTTCGCGGGCCTTGTGAAAATGATGGTGCGCCATGACCTCGATGATCTAAAGACCAACGGCGGTACCGACTACCCCAAGCCGGCATAAATATCGCTTCGCCGTTGTGGGTCTCCAGACCCGCAATGGCTCTTGCTCGCCGAGCGGCGGCGTCCCCGCCCCGCCGGAATCTATTTTGATTTTCTAATTTCATATTTCAAATTTCCAATTTTCTCCGATGATTCTCGTATTCTGCGATTCCAAGAACAACAAACTGAAACCCTCCGCACGCGAAGCCGTCACAGGCGCACATAAACTTGCGCAAGCGCTCGGCTGTGATGTCGTTGCCGTGACGTTCACCGAATGCAGCGATGCGCCGACGCTCGGCGCATTCGGCGCGAAGAAAGTGATTCAACTTACTAACCCTGAATTAAACCACTACTCGTCCGAAGGCTATGCACAGGCTGCCGCCGAAATCGTCAAGGCGCATTCACCTAAGGCTGTTGTACTCAGCGCGTCATCGCAAGGCAAAGATTTTGCTCCACGGTTAGCTGCGCGCGTCAACGCCCCGTTGCTTACCGATTGCACCGATTTGAAAGTCGAAGGCAATGCAGTCTGTGCACTTCGTCCGATTTATGCAGGGAAGGTTCTCCTGTGGGCGAAAATCACCGGCCCGTTTGGCATTCTGTCGCTACGCCCGAAAGCGTTTCTCCCTGCTGAAGTTGGTGGCAGTGCTGAAGTGAGTTCGCAGTCCGTCGCGCTTGACGCATCCAAAATTCGCGCGAAGATTGTCGAAGAAAAAGTCCAAGAGGGCGGCATGCTCGATGTTACTGAAGCAGACACGGTGGTCAGCGCAGGGCGCGGCATGAAAGGCCCCGAGCATTGGAATCTGATTGAAGATCTCGCAGGCGCGCTGGGTGGCAGCATCGGCGCATCACGCGCGGTAGTTGATGCCGGATGGCGCCCGCATCATGAGCAGGTCGGACAAACCGGCAAAGTCGTTGCTCCGAGTTTGTATGTCGCCGTCGGTATCAGCGGCGCGATTCAGCATCTTGCGGGCATGAGCACCAGCCGCACTATCGTTGCGATCAACAAAGACGCCGACGCGCCCATCTTCAAAGTCGCCACCTACGGCATCGTCGGCGACGCCTTTGAAGTCCTGCCCAAGCTGACGGAAGAAATCAAGAAAGTTAAAGCGGAATAATCGGTGAAAACCTTGAAGGCACTTTCATTGTTCAGCGGCGCTGGTGGAATGGATATCGGCGTTATGAAAGCTGGCTTCAATGTTCTGGCATCAATTGAGATTGACCCGAATTGTTGCTCAACGCTCCGACACAATATTGACAGAAATCGTCTTGATACAATCGTAATTGAAAGCGATGTGCGTGAAGTAGATCCGCGACAGTTGATGAAAGAACTTGGGCTCAAAGCAGGAGAGCTTGATCTTTTGTTTGGCGGCCCTCCCTGCCAAACTTTTTCGCAAATTGGTAAGAAGCAAGGCATAGAAGACGACCGCGGATTGTTGTTGTTCGAGATGACTCGGTTTGCGAAAGTTTTCAGACCAAAGACAATTTTGATCGAGAATGTTAAAGGATTGCTTTCCGCCGCAGGACCACGAGGTGCAAGAGGAGGGGTATTAAACCTTTTGAATCGCGAACTTGCAAAGCTTGGTTATCATGCAAAGTGGCAAGTAATTAACGCCGCAAACTTCGGCGCACCACAGTTGCGTGAAAGAGTCTTTATTGTGGCAACTCACGGCGTAAATGGATTTATGTTTCCCACGCCCACACATGCCGATTCTACGCTTTCAAGTGACTTGTTTGGATTCTCACCGTTTGTGACTGTTGGAGATGTTCTAAAAGGACTACCATCTGCACATCCGAAGTCAGTTGTTCTTCCAAAAGACAGTCATATGGACGTAACACCAAAAGGCGATAGGAGTAGAATAAGCGGTGTTCCAGAAGGTTCACATTTGTCA
The DNA here is from genome assembly GCA_964587105.1 of uncultured Alphaproteobacteria bacterium. GTDB lineage: Bacteria > Electryoneota > RPQS01 > RPQS01 > RPQS01 > JABWCQ01. The sequence continues at coordinate 36,179 of CAZPKG010000006.1, read as the reverse complement.
GCACAATTACACCTTCCAGCGGCACAAATTGGCGGCTTAACACGGAAGGATACAACAAAGTTTCTTCGTGTCTCAAGAAGGAAGCCATCAAATACCCTACGTTGTGGTGAAATCTTCTTTCACCCAACAGAAGATCGATATCTCACCCCTCGTGAGTATATGCGAATTCATGGTTATCCTGATGACTACGAATTGCTTGGTCCAATTCGCGGACGCTCAGGATCTGTGCGCAACTTAGACCAACACCGACAAGTTGCCAACTCTGTCCCGCCACCAGTGGCGCAAGCAATTGCCTGTCAAATAAGGGACTATCTCTTTGCCAACAATATTTGAAGTATTTGGCTACCCAATAGCATCCAAGTCAGAAGCCGCTAAAAAGAGTCGTAAAGCCGCACATTGCCCTTTTATGAACCAGACTTGTGACGGAGGCGGAAATCGTCACATGGCTGCAGTAAACTTGAGCAAGGACAAAGAACTCGCGCAGTTCTTTGGGCGTGCCGATACCGTTCATGCGGGTGTCTGTTCAATTTCTACTTCTGATTCTCATTCTCCTTGGATTGTATGCCCAAGGAGGCTTTTCTATCTTCAGTCAAACGCGCTCAAGGGTTCTTCCCCACAGAAACGCGTCCAAGAGTTTCTATTTGATAAAGCTGGATTAAATGTTGGCGATCGAGTCGGCGTTTGGTCTGAAATGAAATTGAAGGCACGAGTTAAAGAGGAAGGTAAGGAAGGTCTGAACTTTGATTACACATTCGACTTTGTTCTTTCAAAGCTTGGTCGAGTAAGTGTGAACGAAGTTGAAGCAACCCTTGAAATGGGCTGGGACGAAGCAAAAACGCTGTTGGAAAAAGCAGGGTTGACTTTTGGGGCAAAGTCAGGCAATACATATGTGGCGGATTTTCCTGTTGGTGACCCGATAATAATTGAAGTCATGACATCAAGCACATCGGGTGGTAATAAAAGTGACGGAACAACAATAGCAAATGCGTTTAAGTCTGCTATCCTTGGTTTGAAACAAGAATCACCTGGAATTAATTACCGGCAAGTTTGGGCAAGAATGGTAAGCCAATTAATTGTGAAATCTGAAGCAGCACGATCTTGGGGAGGTGTAACATTCTGGATTGTCCAAGATACGTTGCTTGATTATATGCAAAAATCAACTGCACTGAACTTGGCTTCATTAGTTTCTCAAGTTGCGAACGAAGTAAATATTATCTCCGTCGGATATGATAGAGCATCGCCGCAAATGGACTCAATGCAACCTATAGAACCAAAGACGCTGTATGCTGGGCCAATCGGAGAAGCGTCTCAAGGTTCTCAGGGAACTCCTTTTTATGACTTGTTAAGAGGTTCTCACTATCCGTCTCGACCAAATTTCTACCGCCACTTGCTTAAAAAGCCAATTAACGGTGCATTTATGCTTGCCAAATAGTGGACTCGCTGGACCACAATCAACGTTCACGGGTTATGCGTTCCGTACGTTCGCATAACAATCGCTCTACAGAGAAACGTGTTCGATATTCGCTTGTTGCGAAAGGCATTGCAGGCTGGACAGTTGGTCGGCGCGATATATTAGGTAGGCCAGACTTCTATTTTGAAGCCTCAAAGTTAGCTGTATTTATTGACGGATGTTTTTGGCATGGTTGCTCTAAATGCCTGCGATTGCCACGAACTAATAGAAAGTATTGGTTAGCCAAGATTGAAGGCAACAAACGTCGTGATAAATATGTGACAAATTGTTTGCGCAGAAGCGGAACAAAAGTAGTTAGGTTTTGGGAACACGAGGTGCAAGACGATCTATCGTCTGTCGCCCGAGTGATTTGCAGGAAACTGTAGTATTCAACGACTCAAAAACTACTCTTGCTGAAATAGTCAACTAAAAACAATAGTTTAAGCACTTCGGGAACAAAATTGATTGCCCATGCGTTCAATATATTCCCTCCAGATTCTCGCCAAAGTGCAGTTTGTGAAACCCTGCACAAGCCCAAAAGTCAAATCTCTATTTTCCAAAGACAACCGTTCCGACAATTGTTAGCGTTTTACGCGAAAACAGCTACTTAAACCCGGCCTCAAACCATCCCGTTACGGAAATTTCTGTGGTCAAATTCTTCCTCCTCACCATCGCCTGCATCGTGCTCTGCTCCGTCGCGGGTGCGCAGTCGCTTGACTCGTTGCGCATTGCCGCACAAAATGCCGTGGACGAAGGTCGCTTTGAGGATGCGGAATTGACCGCATTGCGCGGGTTGCGTTCAGCGGAAGCGATTGATGACTTGGCGGAAATTCCATTTCGAGTGGTGCTCGCCACGATCTATGTCGCGCGCGAACAGCAGGGCTTCGCACTCTCCGAGTTCCGCCGTATTATCGCCATCAATCCCGCCTTCGAGATGGATCCCGTGTTGACGTCACCGAAGATTATCACGGTCTTCGGTCAAGCTAAACGCGAATACGTCGAACAGGTGCTCTCGCAACCGGAAGCCTTCAGGTTACCTGAAGCCGACGCGAAACTATCAGCCTCATGGCGTAGCGCAATTCTGCCGGGTTGGGGACAGGTTTACAAACAGCAAAAAGTCAAGGCCACCGTCTTCGGAGTTCTACAAGCGGTCACACTTGCCGCGTTTGTCGCGATGGTCATCGAAACCGACGCGCGCAAAGACGACTATCAGTCCATTAATGTGTACGGCAGCCCGCTAATCTCCGAGCGCTACAACGACTACCAAAGCGCCTACCGCACGCGCAACATCCTCGGCTACCTGACGCTCGGCGTCTATCTCGTCAACTACTATGACGCGCTTTACGCGCCGGTGAGGAAAAACGCCAACCGGTGAAGATCGTTTTAGTCGGCCCTGCGTTTCCCTATCGCGGTGGCATTGCGGAAACCACCAACTCACTTTATGCCGCGTTGACGGCGCGTGGTCACGAGGTGGTGATTGTCGGATTCAAGAAGCAGTTTCCCAAACTGCTGTTCCCCGGCAAAACGCAATATGACACCTCGCGCAAGGATGATATTCCCTCGACACGCTTACTCGTGCCATGGAACCCCATCACATGGTTTCAAACGGCGAAGTTCATCAAAAACCAAAAAGCAGACTTAGTCTGCTTTAAATGGTGGATGCCGTTCTTTGGTGCGTGCTATTGGGGAGTGTCGAAGCTGCTGAATAAGCAGAGCCGCGAGCGCATCGCCTTCGTCTGCCACAATGTGATTCCGCACGAAACGCGCATCGGTGACAAGACGCTCTCGAAAATGGCGTTAGGTCAAGCGAAGTTCTTCTTGACCTTCAGCCGCAACGAGGCGCACGAACTTGAGCACCTGTTCCCCAACATCGCGGCCAAGCACATTCGACACACCGCGCTGCCGCTGTTTGACCGCTACGAAGAGTTCAAACAAGGCCAATCCGCCGCACGCGCGAAGCTAAAGATTGACGCGAAGAAGCTGCTCTTGTTCATGGGGTTGATCCGGCATTACAAGGGCCTCGACATTCTCCTGCGCGCCATGCCGGAAATCATCAAGCAAGACAGCGACGTCAAGTTGGTCATCGCGGGTGAGTTCTACGAAGAGCAAAGCAAATACGACAAGCTGATTGACGAACTCGGTATCCGCGAGCACGTTATCGTCCGTCCGGGTTACGTTCCCGCTGACGAAATCGGAGTCTATCTTGCCGCCGCAGATGTGAACGTCCTGCCCTATCGTAGCGCCACGCAATCCGCAATTTTAGTGTTGGCCTACGCGCACGGCTGTCCGGTCATCACCACCAATGTCGGCGGACTGGCCGAAGTGGTTGATGCAGGCAAAACAGGTTTCGTCGTTGAACCGGAAGATTCATCCGCCATCGCATCCGCGGTTCACAACTTCTACTCAACCGGTGGCCGCACAGTTTTCGAACCCCACGTCCGCACCACTGCCGAAAAATTCTCATGGGACAGACCATGCGAAATCCTTGAAGAATTTGCCCGCTCCTCTTAATTCATCGTTCATCATTCCGCATTCATCATTCTCCGATTTTGGCTGATCACGCAATAGATTACGATCCGATTAAGGCCTCGCTGGGTCGCGTTGTCGCACGACAACCGATTTTACGCCGCCTGTTTTATACGATGCTCGGCGCGCTCTTTCTGCGCAACTGGTACATTCGCCGCGAACTCGCGCGCGTCCGCAATCGCAAACAAAAGTGGGACATCTTCGATGCCGGTTCCGGTTTTGGTCAATTCTCTTACAAGATGGCCAAGACTTTTCCCAACGCGAATGTCTATTCCATTGACGTCAAGCCCGAGCAAATTGAAGACTGCACATGGTTTTCTAAAGCCGTGGGTCAAAACAATGTCACGTTCAACCTCGGCGATCTCACGACCTATCGCAAGCCCGACAGCTACGATTTGATTTTGAATACAGATGTGCTCGAACACATTCTCGAAGACGAAAAGGTTTGGGCGAATTTCTTCGCGTCACTGCGTAAAGATGGCTACTTAGTCGTCACGACGCCGTCGTCCAGCGAAGGCGAACGGGAATACGCCGAAGGCGACATCTCCGTCATCGGCGAGCACGTTCGCGAAGGTTACACCAAGCAAGAGTTCATCGACAAAGCCACCCGCGCCGGCTTCCAAATCGAAAGACTCGATTACACCTACGGCCCGTTCTGGGGTCCGTTGGCTTGGAAGATTCTGCAGCGCATTCCGATGCAGATGCTTTCGATTTCAAAAATCTTCTTCATCGTCGTTGTGCCGTGGATCGCGATTCTCTATCCGCTCGCAGCTTTCGCAATGTGGATGGACATGAACACGAATAACAAGAAGGGCGGCGGCTGGATTTTTGTCGGCAAGAAGCCGTAGTCCAATCGAGTGCATTCAACCAAATTCAAACGCGGTGGTTTTCTTAAACCACTGCGTTTTGTTTTCTTCAACTGAGGATAGTTTAAGACATTTCAAACGCATTTTGCGCGGTGGTTGCTGTCACACAACATCCCTCAACCAACGGTGGATAACACGCTACATCGCTATAAAGGGTCGCCAATCTAAACTCACTTTCTTTAGTAGTTTCGCTGTCTCCGTTGCGCTCTTTCCATATGGCGCATGGCTTGCCAAAAGCATAACCGTCAGATGGAAACACATGTATGCACGATTTAGGTGCGAGGAGAAAAAGATATGAAACACGGATTGATGATCCTGACCCTGTGCGTAACGCTATTTAGCTCGGCGTACGCGGTGACCTTTACGGATGTTACAAGCCCTGATTTCCAAGGGAGCAATTACAGCGTGGTCGCCTGGGGTGATGTGGATGGAAACGGTTATGCGGACCTGTTCTTGGGATCCGCGACCGCAACAGGTGGCAGCCGACTGTTCTTGAACAACGGTACAGCCTGGAACAACGCAACTGAGGAATATGAAGTATCCTCAATCAGAAACGTGAAAAGCGCGCGTTTCGTCGACTTTGATCAAGACGGAAATCTCGATCTCTTCTGCCTCACAGGCGACGGCGCAGGTGTTGAGCTGTATCGCTTGAGCGCGAACGGTCGCTATCAACCGGTTGATCTCAACTTGGATGACGCAACCGATCAGGGCATTCGCTCTGCAGTCTGGTGTGACGCAGACAATGACGGCAATCTTGACATCTTGTTGAGTAATCGCTCGAGCGAAGACGAGGCGAGCGTTCTGCTCATCCCGTCAACTGATGAATTTGTCGAAGCTCGTGGCGCCAGCGGCCCGTTCAGCGAGATGTTTGTCAGCCAAGTAAGCTCCGTTGACTATGATCAAGACGGAGACGTGGACTACTTCATGAGCAAAGAAGACGGCACGACCAGCTTGTGGACTGAAGCGAACGGGTTCTTCGAAGACATGGGTCCGCGAATGAATTTCCCGATCAAAATTGCATTGAGCAGCGTCACGTGGGCCGACTTCAATCGCGACGGCATGTTGGACTTCTATGCTTGTGGCTCGACTTCAAACAGATGCCTGTTCTACCAGATTCCCGGCGAAGGCGATGTTCCGAGCGACTTTGTTGAAGTTACCGATGAATATGAACTGCGCGACCTCACGGCTGGAGCGACCGGTTCACATGCTGTGGACGCAAATGGCGACGGACAAATGGATATCTTCCTCGTCAGCGATTTGGGTAACACGCTCTTGATCAACGAAGGCGCGTCTGGTTGGAGCAGCGCGGATATCGAATCCAATCTCCGTCAGACAAATCGCGGCACGCGCTCTTGCGCGTGGGGTGATATGGATAATGACGGTGACCTCGATGTCGTCTTTGCACAAGGCCGTAATGGTATCAAGTTGTATCGTAATGATACGGTTGTCAACCACGAATACTTCGGTTTGAAACTCTGCGGCAGCGACAACTGCCCGACGCCGGTGCTGAATTGCCTGGTGTCAGTCGAGTTCCCCGACGGCAAACAGTGGGCGGCTACTTCGATGTATGCCAGCAATATCGGCAGCGACCTGAGCACTCGTCTGCTTTACAACCCGACCGATTCGCATAGCGAAGAGTGGCGAATCAACGTCGCGTGGCCAAACGGAGCAACGACGACGCTTACCGAAGTTGATGTGCCGGTGAATGGTACTATCGAAATTCACATGCCGCGTGTACCGACTCCGGGTAACTCCGAGCTTGTGATGAACCCCGTGATCAATGCGGAAGTGACAAATTTCCCGAATCCGTTCAATCCGACAACGAACATTGAGTTCACGCTCTCAGAAGCGGCGAACATCACTTTATCGATCTACAACCTGCTTGGTCAAGAAGTTGAAACTCTGGCCAGCGGAACGTACGAGGCCGGGCTGCACTCCCTGGCTTTTAACGCGGCCGCTTTGCCTTCCGGTCTCTATATGGCGCGCTTGGAAACGCCCACAGGATCGGTTGTGCACCGGATGCTTCTCGCTAAGTAGGACCGGGCCTTGAGCAAGCCCGTGGTTGCAAAGAGTCCCTCCCTCTCTTTGCGCCCAAGAGTAAGCCCCGCCATGAAGCGGGGCTTTTCTTTGGCGCTTGTTAAGCGCTACTTTGTTTCCTGAGAATATTAAACTATGCAGGCACGCTTTCCACCGCGATTTGATATTCCCGCACGAGCGTGTCCATGAGTTGCTTTACCGGAATAATCTCTTCAACTCGATACGCATTCGCTCCCGCAAATGGAAAACCATGCGCGAGATTGCCCTTCTTGGCATTCATCAGCGCTAACGCGATGCAGTAAGGGCTCTTCTGATAGTCGCAGGTGATGATACAGTGATAGGGACAGCGGAACGGTTCCTTCTCGCCGCGGTTCATGGCTTCAATGAATGTATTGCGAATCGCGCGGCCCGGCAGCCCAACGGGGCTGTGAATGATCATCATGTCTTCTTCGCGCGCGTTAACGTAGGTCTGTTTGAAATCGGGCGAGGCGTCGCACTCATCCGTCGCGACGAACCTCGTTCCCATCTGCACACCGTCCGCTCCAAGCTGAATAAATTTGAAAATGTCGGCGCCGGTGTAGATTCCACCCGCCGCGATCACGGGAATCGGCTTACCGCTTGCCTCGACAAACGGTTTAACAGCATCGATCACTTCGGGAACAAGTTTTTCCAAAGCGAAATCAGGATTTTCGAGCTGCTCTTCTTTGAAACCCAAGTGTCCTCCGGCGCGCGGGCCTTCAACAACCAGCGCATCGGGAAGATAATCGAATTTTTCTAGCCAACGTTTACACAGCATCGCGGCGGCGCGTCCGGACGAAACGATCGGAACAAGTTTCGTATTGCTTTCGGGCAGCTTAAACTTCGGCAGATTCAGTGGCAAACCCGCTCCAGAGAAGACGACGTCAATTCCCTCTTCAATCGCGGTCTTGACCATGTCGGCAAAGTTCGTCAATGCGACCATGATGTTCACACCGAGGATTCCACTGGTCGCTGCACGCGCCTTCCGAATCTCTTCGCGCAGCGCGCGCATATTGGCTTCGGCAAAATTGCGGTAGAAGTCCGGCTCGTTCATTCCGATTCCGGCGGTCGCAATTACTCCGATTCCACCCTGATTTGCTACGGCAGCAGCCAACCCGGACATAGAAATACCCACCCCCATACCGCCCTGAATGATCGGAATTCTGGCCGTAAGATCACCGATACGAAGCGCTCTAAGCTGTTGAACCATGATTGAAAAAATATAGAATGCAAAATAGAGAATCCAAGAGTACTATCGTAAACAATCGAGTGGCAAGAGTCAAGAGTATTCCCGGTGCAAAGGCAGGATTTCACGAAAAAATGGAGGGAGAGTGGTATGTCGGCGTCATGAAAGCATATAGCTTTGAACATATGTTTAGTTGTTTTGGCCTTGATTAGCTACCCAAAAACATGTAGCTTCTTTCGGAGCCGACGCACAGTGATTACGCAATCCCAAGGCAACGCGCCGGCAAAACAACTCTGCTTGACAAGCAGCTGGAGGGCTCATGTCTCAGATTGAAAAACACTTCACGAAACTTCTTGCACTGCTGACCGGAGTGTTTGCAGTGGTTCGCATTCTGTCTTATCGGCAGATGTCGGACTCGGTTGTTACGAAGATTCCGGTGCTCGACAGCGAGACCTATTTCAAATGGGGCTATCAACTGTCGCAAGGCGGCGGACATCCACCGGGCGAGTTTTGGCTCGGGCCGGGTTATCCGCAATTCATTGGTTGGGTAATCGCGCTGACGGGCGATGTTTCGCCGCATATTGTTTTGATCGCGCAGATGCTTTTGTCTTGCGCGACTTTTGTGCTTGTGCTCTTGATGACGCGAAGAATCTTTGGCGAAATGGCTGCGCTGTTTGCCGGAGTGCTGGGGATTTTGTATGCGCCGTGGCTTTATTTTGATGTAGTGATTGTTTCCGCTTCGTGGATTCTGTTCTTGAACAGTGTCATGTTCTATTTATTGATTGAGTATGGCGGGCTGTTTGAGCAGACCCCCCCTAACCCCCCCGCGAGCAGGGGGGAAACGGAACAGACACCCCCCCTTGCCCCCCCGCTAAAGGGAGGGGGAATTGGAAACTGGTGGGCGTGGGCTGTGGCGGGGGGAGTGTGTGCGCTTTCGGCGATTGCGAGGCCGTCCATTTTGTTGTTCGCAATCATGTTGATGCTCGTACTCGGTTGGCGGATTTGGAAAAAAGAAATCAAGCCCGTTTACCTAATTGCCTTTCTTTCCGCTCTGATTGTTGTGCATCTGCCGATGTCAATTCGCAACGCGCGCGAAGGCGGCAGTCCGATTTTTGTTACGGCATCAGGCGGCGTGAATTTTTTCATCGGCAATCGCGACGGCGCAACAGGCGTCTATGACGAACTTGATTTCATCCAATCGTTCAGCGCGCAGATGGAATCCGAAGGCTATCGCAAAGAAGCATCGCAGCGCAGTGGACATGAGTTGACGCTTTCACAAGCGGCGAGCTATTGGCAGGATCAGGCGCTGCGCGACGTGTTCCAAAATCCGGTCGGGTGGATTAGGTTGCAATTCAAAAAGCTGTGGTGGATATTGCGCAATGAGGAGGTGGCCAACAACTTCTCATTCCGCGCGATGCAGATGATTAATACTGTTGTGAACTCACTGCCTGTAAGGTGGGGATTGCTGTTGCCGTTGGCCTTGACAGGTATTGTGATGTTCTGGCAAATGCGCAAACGCTTGTGGTTCTATTGGATCTATTTTGCCGGATATGTGCTCACGGTGATGATGTTCTTTGCGTCGTCGGAATACCGTTTTCCGTTGGTCATTATGCTGCTGCCGCTGGCAGGAGCAGGCATCGCGGGAATCGTGCAGGGCTTCCGTGAGAAAAGAACGACGCATGTCGCGGTCGCTCTGGTTGCGTATGTCGCACTCTTGGTCGTTTCCAATATGCCTTCGAAGACAGCGCACAATGAAGTTGTGCCGCGTGTGGATTTCGCCAATGTCGGCTCGATGGCTTTAGCTTATCAAATGTACTCCGAAGCATTGGCGATGTTCTCGCGCGCATTGGCGGTTGATCCGGAATTTCAGCCGGCGCGAGTCGGTTTAGCCGATGCACTATGGGCGACACGCAATTTTGATCAAGCCCGCAAAGAGTACGAGCGCGCCGGCGTTGCGTCGCCTGACAGCATTTCGGGTGCGCGGCTCGAAGCGCTTTACGCAAGGCTTGACAGTGTGCTGAAGGTGCAGGGAGATTCTGTTGCAATAGCTATGTATGACAGCGAGATTCCCAATCTCAAGCAACTGAGTAATTCCGACGTATGGATTGCGCGTGCGCGATTGCAGGCGCAGGCGAAGAACTGGGGCGGCGCATACCTTTCGATGATGGAAGCGCATAAAGTTGATCCGGGCAATCCCGAATGGCTCTACTTGGCGGCTGAGTATATCTTGATGTTAGATTTCCCCGCGCAAGCAGATTCACTTTATGGAGAAGCCATCAAGCTTTATCCGGCTTACGCTCCCGCGCGCGTGCAGAAGGGATTTCTTGCCTACGAGATGGGCGATTTGAGCGAAGCGCTGGCTCAATCCCGCGAACTTGACAAGATTCAAATTCAAAACGACTCAATCAAAGCCAAAGCGCACACGCTTGACAGCTTGTTGCGCCACACAAATTGGTAGTGCTTGTTAAGCACTTCTTGCGCTGTCGCATGCGCTTGAGAAATTTGGAGACGCCGATCTCTATTTGCTGAATGTCGAAGTGAAGCGGTGAGGCGGGCGAAGTAGAGGATTTCGAGCGGGCAGTTGTACGACTGCCCGTTTTTTTGTCTTGTTTTCTCTTGACATTCGCCTGTTCGATTTGTATATTTCGATGCATCGAATTAAGGAATTTACGTCGTGAAAGAACTTTCTACCGCCGCAGAAGATTGTTTATTATTCGCTTACCGTCTTTATGAGCGAGGGGAAGAGCTTTCGATCTCTGCTCTGGCGCGAGGATTGGGGGTAGGGGATTCGACCGTCACGGCCATGATCCAGAAGCTGGCCAAGCTGAAGTTAGTCAACCACGTCCCTCGGCGGGAAATCACGCTGTCGGAGACGGGCACCGGCCTCGCACGGAATCTGATCCGGCGGCACCGGCTGATCGAAACCTATCTGAGCGAAAAGCTCGGCTACACATGGGATGAAGTCCATCAGGAGGCCGAGCAAATCGAGCACGCGGTCTCAGAAAAATTTGTCGAGGCGATCGACCGCGAATTGGGCTATCCGCAGTTTGATCCGCACGGCGATCCGATTCCGTCGCGCACCGGAGTAAGTGAATCACGCAAGTTGAAGAGGCTGTCGGATTTGCGCGTGGGCGATCACGGCAAAGTCGCGCGCATCGTGGAAGGCAAACCGGACGCGCTCATCTATCTCACCAAGCTCGGACTTGAACTCGGCACGGACGTCGAAGTTACCTACGCTCCCGATCAAGACGAGATCGTTCATATATCTGTGGAAGGCGTGCAGCGCACGTTGGGGGTGAATGTGGCGGGAAATATATTAATTGAGGAATTGGGGAAATAAAAATTGGAAATCGGAAAACAAAGTCAATCATACGAGCACGCTTCACTCTCTGAAGTGCATCGCTCCGTAGCGATCCCGACGAATACCGGACTCTTGCGGAGGCTGTTCGCTTTTGCGGGACCGGCCTATCTCGTGAGTGTCGGTTACATGGATCCGGGCAATTGGGCCACGGATTTGGAAGGCGGTTCGCGGTTTGGTTACGCGCTGATCTGGGTGCTCCTGATGAGCAACTTGATGGCGGTATTATTGCAAGCGTTGTGCGCGCGATTGGGAATTGTGGCAGGCCGCGATTTGGCGCGCGCGTGTCGTGAAGCCTATTCGCGGCCCATCGGAATGATCTTGTGGGTTGTGTGTGAATTTGCGATCATTGCGTGCGACTTGGCCGAAGTGATCGGCTCGGCAATCGGTTTGAATCTTTTATTTGGCATTCCACTGCTTTGGGGTGTGTTGATTACGGCGGCTGACGTGTTCCTGCTTTTGTACTTTCAACATCTCGGTATTCGCAAGGTTGAAGCATTTATCCTCACGCTCGTGGCCACCATCGGCGGGTGTTTTCTGCTTGAGATGATCATGGCCAAGCCGGATTTTGGCTCGATAGTCGGCGGATTTGTTCCTTCGATCAACAACGAGAGCCTGTATGTGGCAATCGGTATTCTCGGCGCGACCGTGATGCCGCACAATCTATATTTGCATTCGGCGCTTGTGCAAACGCGGGCCGTGGGGAACAATCATCTCAGCATCAAGCAAGCCTGCAAATACAATCTGATTGACTCGGCGGTCGCGCTCAACGCGGCATTCTTTGTCAACGCGGCGATCTTGATCCTGGCGGCGGCGGTGTTCTACAAGAACGGCATAGCAGTAAATGAGATTCAACAGGCGCATGAATTGTTAACGCCTCTTTTGGGCGCGAAAATCGCCAGCACGGCATTTGCCATCGCCTTGCTTGCCAGCGGACAAAGCTCAACGCTGACGGGCACTCTCGCGGGTCAGGTTGTGATGGAAGGATTCGTGAATTTGCGCATCCGTCCGTGGCTCAGGCGCATCATCACACGCAGTCTGGCCATCGTTCCGGCGGCGCTGACGATTTGGATAATGGGTGATTCGGGAAGTTACAAGTTGCTAATTCTGTCGCAGGTCGTGCTTTCAATGCAACTGCCGTTTGCAGTCGTGCCGCTGATTCAATTTACGAGCGACCGCAAAATCATGGGCGAGTTTGCCAACAAACTGTGGGTGAAGATTCTGGCGTGGACCGCCGCGGCAATTATTATCGCGCTGAATGTCAAACTCGTGATCGGAGTCTTAGGTGATTGGCTTGCGGCAACGGAAGGTGATGCACATTGGTATCAGGCGCTGGTCGTCGTAATTGCCATCGGTTTGGGATTCCTGTTAATGTACTTGATTGCGCAACCACTGTTCAAGCGCGCGCGCCGGGTTGAAGCACATGCGCCCGAATTTGCAATCGGTGACGGCACGAGCGTAAGATACACGCGCATCGCCGTCGCGCTCGAAGCAAGCGAGAGCGACAAGATGCTGGTTGAGCGCGCGATGGCGATGGCTAAAGAGCATCATGCCGAACTGCTGCTTCTGCATGTAGCCGATGGTATGGCCCCGCGCGTGTGGGAGAAGGAAGCGGAAGATCATGAAGTGCTTGTTGATGAAGCCTATCTCGAAAGGTTGACAACAGAGATAACCGAGCGCGGCATTACGACGCGCCCCGTGATGGGCTACGGCAGTCCGCCCGAAGAAATCGCGCGACTTGTCAAATCAGAGCAAGCGGATCTGCTCATCATCGGCACGCACGGCCACCGCATCATCAAAGACATCTTCTTAGGCGCCACCGCAAACCGCGTCAGGCATTTGGTGGACATACCGACATTTATGGTTAGAGTGTGACGGTTTCTTGAGACCTTCGGAAACAAAAAAAGGGACACGAGTTATCGTGTCCCTTTATATACTCCAACAATATGTTCACTCTTCGCGATCGAGGCTTCCAAATGCTTGTTTGATTCCGACAATGTAAATCACAGCTCCGCCGGTTACCAATGCTACACCTAGCGCACAATACCAACTAATTTCTTTGGCTAGAATTAGTGTGCCTGCTGCAACCAGTATAGCTGAAATGACTCTTGACAAGTTGAGCATTATTCATTCCATCTATTGGGCATTGATGCGGTCACAAAGAGCTTGGCTGGCTCCACCGTATAGTGCGGTTATAATGGGGCCGTCAATGTCCGACAATCCCGTGCCAATCATATCAAGGACGTTCCAAAAAGAAAAGACGCCTGAAGAACCTTCTTGCCAAAAATAGAATGCTACTATTCCCATCATTGGAGCATTCTGTGCTGCTACCTTTGCACTTGACTGCATTGAGGAAACAGCAGAGGCGTAGTCGATAGCAATCTTTGGAAGCTCCGGTGACTTTATGTCAACAGAACCTTGAAGCGTTCCGCCGTTAATATCTATTTCCACTGCGTAGACGGTTGATCCCGCGCTTGTCGGCATCTTGATTCGTTTTTCAATGTTTAGGCTTGTGTTAGAAGGATACTCAGTCTTGATTCGAATCTGATTTGTTGACAACTTATCTTCTGTGATTTCGAGTTCTGTTGTGTTACCTTTCTTACAGGCCACTTTTGAGATCATATTTGTCGAATCAAAAGTGAACTCAATAGAGCATTGTGCGCTTGATGCTGTAGACCCAATTACTTTGCTCAATTTGCCATAACTGTCAAGAACGACTTGAACACTTACGATAGTTCCAAACCCGGGATCCTCATTATAAAGCCAATAGTCAGGTAAACCAATTCCTCCGATAAACGAATGCCAAGTAGCAACACGTTTTACAACATCATGTACTAGATGTGAAAAAGGGTAGGAAATCCGGGGGGGGGGGTAGGCATGGTGATTCCTTTTGTTCTTTTTATCCGTCATTTATGTCAAGAAAAAGAAAGAATATTTAATTAGGTT
>CAZPKG010000006.1:0-21782 GCA_964587105.1 uncultured Alphaproteobacteria bacterium | reverse complement strand
CACCCCCCCCCCCCACCGCCCCCCCCCCCCCGCACCCCCCCCCGCCGCTAGGCATGGTGATTCCTTTTGTTCTTGTTATCCGTCAATTATGAGCAGAAATAGAAAGACTATTTCATTAGGATCATCTTCTTTGTGATACTGCCTTCGGGAGCATCGAGACGATAGAGATAGACGCCCGACGGACGATTGACACCGGCGTTGAAATTTGTTTCGTAGTTGCCGGGAGTCAAGTCATTGTCAATCAGCTTAGTGATTTCACGGCCAGTGATATCGAAAATCGTCAGCGTCGTATGACCGCCGCGTGTGATGCTGAAATCAATGCTCGTTTCAGGATTGAACGGATTCGGATAGTTTTGATTCAACGAGAACGAAGACGGAATGTTCGGATTTTCGCCCGCGTCCAATCCGTGCACGCGCACCGGGAAGGGGGAATAATCGCAATATGTCATGAACTCATCGCCGAACTCAGCATAAAGGTAGCGAAGCGCGCCGTCCGGCAAAGACAAAGTGGACCAGGCCACCGTGTCGGGCTGATCGGTTTCCGGACGATTCAACGTGCGCGGTACAATCGGACCGACACAGCCTTCGTTATCGGCATCAATGTGAATCGTCACATAGGCTTCGCCATCCGGATCAGAAAGTTGCCAGCTCAAGTTCGCGACGCCGCCGAACGCTTCAAGCGTATCGGTGCTCGGTGTAATCCACACGAACGATGGCGGAACATTGGGCACATACGCGGTAAACGGAATGGACTGAGTATTGTTGTTCTCATTGGCTTCCGCAACTTCGCCGATGGGATCGATGACAAATTCGAACGTGTGTTCGCCTTCCGTAATGACTTCAATCGAATCCGATAGCCAGTTGAACGACCTATCCTGCGGAACACCAATCATGAGCGAGTCGTAAACAATATTTCCGTCCATGTAGAGTGTGGCATGAAAGTCCGGGTAAAACGGAGTACCGCCGGAACAGGTGGACCAGAGCACACGAGCGCGGATGTAGTCACCGGTTTCAATGCGTGACGGGAAACCGTTACCTTCCGCATCACGAACTTCAATCGCGTCTGCACGAAGGTCCAGAGAACCGTCGTCAACGGCGATGATAACATCATCAATAAATGCGCCGACGTCGCGGATTTGGTCGGCGTCGGATTTGAACCACCAGAACACATAAACGGCAGGACGACCCAGCGCGGAGACGCTGTCTCGTGTTGCAACGTTGCGATAGAGATCGCTCAGGTCCATCGTGAACGTGCGCCAGCCTTCTTCCGTCTGACCGCTGAAGACAGAGTCAATCCAAATATGTGCGGCGCCAAGTGCAAACACGGAATCGGCGCCCCAGAAGATGGTGTCCTGAATGTCCATCGCGTTGCGGAAGAACAGACTGAATTGCACTTGCGCGTAGGTTTGATTCGTCAAATCGAGCGGCCCATACGTCACGAACGTATTCAGGTTGCCGGGATACACGTCGAAACGCGGATCTTCCGTGCCCGGTTCGCCCATGCACCACAGCGAGTGAATGTCATTGCTGCAGAGCGATTGCAAGCGCACGCTGTAAACTTGATCCTGTATTCCCCAAGCGAACGGATTGGCGGGGTTCGGACTAAACCGCCAGCAGCGCTGCGGCGTGGGCTGGCACCACGGCCAGTCCGGCGCGTTCCGCTCAAAACATTCGATGCGGAGATAGCTCCAACACGCTTCAGCCGTGGAAGAGCGAGTTCCGCTGATGATTGGGATGGCAAGCAATGCGATAACGCAAGCGGTTATCAGCATTTCGATGCGCAAATATGTACGGTGATTTTTCATGGGTCCTTTCCCCTCCAAAGAAAAGGAAGAACGCCGCCAACCGTCATTGCGGCTGGCGGCGTTCCTGAATTGAAGGTTGCGTAGTCAAAGATGCGGGACTATGTAGAGCCACCGCGAGCCGGTTGACTCGCTGTGGCTAATCAGACAAGGTTACTTCATCAAGACAACTTTGCGCGTGCTGTTGAAGCTGGCTTCTCCGGCTTGCGCATCGAGGCGGTAGAAATAGACACCGCTCGAAAGGTCGCTGGCATTCCAGTTCACCGTATGCGAACCGGCTTCCATCGTGCCGTTCACCAACGTCGCAACTTCACGGCCCAGCAAGTCATACACGGACAGCTTCACATTCGCGCGCGTCGGCAAGGCGAACGGAATGGTTGTCTCGGGGTTGAACGGATTCGGATAGTTCTGCGCGAGGCTAAACTCGGTCGGCAGAACTTCCGGCGTACCCGGAGTCGCGCTGACGCCCAACAGCCATCCGATCGCGCGTTCCATCATGGTATTGCGCGCGGCTTCGGTAGCGATAGCTTCAAAACCAAAACCGAGATAGATGATCTTGTAAGTGTCGTTCTGAACGAGCAAACCTGCGCCTTGCGTTGCGCCCTGATACTCTTGGTCATAGTTAAAGATCAAGGTAGATCCGGCATCGAGAGGCTGTAACGAAGACTGGCGGTTCTGGTTGTTGGCGCCGGTTCCGCTGACGATAGCAAAGGCTTGATCGCCGAAGAGCGTGCCGTCAACACCCGTCACGGATGAACCGATGGGGAAGTTACGCAGATAAGATGCGTGCAGATAGTCCGTGAAGAACTGGTCGTTGCGCATATCGAAGCCGACGCCTTGGCCCGTGATCAACAGGTTGCCGCCTGCGTCAAGGTAATCCTGAACGTTCAGTTGGTCAATCGGCGAAAGCGTTTCTTGCCACAGGTCGCCCGTGAACCACACGACTGCGTCCACACCGTCAAACAGCGTGATATCCACTTCGTCGAGGTTGGAATCCCACCAGCCCCAAACGACGTTGATATTCTCGTCAGCTGCATCAAGCGCTGCAGCGTAATAGGTTTCATAGGTGTCGCCGCCGTCAGCGTCAATCACCAGCACGTCCAAACCGGACATCAGGCGCCAAGCGTGATCGGCTTGCACCAAGTCATTGCCTTGCGAAGCGACGTGAACGTTGAAGCTCGCTGATCCGGCATGGCCGTTCGGATTCACGCGTACGATCAAGAACGTCGATTCAAGGCTGTTGACCGGAACTTCAATTGAAGACGGATTCGGCGTGCCGCCGTTTTCTTCGACAGAATAGGTCCAACCAGCCGGCCATTCGCCGTCAAGCGTGACGCTGTAGGTATCATTTTCCGTGCCGATGTTCTCAAGCTGAACAAGATAACCTTGTTCGCCGCCGTCGGTCGCGACGATAGCTTGAACCGGATTCTCCTCAGAAGTCGTGAAGGCATATTCTTGCGAAACATGCGCCCACGTACCCTGCAGGATTTCCTTCGTGCCATTGTTCTGCAAGAAGGCGATAATGGTCAAGCCTTCGACGTCCCAAGCTTCATTACGATTCAAGGTAACGTTGAAGTTATACGGATTACCCGGAGAAGCGTTGACAGGTGTGCCGACGTTAAAGTTCGGCGCGGCATCACAGAAAACTTCGGGGAATTCGCGTTCTCCATTTGAACCCGGAGGCGAGGCATAGGTCACTAAGTCGCGAACCAAAACGACATACAAATTCGCATTCGTCAATGCCTGCTCAGCCGTAATTGTGCCGCTCACCGAAACGGTGGTCGGGCTTGCGGTTACTGCGAGCATATTGTCAATTGTGCACGGCGACGGAGTAGAATAGCGTGTCCGAATACCGTTGCGAAGTGTGGTGAGATTGACGTTGGAGATGTTGATACTGCCATCGCACATCACCCACGGCACCCAATTGCAACCGTAGTAATTGATACGGGCTGTGCACTCGGCGACGTTCGCGAGGTGGAAGGCGTCGTTGTTCGCGCCCGGCCACCAGCCATGCGTCTTGATCGAAATCACGGTGTCACGTGTCATGCCTTCAAGCAAACCGCGTTCTTGCGGATTCCATGAAGCGCACGGGCCGCAATTCCACTGCGTAAATCCATCCACGATCACGCACTGCCGTTGTGCGGCAAAGCCGGTGATCACCAGCGCGAGCAAGCCCGCAGCTGCAAAAAGGGTTCTCAAACTACGATTCATAGGTCCTCCGTTGCCGACCATTGTATTTAACCCCAGTAACCGAAAAACTGTATCCTGTAATATAGTCGATTCTTAAGGTAATTCAAGCACTTTGTTAGCTTTTGCAAAACCCGCTCCCGAAGCGAACGGGGGATTCGGGGTGAGGGATGGGGGAGAGATGGGGTTGGTAAGGTATTAGAAAATATGAAATAGGAAACAAGAAATAGGAAAAGCTGATTCTCAGAATGCACTGGGACAGCAAGTGCATAATGAAAAGAGAGGCGTCAGGGTGCAATACGTGCAGAGGCAGTGTAAGCAAAACGGGCCGAAAACAGGTGTTTCCGGCCCGAGGTCTTGGCAATTTTCTGGCTACGCAGATGCTGTTAAGCGCTTGTCATCCTGGAAGGATCTTGTCAAGAAGCCACGACCAAAGTTAGAGTGTACCACCAAAACCTAAGCGCTTGTCATCCTGGAAGGATCTTGTCAAGAAGCCACGAATTGTTTAGCGAAGCCGAAAGCGCTCAATTCTCGTCTCTAAGCTCTTTATCACTAAACCACCCGTCTGCAAGATCAAGCCACTCAGGGTTTTCAGCTTCGATTAGCTGAATTTTCTTTGCACGCAGCAAATCTTTGATCTCCTTTTCCCGCGCAATCGCATTTGTCACATATTGAAAAGATTCAAAATATACCAGACGATTGATCTTGTATTTTGCGGCAAAATCGCTTCCCTCTCCTCGCTTGTGCTCCCACATCCTACGTTTCAGATTGTTCGTAATACCTGTATAAAGGCGTCTTGAAATGCTTGAAAGAATATAAGTGTAATACCTTTTCTCCATAGAAAATTTTTGGTAAGCGCTTATAATGGGTGGTTACGCAACGAGATCCTTCCAGGATGACAATGCGCTGGACATTGCCGAGTCTTATTCAATAGTTGATTCGCCTACGGGATGACAATGCGCTTGGGTAAGTCGAAATTCGATAAGAGCGTCAGTGCCCACTGCTCTTTGAAGGATCAAACGTGAAACCCGCATCCTTCAGCACTTTGGCGACGTCTTCCTGAATCGAGTCAAGCTTGACTTGTGATTTGGCTTCCACGCGGAGCACGAGAGTCGGCTGTGTATTCGAGGCGCGCACCAAGGCCCAGCCGCCGTCAAAATTCACGCGCACGCCGTCAAGGTCAATCGTTTCCAAACCGCGTGATTTGAAACTCGTCTTGACTTTATCTACCACGTCGAACTTCACTTCGTCGGGACAATCCACACGGATTTCGGGAGTGCTGAACGTCGGGGGCAGATCAGAAAGCTCCTGCGATAGCGAGTGCGGCAGACGCGACACGATTTCGAGCAACCGTCCTGCTGAATAAATTCCATCGTCAAAACCGAAAAATCTGTCGGCAAAGAAGAAGTGCCCGCTCATTTCACCCGCGAGCGCGGCTTTCTCTTCCCAGAGTTTGCTCTTGATCAGCGCGTGACCAGTCTTCCACATAATCGGATTGCCGCCGTGCTTCTTCACGTCCGCAAAGAAATTTTCGCTGCACTTCACGTCGGCGATGACTTTCGCGCTGGACATCGTTTTCAGAATCGAGCGCGCGAACAGCGTCATCAGCATATCGCCCCAAATGACCTTGCCGCTGCCGTCAATCGCGCCGAGCCGGTCTGCGTCGCCGTCGAATCCCACACCGACTTCAAGCTTGTTGTCGGCCACAAGTTTTTTCAGCGCCACGAGATTTTTCTCGACCGTCGGATCGGGATGGTGATTCGGAAAACGACCATCCACTTCGGTGTAAATGTCAAACACCTCGGCGCCGATTTCGCGGAAGATTTGCGGCCCGCACAGTCCACCCACGCCGTTGCCGCTATCCACACCGACGCGCACCTTGCGTTCGAGTTTCAAATTCGCTGTCAGCCAACCGATGTAATCAGGCAGAATGTTAAACGTGCCGCAGGTCGCGTTCGATTTTTCATAATCCTGCCGTTCGCACAACACGCGAATCTCCTGAATCATCGCGCCGTGAATCGAGGTCTTGCCGTAGGCCATCTTGATGCCGTTGAACTCCGGCGGATTGTGCGAGCCCGTGACCATGATGCCGCCGTCGGTTTGCAAATGCGCGGCGGAAAAATACAGCACGGGTGTCGGCACTTGGCCCACGTCAATCAATTCAAGTCCGGTCGTCAACAGACCCGATTTCAAATCGTTGACAATGCGCTCAGACGTCAAGCGCCCGTCGCGGCCCAGCGTAAATTTCTTGGCGCCCTTGCGGCGGA
The DNA here is from genome assembly GCA_964587105.1 of uncultured Alphaproteobacteria bacterium. GTDB lineage: Bacteria > Electryoneota > RPQS01 > RPQS01 > RPQS01 > JABWCQ01. The sequence continues at coordinate 15,526 of CAZPKG010000006.1, read as the reverse complement.
TAAACGTGCCGATACCACGGCCCAGTTCATAGACAACTTCAGGCGTCAAATCGTCAGCCACGACGCCGCGAATATCATATTCGCGAAAAATGTTTGCGTTAATCATGTGCGGAAATAGGAAATAGAAAATAGAAAATTCGAAATAGGAATATTACGCGGCGGCACCTGCTGCAGGTGCCCCGTTTGTTACTCTCCCCAACTCCTCATTCACGCGGCGGCACCCGCTGCGGGTGCCCCGTCTGTACAGCGCCCCAACTCCTCATTCAACACCTTAAGCACCTCAAGCTTATTCTCGATCCGTCTGAGGCCGTGCTTCTTGATTGAGTCGTCTTTGTGTTGAATGACGAGAGAATTGCCTTCAAGCGAGAAGCTCTTAATATCTTGCCACTGACCCGAAAAGGAGCTAAATAGCCTCGAACGCAGAGTGAAGCCCTCGTCAGTGCAAGTCAGGTTGCGCGCGGCGGTGATTTTGTGGTGAAATATGCCGATGAAAATAAACACCACGCCGACCAGCATCAGCAGGCTGCCCGGTTGAAACCATTTGCCCGGATGCAGTTTGTGATAGCCTTCGATTATGACCACGATTCCGGCAATCACGTCAAACCAACCGACCTTGCTGTGACCGTGCGCGCCGTGCTTCCACTCGCGTTTCAAGGACGCAATCAGCGCCACGCCCGCGATAATACCGACGATGTCAATCCACAGATGTTCCGTATGACCGGAGAAGATCGCCGACACACCGAGCACAATAAGCATAATGCCCGGCGTGGCGTGATTCATCATCTGCGCGCGCCGTGCGCGGTCAGTGAGTTGCAGTGGCAGCACGCGCACAGCCATCAGCGTCCCAGCACCCAAATTCCGTGCATGTAGTCACGCCACAAAACCGTCTCTTCATGTACACCACCTAATCGCTTGGCAACGTTGATGGAGCGTGTGTTTTCTGGACGTATCAATGAAATTATCCGGTCGTAACCAAAACCCACGCGCGCATAATCACGACAGGCCCGCGCAGCCTCCGTTGCGTAACCTTGATGCCAGAATCTCTTCTTCAACAGATAGCCGACCTCTTTTTCCGGCGTGCCGTTCACGTCTTGCGCCAAGATTCCCACCTGTCCGACCACTTCACCTGTTTCCAGCAATTCGCATAGATAAAAGGCGTGTGCGTCCGTTTTGTAACGGGCAACGCACTTCTCGAGCCAGATTTGGCTCTCGCGGTGTGTCATCACACTGGGATAATGGCGCATCACGTCGGGGTCGCCGAGCATTTCATACAGCTCGTCAACATCGCCGTGAGTGATGGCCCGAAACCGCAATCGCTCGGTCGGAGGAGGCAGCTTGAGATTAAGCAAGCTTGGCTTCGAGTGAAATTTCTGCCGAACCCATCAGCAAACGCGAAATCGGACAGCCGCCCTTAGTCTCAACGGCGATTTCCTTGAACGTCGCGGCATCCATGCCCGGCACCTTCGCTGTGCAGACGATATGCGATTTCGTCACGGTGGGTTTGCCGTCCACAAAATCAAGCGTGACGTGCGCCACAGCTTCGATCTGCTCGGCCGGATGTCCGGCCTTTTCCAGACCGCCCGACAGCGCCATCGCGTAACAGCCCGCGTGCGCAGCGGCAATCAGTTCTTCGGGATTCGTCCCCTTGCCGTCTTCAAATCGATCGTGGAACGAGTAATTGATATTCTTAAGTGCGCCGGAGTCGGTCGAAAGATTGCCTTTACCGGCCTTGAGCGTGCCGCTCCAAATTGCAGTAGCTTTGCGAATTGCCATGGATAGGGAAATTTGAAATGTGAAATAGGAAATAGGAAACCAACAGCCGCTGTGTCTGCGGTTGTCTGAGAAACGAATTGTAGGGGAAAATCAGTGCGAGCGGATTTCAGCCAATGCGCGAAGCGTCTCGGGGTCGTTGGGCATTCCCACAAGTGCCGCTTCAAGCTCGGCAATCGCTTCGTCTTTGCGGTCGAGATAGGCAAGCGTATAACCCAGCGCGCGATGACCAATCGCGAGTTCAGGATAGAGACCTAAACAGCGGCGAAGGCTCTGCTCGCTGTCCGGAAATCGATACAGATAACGATAGACCACGCCTTCATGATAGTGCGCCGATGGATCTTCATCGTCCATCATCAAGATCGTGGACAAACTCATCAGCGCCGCGTCAAACTGCTGCACATTGATAGCACGTTTTGCATCCTGAAACATATCCCACTTCAGCAAGAACCTGCGATAGGCTGATGCGTGTTCATAATCAGGACGATGTTCAAGCACCCAACGCATGGCCTCGCGGCCCTCGCTGAGATTGTAACCGTTGTTGAGAATCTCTTCCACCTCATCTTCCGAGCGCGCCGGAAGCTCAGGCGGCAAGTGATAGAATCGCGTCAGGTGGTCGCGGACTTGGACAACGAAGAACGATGGGACGCTTTGTTTAGACATTGCGCCTCCGTCTCGTGTAATGTGTCCAAGTACAGCTTCTCATATTGCGGAATTATAGTGTTAATGTGAAAAACTTCCGTCGCGCGCTTCCGTCCGGCCTGCGCCATCTGTTTGCGCAACTCCTTGTCTTTCACCAACTGCAAAATGCTTGCCGACAGCCCGTCAATATCTCCCACCGGATGCAGGAAACCCGTTTCATTGTGCGTAACAACTTCAGGCAAACCACCCACATCGTAACCCACAACGGGCATTTCGCAGCTCATAGCTTCGAGTGCTGACAGACCGAAACTCTCTTTATTCGAGGGCAATAAATAAATATCACCGACGCTCAACAAATCAATCAGACCCGTCTGTTTGCCGAGGAATCGCACCTCTCCTTGCAAACCCAATTCTCTTACTTGAAGTTCCGCGTTGCTGCGTGCCGGACCGTCGCCGACTAACACGAGTTTCGCTTTGACGTTCTCGCGCACTTTCGCAAACGCTGTGATAATATCCGGAATGCGCTTCACCGGACGAAAATTCGAGATGTGCAAGATAATCGGCTCATCCGATGCCGCCAACCAATCGCGGCGCATCACACACAGGTCGCGCTTGTAAAGCTCGGTGTCGATGAAATTGTAAATGACGTTTGTTTTGCCCGTGTAGCCGATGTTTTCGCGCGTTTCGGCGGCCAAATCGTGCGATACGGCGGTTACCGCATTCGACTGTTCGAGCGTAAATTTCACCACTGGAGCGTAGGCCGGATGCGCGCCGACCAGCGTGATGTCCGTGCCGTGACAGGTCGTAATCACCGGAGGCAATCCGCCGTTCATCTCGCGGGCAAGATAGGCCGCCGTCGCATGTGGAATCGCGTAATGCGCATGAAGGACGTCGAGCTTATACATCTTGAACGCGTCAAACAGCGTCGAAGAAAGCGTCAGTGTGTACGGCGTGTGATCGAACAAATCATATCCGACGACCGGCACTTCATGGAAATAGGTGCGCTCTTGAAAAGCCGGAAGTCTAAACGGTCGCGACGTCGAGAAAAAATGCACCTCATGCCCGCGCATCGCCAGCGCGACACCTAATTCGGTGGCCACAACTCCCGAGCCACCGTAGGTAGGATAGAGGATTATGCCGATTCTCATACTACTTCGACTTCTTTGCGGCCTTCTTAACTTTCTTCGCGGCCTTCACAACCCTTTTCTTCTTCGGCTTAATCAGCATGTTGCCGGAGCAATTTGGCGCGCCGCAGTTGCAGCGGTATTTTTCGCGCCAGTCGTCGTGCTCGTCGCCGTCGCCGGTCAAACCATAGTTGTACAAAAGCTCTTCGCCGACTTTGATGGGCCGAATTGCTTCAATGAAAATGCGGCCCCGCTCTTCGACAGGTTCGCAGTTGGGATCACAGGAATGATTGATGAAGCGTGCGTCGTTTCCGCCGACCGCTGCGTCAATCGCGACCGCGCCGTCGCACATCTGAAACAAGAATGTGTGATGACGCTTCATCTTGGAATCGTCGTAACGGCGATCCGCTTCGTCTTCGGGAATAATTTGGCCGGTGTATTCAATGACGCGAGTGCCTTTGCGAATGGCTTTCGTGGCAAACGCGCCTTTGCCCTGAATATCAGAGCCGCGAACAACAAAATAAGGTGAGGAGGGTTTGGACATCAGAGGGAATGAATGAGGAACAAATGTTAAGGGGGGCGCGGCGGCACCCGCTGCGGGTGCCCCGTATGAATGCGCAACTAAATCAACTTCAAAAATTTCTGCGGAATCTTCCGCTTCAACATAATCTTGCGGCAATTTCGCGAGCCGCAGTGGCAGGCGTAATCCGTAAGCCAATCTTTTTGAAACGGCCCGGTCTGGTGCAAATGATAGTCATACACAAGCTCGGTTCCTTTCGGAATCTTGCGCTGCGAGACGATATAAATGCGCTCGTCTTCTTCAATCGTCGAGCAATTCGGGTTGCACGAGTGATTGGCAAACTGTGCGGCATTCCCCCGGCGCGAAGCGTCAATCAGCCAGCCGCTGTCAAGCGAAAAAATAACCGTGTGAAAGGCTTCAGGTTCGTCCTCGTCAATATCCGGCAGAGCTTCGGGCGGCATGCGCGTGCCCTTATATTCGATGATTTTCGTGCCCTTCGGAATATCCTTGCGCGCAAATAGTCCGCGCCCGTGAACTTTACTTTTCTTGACGAACCAAAATTCGCCTTTAGTTGCTATTGGCATAACATCAGAGGGTCGTTGACCTTTATCGGTTCGCGCATGTAAAAAACTTCGGCCAATTTGACGCCAATCTGATCTCCGAAATAGCGCGCGCGCATTTCGAGCCGTTCAAAAAACGCCGGTTGGGAGAGCACCGTCATCGGATCACTGCTGTTCGGATCAAAGAACTGCGACTTGTGCGCCCGCGCGGCTTCAAGTTTTTTCTCCCAGAAATCCGTCACATCCACAAACACATTCGGCTCCATCATCCACGTCGAAGGCCAATAGAGCAGCCGCTTGGGATTGTGCGGCTCGTATTTCGCCGGAAAGTTCGCCGCTCCCGCCACAAACATCGAGTGCTTGACCAACTCGCTCGTGCCCTCGTGGTCGGGGTGCTTGTCGCGCCACCAATGTGTCAAGACAAGTTTCGGTTTATGACGGCGAATACATTCGACGACTTTTACGCGGCGATCATGCGTGTCCTGAATCTGCAAATCCCCCACGTCGAGAATTTCGCGAAACTCAAAACCTAAAATCTTGAGCGCGTTCTGTGCTTCGACTGCGCGAATCTCCGCGTTGCCGCGTGAGCCGCGCTCGCCGCGCGTCATGTCCACGATGCCGATCTTTGCGCCTTGCGCCTGCATTCTCAGCAGTGTGCCCGCGCACGAAAGTTCTACGTCGTCAGGGTGCGCGCCAATCGCGAGCACATCTACTTCTTGTGTGTTTGGTTCACTCATTCGCTATTCTGTGATGACGATGTGATGAGCCGCCCCGTCGGCGGGCAATTGATCGAGCATATTCAAAAACTCCGTAACCCCGTAAGTCAAAAGTCCCCACGCCGTCCCATACGCGCGCTCCATCGGCTTTCCGCCGGGACGTACAGCGAAGAGAACTTTTTGCAGCCGCGCAAGCTCCACCGCGTGCTTCTGCTTGATCGCCTTGTTAGCTTTTTGTTCCAATTGCTCAAGCGGATGAAGTGCTTTGCCAACGGTCGAGCCAAGCGCGCCTTCCAACGTCGGATCCAAATCCCGCAGCAGTGTTTTCAGTTTCGCAATCGCGTCTTCAATCTCTGCTCTGGCTTCGGCAAAAGTCTTGGCCGTATCGTTCTCGTCGGCCTCGCGCAGCAACTGTTTGGTTAGTTCGTGCTCATTGGTCGTGAGCAACTCTTCCCACGAGCGTCCCAGTTTTTCTCTGAGCCGCTCGCATTTCTGATCTACAAACGTTGCCGAGAGTCGCGGAAACAGACTTGGCGGCGTGACATTCAACAATTCATAAAACGGCGCAAGCTGTGCATGATATTCAAGCTCGCCCGGCCCGCCCACATAGGCAATGGACGGCAGCACAAAATCCTGATACAGCGGCCTGAGTCCAGCTTTCGGACTCACACTCCATTCTCCGCTCGCAAATTTCGCCTTCAGTTGCTCAGGTGTAACTTTCTCGGATGACCCGTCCGGATGTTTCACCACGCCGTCCAGCGTCACCGCTCTGCGCACATGATCTTTTGCCACAATATAAAAGAAATGCGCGTCCGGTGTCGGACTCATCGAACCGGTGAACCCTTTCCCCCGTACTTCTTCAGACCGTTTTCCGAAAACGTCACGCAGAGTTTCACGCTTGTCAATCACCTGATTCCACAACGGAGCCGAGAGTTTCTTTAGCCCGTCATGTCTTCCTTCGCAAACAAGTAATCCCCTCGGCCCCAGCGTTGCCGCGAGCAAACGCCCCATCGCAGTCGAAAGATCACCGTCGGAATACGCGTGTTCCAAAATTTCCGCCGCTTCCCCCGAAACATTCTCCCACTTTGAAATCAGTTCATGCAGCGGCGCCAATGCGTTTTCACCAACTGCATATCGCCCAACTTCCTGATTAGCAATTTCTTTAATCGGAGTAAACTCAACCGCGCCAATCGTCCCGTCCGCTTTCGGATATTGCGAAGCGCGAATCTCCGCTAAGTCGTGATCTTCCCCCTCCAGCCAAAACAACGGCAATACAGGCAGCTTCATCGTTGCTTCAAGTGCGCGCGCCAATCGAACAGTGTGATATGCTTTCAAAAATGTAAATAGCGGTCCGCCAAGGTAACCCACCTGCTGGCCCGTCACCACCACCACTGCTTTACCGTTCGCCAGATGATTTAGTCGTGCCAACGTTTCATCCGGCACACTATATAGCTTGCCTTCTGATTTCAATATCTCAGCAAGCTCTTTGTAAAACGGAAAACTCTTTAGCCGTTCATCTGTTGCGGCTCTGCAAGCTTCCGGATTGGCCGGTGAGCGCGCATACAACCACTCAGCCTCCGGCAACTCACGCACCACCGCTTGCCACGCCGGGCCGAAGCCGGGTAGCTTGTCAAAAGAAAGTTGAACCCGTGTCAACGGGGGAGGCGCAGCCAATTCCATTCTGTCTCGCGAAGTGTAAGCAATTGCAAAATATACCGATTCGAGCACGGTTTGTCAAACTTTGATACGGTTTGATTCACAAAACGTTCCCCCACTGACAATTGCTTTTCTCTAAGATAAGCCTATATTTACTGTCTTATGCGCATCATTCTGCTGGTATTGATTCTATGGGTGATAGGTCTGGGGAGCTACCTGCTCTACGACCGCTATTGGCCCGGCCACACCGGTTCGGTCGTGGTCAAAAGCACCCCTCCCGGAGCAGAAATCTGGGTGGACCTCGCCCCCACAGGCCGGACCACTCCCGCCGAACTGCGCGACATCCTGATCGGCAAGCACTCGGTTACCGTCAGGCTCGAAGGCCGCAGGCCCCAGCCGTTTGTCGAAGTCATTAAGGTTGAGCATGGTAGTTCCGACACCTTAACATTTGTTTTTGATGGAAATGACAATCCATCTGCACAATATGACGGCTACGGAACCGCCACCCCACCGGTAAGTGTCCCCCCCAAGTCCGAGTCCATCAGTGACAAGGTCAAGCGCGAACTCCCCTGGGAGGTCGAGCGCCATGTCCCCAGCTCAGTGGACTCATCCGTTCTGACAACCCTTGATACCTCGACCCGCGCCCTCCCAAAATACGAGCAAGAGCATGTTGATGCTGGCGAGGCACGCGACTTCCCCCAAGAGTCCATCACTGAGACTCTCGACAAAGCCACTGGAACGGTTGAAATCTCAAGCTCCGTTGCCGGAGCGACGATTATCATTAATGACAAGCAAATCCCCCAGCGCACACCCGCCGTTGTGACACTTCCGCTTGGAACTCACACGGTCCGGGTCGAAATGGCGGGCTTCAAGTCCGATCCTGAGCAGCATGATGTGAGGCTGTCCCGTGCCGCCGGTGGGCAATTGGTCTATTTCACACTGACCGAACAACAGCGCGCCCGCAAAGAAGCCACTATCACCACCGAGCCGGTTCCCGGTCCCATCTTTGTAAATGGAGATTCCGTCGGCTTCGGTTTAGCTGTTGTTCCACATGATTTCGGAGTTCTAGAGATTACATTCGGAAAAGTTGACGGCTATTTGACCCCCGAGCCGCAGCGCTTGGTCATCACACCCGCCAAACCAAATCCGACGCTGACCGTTCAATATCCACGCGCGTTTCAAGTATCTGCCGAATGCAAGGCCGGCGGAAGTGTGGACAAGATTGGCGAGATTCGCTGGGAAACCGGCATCTTTGATAAGGACAAGGGCGCGCGCGTTTCCGAAACACACGGCCCCAAGATCAACGAGATTCCGAGCAGCAATAAGTCAGGTTGGGAACTCGCAATGGGAGATCCCAATCGAAATCCCACAGGTGCGGACTATATCGAGTTCATCTTCACCTTGCCCGCAGAAGTTCCGCCGTCAACGCCGCTCAATTTGAGATTGTATCTCTATCGCACCAACCGCAAATACCCGCTGTCGCTGTCGTCGCGTTGTGAAGTCACCGTGACCGTCAACGGCCGCGTGTTCTTGGATAACTTCCGTCCGCGCCACGATCAGACAATGGCCGACGGTGAAAAGTTCGAAGAATGGTCGCTGCAGCACTCACTTGTGCCCGGCGAAAACCGCATCCTGATTCGCACCGGAGACAAAAATCAGATCTTCAATTATCTATGGAAATTTGAGGTGCTGTAAGTCATGAAACAGCGCTTCGAAATATTGTTCCGTCAACCCCCGCTGAGATTCATCAATCCCGAGATGACTTGGACGGAGGTGGTCAAGTTCTTGATCTTGACCAATGTTACGATCTTTGCCGCGCAGATGATTCTCGGCATGGATCAATTCTTCATCGAGCATTTCTCGCTGATCCCCAAAGAGTTCTTCCAAGGACATGTGTGGACGCTCGTCAGCTACATGTTCCTGCACGGCAGTTTCAGCCACATTCTGTTCAACATGCTCGCTTTGTGGATGTTCGGCTCGATGTTGGAACGTGTCTGGGGCTCGAAAGAGTTTTTGAAATACTATTTGATTACGGGTCTCGGCGGCGGTCTGTGCTATGCGCTGTTCAACATGGATTCGTATGTCCCAACTGTTGGCGCGTCCGGCGCGATCTACGGTTTGCTGCTGGCCTATGCTGTGCTCTTTCCAGACAACATCATCTATATCTGGTTCGTCATTCCGGTCAAAGCCAAATATTTTGCCATCATCTTCGGTGTGATTGAATTCTTAGCCAGCTTCAATGTCGGCAGCGGTGTCGCGCATCTTGCTCACTTGGGCGGTATGGTCATGGGTTATGCCTATCTGAAGTGGGGCAGATTGCGTTACAGTGCGCCCGGAGCCAGAATGCGAGAGTGGAAAAAGAAGCTCGATGAATCCGCCCGCGAACGCGAAGAACAAAACATCGAAGACGTCCGCCGTGAAGTAGATGACCTACTCGACAAAATTAACAAAGTTGGCATGGACGGCCTAACCAAAGCCGAACAACAGCGCTTAGAAAAAGCCAGCAAATACCTCCGCGACAAAGGCGTAAATCCTTAATCAAAAAGCCCGACGAAAGTCGGGCTTTTTCTGGTCTCACCCAAAGCACACTGCTGTTTTGGGAGGAATAAGGAGGCTTCTGCTTGTCTGTCATCCTGTGTAAGGATCAAATATCGCACCACGAAAAGACTGCGCATCCGCCACCAAAGCAACGGCGATTATTGATTTGCCTTTACAAAATAAAATTTCTGACCAACATTGACAGTATCCACAAAAGTTGTGTCAGTCACAGTGGTTAGGAGACTCAAATCTGAATAATCTGCCTGAGTCGCATATGACACTTCATAACTTACTGCGTTAGGAACACTCAACCATCGCAGTGTGACCGTGTTGTCGTTATTGGCAACAATCGTCAACTGTTGCGGCGGAGCAATCACCGGAGTCACATTCAGCACAAGCTGAGTCGTGTCTGCTTGATTATTTGTATCTTGCACGCGCAATGTAAGCGGAAAACTCCCACCCTCGATCGGCGTTCCGGAAAATCTTCCGGTGCTCGCAAGCGTGATTCCATTCGGAAGAGTCCCGCCAATCAAGCTGAAAGAGTAATTTCCATTCCCGCCGATTGCCACAAGCGTATCGGCATAACTTGTATTTTCAAGTCCCGTTGATAAAGAACCGTTCAAGAAGATAACAGCCAGAGGCTCGGTCAGCACAGTCTTAAGGAACCACGTATCCGGATCAAACGTGATAGAAGTAGGCGAGTAGCCCATTTGAAACAGATACTCCTGCCGATAGCTGTCACACACAACCGTTTGCGTGACCGTTTGCGCTCCGCCAAATCGCAAATCACACTTGTTTGTAAATGCGACCGGCGGAGTTGAGTGCAATTGTCTTAATCTCACAGCCGTAGTTTGCACACCGTCAACAACTCCGGTTCCGTATGACACACGATAGAGCGGACGGTTGGTTTCATAGATATAGGCCCAAACAAACGGCGTCACGTCATAGCCCACAACGTCGCTCATCGCATCGAGAAAATCCGGAGTATAAGCCGATGCTCCTTCGTAACGCGCGCGATATTCCGCCATTCCTGCAAAGAACAACGAGTCATTCCGAATTGCGCCGCGCAGAGTGTGTAAAATCCACGCGCCTTTGTCATAGACCGTGTTGCCGTCAAACAACTGAGAAGGGTTGTACACCGGGCCGGACGGATCGGTAACTGACAAGCTTGTATTCATGTAGTTACGATAATTCGCAGGGCCGCCGAGATGCTCGAACCACAGAGCTTCGCAGTAGCTCGCAAATCCTTCATTCAACCAAATGTCCGGCCAATCGGCCAAAGTGACCATGTCGCCCCACCATTGGTGGCCGAGTTCATGCACAAGAATGTAATCGTAGGTGTGAAATCCATTCACGACACTGCGGCCGTAGGACGTGTTGCACTGATGCTCCATCGCGCCGCCCCAGCGAAACATAGTGTGGCCGTATTTCTCTTCAATGAACGGATATTCTCCGAATTTGGAAGCCAGAAAACCCACTGCTGCCGGCATGATGCTGAAATCCGTTTGTGAAGCCGTGAGCTTCTCCGGATAAACATAAAATGTGAGCGGCATACTGTCGCCGTTCTGCGCATGATACCAATTTGTAAACGACACGTAGTTTGACGCCGAAGCGCAAATCAAATACGTCGCAATCGGATAGCGCTCGAACCAATTAAATTGCCGCACGCCGGGCGAAACAACGGAGATGTTTTCGAGCAGTCCGTTTGAGGTCGCAGTGATGCTATCTACAACCGTGAGATGAATGCGCGCACTGTCGGCTTTGTCGAGCGGAGTATCTTTGCAGGGCCACCAGTCACGCGCTCCGGTTGGTTCTGAAAGAGTCGCGATTGACGGAACGTTGTAAGATGAGACCGGGCGGTTCCACCAATCAAACGTCTCGATACCGCCGCCTAAACACGGATGACCGTGATAGTAAATCGTCAGCATAAAATCTTCGTTTAACGCATAATCGCGTTCCAGCGTCACGGTAATCTGCTGCCCGCCGCGAGTGTAGCTTAAGACTTCATTCAGTGATCCACGAACCGAATCAACGGTTAACGTATCGCACAGATCAAGCACGACTTCATTGAAATTGGCCGTGAGTGCGCGACCATGAATATTCGTGTGCCCGGTAATCTGTTGCTCGGCGAAGTTGCGGAGATCAATCCACAGCTCGTAATAGAGCGCGTCGTAATCGGCCTGCGTTTCGTCAAGGCTATAAAACTCGCGGGATTCAATCACATTGCGCCAGCGACCCAGCTCTTGCGTGTGAAACTCGGCAGGCGAAGTGGGCGGGTCTTCGGTCATTTGGGCAAAAGCGGAGCTGGCCAGAGCGAAGCCACAAAGGGTCAGAATTAGAAAGAGGCGCATCGTAGGAGTAGTTTTCATGGTTTCTTCAATTTAGTGCCTTATCTGACCGAGTGCAAGCTTTTGTGATTTGCTGAAAAAGATCGCCGATGTTATATTATGGTAACACGCAACAAAAATCGCGGGAGAAAGACTCATGGGATGTCTCAAAGGACTTGCCGAAGTTATTCTGTATGTTGAAAATATGCAGGAAATGGTGGAGTTCTACCGCGATGCGATGGGACTCACCGTTAGCTACCCACCCGGACAGACCGACTTCCGCAAGGAGGAATGGGTCGTGTTCGAGACAGGTGCATGCGATTTGTGCCTCCATTCCGGCGGTAAACGACGGCTGGGACGGGATGCCCCGTCGTTTGTATTCAGAGTGGCCGATATGGAAGTAGCCAGAGACGAACTAAACGAGCGCGGCGTTCCGATGGGTGAGCCCAAAATGGTGGCCCCCAACATCTGGGTATGCGGTGGAGAAGATCCGGAAGGAAATCGTTTTTCAATTGAATACGTCGCGCAGCAACAGGCAGCGCATCATTAGTTTTCTGTCTTGATGTTGGAGTTTCGCAACGCATTTTTCTCTGATTGAGAAACTCGAAATGAACTTGATTTGAGGTGCAGTCGTCATGACTGCGCCTCTCTTTTTTGCTATTGAATAAGACAAGGTTTATCGCGTTTAGTGTTTCTTATAGAGACTTGCATAGTTGGTTATATAGCAGAATAATTTGTTTATGGCGTGAAATACTTTTTATTTGAGATGCGATTGCTTAGAATGATTGCGTCAGAGCGCAATAAGAATCAATAGTGGGTTTGCGCTCGCTTCGGTTCTGTATGATGTGGTTTGGCAACTTCTTGTGCGGGATGTAACGTGGAATCGAGATTACGATGCAATAGGATGCAACGGCAAGGTTGCCGTGCAATGGTGAATACATACTCAAGAGGGAGCATGCTATCATGCGTACAGTTCTCGCAGTTGTGATGTTATGTTTTGCAGTCAATGCTTTTGCCCACGATAATTACACGGGCAGATCGGGCGCGCCGGGCAGAAATACATGCGCCAGCAGTTGTCACGGCGGTCCGGTAGTAAACACGGTCCAGATCGCCGGATTTCCGACAAACTACACTCCGGGGCAAGCTTATTTGCTGACGATCAGAAAAGTCTCGGGCGGAACGATTGTCAATTTCAATGCATCGTGTCGAATCGGCGTCAGCGGAACCGCAAACGCAGGTGTCATCAGTTCCGGCCTTTCGACCGTGACGTACAATGTCACAGGTGAAACGAACGGTGTGCACTTCACGGTCGCAGGACACGACTCCGGGCAATTCACATGGACTGCTCCTGCGGCGGGAACGGGTTTAGTGAAGCTGTATGCGGGCGCGCTGCAAACGGACATTGACGGTGAAAACAGCACGATTGTTTTGACAGCAAATGAAGCAATCGCGCTGCCGGGCATTGCAACATCGCCGACTCCCGCTGACATGTCGGTGGGTGTGGCGGTAACAACGACGGTGTCATGGGTTGCGGGCAATGGAGCGACTTCGCACGACGTCTATTTTGGAACGACCAATCCGCCCGCGTTTATCGGTAATCAAGCGACGCTTTCATATGATCCTGCAGGCGATTTGGCTGCGGGAGCAACTTACTTCTGGAGAATTGACGAGCGCAACGCAGGTGGCGCGACCACTGGGACGGTTTGGCAGTTTGTGACGTTGGCTGCGCCGCCCGGAATACCGCAACATTTGACGGCAATGGTTGAGGATACGGGAATCCGGTTGAATTGGGATGCGAGCGCGAACGCGGTTCTCTATAATGTATATCGGGATACGCTCGAAACTGTGGCTCCGACTCCGGCGAACTTAATTGGAATGACTCCGACGCCGACATTCCTGGATGCCAGCCCCTCACCGGTTAGGGCATATTATGTTGTGACAGCACAATAGTTTAGACTAAGTTTTGAGAGAAAAGGCGGCATAAAAAGCCGCTTTTTTGTTTGGGACTTGACTTTTGGCTAATCGTTTCGTATTTTTACGAATAACGAATACAGAAATCAACAAGAGGAGCATCCGCGTCCTTACAAAGGACATGGCGGATGCCGCCGAAAATTTTTGAAAAATGCAGAACGCTCCAGAATTTATTAGTCATCCGCCGGACACGAGTTTGGAAGATATGGACATGGCCAAACTTGCGCGCGCTCTCGGGCATCCGCATCGAGTGGCGATTATTCGATTTTTGCTGAACAGTCCCGGTTGTATAGTAGGAGATATTGTGGAGCAACTACCGGTGGCGCCGTCCACCGTTTCGCAGCACTTGAGACAGCTGAAAGAAGCGGGCTGGATTCGCGGCGAGATTGACGGGCCGAAGATTTGTTACTGTGTCGAGCCGCGCTCCGCTCAGAGATTCAAGCGGTTGTTTGACGTGTTGACGGAGCCGTGCTGTTGATGTCAACATACGTCATTCTTCTGCGGGGAGTGATGCCTACGGGGAATGTGTTTTACATCGTGAACTGCGTTTACAATTCTTGTAGTGCTTGAGTAGATCCCTTCGCTGCGCTGCGGGATGACAATGTAAGTGGACATTGGTGGTTGAGCAATCATTCTTGTGGTGTTTGGCGAGATCCTTCACTTTGTTCGGGATGACAACGCTTTTGGAACATACAGTATTGCTTGACACGGGTGGATTGCCATCCGCCCCTACAATAAAACTCGGAAACTGTAAAGGATAAAGAGAATGGAAGAACTTAAAATTCGCGAGGTGGTGCGCGAAAAATACGGGCAAGCGGCGCGTGGGGAAAGTTGCTGCGGAACATCGGGATGCTGTGGTGCTACAAATGTGGAAGACATTGCGGCGGCGATTGGGTATTCGGAAGATGATTTGAATAATGTGCCGGAAGGCGCCAATCTCGGACTCGGGTGCGGGAATCCGCTTGAGTTTGCTGACGTGAGGCCGGGTGAGACGGTGCTTGATTTGGGAAGCGGTGCGGGGTTTGACGCATTCTTGGCATCGCGCAAGGTCGGGCCGCTCGGACGAGTGATTGGAGTCGATATGACGCCGGATATGCTGGCCAAAGCGCGCGCGAATGTCGAAACACTCAAGACAAAAAACGTCGAGTTTCGCGAAGGTATCATCGAAGATTTGCCGCTAAAAGACAACTCGGTAGATTTGGTGATTTCAAATTGCGTTATCAATCTTTCGACAGACAAGCCGCAAGTGTTCAAGGAGATCGCGCGTGTGCTTCGGCCCGGTGGAAGAATGCTCGTGTCTGATCTTGTGTTGAAGCGTCCGCTCTCGAATGCACTGAAAAACAACGTCGAAGCCTATGTCGGCTGTGTCGCGGGTGCGTCGCTCAAAGAAGAGTATCTAACCTACGCGCTCGAAGCAGGACTCACTGAAGTCGAAATTGTGAACGAGAATCAATACGACGTCGGACTTGATACTATCGGCGATGAACTTCGCAACGAAGCTTTGGAAGCGGTGGCCTCGGTGAAGGTCAGAGCTTACAAGCCGAAGGCTCGTGATTGCGGTTGTGCGGATGGTTGCTGCCAAGGGTGACGGAGACACTATTGATAGCAACTTACTTTGAATAGATCCTTACAGAGGATGACAGTAATTCAGAAGCCCCCCTTAATGCCCCCAAAGTTGCAGACAACTTTGGGGGAGATCTGA
>CAZPKG010000005.1:0-212154 GCA_964587105.1 uncultured Alphaproteobacteria bacterium | reverse complement strand
CGCGGAAGTTGACCGCGGGTTTATAATCGGTGCAGAGGGCGACAACGCTACTGCCGGAGTTTGGACTCGCGCGATTCCCGTTGGCTCAAGTGAAAATGGAGCTGCTGTGCAAATTTCAGAAGATGCAACGGCCTACGGAAGCTTTTGTTTTGTGACAGGCAACGGCGGGTCGCCGTCTGAGCCGGCGGCGGCAAATGACGTCGATGGCGGTAAAACCACATTGCGTTCACCGATGTTCAGATTGGACAATTTGGCGGATGCGAAGTTGAAATTTAAGTACGCCTATTCTAATGATCGCGGTCCGCAAAAAGGCGGCGACTTCTTTCGTGTGCAGATATCCAACGATGCAGGCGCGACGTGGACGAACTTGATTCAAACGTCGGTGAGCGCCAACGGCTGGCAGGAGGCGTTATTCAAGATCGAAGACTTCGTGACACCGACTGCGGAAATGGTGCTGCAATTCATTGCCGAGGACAATGCACCGCCTTCGCTGGTTGAAGCGGCGGTTGATGACATTTTCATTGAAGGCCGTCCAGATGCACCGGAACCACCGAAGAATTTGGCGCTCACTCCAACCGATACAGGCGTCAGTTTGACTTGGAATCGTTCAGAGGGTGCGTCGGCCTACAAAGTTTATATGTCCGGTCAGGCCGGTCATGTATTTGCTCCAGAAAACTACTTTACAAATGTCGCCGACACGTTCCTGTTCGTTCCGTATGACCAGATTCCCTATGATCAGTTCTATTTTCAAGTCACCGCAGTAAAATAGTTTCTGCATTTTCGAGCATTTGAAAAGCCCGCCTCAAATGAGACGGGCTTTTGTTATTTGTTCGGGAAAACAAGCTATTCGGGAAACAATCGAATACTCAAATTGTGCTGCTCAGCCGCACTGAGTGCAATCGTCGTGTCGCTTGGCAAATAGCCATTCAAGATCGCGACTACGCGCACGCTGTCGAGCGGCAAACTCTCGCCCAACGGATTACTTGAGGCTTCGCGTAAAGCGATCGATGCGCCAAACGGCGCGTTCATTTTAAACTTGCCTTCACCGTCGGTTGAGGTAAGTGCAGGTTCACCGCGCAATTCATTGTTGTCACTAACATTCTTCAGCAGTGTATCCTGTCCGGCAAAACCGTTTGAATTCATGCTGTAAACGTACAGCCCATTGGGGATTTCCGACAGGTCGAGCGAGCGCGTTTGCGCGCCTTGTTCAACCGCACCCTGGAAACGAGTTGCCACTGCGCCGGTTGACAATGACCGCGTCGAAATCGTTACATCAGAGGTTGCCCGTAGTGTGAACGGAATAGTTACTTCATCCTGCGCCGGATTCGGATAGGCAAAGCCCAACGTCGTTTCGCCCACGGGTGAACCCACACAAGGAAAACAGTGCATGCTATCGAGCGGCTGGTCAGAAAGTCCGTCAGGTATATCCACCATCTCACTGCGCCACAACACGTTTCCATCCGAGCAACGAATCTCCAAATAAAATCTGCTGGGTTCGAGATGCTCGCCGACGGTTGTGAAGGCGGGATCCGTCATGAATGTTCCGGGGCCAAGGCCGATTGCGACGCCGTTCAGCGCAAACTGATTAAAATTCACGGTCTGAAAACCGCAATCTTCGGGATTTAGACAAACCGTTGGCTGACGATCTCCCGCAGAATACTCATGATCATTGTCCGCATCCCACATGACGAGAATATTTGTGCCGTCCGCAAGTGGGATGTCACTGTCACAACTTGTTGTCAACACCTGTTCCGTGAAGAAGATAGCTTGAGTGGGGTTGGCGATTTCATCCAAGGGTGAAGCGGGCACAGCGACAACGCTATAGACAATATGCATCTGCACATTCGCAAGCGGCGCACCGTTTTGATCTGTAACTGTGCCGATGACATTTTCAGGCGGAGTTTCAACCGGGTCTGTCGGTGGATCGTCTTCTTCCTTTTTGCACGAAAGAAACACGAACGACGCCAAAGTCAGCAATAGGATTAGTCGTTTCATTTCCATTCACACCGCGCGGGTTCAGAGGTTGGTACGAATCTGATGAGCATGATTTCCGGCGGCTTGCCGACGCGCATCGGCGGTCCCCAGTATCCGATGCCGCAGGTCGTGAGTTGATAGCCGTCATTCACTTTGTACAGCCCGTGATGATAGGGAAATGCCATCTTGGTGAATATCGTAAACGGAAACATCTGGCCGCCGTGCGTGTGTCCGCTGACGACGAGATCAAAACCTGCATTCATTGCGCGCTGCACGTCGCCGGTTGCCGGTGTGTGCATCAACAAGATTTGAGCATCAGACGGATCATTGCCGGGTAACAGTTGCTCAAATGACGGCAATTGTCTGCCCATCGAGCGCGCGGTGCGATCTTCCATGCCGACGACGGTGATGCCGTTGGGAAGCGAGACATGTTCGTTCATCAGAACTTTGAAGCCGCCTCGCTGCATCAAATCCACTGCGCCCGGTAAGCCGACGTAGTATTCATGATTGCCTGTCGTTGAATACACACCCATTGGCGCGGAGAGTTTCTGAAATCCTTTGGCAACTTCGGGAATCTGCTTGGCGGGGGTGTCAATGACATCTCCCGGGGCGAGAACTAAATCCGGTTTCAAGGCTGTGATTTGATCACACCACATCGCAATGCGATCCTCGCCGTTGGTGTTGCTGGCGTGAAAATCGGCGATCATGGCAATTTTGAAATCGCGCCACTCCGGGCGAAAGTTCTTTACGGGGACGTCCACTTCCACCAGTCGCGCCGGGCCGGTCGCTTTGTAAACGCCGTAGCCGGTTATTAAGAGCACCAGTGACGTGACAACGTAGAAGCTGTAACGCCCGAGCATTTGATGCGTTTCGAGTGAAAAATTGCCCCATTGACCGGAGATGACCAACGCGACCTTGACCAGAAAGAACAGAAAGGTGATCCACAGAAACTGCCACCACACTCCGATCCAAATAGATGCGATCCAGTCGAAGGCGTGGGCAATCGCGCCGGGGAATTTCTGTTCAAGAATCCGGACTAAGATGTAGGAGACCGCAAGAAAAGCCGCTGCGATGCGCAACGGCCACAGGATTGCGGGATTCGTGATTTCGAGCGCCGAAACGAGCCGCGAATAGAGAAACAAGTGCAGCAGCCCGAGAATGGTAACGACGACGGAGATGAATATCAGCAAGTGCGACTGAGTTAGGTTAAACTCCCTTGCCTTCCATGACAGCCACGGGCAGGATCATCTCTTCGAGCGAGACGCCGCCATGCTGAAAACTGTCTTTGTAAAGCGAGAGGTATTTGTTGTAGTTGGTTGGGTAAACGAAGTAGTAGTTTTCTTTGGCGACGATGTAGCCGGTGTTCATGCCGCGTTTGGGCAGCTTGAAATTTTCGGGCTGCGGCACGACGATGGCTTGCCGTTTATCAACCCGCAAATTGCGGCCATACTTGTATCTCAAAGAGGATGACGCTTCACGGTCCGAAATTACTTTAGCGCCTTTTTGTCCGCGAATCGAGCCGTGGTCGCTGGTAACAATCACCGTCCAACCCTGTTTGGCAAAGGCTTGTAAAATCTGTCTAAGGCTTGAGTGCTCGAACCACGCCTTGATGACCGAGCGGTAGCCTGCTTCATGCGGAAGCATTTCGCGTAAGATGTCCGAGTGACTTCGTCCGTGGCCCAACATGTCCACGAAGTTGAAGACCATCGAGACGAGTTTGCGATCCCAAAATTGCGAGACTTTCTTGGCGGTGTTCGCGGCTTCCTCGGGATCCAAGACTTTGACGTAGCGAGCTTCAGGCTCTACGGTGATTTTCAAGCGCTGTAACTGCATGTCGAGCAACTGGCGCTCGAATCTGTTGGAGCTTCCTTCGTCTTCGTCTTGCGTCTGCCAGAGGCCGGGAATCTCTTTGTCGATCTCTGAGGGGAACATGCCTGCGAAGAGTGCGTTGCGGCTGTAGGGAGTTGCGGTCGGCAGAATCGAGTAGTGAAAATCGCGTGTGACTCGGAAGCTGTCGTAGAGGAGCGGCTCGATGGCCATCCACTGGTCGTAGCGCATGCAGTCCATCACCAAGTATAGCACTTTCTCTCCGGCTTTCAAACGCGGCGCGACGAATTTCTCGACGACGTCCACGGAAAGCGGCGGGCGCTCTTTTTGATTCCAGAGCCAGTCTTCGTAGTTCTTCTCGATGAACTTGCCGAATTCGACGTTGCATTCGCTGCGTTGGCCTTCGAGCGATTGCTTCAAGCCGCCGTCGGGAAGGCTGTCGAGTTCGATGTCCCACCACGAGAGCCGCGCATGAATATCGGCCCATTCGCGCCAGCCGGGATTCTCGTTGAGCTTCATCGTTATCTCGCGAAACTCGACCAAGTAGTCGCGGGTGGCGATGCGCTGTTCGATTGAAGATTTGTCAATCACCTTCTTCAGCGCAACCAAAATCTGCGTCGGATTGACGGGCTTGGTCAAGTAGTCCGAGATTTTCGCGCCGAGCGCGTCGTCCATCAGCGTCTCTTCTTCCGATTTAGTGATCATGATGACGGGAAGATCGGGCCGTTTGGTTTTGATGCGGTCGGCGGTTTCAAGTCCGTCGAGTCCGGGCATGTGTTCGTCGAGCAATACGCAGTCGAATGCTTCACTGTCCACTTTCGAGAGCGCGTCGTCGCCATTCGTGACGCCGGTGACTTGATAGCCGTGCTGTCCTAAGAACAGGACGTGCGCTTCGAGCAAATCAATCTCGTCGTCAGCCCAGAGAATTTTCTTGGTGATTTCGGCCATGAATACCTAAAATTGGAAATAGGAAATTTGAAATAGGAAAGCGGAACCAACGTCCGTCGAGCGGGGATTTAGCGAAGCGGTTCCCCGCCGGAATCTGTACCGCTAAGCCTTTGTTTTCGCGTTCAATCCTAACAATTGGCGGAACGGTTGTCTCGGGAAAACAGCCGCTTGACTTTCTGGGTTGCGGGAAAATTCACAAGGGTTTGGAGTGGGAAAAGTTCGTAGCCAACATTATTGAACGTTTGGACAATGTGTTTTGTTCCCGTAGGCAAAACAAGGGGTTAGGGTGCTCTGGCTCTCCTTGTTCGCCGAGCGGGGATTAAGCATAGCGGTTCCCCGCCGGAATCGGGATATCAATCCCAAGTCCCTATTGCATCGGTCTATTCGAAGACAATCGAAGTGAAGTATCCACGACGAAGTCAATCTTCCATAGAATAACTGCTTCATCCATTGATTCTTCATTCCCTCGATAATATGCTTCCCAGCTTAAGTCATTATTTTGGGCTATGTATGGGAGACCGAATGCAAACACATGATAATTCCGACAGTCTATACCGAGAGCCAAAAGCCTCAGCGTGTCTGCGATTCTTGCGAGAGCATCAGTTGTTTGATCTGCAAAAGCAATGATTTCTGAGTCAGAAAATGAGAACATGATGTTGCCAAGCGATGTCAGTGGATCGACATACTCATAGACCCGCTCTCCGCTTAGTGAATGATCGATTGAAGTATGAAACCTAAGTAACAATTGCCAAGCTTTTGAAATGTTCATCAACGACTTCTTTTTGTCGCCAGCTTTTAACTCAATCTCTGCAAGTCTTAAGTGATCTCTTACAACCGTTGGACCTACGATATCAACAAGTGAAATACTCAGAAAGTCCATTTCAAACACAATTTTAGTATTTGACATCAAGAACTCTCTTGAAAGCATAACAAACTCCTCCAAATTCTTATCGGAAGGGAAATTTGTGTGATGCTTCAAGCCGACTCGAGCCTTATTCAACCTTTGGATATCATTGTGCTTGATTAAGGATTTAGGTTCAAGTTTCTTATTTATCTGACTGAGGTAACTATTGAATTGATTATTTGGTGGTATTTCAACACCAAGGTGATCACAGGCGGAGTACAGAAAAACCTCGACTGCATCTTGCAAATTGAGCAAGGTAACATATTTCTTTGGCGATGGCAGAATTACGGATTGTTCTGCGATGTGCAAAAGATACTTTGCAAATACAAGCCTCTGAAGGTTTAAATGATCCACTTGCTTTTGCGTACTCAAAGTTTGCTCAGGAATCATTGATATCAAGACTACTTGGTTTTAGTGTACGCATAGAACACGACGCACCACAAAGCACAAATTAGTGTAAATAACATCATGTTGATCGAAGGCGACTCATTATTGTAATTCCACAGGATTGAATGAAATTTGAGATTATCGTAGTAGCCATTACCGCCATCTTGCCATGGGACACAGAAGGAAAAGATGATGACAAGCCCAACCACAAAAATGATAAACTGCTTCTTTGTAATTTGCATATTCGTTCTCCAGATTCCGGCGGGGAATCGCTTCGCTTAATCCCCGCTCGGCGATGCGCTTGAAATTGTTGTGTCACTTGGCAAGATCCTTCAGCCGCGGCGGCTTCAGGATGACAATGCGCTTGACATTGTTCGCAGTTGCTCGGGTAGATCCTTACATAGGATGACAGAAATGAAGGCAACAGATCAAATTCCGGCGGGGAACCGCTACGCTAAATCCCCGCTCGGCGGAATTAGTCTTCGTTTCCAAAACGGTTGAGTAATCAACCCACGCTTTATGACCAAGCGCATAATCAAAACCGTTGCAACTAAGCAAACGGCGACGGCGATGAAGGATGCTTCTACGCCGAAAGCACCGCCACTTATCCACTCGGGGCCGGTGACTTTGCCTTGAATCATGCCGGTCATTTCGTTGCCGGAAATGGGAAGGCCGAAGATGCCGCCTTGGGTGTAGTTCCACGCGAAGTGCAAACCCGTGGCGAACCACAGTTTGTGCGTGAGCGTGTAGGCGGCGGCGAGCAGTAAGCCCGCTTCGAGTGCGAGGGCGATGCCTGCGCCGAGGGTTGCATTCGGATTAGCCATATGCATCAGCCCGAACAAAACGGCAGACAACACCAGCGCGATCCACGTGCCGAGCGACTCTTCCATGATGCGGTACAACACGCCGCGTATGAGCAGCTCTTCAAAGAATCCAGCCAGCGAGATGCCAAAGGCTGTGGCCGTGACCATGATCGAGTTCGTGCGGTCGGGATTGTAGTAGCCCGACATCCACAAAATGAACATCGTGGTGGTAAAGAGCATAAACCCCAACCCGAGACCTTTGCCGAATTCGGGGAAGAAACCCTTGAGGGAAATCTCGGAAGGTGAGCGCTTCTCGAACAGGCGGACGAAAATGATGTAGCTCAAAAATCCACAGGCGATTGCCAGCACGTTAGCCAAGAGCTTGTAGCCATCGGTCTCTTGCCAACCGTTGATTTCGCGCATGTCCTTAAACAGCATTTGCACGGCCTGAATCGGCAGGGCCACGAACAGCAGCCCGAAAATTATCCGCGAGACCGGATTGCGAAAGAACTTGCCCAACACCCCCGCAAGTTTGCTCATCATCGGGATGCTCCTTTGGCTTTTTCCTGCATGACCCAATCGGACAACAATTTGTAAACTTTGGCGGTCTCGGGATTCAGTTTGCGGATGGCTTTGGTGTGAGCCGAGATGGTGGCCTTGTCCCCCCGCACGGCAGGCCCGGTCCACGACCGGTCTATTCCATACTCGGAAAAGTTGCCGAGGGTTTCTTGGGCAATGGCCAACACCGCATCAGATGCCTGTTTTTCCGAAATTCCGACTTTTGTTAGAATTTCGGTCGCCATTGCGATATTGGCTCCCAACAGGGTGCAAGCCAGAACTGCGGCGGCGTGGTAGGCGATGCGGTCACCGCCTTTCACAACGAAGCTATTGCTTTTACAGGCTTTGACTACCTTCCGACAAGCGGCCAAACCCTTTGCATCGCCGTCAATTCCAAAGTATAGCGGGAATTTTGGGTCGTATTTGTCTTCTTTCGAGCCGGCTTTGATAGCTCCGCCGAACCTCGGGAAGGTCATAAACGGGTGGCAGGCTCCGACAGTCGCACCCAGCTTGGCCAGTGGAGCGAGCGGCTTGGTGTCCAGTGTTCCGCTATTGTGAAGGATCGAGATGTTCCGCCAATCAAGGTCCAGCTTCACAAGCTGGTTTGCCACTGAAGCTACCTGACCCGTCCCGACCGACAGGAGAATCGTACCTTTGTAAAAGGTGATTTGTTCAATTGAGGATGTGTAGGGCGCGCTTAATTCCTTAGCCAGTCTGCGCCCGGCGGCGGAGCCGCGACCGCACACCCCGGCGCAAGTCCAGCCGGAGTTTACGAGTCTGCGGGCCAGCACCTTGCCGACCGCGCCAGGCCCAATCAGGTAAAAGTGAGATTTTGCCATCCTGATAAGGTAGCTTTCCCGCGCGGCAATTGCAAGCGAAACAACACCCAAGCTTAGAAAACCGAGAGAGTTAGCTTGACTCTCCGGCGAGAAAGCCGTACCTTTTTCACTTGCTATGTTCCGTTATCGGTGAAAAACGCCGTTTTGAATTGTGACTCTATTCGGAGGCCCCGTGCTCGGTAAAATTTCCGAGAATACCTGCCGTTTGAACATCTATCTGTCGCGACCGGAAGCGTCTATTCGCTCCTACGCGGCGGAAGGGTGGGGGTACGGGCAGGTCTCCGATCGCAAGTGTCTCATTGTTCAAGAATCGGGCAGCAAGACTATTCACGTGCTCGGAATTATCATGCCGCGCCATAGAGTACCCAAAGAAGACCTTGATTTGGTCAAGCGTGTGCGGATAGTCGAGCAAGGTCTGAAGCCTGAAGATCACCGCGAATGGAATTTCTACCTCGACGACGTTGACGACGTCATGCGCCGCCAAATCCTGAACGGTCCCCACGTCGAGCCGGGCGCGCTGGTCGGCGGAGATTTACACTTTTAGCCAGCGTGGACGCTGGACCCATTGCGCTGACGCTGAAGCATTTTCTTTGTTGGGCGTCGTCATCCTGAAGGCCGTTTGCGGCCTGAAGGATCTCTCTGGATACACGCAGAGGGATTCTTCACTACGCCGAGCCTTCGTTCAGAATGACGACTGTCTGACACTCCGCTTTTCTATTTTCCATTTTCAATTTTCAGTTTTCATCCCCCATCAACCATTCCCCATCCCCATAGTCTATGAAGGGCGTTATTCTCGCTGGCGGTCTCGGTACGCGTATGCTGCCGTTGACCAAGATTACCAATAAGCATCTGTTGCCCGTCTATGACCGGCCGATGATTTATTTCCCGATTCAAACGCTCGTGGATGCGGGCATCACAGAAATCGTCGTCGTCACCGGCGGACATTACGCGGGTGACTTTTTGAATCTGCTTGGCAACGGCAAGGCTTTCGGTCTGAAACGCATCAACTATGCCTATCAGGAAGGCGAGGGCGGTATCGCCGACGCGCTCCGGCTCGCGCGCGAATTTACGGGTGACGATTCGATTTGCGTGATTCTTGGAGACAACATTCTTGAGAACTCGATCAAGGCGCACGTGGACCAATTCAAAGGTCAGGGCAAGGGCGCGAAGATTCTCCTGAAAGAGGTTCACGACCCGCAAAGATTCGGTGTGGCTGAAGTGGACAAGAGCGGCAAGGTGCTCTCTATTGTTGAAAAACCCAAAGAGCCGAAGTCGAATCTGGCGGTCATCGGGGTCTATATGTACGACGCGCACGTTTACGAAATCATTTCGACGCTGAAGCCCTCCGCGCGCGGCGAATTAGAAATCACCGACGTGAACAACGCGTACCTTGCACAGGGCACGCTCACCTCTTCGACTATCGAAGGTTGGTGGACGGACGCGGGGACGTTTCCGTCGCTGTATCGTGCGTCACGACTTGTGGCTGAACAGGTTAAGCCGGAACTGAAGGAGTTTTGGTTTTAGGCCATGCCGCCGCGCTACCGCGTCCGTGACGCAATCAAGATTGTAGAGAAAGATGGATGGCGACTTGTGAGACAAACAGGCAGTCATCGGCAATTCAAGCATCCTACGAAACCAGGATGCGTAACGATTCCCGGTCATGCGGGATCAATAATGTATCCGGGTTTGTGGAACAGTATCATGAAACAGGCGGGTTTGAAATGAAGCATCAAAATTTTCTGATTGTCATCGAAGGTTCGGCAGGTAAGTACTCTGCTTACAGCCCCGATTTGCTCGGCTGCGGCGCAGTCGGCAAAACCCGCGAAGAAGTCGAACAGAACATGATGGAAGCGATGCAGCTTCATATAGACGGCACGCGCGAAGATGGGATCAAGATTCCGAAATCCACATCAAGTGCTTTGGTTATGCGTCTTGAAGTCCCAACTCAAGCCGAAGCTAAAGAACGTATGGCGAAAGTGCCAGGCCCCAAAAGTGCGCAACGCCGTAAAGCAAACACCCGTAGTTACACCTCACGCTAAACATGGCATCTGAAAAAGACAACAATGGCGGCTTATTTTTCATCGCGATTGCGTTGGTGGCCGCGTCATTTATACTTGGGCATCAGTTGGTTGAGATGCGCAAGGCGGGGGACATGATCTCCGTGACGGGATCGGCCAAGCGGCCCATCGTATCGGATTTGATTGTGTGGACGGGCAACGTGTCGGCGCAAGAGGACACACAGCAAGATGCCTACAAGTCCGTGCAAAGTCATGCGGCGCGGTTGACGAAGTTTTTCAAGGACAACGGCGTGCCCGAGGCTGAGATTTCGATGAAGCCTGTTTCCAGCGAACAGATTCAGGAATTCAATCAGAACGGCTATCAGACAGGCCGGATACTCGGCTACCGAGTGAATCAGAATTTTGAAATCCGCTCGACGCGAGTGGACGCGATTGAAGAGCTCATCAAGAAATCGGATCAGCTCATCAGCGAAGGCGTGCCGTTCTCGGGATGGGGCGCGCAATATCTTTACACCAAGCTCGCCGATTTGCGCATCGAGATGCTCGGGGAAGCGATGAAGGATGCGCTTGCGCGGGCGAAAGTACTGGCCGAATCTTCGGAATCCAAGCTCGGTGAATTGCGCGACGCGAAGATGGGCGTCTTCCAAGTGACGCCGCGCAACTCGACCGACGTTTCGGATTACGGTTATTACGACACGTCTTCGAAAGAGAAAGACATCACGGCCGTTGTGAAGGCCAGTTACTCTCTCGATTGATCTGAACTCAGATTCCGGCGGGGAACCGCCAGGCCTTAATCCCCGCTCGGCAAAGGAACACAGAACCCCCCTTAATCCCCCCGCGCAGCGCGGAGGGAGACCAGATTATTGAATGCGTAAAATTCTTATCACCGGAAATCTTGGTATGCTCGGAAGCGAGCTTGCCTTAGCGTGCGAAGATCAGGGCGACGAAGTCACCGGCTTCGATTTGCCGGACGTCGATATCACGAATCGCGACCGCGTGTTGCAGCTTGTTGGGGAGGCCGATCCCGAGTTCATTTTCCATTGCGCGGCCTACACGAAAGTTGACCTGTGCGAAACTGAAATTGAAACCGCGATGCGCGTCAACGCCATCGGCACGCAAAACATCGCGCTGGCGGCGGAGTCGCTCGGTGTACCGTTGCTCTACATTTCCACCGACTACATATTTGACGGCACGAAGAACGGGCCGTATGACGAATGGGACGCCGCCAATCCGCAGTCAGTCTATGGTAAATCGAAATGGGCGGGCGAGTGTTTCGTGCGCCAGCTTTGTCATTGGCATTACATCGTGCGCGTGTCGTGGCTGATCGGCAAAGCGGGTCCGAACTTCATCGAGACGATTTTGAAACTCGCGCGCGAACGAGATGAACTGAAAGTCGTCAACGATCAGCACGGCTCACCCACGTTTGTGGCTGATCTTATACCGGAGCTTTTGCGTGTCAGTGAAAGCGGCGCGTTCGGCACCTATCACATCACGAACCAAGGTTACACGACGTGGTACGAGTTGGCGATGAAAGCCATTGAGTTGAAAGGTATTTCGACCAACGTGCTGCCGTGCGCGACCGAAGAGTTCCCGCGCCCTGCGCCACGCCCGAAGAACTCGCGACTTTCGCCGATGTTGTACGCTCAAGCGCTCGGCAACGACATGCCGACGTGGGAAGCGGGATTGAAAGATTATTTGAGAAGCTAACAACCTATAAGATACAGACGAAACATGATTCAGAACGTTGTAACCAAGAAATTGAGATTGATGCCGGACGAACGCGGACGGCTGTTGGAAATTTTGCGCAAGGATGATCCGGATTATTTGCCGATTGCGCAAGTTTATATGACCACCAACTATCCGGGCGTGGTTAAGGCTTGGCATTTTCACAAGAAGCAGTCCGACCAGATGACGTGCGTGAAGGGCATGGTCAAGGTCGTGCTTTATGATGCGCGTGAAGATTCGTCCACCAAAGGCGAAGTGAACGAATTTTTCGTGGGCGAATACAATCCGATGCTGATCGTGATTCCGCCGGGCGTTTATCACGGCTGGAAGTGCATCAGTGAAGGCGAAAGCGTCGTGGTGAATTGCCCGGATCAACTCTACAATTACGAAAATCCCGACGAGCACCGCGCCGCGTACAATGATCCGAAGATTCCGTATAACTGGGATATAGTGTATAAATAGCAGACCCCCATCCTAACCTTCCCCCGTGAACGGAGGAAGGAATCAGAATGCCCGATCTCAAAACACTAAATTCGCAATCGTGGGACGACCGTCTCGAAGCGCGCGCGCATACGTATCAGTTGCGCGGGCGTTTTGCGTTTGCGCATCATCACGTCGTGAAGCATCAGCCGAAAAAGTGGTTGGACATCGGCACGGGCAACGGGTTTCTGCCTCACGTCACGCGCGCGAAGCTCAAAGACGTGCATGTGACGGGAACTGACTTTGCCGAGAACGCGCTCGCGCACGCGCAAGGCTTGGACGCGAAGGTGCACAACGACATTGACCGTGACGGACTGCCGTTCGCCAATGCCAGTTTTGATTTTGTGACGTGCCTTGAAGTACTCGAGCATTTGGTGTTTCCAGAATATGCGTTGAACGAGATTTCGCGCGTGCTTGAGCCGGGCGGCAAGGTCGCGCTGACGGTGCCGAACATTCAGCATGTCGAATATCTCGGCCAGCTCGTGCGCGGCAAGATGCCCGGCCCCGCCGCTGACACGCGCCACATGAGTATCTTCACGCACAAGTTCATCGCCAAGCTGTTCAACCACGCCGGTATGAACGTCATCTATCCCGGCGGTGTGGACGCATCGCCTGAGTGGTTCGCCAAAATTTCACCGAAGTATCTGTGCAAGACGATTGCGGTTGTGGGGGAGAAGAGGTGAGGGAAATTGGGGATAAGAAGGCAACTTCACGGCCTTCACCAATGACTGAAGCAAATCGGCGCGCGCTGGTTATTGCCTTCTTCTTGTCAAAATTTGACAGAAAAGGCGTAAAAGACCTCGGATTCAGAACGATAAGTGAAGCATTTGCAGAAATTAGTAGACAGTTGGGTGTTCCAATTGCAACGATTAAACAAATGCGAGACCAGTTTGATCCGTATTGCTCGCGAGTTCGGGTCGGCTACCATAAGCGGCGGAGCCCGCGATCACGCCTTCAAGTTATTTCCGCATACGATGACTTTAGCGAGTTGGCAATGCTTGAGATTGTTAATGGGGTGTTAAACGGGAATGCAAAACAGATAAGCTATGCAATTCAGCCCATAGAAACTGATCCTGATGGCGATAAAGTAGTACCAGGTGATGACAATCCATTTGCGTTAAGATTTCGCACTGGTTTTGCGGCTGAAGAGTATTTCTTGAAAAATTACGGGAAGCACATTGAGTTTAATGGACGAAAGTTAGAAGACACAAGGCAGATTGGTTCAGGGTTTGACTTTAGATTGATCAATCCAAGTGGGTACTTGGCTGTTGAAGTTAAAGGTCTAATAGAAAAAAGCGGGTATGTGTCTTTTACTGACCGAGAGTGGTCAGTGGCAAATTATCTTGGCGATAAGTACTATTTGGCAGTAGTTCGACGGGTCTTGACCGCGCCTGTACTTGAAATCATACAGAACCCCGCGTGTAACTTGACAGTGGAAATGAGGCAAACTAAATCTGTAAGCATAAACTGGACAGGAAAGGTTTAACTATGCAAGTACTCCCGAGATTAGTAGACAAACTTCTTGAGCACTATATGCGGGATCACAGATACGTCGAACAGTATCCTGGTTCTTGGATAGATAACAGTATTCATGATTTATCCTATGAAGAACTTGGCGTGCTTATTGGAGAAATATTTCCACTTATGGAAGACTGTCATTTTGATCTTGGTAACAATTTTGACGGCCACAACTTGTTTGAAACGGTAGTAGATATTATTGTTGAACAACTCTTTGTTGAATATGGAATTCTCTCGAAATCTGCGAATGAAAGCGGATTATATACAATTCATGCTGGAAAGCTTGCGCTTTTCAAAAGTGCTGACCCAGAAGTTTATCAAAGTAAAGTAGCTTAAGCCATCCAGATTGTTTTGCCAAAGTCTCAATTTTCGAATAACATGAACCACATCCTTGTAACCGGAGGGGCCGGGTTTATTGGCTCCAATTTTGTGCGGTATATGCTCAAGAAGTATCCGCACCTGAAAATTACGAACCTTGATGCGCTGACCTACGCGGGGAATCTCGATAATCTGAAGGATATCGAGAACGATCCGCGCTATCGGTTTGTGCAAGGCGATATTTGCGACGAAAAGAAAGTCGCCGAAGCGATGGACGGATGCGATGCCGTTGTGAATTTCGCAGCCGAGACGCATGTAGATCGCTCGATTCACGCGGGCGATCTGTTTGTGATGACGAACGTCAAGGGCGTCTATGTGTTGTGCGAAGAAGCGCGCCGCCGCAAGGTCGAGCGATTCCTGCATATTTCAACGGATGAAGTTTACGGCTCGCGACTTGAAGGCTACTTCAAGGAGACCGATCCGCTCTCGCCGTCATCGCCGTATTCTGCGGCAAAGGCCGGCGGGGAGTTGCTGGCGCGTTCCTACTTCGTGACCTATGGCCTGCCGGTGCTCGTCACGCGCTCATCGAACAACTTCGGGCCGTATCAATATCCCGAAAAGCTCGTGCCGCTGTTCACGACTAATCTCATCGAAAACAAGCCCGTGCCGGTCTATGGCGACGGCAAGCAGGTGCGCGACTGGCTGTTTGTTGAGGATCAGTGCGACGGTCTTGACCTCGTTTTGCAAAAGGGCGAAGTCGGCGAAATCTACAACTGCGGCTCGCACAATGAAGAGTTCAACATTGACGTCACACACACGATTCTGAAACTGCTCGGAAAAGGTCACGACCTCATCACCTATGTCCAGGACCGCCCGGGTCACGACCGCCGCTATGCAGTCGATACCGACAAGATTCAAAAGCTCGGTTGGGTGAAGAAGCACAACTTCCAACAAGGTATCGAGAAGACGGTGAAGTGGTACGTGAGCAACGAAGATTGGTGGCGGGACATCAAACTGAAACAGGCCGACTACAAAGCTTGGATGGAAAAACATTACAAACCGCTGGAGAAAGCATAGCTCATACGTCGCTATTTATGCGCTCGTATAATCCTAAAGAGTCGTGCGCACAACGATGTGCACGGCTTTTTTTTGCGCAAATTCCCAGTGCAGGAAACCTTTTTCATGGTGGGTTAGTTTAATTACATGAGGGTTGATGAAACCGCCCTCCTGATGATTATGAACTCGAATCGACATGAACAAGGGAGTAAGTTATGAAGACTGCAACGCGAGTCACAATCTTGGCATTTGTCTTGGGAATAGGGCTAAACCAGAGCTTTGCCGTCACGCCGCACTTCTTCATTGGCGCTAATGCGCAATGGAATGAACCTACCGGTGACTTTGGTGATGCGGCTGACGAAGTCGAAGGCACAGTTTGGGATGGTAACGCGGTCGGAGTGATGGGTGGACAATTTGACGCCGGAATCATCTCTGATAACGGTCAAGTCTATGCCGGCTATCGTATCGTGGACTTTGATGAGAAACAGTCTGACGGTAGTGTGGAGTGGCGCAACAACAGCCGCTGGCTTGCTGGAGTTCGTTGGCACATGTTAGGAACACTTGAGAGTCCGATCACTCCGATACTCGGTGCCGGAGTCAGCGCGGGCAAGACCGAAGGAATCTTCAAGCAGCCGGGTCCGGGTGATATCATCATCGCCGAACTGACGTCAGACAACACATGGGGTTGGTTTTTGGAAGGCGGAGCGGCACTGAGGCCTCCTCAAACACCGATTGTGTTTAACGGAGCAATACAGTATCATCGGTACAAGGCCTCATTTGAGAATGAAGACCTGAATGTCGAGTTCAGCATCTCCTATCTGACATATCAACTCGGCGCGCAAATCTATTTCTAAGAATCAATCGACTGAAAACAAAAAGCCGCAAACACATCCCGTGTTTGCGGTTTCTTTTTATTCGCGGCACATCATGGCCGCGAGTGTACACTCTAATTCCGGCAGGGAACCGCGCTGGCGCGCTAAATCCCTGCTCGGCGAAGCGCCGCGATATTCTACATTTGATGTGCGGTCACGTCGCGCGGATGGCGCAAGCTTTCCTTGGCGATCGCTTCCCAACGTGAGACGCGGCGGCTCGTTTCATCAAGCAGATTCGCGAGTTGTTCCATGTCTTCAAACGGTTTGAGCAGGTAATCACTGGCGCCGCGCTCGACGCACTCGATGCATTTTTGGATGGTCGTGTATGCCGTCATCATGATAACTTGCACCGTCGGACGCGCGGTCTTCACGCGCTTCAACAATTCAAGTCCGGTCATCTGAGGCATATTGATGTCCATCAATACAACGTGGAACTTCTCAAATTCGATGCGCTCGAGCGCTTCGATCGGGTTGTTCGACGTGTGAACTTCGTAACCGCGCATCGTCAAAAATGTTTCCAGAGACGACAGAATCAAGTCTTCGTCGTCAACGATCATTACCTTGTACGCCATACCTGCTCCTTATGAATGTGCCGACGGCTCGTCGTGCCGCCGAAGCTTTATGTAAAAGGTGGCCCCTTCGCCTGCGCGACTGCGCAATGTCAAATCTCCGCCGAACCGGTGCAGCATGTCAGACGATATCGAAAGCCCAAGACCCGTCCCTTGGCCCTGAGGTTTCGTGGTAAAATAGGGGCGAAATATTTTTTCTTGCAAATTCTCAGGAATTCCCGGACCGTTATCCGAAACCGAGAGAATTATTTCATCTTGATTAACCGCTTCAGTGCGTATGGTGATTCTTGCTCCATCCGGGCCATGTCCCTGCGGCGAATTGTTGCCGAATGCCTGCACCGAGTTCTGCAATAGATTCACCAACACTTGACTCAGTCCCGTTGCCGAGGCCGTGACCAACGGTAAATCTTCTGCGACGTCAACATCCATCTCGCACTTTCCGCGCGTTTCATGTTTGACAAGCATCACTGCCTCATCGACAACCGTTTTGATATTGATCGCATCGAGATGACCGTCATCTTGTCTGCCGAAAGCTTTCAACGTCGTGAGCACCGCTTCAATGCGGCGGCTGGCCATATCCACTGCGCCAACGGCCTCGGACATTTTCAATACGAATGTTTCCGCAGGCATGTTACCCAACTTCCCACCAGTTGCGGCCGCAGCCTGTGAAAGAATTGGCTTTATTGCTTCAACCATCATCTTCAGGTTTGCAGCATTCACGCGGCTAAAGGTGTTGGGGTTCTGAATTTCGTGGGCAACACCAACCGAAAGATTACCGATCGTCGCGAGTCGCTCGCGGCGAGCTTCCACCAGCACCGCTTGCTCGTCAGCCGTAATATCGCGCAAGTCAATCAAGTAATGGTCAGGACTATGAACGAGGCGCGTAATCTCACCGCTGAAGAGCCGCTCCGCGCCACCAACAATCTCCTTCACTCGAAATCGTCCACGGCCATTTTGTAATGAGCGTTCAAGTTCATGTACAAGCTTAGGCAAAGGAGTGTCAACATCATACGGAAGTCCCGCCGCTGCTAACCCTACGCCGAACGGACGCCCAAGTGCGTTCTTGCGATAGTTCGAGTCGTATATCTCCAAGAGCTTCTCAACTTGCGTATTCACTTTCCACAGAATCAATTGACGATCCAGCACTAACAGCGCGTGCGGAAGCGAATTGAGAATTTCATTCTCCCGCTGAATGATCTGACGCTCGAGCCGCGTCACCTTGATCAGCTGCATGAGTTGTGCGGGATTACTGCCGATCGCCACAAGATCAAGCACTTCATCTGCCTGACTTAGGTCAAGGTTCGGCGATTCTGCATTCAAACGCATCGAGATCGCGATGCTAATCGGACGGACAAGCCGGGGAGTTACCAAAGCGTCCAGAATCTCATCGATGGAGACATCACCATCTGTGCTTTCAATCCATAGGACTTCGGGATCAAAGTCAACAATCAACCCTAATGCCACGAGGCTGCTCGAAGTCACTCTAACTTCCAGACCACGCCAGCGAAGCTGTTCGACCGCGCCCAGATTTGGCTTCCCTTCACCGCACAAAAGCAGAACCCGCCCTTCCGTTGCGAAAGGGTATTGAGCAGTCGAACTTACAGAAATCTGCGTGGTTGTCGGTCCTGGACTACTGTTCACAAGCTTGTCAGAAGATTGAATGAAAGGTCTAAGTGCAAGTAAGGTGCCATCCCAACAAGCTGAGCTGGAAGCTTCCTTGCCTCCAGAGAGCGTTGAATATTAAAACAAGATTTCACTTCAAATTATTTATAAACAAAGTTTTAAATTTGTTCCCCATCTGTCAGGTTCATAGAAAACAATCGGCTATACTCTTGACTGGGTGCCTGCGGTCGGCTATATTGGTTCGCCTTTGGCAAAACGGTGCTATATTTGCCACTTCCGACCGGGAACCTGTCGGCAGTGATGCGGGTTTTTGGTCTATCTGACTGCACCGATCGCACCAATAGTTCGAAACGAGGTATGCTGCTTATGGCCACGCGGGCAAAAACACCCCCCTCGAAAGCTGAAAAGAGCAAGAAATCTGCCGTCTCCAAGGCTAAGCCTGCGGAGAAGGGAACGGCACGAGCAAAATCGACGAAGCCTGCCTCACCAAAACCTCCAGCTAAAAAAACTCCAGAAAAATTGCCCAAAACTATAAAGAGCAAAAAGCCAGAAGCTCCGGAAACGGTTGAAGCCGTCAAGGAAGAATTTAAGCCTGTCGCGGAAGCCAAGGCTGCCGCAAAGAAGAAATCACCTGCGAAAGCGGCGCCTGTTGTCGAGGTTGAAGAAACAAAGCCCGCAAAGCGCGTGCGTAAAGGAAAGCCTGATATTCTCGACGAAGAAGATGACGATATCATCGACAAGGAAGAGAAGTTTCCGGGGAAGAATCGCAAGAAGGCTGTAAATGACCTTGATGATGATGAAGACGACGAAATTGACGCCGACGACTTTGACGATGATGAAGATGCGGACGACGATGACCGTCCTGCGCGCAGTCGTAAGAAAGACGGTGGAAAGAAAGGTGTGCGTGCGCGCAAGCGTAGCGCGACCGAAGAATTCCTTGAAGAAGACATGGAAGAAGTTGATGAGGTCGAGGATGTGGAAATCCTCGACGATCTCGATCCTTTCTCCAGCGCGTTGATTCTTGATCCTGAACTTGCCGGTCCGCCGCCTGCTCCAGTATCACAATTGCCTCCCCGCCCGAAACGGCTGGCGCCGCGCATGCAGACGTGTGCCGATTGCGGACAACAATATGGTTGGCTCTCCATTGAAAAAGTTTGTTTCAATTGCCTGAAGAAGCGCGTTGCTCAACGCAAGAAGGATGAAGATTACTCTGGCTACGGAGGATCGGATGACTCCGGTGGAGACGACGATTACTAAATACGTAAGCTCCGATTAGAATGACGAAGAACCGCTGACAAAGCGGTTCTTTTTGTTTAGTACGGACAAATTGACTAATTACATAGAATACCCTATATTCAAATCGCTTCCCTAACCCCAAAAGGAGAAACGTATGTTTAAGGAATTCAAAGAGTTCGTAATGCGCGGCAACGTACTCGACATGGCTGTTGGTATTATCATGGGTGCTGCGTTTGGGCCAATTGTTGGTAAGCTCGTGGACGGTATTTTGATGCCGCCGCTTGGCCTTGTGTTGGGCAATGTTGACTTCTCAAATATCTTCTTGGTATTGAAAGAAGGCGCTGCACCCGGACCATATGCTTCCATCGCAGCTGCAAAGAGCGCTGGAGCTATTGTGATGGCTTGGGGTGAGTGGTTTAACACGATTATCACTTTCTTGATCACGGCATTTGCAATCTTCATGGTTGTGAAAGCTGCTAACGCCGCGCGCAGAAAACAAGAAGCTGCTCCCGCTACTCCACCTGCGCCGCCGAAGTCCGAAGTCCTGCTTGAAGAAATCCGCGACCTGTTGAAGAAAAAATAATTTGTACGATGAACACCTTGACTAAATTTTCACTCTGTATTCTCGCGCTATTTGTAACTGTATCGTCCGTTCGCGCCGCACAACCGGAACCCGGCCCGTGGAAAGTGGACGTCTCAACCGGAATTGTTACGACGCAAACCGCATACTCCGATAACTGGACCGGTGGGGAAGCCGGCTCGATCAATTGGGTGGCATTCTATACCAGCATGACCAAACGGCAGCTTACGCGTAATTGGTATAACCAATACGATTGGAAGCTCTCGTTCGGACAAACGCATATTCAGGACAAAGAGACAAAAGATTGGCAATCACCGACGAAATCTGAAGACAAGATTCGCGGCGATGCAATTTTGCGTCTAACAAAAGGTTGGTTTGCGGATCCGTACTTCGCGCTCTCCGTTGAATCGCAGTTTCTTGATGCGTCAAGCCCGTACAATACGCGCTACGTCAATCCGCTTGAGTTCACCGAGTCGTCTGGTCTTGCCCGCACGATTGTTGAAGTTCCGGACAAGACCCTGCTCACGTCGCGTATCGGTTTGGGTTTGCGTGAACGCTTCACACGTTTTGACGATCCGGCGGATTCGACATCTTCACCTGAGACTCTATCCGAAACAACTGTGGATGGCGGCGCTGAATGGGTGACGGATTTGCTGCTCGGTAATGCCAAGAGTAAGTACAGTTTTAACTCGAAGCTGACGGTCTTTCAATCTTTCTTCAATTCAAAATCCGACGAACTTCCCAATGACTATTGGAAAACCGCCGATTTGAATTGGGACAACAGCCTGCGCGTGAAAGTGTCATCGCTTATCAATGTCGGTTTCTCGTGGCAGCTTTTGTATGATAAAGAGATCGACCTCGGCGGACGCTTGAAGCAAGGTTTGAATATCGGCTTGGTGTACAACTGGGCCAATTTCGATAAGGCCGCAGAAAAGTAGTTTTGTTCGCCGAGCGGGGCGTCCACGCCGCGCCGGAATCAGAATGTAGAAAGCCCGCTCAAATCGAGCGGGCTTTCTTAGTATATTCCTTTTTTCGGGCTATCTTCTCCGGTTCGCCATCCGTCCGTGCGCGACGCCTTCATGGCATTGCAAACACCGCCGCTCGTTAGCATGTTCAGGTAAAATCGAGTTCACCATCGTCTGATGACACGCGACGCAATTGTCCGTCACAATATCTTCACCTGACTCTTTCAGCCGCATCAACTGCGGATCACCGAACGTGAACACATATGAGTGTCGTGCGCCGTGCTCCATTTTTGTGGCATACTTGCCGACGAAATCACTCGGTGTGTGACATTGATTGCATGTAACATTACGGTGGCTTGAAACTTTCCAGCCGTCGTAAGCATCTTTCATGACATGGCAGTTCATACATGCCATCGGATCATCTTGCATGTATGAGTATGCCTTGCTGTAGTATGCAAGGTATCCGCCAATCGCGACAAAAGCGCCCATCAAAATCGCCGTCAGCGCAACGAGATATGAGGGTTTGTTCATTTTGCCCTCCATGGATTACTTCACGACCGCAGCGACTTCGAGCTTACCGTGTTTGGCCAAAAGTTTCGTGGCAGAAAGCTCTGCCTGACGTGCAAAATCAATCGCGTCACCCAGCATGCGTGTGGCTTCCTGCGGACTGTGGAACCCCATCGAGTTCTCCGCCGACACAAAGTCCCAGCGGATATGTGATCGGCGATGCAAATGGCGGCACTCGGCAAGCTCTTCCTCCGTTGCTCCCGCTTCAACCGCCGCCTTAATGGCGTCAATCGCCGCAATCAGAGCAACTTCGGACCGATCCATCAAGTTGTATGTGCGGTCCTGAATTTCGCGGATGCGTGATGCCATCTCATCTTCGCTGTCACGATGGCAAGTTAAACAAGCGTTCGTCAAATTCATATAAGGGGAGCGAATCCAGTGATCCGTCACCTTAATTGATCCGTCACGAGTATAAGGCATGTGGCAATCCGCGCATCCCACGCCGCTGCGTGAGTGAATACCGCTGCTCCACATTTCATATTCGGGATGCTGCATCTTGACCATGTGAGCGCCGGTTTCGGCGTGCACCCAGTCATAGAAGCCGATAGAATCATAGTATGCTTCAATCGAGTCAATCGAAGTACCTTTTGCCCACGGGAACGTCAGATACTTCGTCTCTTTCGGCCAATAGTATTCTACGTGACATTGCGCGCAGGCATCGGTACGTTTCAGATTTTGTTCGTGTGTCGAAATGTCGATTCCGCGCTTCGCCTGCGCTTCAATATAAGCCGGCCTCCGAACAAGCAACTCCATCGTTTCCGAGTTGTGACAATCGCCGCATGAAATCGAGTGCTTGAAACCGTGCTTCTCGACAAGGTCTTTCACGGGCGTATTATAGAACGCTTCTGCCCCATGCTCTTCGATAAACAACGGCACCTGCGGACTCTTGCAGGTCATGCACGTCCCCGGCTTCTTGTCGCCAAGCCGCTTAATGTTGACCATGTCCGGCACGGCGTTCATGTGTCCGCGATCTTCATTGTATTCCACCGCAAATGCATAGCCGGCGAACAGCCGTTTCATACGCGGATCTTTTTCTAAGTTCGAGACCTGCTCTGATCCACCATAGCGTGCGTACGGGCTGATCTTCGCAAGCTCAGAGGTCTTGAGCGTTTTCATGTAGGCTGCATACTCGCGCGGAAAATTCGCTTTCCATTTGTCGGGGTCGGGTTCACCCCAAGCGATTTCCTGCGTCTTTATATAGGAGTATCGCGACTCCTGTTTCTTCTCAAAAATATCCGTTAGCAGCCAGACAAGAGCCAAGACGCCGATGGCACTCAATATGAACAGTAGCCAGGGTGCGGCCGCGCCGCGTGACAAAAATATCTTCTTCATTAATGTGTTCCTCACGTAGGTTACCCACAAGATACTGCCAAGGAGGTTGGAAATCAATAACCTGCTTTCTCGACCGTTTCACTCTTAATTACAGAAATTACTTTATTTAGGATAAACAAGTCTAAAATTGAGAGGCGCAATTTTGCTATTTATTCTGCATTATTGCACTTAAGTGCTACAGAGTTGCATCTCTGGCCCGGACATTGTATCTTATGTGTCTATTCAAAACCATGAACTAACCGCTGTCCGGAAGGAGGTGAACTTTTAGCCATGCCATTCGTCAAAGCCCGTGAGGGTGAACCCATGGAGCGTCTTGTGCGCCGCTTTCAGAAGGCCTGTGAAAAGTCCGGAATCCTCTCCGAAGTCCGCCGCCGCCAATTCTACGAAAAACCGTGTGAAACGGCCAAGCGCGAACGCAGCCAGACCGAACGTAAGATTCGTAAAATCAACCGAATTCTGCGTAACCGCTAAGTTCTGAACGCATTCCATAATCGCCCGACAGCTTCCTGCTCGGGCGATTTTTTTGTAAATGTATTGCACGATTGCTCGCGCTTGGGTATCTTACTGCCATAGAGCAACGCGACAATTCTGTCTTTCAGGGGAGAGTAACCAATGTCCCAACTTACCATTGGATCGCGCGGCGCAGAAGTCCGCGAACTGCAACGATTGTTGAATGAACGCGGTTATCCTGTCGAAGTTGATGGCGATTTCGGGACAAAAACCAAGAATGCAGTCAGAGCATTCCAATCCCAGAATCTCGATCAACTTGGCCAACCGCTCGTGGTGGATGGAAAAGTCGGTCCTTTGACATGGTGGAGTCTGACACATCGTAAACCGCTCATTGAACCCGTCAGCGCAGTTGACTTCACCAAAATGCCGCCTGCTGCATTAGGCGGAAGTGCGTTCGGACGAGCCGCGCTCAAAATTGCAATCGGCGAACTAAAAGCCGGTGCCGGTGAAGAAGGCGGGAACAACAAAGGTAAATGGGTTCGGAAATACTTGAACGGATTCGGCCCAGAAGGATCAAGTTGGTGCGCCGCTTTTACAAGTTGGTGTTATGATCAAAACTCCGGCGGCTGTCCCTTCAACTACTCACTCGGCGCCCGCGATATTCTTAAGCAATTCAAAAGCCGAGGTTGGGCTCACGAACCACAAAGCGGCTACTCGCCTGAGCCCGGCGACGTCGTTGTTTGGTGGCGTGTCAGAGCAGACGGTTGGCAAGGGCACGTTGGACTTGTTCATTCCGTCAAAGACGGATTTCTTTACACCATCGAAGGCAACAAAAGCCCGAAGGTGCAAGGCTTTTCATACGTGTTCAGCCGAATGGAAAAACTACTTGGATTTGGTCAAGTGCCGGAATAATTCTCGAACATGCACATCTTAGATATCCTAATCATCTTCCTGCTCATCGGTTTCGGCATTGGCGGAATCCGGCGCGGCTTTTTGTTCGAGCTGATGATTACCATCGGACTTGCGGCAAGCTTGCTCATGACGCTGTTATTCCGCGATCAGTTGCAGGAACTTGCGGGCCGCTTTGCCGATCCGGGTTGGGAATTGCGGTGGGCGTCGGGACTGGTGTTTCTGTTGTTCTTCCTGCTCATCTATCTTGTGTTTGCCTATTTTGGTCATCGATTGCACACGTGGATTGACGGAACAAAACTGAAATGGCCGGATCGAATACTCGGTTTGTTCGGCGGAACCGCGAAAGGAATTTTTCTGCTGGCAGCGCTTGTGCTCGTGATTCAATGGGCCGATGCGAGCGGGCACATGAGCGAGTTCATGAACAAATCAAAATTGATTCGGGTCGGCAAGAAAGTAGCATACGACATCACGCACTGGGAGAATTGGGAAAAACGTAATTGGGTATGATTGGAGAAGAAACACTGCACGCGCTCGAATGGGAGCGCGTGATTAATATTGCCGCAGAATTGGCCGCTTCGCCCTTGGGGGCGGAGCGGCTTTTAGCACTCGAAGTTCCCGTCTCGAAAAACCGCGCGGAATTGCTTTTGATTCGCACGCAAGAGATGGTGCGTGTGTTGACCGAGACCGATGGCGGTTTACCTATTGATGGACTGGCCGACACGCGCGAATCGTTGTCCCGCGCAAGCATCGAGGGTGCGAGCCTCGATCCGTTCGAGCTGCGCAAAATTGCCGAGACGATTTCCTGCTACAACCGCATCCGCACACAACTGCACACTCGCGGTGAGTATTTGCCGGAGCTTGCCGGGCTCGCCAACCGCTTGTGGGATCACGGAAAAATCGCCAAAGCCATCGAGTCCGCCATTGATCAAGACGGAGAACTCTTTGACGACGCTTCGCCCGAACTGAAGCGTTTGCGTCACGACCGCAGAAAAGAGAGCAAGCATCTCGAAGATCGCTTGGGTTCCATTATGCAAAAATGGGCCGACCAGGGCTTCTTGCAGGATAGTGTCGTGAACTTTCGCGACGGAAAACTCGTCTTGCCCGTGCGCGATGACGCCAAACACAAAGTCCAGGGCGTGATGGTGGACACGAGCGCTTCCGGCGCAACGGTTTTTCTTGAACCTGTGGAAACGCTGCCGATCTCGAATAAACTCCGCCAACTTGAACTCGAAGAGAAGCGCGAGATTCACCGTATCATGTTGAAGCTTACGGCTCTCGTGCATGAGCATCTTGAAGAGATCGTACTCTCGCTTGAGATTATGGCCGAGTTTGATGAACTCTATGCGCGCGCACGATTGGCATTACGTTGGGAAGCATCTGCGCCGGAGCTAAACGATTCCGGTGTCATTCGGTTATGGCGCGCCAAGCATCCATTATTGCTCGAACGCGTCCGCGAGCGCAAACTGCAAACGGTCGTTCCGCTCACGATTGAAGTGGTTCCTCCCGTTCGCAGTGTGGTAATTTCCGGCCCGAACGCAGGCGGCAAAACCGTTGCGTTGAAAACCGTTGGACTATTGAGTCTAATGGCCGGCGCAGGGTTATTTATTCCAGCGTCATCAGGAAGTCAACTCCCGCACTTCGAGAGCATCTGGGCCGATATCGGCGACGCGCAATCGCTCGAAGGAGATCTGTCAACCTTCACGGGGCACGTTGCGCGGCTACGAAAAATGACCGAAGAACCCGCACGCAACAAGCTGCTGCTCGTCGATGAAATCGGGTCGTCAACTGATCCTGCCATCGGAGCCGCGCTTGCGCAGGCGACGCTGCTTGAGTGGACTTTGCAAAATGCCGTGAGCATCGTGACAACTCATCATGGCGCTCTCAAAGCTTTCGCCCACGAAACCGAAGGCTTGGTCAACGGCTCGATGGCGTTTGATGAAGAAAGTCTTGTGCCGACATACCATTTTCGGGAAGGCCTGCCCGGATCAAGTTACGCCCTTGAAATTGCCCAGCGTGTCGGATTTCCTGAACGCGTCTTGACGCGCGCTCGCAATTTTCTTGATAAGGGGGCGCTTGGTCTTGAGGAGCTTGTCAGCGAACTCTCGCGCAAGATCGAAGAGTATGAAAAGCTGCGCAAAGAGTCCGATCTCAAGATGACTCAGTATGAAGGATTGGCAAAGCTCTATCAAGAGCGCTCGGAAGACCTGAAACGCACCAAAGCGCAAGCCCGCAAGCAAGCTTTAGTTGAAGCTGAGCAGCTGATTGAAGACTCGCGCGGCGAAATCGAAAAACTCGTTCGCGATATCAAAGAGCAACAAGCTGAAAAAGCCGCCGTCACATCCGCGCGTGAGAAACTCCGCGAACTGCGCTCAAAACTCGATGTCGAGAAAGTCAAGACCGCCAAAGAACTCAAAGAGCCGACTCCTGAGCGCAGACGACCGCAGGCCATCAAAGTCGGTTTGCGAGTTGGCGTCGACGGTGTGGAAGGCGATGGCGTCATCACAAACACGAAGCGCGGCGGCAAGCAAGTTGAAGTTGAGATGAACGGCGTCCGCTTGTGGTTTGATTCGGAAAAACTGTTCATGCCTGAGCTGGTCAAGAAGAAGAAATCCGAACAAATCAAAGTCAATGTCAAGATGTCCGACGAGCGTATTACGGGCGAGCTTGACCTGCGCGGCAAACTCGGCGACGAGGCCGTTCCGATGA
Organism: uncultured Alphaproteobacteria bacterium; assembly: GCA_964587105.1. Classification (GTDB taxonomy): domain Bacteria; phylum Electryoneota; class RPQS01; order RPQS01; family RPQS01; genus JABWCQ01. Next base: position 184,987 of record CAZPKG010000005.1, on the reverse strand, counting down.
TTGACCGCTATCTCGCCGTGGCATCAGAACAGCGATACCCCAGCGTAAAAATCATTCACGGCAAAGGTACCGGCGCATTGCGAGTCCGTGTACGTGAATTCCTGCAACGCCATCCGCTCGTCAAGCACATGCACGACGGCGGCGCTAATCAAGATGACTACGGCAGCACAGTCGTCGAGTTGTACTGAGCGCAACCAATGCAAATGAAAGCGGGCGGCCCATAAGGTCGCCCGCTCTTTGTTTGACTGAATCCAATGGCCACAATGGCAGCCGCTACCATTGAATATCAGCGTTCACAATTCATATTCCCGGCGGCACTCACTGCGGGTGCCCCAGTCAAACTATTTCAGATACAACAGCTTTGTGGACTGGACCGTCGCACCGGATGTCGCGCGCACGAAATACAATCCCGCCGCGCCTTCAGGTGACCACTGCATACGATGCGTGCCCGGAGCGAGATTCGTCAAATTATTCGTGAACACTTCGCGGCCCAGCACGTCAGTGATGGTCACGTTGATTTCATGCGCGCTGCCGACCGAGAACTCGATATTTGCAATCCCGTTGAACGGATTCGGATAGCTGTTCACAAGTGTGAAACTCTCAGCCACTGCAATCGGCTCATCACCCACCGCTGAACCCGCAATCACGTCCGTCGGATAACGCAAGGTGATTTGATATCCGTCTTCATAGGGCGAGCTGTTGTCAAATTGCGTCACGATACCGCGCACCGTGAAAGCGCCCGACGGTTGTGGCGCAGTTCCCGCTTGTGAATCACCGTCGAAGCGAATCGTCAGCGTTCCATTTCCATCGGTGACATTCACATTCGCGTTTTGCCCTGCACCCGAAGGCCACGGGTCGCCGCCTACGATGGTGACATTGCGAATTTCAACCAACATGCCTTCGAATGCTTCGAGGAAGGATGCGCCGGTCAATACGAGCGGAGACAAAGGTCCGGGGCCTTCCAGCATTTCAACTCCAAACGTACAGTTGCCCGCTCCTGAAGTCACGATTTCAGTCAAGCCGTTAAACTGACCAACCCAGCCAGATACTTCAACGCAATCGCCTTCCGCGATTCCTGCCGGAACCGTTCCCCGAAATACATTGACACCCGCGTTGTCATCTTGAATGAAGAAATTTGACTCAGTCAAACTGTCAAGTGTGTAGTTATTTACGTTCACGATTCCGCGCACAACGACAAACGTTCCAAGCAGAGCGGGAACTCCCATGTCATCGTTTTCACGAATCTCTTCCAATACAACATTCAACGGATCGCACGGCTCACCGCTGTTCGGCGCGCCGGGTGATTGCGAATCTGCGCTCGCCCAATCATTTCCGTTGTTGTCAGTGTCAGTATGATCAGGAATACGAGCAACTGGATAGTTCACGCCCTGTGACGGGAACGGATCGGGAGCATTCGTGCCGCCTTCGCCGGTGCAATTGTCGTCTGCGTCGCACTGACCGTAACAAAGGTGATCGACCGTTTGTCCCTGACTGTTCCGCAAGTCAAGTCCGTCGCACGAAACAGCATCTGCGCTGCCGGCGTTCTGCCAGTCGTGCGGAGAAACTTGATCCACGTTCGGCACATTCGCACCGCCGACAACGTAATAACCGTCATCAGGAATCGTGCCGGTTAAGTTAACCGTAAGATAAACTGCGCCGCCGTTGCCGTTAATGCCGACAATTGACCAGCCCGCGAGACTCGTTCCCGCTGGGCCGTAAATTTCTGTGTAAAGAATCCCCGGATCATCTGTACCCTGATTGTCATACAGCACTTCGTTCAGCATAACCTGCCCGAATGCCATCGGGGCTAACAAGCACAGCAATAAAATTGCTTTCAATCGCATCTTACCGTCTCCTGATTTATCTTCTGAAAAGAAATGTAAATTAGCTTCTGTCAACAAACTGCCATCTGCCATCCAACTTCGGATGCAGCGGTGTGTGTGACTTGATGTACTCGATAATCGCTTCGCGCATGAAGACGCCCGACTCAACGGCAGCCTGACTGCGTAAGGCTGAGAGTTTCTCCATTCCCGAATTGCCTTCCAACAAATAGTCCGTCGTCACCAAGCGATAGGTCTTATCGGCTTCAACGGGCTTCCCGCCGATCTCCAATAGAACCACTCGGTCGCCTTTTTCGCGCGTACGATCCACTTTCACACGCATTCCGCCGACGTACAAGCCGCTCCCACCGTAAGCAACTTTGTCTTCGATCATCTCTTTGACAAAGGTTCCACTGACTTCAACAGATCCGAGCGTATTGTCAAAGGGCAAAACGTTGAACACGTCCTGCGGTGTCAGATTCCCACCCGGCAGGTCCGTTCGAACACCACCCTTGTTGGTGATCGAAATATCTCCTTTGAGTCGCCAGAGCATTGCATCGCAGACGAGATTTCCTAAAGCAGATTCAGCCTCACCGATACGAGTAATCGGCTGCTCGGCCTCGCCGATGACTTCATTAAATCCAACTTCCACTCGCGCGACGACGGTGTCAATCGTTTCAGCAACCTTTCGATCACGCGGAAACTGATCCGAGAACAATGTAATCAACGTGCTCTCGTCGGAGAAATTCTTCCATCCGAGTAGTTGTCCTGTCGCCACGTCAAACTCAAACTCGACCGCCATCAAATTCGTGCCGCGACCGTAACCCTGAAAGCACGGCGTATGTGTCACCGGATCAACCCACGGCTCGACATAGCCGACGTGAATATCGCCCGCGTACAAAATATCAATCCCCGAGACGCGGCGGGCAAGCTCAAACGCATTGCGCACATAATCCGATTTCCAGCCTTCCTGCTCGTGGCGTTCAAGGTCGTCCCAAGCATCCCAACGGTCGAATGGCAGTCCCAAATGACAAGCGGCAACAACAACATTGCAGCCCATCGCACGCAAGCTATCGCGATACATCGCAAGCGTGGAAGTTTCCGGCGCGAAGTATAAATCGCGCACATTGTCCGCAAAACTTGCGCGCTCGGTTCCGGTTGTCGTAATGCCGACCACGCCAACTTTTAGCGGCCCAAGTTGTTTGATGATATACGTTCCAGCAAAATGAGTCGTGTCGCCATTTTTGATGTCGTACGTGTTGGCTGACAAAACTGGAAACGTCGCCTGTTTCATCAATCGTTCAGTTATCTGTCGTCCAAGATCAAATTCATGATTGCCCAATACCCACGCGTCGTAGTTCACTTCATTCATATAGCGAACAACGGCCTCGCCTTCGCTCTTCGTGCCAACAAGCGTGCCTTGAAAAATATCTCCAGTGTCCAGCAGCAAGAACCCTTTGCCGTTGTCCACTGCATATTTCCGCAACCGTGTCACAAGCGTTGAAAGCGAGGCGCCGCCGCCTAACTCCGGTGGAAATTCCGGATTCATGAACGTCGCTTGAGAAGAGTCCACGCCGCCATGCACGTCATTGGTGTGACAAATCACGATGGAGTAGGTTTCCGGTGCAGACGCAAACAGAGCGGAACTCATTAAGAGCGATATGAGAATGAGAACATGTTTCATTTGGAAAAGAAAGAAGTGAGATTTCGTTTTAGACGGCGTTTCAGACGCTCCATCCGAGTTGCGCCGGAAACATAATCAGGAGCGCGGGCACCCCAAATCTGCGGCCCGAACTCGGCGTAAGCGTCGTCCAATGCTTTGAGCGAGGGCTCGCGCAAGCGGACCATAATGGAGGAAGAATGGATTCGATAGTGATGCAGACATTCGGGTAGATTGGCGTATTGATAGTTGTTTGCAAGACCTTTGAGCCACATTACTGAATCTTCAGAGTACTTGCTTTGATAGCCACCCAATTGTCTAATTCTTTCGGTACGGCACATCAGAGTAGGTTTGTGAAGTGCCGGATATAGACGAAATTCTTCACGAATCTCTTCAGGCGTTACGCCGAAACGGTAGGGTAACTCGATCCTACTACCTGACCTATCAATTTTGTCGAAGTATGTGCCAAGCATGTCAATACTTGGGTGTGCCTGCATATAGCCGTACTGCTTTTCAATTCGATCATGTACCATTACATCATCAGAATCCATGTTAGCAATCAATTCAGTCTGACAATGATGCAAAATGAGGTCACTCGTTTTTGCGACCCCGAGGTTCTCCATGTTCTCGATTATCTGAAACCGAGAATCGGCATGCTTTCGCAAGACACTTGCCGAGTCGTCTGTTGGGCCATCTAATACTGCCAAGACAACGAATTCTCTCAGCGTCTGCGCCTTGATTGATTCAATACACTCAGCCAAATACGCTTCCGCATTGTAGATTGGAAGCCCGATCGTAACCAGCGGTTCCACTTTGTCTATAGTTCCCAGCCGAGTGAAATCATGCCGCGAAATACCGCCGTTTCGACGCGGTCGCGATCTTCACGATTCGTTTCGCCGTAAAGCGACTGTGGGAAGAGATCGTCGGCGGCATAATTCATTTCACCAAACTCGAGTCCGAAGTCGGCGCGCATGTTCCGCAGAATGAAGCCGACGCCCGCTGTGAACAATGCGGAGGCGCGGTCTTTGTCGGTCGGTGATGTTGAATAGACCAACCCGAAGCGCGCCGGAGTGCCCGGAACAATCTGTTGTTCGGCGCCGGCGCGGAACTCAAGCACGTCGTTCAACTCATCGCTGACTTCACTGAACGTGTGCATTTCCGTTTCAAGATAGACTTGCGGGCGGAATTCATTTTGCGGACGATATTGCAAACCTACTGCAAGATGCGACGGATATTTTACAGAAGACGTTCCTTCAAATCTTGTGGTCGTGTCGCCAACGGATTGATTGCTCGTAAACTTGTACTTCAATTCTCCCGTCGGGAAGAGTGCGCGGGCGCCCACGCGAATGCGATCGTTGACGTCGTAAGTTCCACCGAAATTCAATTCAGCAGGAGTGCCGTCGGGCGTGTAATCCACGCGGTTGACTAAATCGAGCGAGTCAGGGCTTGCAAAATAGACTCCGTTGACGTAGCCCCAATCTCCGCTCAAAAAGGAGAGACTGAAACCCATCGCCAGCTTACCCTCAGCCGCTGCGGCGCCAAGCGAATAGGCGCGCAAGTCGCCTTCAACTTCGAGCACGTTTTGTCCCAAAATCAAATCCTGCACACCACCTGAAGTGAAACGATTGCGCACTTCTTCGTGATACGTGTAGCCGAATTGATAAGCCGAATACGTTCCGACAGAAAAGACCATTGATTCGAGTTTATCCTGCTTGAGACGATAGGCCGCGCCGCCGTCAAGTTTGGAATAGACGTGATCATTTAGCGCATAGTTGTTATACCCCAGCACTCCGTCGAAGGCGTCATAGAACGGGTATGAGCGTGTCTCCTTGATGCGCGCCACGTCTGCGTTCAATCCGAGATCCCACGGGCTTGTCTGGTCAGCGAGCGTGGCTGGATTGCCCATCAATGATGCCGAACCCAATTGATTCGTGAGATAAGTGTGACCGAGGCTTAAAGAGCGTGGCGAGAATGCGCCGGGGCGAGTGCCTGCGCCGTTGTCAGGCTGCGGTGCTTGCGCAAATGAGCAAGCGGACAACAACAACAAAGTTACGAAGATGCGCAACGTCATGGGAAAGGAGTATGATAAGTGAAAAAGATTACGGAATTGTGAGGGAATCCGAGGCGGTCAAGGCGGGTTCCGGTGCGCGGAATGTTACATCGTAAAGTAACCCTTCGCGCACGGCAAGTTTCGAAGCAAATGTTAGCGTTGGATGAGTGGCGCTGTCATCCTTGCAAATTCCGGGAGGGCAGGAATCTCCAAGAATGACGACGCGGCTTTCTACCAACTCAAGCGATTTCAAGTCATCCGGCAATTTCTTAATCTCGCGATTTAGCGCGAAAGTCAAGAGTTCAGGATCATCAGAATAGAGCGGACGTTTCTGATCAGCGCGTAGTTCAGTCAGCAGGGGAGAGGATTGAAATTCAAATCCGCGCACGCCGTCACCTGCTTGAAAGGTCTTCCAACCGAATGCGCCCGCTTGCCAAACCGGAATCAGTAAAAGTATCAAACATGACCAGACGGCAACAGCGGTGCCTTTGCCGGCCCATGCTGTTGACACGGGAGTAAAATCTCTGAAGCTGTCAATTCCGAGCGCGGGCCACAAGACAAATGCCGGAATGAGCACCACCAATGTGGTTGTCAAAGGAAACAGCAACAGGTGCAACAGCCAGACAAAACAGAGCAGAATCCAAACTTGCAATTCACGCCGCTTCAGCGCAGGACCGATACCCGCCGGGCCGCGAGTGGCCAGATAGACATAGAGCAAACTTATCAATACCGCGAGCGTCAACAAAACACGCAGCCAAACCGGCCACGTTGCCCACATCGTCCAAGCGGAAATTGCATCTACCGCCGGAAGAATGCCGCCGAACCATTCATAGCGCGGCGCCGATACTTGTGATAAAAAATAAAGGGCGGGAGCAACTGCCGCCGCGCTGAAAAAGATGACGCCGGAAAATCTGCGTCCGAGATTGCCGCGTCCGCCCAGCAAGATTGCCAGTGCGCAACCCAACGCGATTACAAGTGCTGGAATCCAGATGAGTGTAGCGGCTCCAATAGAAAGAGCGGCGGCGAGAAAAGCCAGAATCTCTTCTTCGAGCAAGAATCTCGCGAGCGCCAAGAGTCCTAACGTGCAAAGCAAGAGCGCCGTCGGCAAGGGTGACAGCGAGAAAACTTCCGACAATAGCAGGAATCCCGTAAACGCTGCGAGCGATGCTCCGGCAACGACGACGCGCGAGAGCAAATGCCGCAAATAAAACCGCGTGATGGTATAGAGCAGCGATCCAAGCATCAAACCTTGCCAAATGCGCGCGACAAACTCAATCGCGAAGCCGCCTTTGGCGAAATATGACAACAGCTGCGGCCAGAGAGGACCGGCGGGATAATTTGCATTGGCAAACGAGAGCTTTGCACCGGCGGCAAGTTCGTTGGCCTGCGCAAGCCAAACAAATTGTTCCTTGGATACCGCGATCCCCCAAACCTGTGTGGCCCAAAATACAACCACAACGGGCAGCAGAGCGAAGGCTAACGGGAGGTACTTATCTGAAGCGGGCAGAAAAACCGGACTGCGTGTCATTCCGAAGGTTTATCTCCCAGCAACTCTTCAATTTTCGCAATTACTTCGGGGGAATCGGGCTTCACTTTGTAGTGAAATCGCGCGGCAACGTTTCCGTTGCGGTCAAGCAAGAACTTCGTGAAGTTCCACTGAATTTCGTCGGCGGGTTCGCTGTGCTCGACCAGATATTTGTAGAGCGGATGCTTGTTCTCACCCAACACCAAAATCTTCTTCATCAACGGGAATTGCACACCGTACATCGTCGTGCAGAAATTTCTGATTTGCGCGTCCGTACCGGGTTCTTGTTCGCCGAAATCGTTCGACGGAAAAGCGACTATCGTGAAGCCTTGACTTCTATATTTCTCGTAAATCGCTTCCATACCGGCATATTGCGGCGTGTGCCCGCACTCGCTGGCTGTGTTCACAATCAGCACAACTTGACCCTTGAAAGATTCAAGCGTCGTCGTGTCACCGGAATTGGTTTGAAAGGGGATTGAAGTAAGGTCGGAAGCCATTATCGAAATCGGCATCATCAAAATAATTATCGAGGCAAATATTCCCATCGTCTTGCGTCTTTCGGATCCCAGTTTAGCATAATCGTTCGATACGTTCCTGATTGACTGCCGATGACTCCGCCTGTCAAAGCTCCGACAAGAATTCCAGAACCAATACTCGAAAGTACAATCAAAGCGTCATTGTCGTCATCTTGACCGCAACTCCCGTAGTCGTAATCTGCGGGTCCGGTTTCGCAATCTTTGGAATTGTCCCAAGAAGAAATCAAGCCACCGACCGCAAGACCAAGAACACCTCCGACAACAGCTCCGATTTTCGCGCCTTTGATTGTCGCTTTCCGCTCGTCTTGTGTTGTGATGCTGCGAATCTTGTCGTTCATCATCACAATTCGATCTGTAGTTCCGTCAATCCGAAACACTGTCGAGTCTTGCCCGATGTGCAAATCCGTTACCAGAAATTTCTTCCCGGTATTCAGATACAGATTTGCAGGCTTCGGATGCAAAAAAGTTTGCGCCTGCACATACTTTTCAGAAGGTGCACTTTTCTCGATATACAAGACGTGCGCGCAGCCGGAGAGGGATATTATCAAAATAAAAAGCGATAAACTTCTCATTACAATTCTAATCCGGCGTATCTTGTCGGAATCCATAAGCCACCTCTAAGGTGTGTTCCGAATCTACTTGTAAAGATCAATAATTGTCTTATCTATCGAGGCAAATATTCCCAGCGGCGTGGGTCGTGCGGGTCGGGGTGAAAAACAACAGTACGCATTGCGCCGGTATGTGTACCGATTAGTGCTCCGGTGACAGCGCCGATGCCTGCACCGATGCCGAGTCCTGAAAACACATACGTTCCACTATGATCATTCATACTACAATCGTCGCAACTCCCTTGCATTGTTGCCATGATTGACCCGATAAACAGCCCGACAATGCCACCACTGAATCCGCCGATCAGCGCTCCGTCGCGCAAACCCCTGCGAGAATCCTGTGTGGTCAGCGTGCGAATGCGGTCGTTCAGCATCACAATTCTGTCGCTGGCACCATCAATCCGAAACACGGTTGAATCAGGACCGATGTGCCAATCGGTGACGCGCATGTGCTTTCCGACTTTCGTAAACAATCTCGCCGGACGCTGATGCAAGAAATTTTGCGCTTCAGCATATCTTTGCGGCGGCGCATTCTTTTCGATTGTGAATGTGTGCGCGCAACCGGAAAGGGTGGCAGAGATGAAAAGTATGATTAGGGTGCGATGTTCCATGAGCGGAGGAAGTCGTCGCGGTGGATAGCAACTACTCGAGGATTCTCAGATCTTTTGCAGAATTCGATTAGTTGCTTGTCCGTCGTCACAAGTAGTTCGGCATTCCCGTTCAAATATGCTTCGATAAGATAGCGGTCGTCGTCATCCACATGGCTTAGAGACTCCGGCAAAGCAAAACGTTCGTCTCTTGGAATCCTCTCGCAGTTTGCGGGATCTTCCCAAACTGAACCCATGAAGAGTTTTGATACCCTGCGCGCTCCTTGATTTTGGAGCTTCCACAACTGAAGCGCCTTCCATGTCCATTTGCTTTTTTCAAGCACAATCAACAAATCTTCGCGAACTGTAAACTGTTCGAACACTAAGAGTGACAAGGCTTGTCGATGTTCTCCGTTGTTTCCCAGAGCGTCTTCGATCAACCATTCATTGATGACAATCCGCATAAATCGGATAATTAGTCAGACAATCCAAGCAAGATTTTCGTGTTTTCAAGCTCAGCTTGAGCAAAGGCTTGCAACCCTCCTGAAATCTGCCCCTTCTCGTTCACTTCCTGCTTTTCGAACTTGGATTCCTTGCCTTCCTTTGTTGTCAGATAACAACTCAAATCGTCAGCCTTAAGGTTGCCCCTTGCAACTTCAGCAAGCAACGTCGAGATAAATACTTCGCTATGTGTCGCAATGACAAAGCGCTTTCCCTCTTCCTTTGTCATCTTAATAAAGGCTTGAGCAAGTGCGCGAACTGCGGAAGGGTGAAGATGGATTTCTGGTTCCTCAATACAAACAAACGAATGCCTATCTTGCAGGCATATCGCAAGCAAGTGAACTAATTGATTTATTCCAAATCCATCATTTACTATGTTGCATGGAACTCGTGAAGCTCGATCAATAAGATCAAATGAGTAAACACCAGTTCCCCCCGCTGAATTGACTCGAAATTCTCTCTTTGCGATTTCTTCTAAATAGCCACTTAGCTTCCCGTCGAAGTATCTTTCAATAGCAAGAAACGTTGCAATATCTTCCTCGGTAGTCTGTGATGTAGAAATTGGAAGAGGTGAATAAAAAGGTCGCGTGAAACCCCGTTTCAGTGGCACAATTCCAACATGGTTGAGCTCTGTTTGAGCAAAAGACCCAGCCTCGCGAATCTTATCTGCATGTACGTCTGCAATATCTGTACGCATCGCCGATCCTGTAAACGTAATACCGTTCCAATATAGCGTTATTGCGTCACCGTCACGGAACTTAGTTTCTACGAAAACCTGCTGAGTCAACCTGTATGGGAAGTATATGTCTGTTTTGGCACCAATAGGTTTGTCAAATAGAGGATAATCAAACGATATTTCTGCTTGAGCAGTCTCACCGCTGAATGATATCTCGTAGAATGCTTTTGGGTTGTTCTCAGGTTCTAATAACTTGAGACGGATTTTCGATCTTCTGTCATGATTAAAGACTACATCGCGAAAATCACCTAAATTCAAGAACCCGTAGTCAAAAAATGCCTCCACCCTTTGATTCGGATTCAAAACAATATTCTTGAACGTCAGAAGCGAGTACAAAACTGTTGATTTGCCTGAGCCGTTCGGTCCATAGAAGACCGTGATGGGGGCAAGATCAAATGTCTCGTCCTTGATCGAGCGGAAGTTTTGTACGGATAGCTTCATATTACACCTTAATCCCTTTGGCCTTGTCTTCAAAACCCGCTCTGCCCATCAAGCCGTAGGTCAACTGCTTGCCTAATTCGACGCCGGGCTGGTCGTAGGGGTTGATGCGGTAGAGCGCGCCTGCGATGGATGTCGTGATTTCCCATAGCATGAAAAATTCACCGACGGCATGTGCGTCAACTTCGGGGAAAGTGATGGAAATCGAAGGACGTCCGCGCTGAGCGAGAGCTTCGCGCGTCGCGGCAAATTCGGCGGCGATGAGTTTGTTCATCGTTTGCCCGCCAAGATAGTTCAACGAAGAAACGTTGTCATAAAGTTCGGGGAGTTTCATGCGCTTACCGAATTTCTTGCATTCGAGGAACAGGAACACCTTGTCGTAGGGGCCTTCGATGTAGAGTTGAACTTGCGAATGCTGGTCGGTCGCGCCGAGAGCTTTCAGCGGAGTCGGGCCGACGTTCACGATACGGCCTTCGTTATCGGCCTCTTTACCAAGCGATTCGGCCCACAACTGCCTGAACCAATCGGCCATGCCGTAAAGTCCATTCGCGTAGGCCATCATCACGTGCATCTTCTTGTGCTGCGTGCTGTCGAACAGATAGAGCAAGGCGGCCATCTGCGCGGCGGGATTTTTTTGTACGTCGCTATCCAAACAACGCTCGCGCATTTCCGCCGCACCGGCAAGCATCGCATCCACGTCAAAGCCCAAGCAATAGGATGGGAATAGGCCCACCGGAGTCAGAACCGAAAAGCGTCCGCCGACTCCCGGATGCAGCGGCAGCGTCTGAAATTTTTCATCGTTGCAGAGCTTGCGCAAATCGCCGCTCGTCGGATCCGTCGTGCAGACGATATTCTTCTTCCAATCATTGCCCATCCGCTTCTTCAGCAGATCAAAAATGATCAGCGACGCCGCAGCCGTTTCAGCCGTTGCGCCGCTCTTGGAGATGATATTGTAAACCGTTTTTTCCGGCTTGCAGAAATTGAACAGCGCGTCCGCTTGCACGGGATCGACATTGTCGAGCGCGAAAAATCGTGGATGATTCTTGCGCTTGGCTCCGGAGAGCATATTGTGCAGCGGGTGACCGAGCGCATTGAAAATCGCCAATGGCCCAAGCGAACTGCCACCGATGCCTGAAAGCAGGAAATTCTCATAACCTGCGAATCTATCCGCAAGCTCTTTGCAGGCGGCCTTGGTCTTGCCATCTTCAGGCAAGTCCAAATAGGGGAGTTTGTTGGCTCCTCGTTCGGTGCGAATATGATCCAAAGCCTTAGCCGTGCGTTCGAGCGCGGGCTTCAGCATCTCATTGGAAATTCCGTGGCCGGCAAGCTTCTTGGAATAAGCAAAGCCGAAATTTACGGCAAGTGACATGAACGGCCCTCCCAAAGGCCAAGTCGAGTAAAATCAGTTTCCGGAACTCAACATTATAGCGAAATTTATGCTGGACTTCAAGGCAAAAACCCCACTTTCCCCCCACTTTCTGAGGGAAGTGGGTCAACCGAGGTCTGGCATTTGCACTATGAAGCCTGAATATCCCAATGCGCGCCATAAGCACGGAAATATTAGGTTTAAGCCCCACTTTTCGCTTGACAAGCTGGAAAAAGATACCTATACTCCGAGGTAATTCGGAAACGAGAGACCACCAGCGAAAATTCGCTAACTTTTCTTCCGTTCGATGTAACCTCGTAGAACTCTGGAAGCTATCCCTCAGGGATGGCCTCCCTTTGGGGCGTTGCATGGAATGGAGGAGAGGTCAGCGAATTTTTTGTTTGTGGCCAACTCTATAGCAACATGAAATCTAAAGGTATCATAGTCATAGTCTTAGTCGCCCTTGCCGGTCTGTTCTGGCAAGGCTTCTCGGCTGGCAAAAATCAGGCAACGAAGAAAGCTCTCCAGCTTGCAAAATCGGTCGAGCCCGGCATCACGCTGCGCGAGATTTCCGGAGAGAGAGTGGTTCTCGATTGGGTGGCCCCGCCGCTTGAACCGATCCGCGACCAGGAAAGCGGAATGCTCACTGCGATTCAAATGGCTGGGTGTGACCCTGTTCACGAACCGGGTGTCGTGCTCTTACCCGGTGTGACAGAGCTTCTCGATGCGTTGCCCGGAGCGGCAAGCGTCACGCTTGTTGAGGCAGAGTACGAGCCGTTTGATCTCGGCCCGTGCCTCCCTATGCCCGAGGATTTTATCTTGGACCCGCGCCCCTCGTCCTCAACTCCGAACACCGTGTGGGCCAAGGAATCCTCCAGCGACTCTGTTGGGATGCGAGAGCGCCAACTACGCACCGAAAAGAAGGCTGAACTCTGGCCAACGCGGATTGTTGAGCTTTCGGAATCAGGTATCTATCGCGGCCACAGACTGCTGGCCTTGAATCTTAGGCCCGTTCAAATCAATGCTTTAACGGGTCAAGGCCGGTACCTCAAGAAGGCACGGATTCAAATAATCAGGCCTAATTCGGCAAATGGCGAAATGAGGCTCTCAGACCGGGCAAATGAGACCAGAGCCCTGCGCGGGATGCTCGGAAAATTAGCTGACACAGCTTTGCCGTCACGGGCGCCTGACCATCGTGAAGCGCGAGACAATCAAAATCTCGACGACCACGACGGCCCGATCTACAACGTCAATAGTTGGCGAATTTACGTCCGTGAGACCAGCATCGTCAGGCTCACTGGTGAGTACATGCATCTGGCCGGTGTGCCGATTGACCGGATTTCTCCGTGGGACCTGCATATCTATAATAAGGGTCACGAGATCCCAATTGTCGTGGACGGACAAGCCGATGGGCGGTTTGATCTCTATGATCACATAGATTTCTTCGGTGAGAAGAACGAAAAGACTTTCATCGACGTCGAACCGTCTCTGTACCAAGATCCGTTCACGGTTGAGAATTGCTATCAACTCTATTGGGGCGACGGTTTGCCGGGCCTGCGGATGGGCGAAGAGAACGGTTCGTGGCAGCCGACGTGGAATCTTGATCTCGAGCGCAGCGTTCGCACGACAATTCACTTTGAACGCGACCGTTATTTCGACCGGTTAGGTGATGCGCCACAGTTCCTTGGTCAAAGGCTGACACGGCTGGGTCCGCTCGGACTCGTTCAAGACAATTGGTTCATGGACGAGCGTGTGGACGCGCTTACGTCACGCGACTACGAAGGTTTTATCCCTTTCCCGAATCCTACGCCGCCGTACAGCTTTGAACCGGTCGTCGTGCGCGCTTGTCTTACCGGTTTCAGCGCAACGCCCGGATTCAATCACTATGTCACCGTTTCGCTGAATGGTTTGACGGATAACGGCTTGACAGTCGGGCGCCAAAATAGTAGCGATACGGCTGCGGTCTGGGGTGGGCAATCTCCAGTTATCTTCCAGACTAAACTTTCCGGCTCGCAGAACAATATTCAAACTGAAGATTTGATTAACGGCATCAACACGTTTACTGTTACTGTTCCCGGAAATGCGCTATCGGGAAATGCGGACAAGATTCTGGTCAACTGGTTTGAAGTGGAGTATGAACGCGACATGCGTTCGCGCAACGGCGAGTTCAGATTTGATTTCAATGCGACGCTGCGCGATACCGTCGGTTATGACATTCGCGGTTTTAATACGCGCAATATTCAAGTCTGGAAGCTTGGGCAGAGCCGTTTGACATCACTTGACGTGCGTCGAGTGACTCCCGCTGACGAAAGCGCAAGCTGGGCCGTGCGGTTCCCGATGATCGCGGACGCGCCGCACGACGTGCTGGTGTGGGGCGAGAACTTTGTGTTGCATCCGTTCTCAATGGTTCCGGATACGATCGAGATTGATTTGAGAAATAATCCCGGCGCAGAATATGTGATGATTGTCTATGATCCGTACTTTGCCGACTCGTCAATTCATATTCTCGACAGTCTCCGCCGGATCAACTTCAACAACTCGGTCTTGACCGTTCCGTTGACGGAAGTATATGAGCAATTCTCCGGTGGTTTGAGTACTCCGTTTGCCATCCGCGATTTCCTGAAGTATGCCTACGACAACTGGGATGTTCGTCCGACGCACGTTTGCTTGGTCGGTGACGCCGTCCTTGAACAGCGCGAAGGAAGTATTCCCGGCAATCAGTTGCCGTCGTTTTCGCCTTCAACGCTCGAATTTGGAACGGCGTCCGGCGACGTTCTATTCGGCTGTGTTTCCGGACCAGAGTTTGACATCATTCCTGATATTGCTGTCGGCCGTATCTCGTGCCGCACCCCGCAAGAATTGCAAACGTATGTCGGCAAAGTCATCCGGTACGAAAACAACCCCGATTTCGAAGGGTTGTTTCAAAGCAACGTGCTCATGATTTCGGATGTTGCGGACAATCAGTTTAATTTCGCGGCGGGTTTTTCTGAGCCGACTATTCAGCAGCTTGTTGACAATGAATGTGTAAACGTCACCCGGCTGTATCTGGACAGTATTCCCGGCGGACAGGGTCCGACGCGTTTGCGTGATGAGTTGCGTCGCGGATGTGTTGTGGTGAACTACAACGGTCACGGCGGTGGTGGTGTGTGGTCCGGCAGCAAGCTGATCGACGTATCAGGCGTGCGACTGCTGAATAACCGTGAGACATTTCCGTTCATTACGAATTTCACCTGCTATGTCGGCGCGTTTGACGACCGCAGTCAAGCCGCCGTGCTCGGTGAAGCGTTTATGTTCACGCGCAACAATAATAACGATATTGTTGGAGCCATCGGATTTTACAGTTCATCTGGAGTCGGGTGGGCCGTGGCAGGTCAGGCCATGCAGAGAAAGCTGTTTGACTTCGCGCTCGCTCCACCGGGTTACACGTTAGGTGAAATCACGCAACTCAACAAAACCCGCTACTGGAGTTCGCTGAACACGCCGGTTTCGTTTACGTCGCCATACTCGATGATGATGATGATGAACCTGCTTGGTGATCCGGGCGTTCAGCTATTTGTCCCGCGCGAGGTGATCGATCCTGAAATTGTTGGCGAGACGAATGTCATTACTCCGCACGACACAACCGGCGATAGTACTTTTCAAGTGTCGTTGACTGTACCGTGGGATATACCGGATGACAGCCTCACCAGAGCGTACATTCTTCCCTACAATGAAGAACTATACAGATATCGACTGGATTCGCTGTCAGGACGTGTTTTCCGAAACCTTATTTCCGTGCATTCGCCGGCATTTGATCCCGAGAATATTGAATTCTATGATGTTTTTGACCGCAACTGGATTTCGCCCCCTATTCCTGCGCCGAGTTTTGTGTCACCGCGAGGCCAAGTTGTTGTCTATCTGACAGACCTGACTCTCAATCGGAATGCTATCGGTTGCTTCCCGGTCTTCCTTGCCGACAGTCTTGAAACCGTACAGATTTTTGACGTCGCTCCAATTCCCGGCCCGGTGCTCTATGACGGTGTGCCGTTCCGGGTCGGCGCAACAATTCTGCATCAGAATAATATCGAGTATGTGCGTTTTCGCGGCCTTTACACGCCTGCTCAGGGGCCGATCAGACTCGATACGTTGAACATGGTGCAAGTCAATCCCGGTTTCTGGCAAGAGCCGGCTTTGCTCGGGCCGTATGAGCTTGAGGGCGGCTCCTATCGGGTAAAGTTCTTTGTGAAGCCGGTTGGCGAAGATGAGTATGAGTCGGATTACTTTGCATTAAGGCTGGAACAGAAGCCTGACTTCAACCTCAACTTCTTGCTTTCGACGTCGCCCGGTGAAAGCGGCGGCCGCAGACCGTATTATTTCCAGCCTGTACGCGTTGAAAGAAGCTCCGTAACCGGTACAATCGGTGACGTAAAGTTGCGGCTTCATGCCGATAGAGATTCCACTTACATTACGGGCGGCGACACCATCACGGTTGTGCTTGATTCATTTACTGTGGAGAGCACAATTTCCACACTTGGCAGCGGCGAAGCGGAGCAGGGAGTGTATATTCCCACGAGTTTCCAGCCCGGTCGCTACGAAGTGTCCGTTATCGTTGACCCGGATAGCGTCTATGACGAGTCCAGCGAGAACAACAACCGCCGTGACTTCGTTTTGCAAATTCCAAGTTATTATCCCGCTTCAAGACCCCGCGGAACTTTTCTGGAGCGTCCGTTCCAAATCGGCCCGCATCGCTATTGGTCGCTGACGAAGAATGACACGCTGTACCTGCAAGTTCCGCCAAACGTGCTGGACCGGGACAGCGCAGCGATTGGATACACTCAGCCACGCACCTACTCACAAGCTGAGATTGCCGTGTTGTCGGGGCAGGGTTTGCGCCAGCCGTTTTCGCAAGGGTCGTACGGAACGTTTAAGGCGATGTTTGATGACACGGTTGCAACGCTATCGGACAGCATGACTGCACATGTCACGGTTTCAATTGAAGGACGCGATACATTACGCAGCCGCGTTCCGATTGTGCCCTATCAACTTTACGTCAAAGATCCCGCTCGCGACCATTGGCTCGCGGCAAGGAATAACGAAGTCACCCGCGACAGTATCGGATTTGTGCGCGCGTTTCCCGTGCCGACGCAGCCGTCTCCGCTTGACACGTTTATCATCTGGCGCCTGCGAGCTACGGGAGATATTCCGTACTTGGGTGAAATCGGGATCTTCCAGAAAACTGACAGCCGCGGCCCCAATATCGAACTCGCCGTCGGCGGTTTGCGCTACACCAAAGGCGCGCTTGTGCCCCGTAATCCTCAACTCTTTGCCACCTTCTCAGATGCGGCCGGAGTCCAGCGAACTCCCGGCGCATTTTACGTCGTGCTGGATGGCGATACTGTTCGTGAAGAATTGATCGCGTGGAACGACACTTCGACGTCAGGTTCCAGCCTGACCGCAATGATCGAACCTGACTTGGACACGGGTCAGCACGAAGTCAAGATATTTGCCACGGACAATCATGGCAATACCTCCACCTATGTGACGCAGTTTGAAGTTCGCGGAGACTTCGGTTTTGAATGGGCCATCAACTATCCTAACCCGTTCGAGAGCAACACGACGATTGCTTACGTTCTGACCGGCGTAACCGACGACTTCACGCAAATCAAGATTTACACTGTGTCGGGACGACTCATCAAAACGCTCCACGATTCTGAACGGTCCACCGCAAACTATCGGACGCAGCAGTGGGATGGCCGTGACGACGACGGAAATGAAGTCGCCAATGGAGTGTACTTCGCGCGTATTACAGCCAAACAGGGCGAGCAAACCATCGAAGAAACCGTTAAGATCGCGAAGGTGCGCAAATGAAGAATCTCATCCGCATCCTCACTCTTGCGTTGATCATCGTTATTCCCGCACATGCCGCGAAGTACGCAGGGGAGTTTCTCGAACTCGGTGTTGGTGCGCGCGGAATTGCGATGGGTGGCGCGATGGCCGCACACACCTACGACGGTTCGAGCTTCTACTGGAATCCCGCAGGTATGGGTTACGTTACCGGAATTCAGGCGACGGGAATGTATGCCGATCTGTGGGACGGCTTGGCGAATTTCTCGTCAACCGGTGTCACGCTCCCTGTGACGGGATCCGTGTTTGCAATTAACTATGTCAGACTCGGCGTGCCGGATATTCAGAAGCATCCCGATTACGATTTGGCTGTCGCTGAAATATTGGCGCGCGCGCCGGCGTTTCGCTTCGTGGTTGTAGATGGCGATACTATATTCATCAACTCGGTTCAGGAATATCTGGCGGCCACCGGAGCGTCTCCCGCGGGCCTATTCTCGGACACCGAATCCGCAATCTTCTTTACATTTGCCAAGTACAATCAGTTCACGCTTGATCTCGGCTGGTCGTACTTCACGGTTCCCTTGGAAATGCCGGTGGGTGTCAACCTTAAGCTGCTAAACAACAAGCTCGGTGAATCTTCGGGCACCGGAATCGGCGCTGATGCAGGAATTCAATTCCGCTTTCCGCTTGACGAAATCGTCTTAGAAAATTGGCGCGCCAAGTTGTGTTACGGAGCTGTGGTAAAAGACCTTACCCGCACCGAACTTGATTGGGGTGAAGGAGTCAAAGATGCCGTTCCGACGAACTTCTATAGCTCCGTTGCTCTCGAACAGAAGATGCCGGGACGCAACAGCCGTATGACCCTGGCCTATGAAACGGAAAAGCGGTACGAACGCCGCCGCCACGTTGGGCTTGAGTATAATTTTGAGAATGTCATTGCACTGCGCGGCGGATTTTGGCATGACGAGTGGTCCGCTGGTGCAGGGGTCATGTTTTGGCGCATGAGCGCGGATTACGCCTACTATGCGCGTGACTTGGGTACAACGCACCGCGTTAGCGTGTCCATCAAGATTAAGTGAGGCGCGCATGAAATATCTATATTTCTCGTTCCTTTTCTCTGTCGTTGCGCTGATTGTCGGCTGCGGACAGGACACTGAAAGCCGAGACGACATTCCGCCTCAGCAACCGAGCATGGCGCCGCGCAGCGATGACGCGATTTATCCTCAAACGGGAGTACGCGCCGAACCGACGCTAACGGATCGGAACTACTGGACGCGCATCGAGTGGTATCGCAATCCTGAAGACGATCTTGCAGGCTACCGTGTGCGCCGCTGGGCTGAGACGACAAGCGCGAGTGAAGCGCCCATCGTTGCCGACTTGGCCATGAATGTCCAACTACCCAACAACTATGTATTGTTTTGGATAGACCGCGGCGAGGATCAGTTTGGCGACCCAGCGAATCTGCTCGCGCCAGATGATCAAGGAATTACACACGGCTTCTGGTGGCAGGTACAGGCGTATGACACCGCCGGCAATCGCTCGGAATGGAGCGATTCCGTGTATTACCGTATGATTTACAATCCGTACAATCTGTCTGTTCAAGGTACGGGCAACGACACGCAGATCATGTGGAATTATCCAATTGGCGGCACCAGTACGTATCTGTCATTTTACAAAATACGAGTCTATTCAGAGTGGTACGGAGTGGATTCATTGATTTGGGATTATGACGTGCAGCTCTACGAAAACTCTAATGCGTTGACCATAGGTGTGAACGGTGCGTTCACCCCGATGACTCACGACTGTACGTATGTCTGGCAATTGAATGCGATCAGCTATGCGGCGTCGGAAACAAACGACCTTCCGCTGGCCGGATCTGCAATGTACACAACATTTATCTATCAAGAGTGAGTCGAAACGGAGGCCGAATGAGGCTCGCACGATTGTTTTCATTTCTTTTCCTGCTGCTGACACTTTCCGTCGGCAGCCTGTTCGCACAATCTGACCTTCAGGTTGGACCTGCATCTTTCAAAATTCCGCAGGTCAAGCGCGTTGGCGAAGGCAGCAAGTACTATCTTAATGAAGCCAATGAACTGCTGATTCGCGTGAACATCTGGGGACGTGTGCAGCGGCCCGGCCAGTACTATGTTCCGGCTGAAACAGATCTTGTCGCACTCATGTCTCTGGCCGGCGGCCCGAGCGCGCGTTCGCGATTGTCGGACGTCAAAGTTGTGCGCGAAGAAGATTCAGGCGAGCAAGACGTCATAACGGTCAATGTCCGCAAGTACATCAAGACCGGCGACAAACGGCTGATTCCCGACTTGAAACCCGAAGACACGATCGTCGTGCACGGTTCTGCCTGGCAGTTGGTCTCGGATGTCGCGTCCGTCGCCAGTCAGCTGGCCATTGTGGCGAATGTCTATTACTTCTTCTTCCTCGCGAATTAGGCTCGAAGATCATTCGGTACGTAAGAAGGGCTGTGCATTTGCACAGCCCTTCTTATCTCTAAACTTTTCAACTACTCTTCCGTCGCCGTCCTCGTCGAGGTTCGTCGATGATTGGTGCGAGGCGTTTGGAATCGAGCGCAAGTAGCCCCGCAATGGTTGTGCTGGACAGAAACTCCTGCATGTATTCCTTGCGCGGCCCCCACAGCGTATGGACGGGACACGGTGTTGTCGATGAGCACTTTCCATAGCCGAGTAAACACTCATTGGCCAATGTGACGCCATCGAACAACTCCGAAACCTCCTGCAACGAAATCTGATCGGCTGTCTTGGCCAACCGATAGCCTCCGCCCGGTCCACGGTTCGACGTCAATATCCTTGCTTCGGATAACGTACGCAATAGTTTAGCCAAAAACGGAGCCGGCAAGTTTTCTTCCCTCGCAATCGTGGGAGCAAGAATCGGGTCGGTTGTATCCTGTTTGGCCAAATACAGGAGCGCGCGAATGGCATAAGTGGATGGTCGCGAGAGCAGCATCTTATCCCCAACGGTATATTTTGAAGCGCGGATTTAGTTGCGTTACTGAAAGCGGTTTGCCTGATCTGCTTAGTGCAGCAATCATTTTGTCGTCAGGATCCCGCAAATTCTGAACAACGTCATGTCTCAAATAATAGATGTCGCGTTTTGTCCGGGCAAGCTCCGCTGTTCTGCGCTCTGCCGCCGCAGCGTCGGCCTGCACGTCAATTTGCTCCCACTGTTTCTCAATACCGGGAGCATAATAGATTAGCAATCGATAATGTCCTGGAAGCACAACAAATGCAGTCGAGTCATTTATGGAAGTTGAAAGTACTTCGGCTGCCGTCCGCCAATTTTCCTTTCGACCATGCTCAATAGGTTCCCAATAGTGAGCCAAGGCAATAAAAGCAATCAGAGAACCCAGCACAGCCATTAGCTTTCTGCCATAGATGTTTCGCAGGTCATCAAAGGCCAGCGCGACAAACAAGATCGCGAACGGTGCGGAGAAAATCAGATACTTCGGCTGCAAAAAATACTTCCCTGTCGCAGCGCTGGCCAGAGTTGCAACGACAACCGGAACGGTAAAAAGCTCGTGGCCAATCCACAGCAGGTTCCGATCCTCTTTACGCAAGTGCAACCAGATTAGTTTCCAAACAATTACCAAGCCCGCTGCAAGCGCCAATAGTACGAGCGGCAGATTTGCAGTTACCTCTTGCATTCCAACGGCGCGACCGGCTCCCTGCTCACCGACGTCAAAATAACTGAATCCGACCGTGAATGCCGCAAGGAGCTTTGGGATCGCACTGATGAAATCCATTTGATACTCGCCGCCGCGAGTCTCCTGAAAACGCATCAGATTAGGCAGATTCGGCAAATAGAGCAAGACGGTAGCGGCCAGCGCGCCCCAGCTTTTCACAATCGACAGTCGTTTCCGTTCGCGCAAGAATGTCAGCGTGACGCCCATCAAAAATAGCCAATAAAGCAGGTGCGTGTAAACGCCAAGCAGCGCGACCAACACAAAGGCGCTCCAGCGCCACCACGAGAACCGCTCAAGCATCAACAGCATCACATAAATCTGAGCCAGCGCAATTGCCGCCACCATCGAGTACATTCGCAATTCCTGCGAAAACTCAATCAGCATCGGTGACGCCGCTGTCAGCACAGCGAGCAGCACTCCCAAGCGGTCGTCACGAAGCTTGCGGCCTACAAGAAATGCGAGCGGAATCTGCGCGACGCCAAAAATCAACGGCAACAATCTGAGGCCGATTTCACCTTCAAAACCGAGTTGCCGCCATATATACAGGAGAGAGAAGAACAGCGGTCGAAAACGATCTTCCGTGCTCGTAATGAGCTGCGAACTGTCCCGAAGCAGAGAAAACCCTTCGTCGCCGTAAAAGCTGTAATCTAACAGCGGCAAACGTGCGAGCAATGCCGCCGCTGTAATCACAACAACCAGCCACGCAGGATAATTCTGCTGTTCTGCTGCCGGATTAGCCTTCACGAATCGCCTCAACGGGTGAGAGCATCGAGGCTTTGCGCGCCGGATAGAGCGATCCCAAATACGCCAGCAAGATTGCAATGACAATGACAATGGCAAAATCAAGCGGCATCATTTTAACAGGGAGTGCATCGAGAAAATAGATGTCTGAAGGAAGCGATATCCACTTAAATCGAAGTTGCCCAAAGCAAATGACAAAGCCGAAGACGGTTCCGAATAGTGCGCCGCTGACTCCTACAATCAATCCTTGCAGCGAAAACACCGCCGCAATGTCCTTGTCACGCGCCCCCATCGCTTTCAGGATGCCGATATCGCGCCGCTTTTCCATTGAAACCATTATCAAGGTCGAAAGTATGTTGAACGCCGCCACGATAATAATAATCGAGAGAATTACCGTCCACATCCATTTCTCGATTTTCATCCATGAAAACAAGGTCGAGCGCAACTCATACCAGGTCCGCACGAAAAAATCCGCGCTGAATTTGGTTTCTATCTTATCGCGCACTTGATCGGCGGCAAACATATCGGCAATCTTGATTTCAAGGCCGTCAACTTTGTCCTTGCGTAAGAACACTTTTTGAGCGGTCTCAATATCGAGGTAGGCCAACACGTCGTCAAACTCGAAGAGCCCCGTTTGAAATGTTCCGGTCAGCACGAACTGTTTGACCTGCGGAGTTGAGAGTGGACCTGTCACACCCGCCGGAGAGAACACGACCACCGTGTCACCCGGCACAACATCAAGCCGCTCGGCCAAAAATCTGCCCAACACAATTCCGGGCAGTCCATCGCGTTTTAGTTCAAGTTTACCGAACTTCATGTGCTGAGAAAGGTCTGAAACTTCGGCGAGCGAGGTTTCATCCACACCGCGAAAGGCCGCCGCCTCGGCTTTCTTCTTCGCGCGCACCATTCCTTTTTCGAAAATGAAGGGCGACGCGCCGGTTACCTCCGGAACTTCCTGAACAATCTTCTTTGCGTCCTGCCACGCGGGTAAACCGTCCTGATCAAACGTCTCAAGTCGTAGATGCGCGTCCGCACCCAAAATCCGCGCGCGCACTTCGGTTTCAAATCCGTTCATCACCGACAGCACAATAATCAGCGCCGCCGTGCCAATTGTCACCCCACCCACCGATAAATAGGTAATCAACGAGATAAACCCGCCATGCGAGCGGGCGCGAAGATAACGTGTTGCTATGAAAAATGGGGTGGACAAGAAGCGCTAACTTCTCAAATGCGGAAACAAAATAACTTCTCTGATCGAATCCTGATCAGTCATCAACATCGTTAGACGATCAATGCCAATGCCCATGCCGCCTGTGGGGGGCATACCGTATTCGAGAGCGTTCAGGAAATCCTCGTCAATCGGCTGAGTCTCTTCGTCGCCCGCTTCTTTTAGCTTGCGCTGGGCTTCAAAGCGTTCGCGCTGATCGATTGGATCGTTCAACTCGGAGAAGGCATTGCCCAATTCAAAGCCCAAGGCAAACGGTTGAAAGCGCTCGACCAATCTTGGGTCGGTGCGATGCTTCTTTGCGAGCGGCGAGAGCGAAAGCGGATAATCGTAGATAAAGGTCGGCTCCACAAGCTTGGGACGCACGAGCGTCTTCATCATCTCATCCAAAATCTTGCCTTCGCCCATTTCGCGCGTGATTTCAACTTCAAATGATTTTGCAATCTCACCCAGTTCACTTAGCGGAATCCCCAACAAATCCTTGCCGGTCGCCTCTTTCAACAAATCAAAAAAACGCGCACGTCGAAACGGCTTTGCGAAATCCACCGACTTGCCTTGATAGGTCACCTCCGTTGTTCCGAGTGCGCGCAGCGCCACGTGCCGGAACATCTCTTCAGAGAGGTTCATAATCATTTCAAAATCCGCAAAGGCTTGGTAGAACTCGAGCATGGTGAATTCTGGATTGTGGAATCTGTCCATACCTTCGTTGCGGAAGTCCTTGCAAATCTCGTAAACTTTTTCAAACCCGCCCACGAGTAGCCGCTTCAGATACAACTCGTCAGCAATCCGCATGTAAAACGTGCGGTCGAGCGCGTTGTAATGAGTGCTGAAGGGTCTCGCGAGCGCACCACCATAGAGCGGCTGAAGAGCCGGCGTTTCAACTTCAAGATAGCCGCGCGCATCCAGAAACTCTCGTACCGCCGAAATAATCTTCGCGCGCGCTCTGAAGATTTCGCGATTCTCAGGATTCACGGCCAAATCAATGTAGCGTTGGCGATAGCGGGACTCTTTATCTGAGAATGCGTCGAACACTTCATCGCCTTGTTGCTTCACGACCGGAAGCGGTTTGACGCTCTTGGAGAGCATAACCACTTCGCTCGCTCGAAGCGACTTCTCGCCTGTCTTGGTTAGGAACACTGTTCCGCGAGCGCCGATCCAATCGGAGATATCGTAAAGCTTAAACAGCGCAAAGGCCTCTTCGCCGATCTTGTCGCGCTGAACATACACCTGCATCTGCCCGAATTCGTCGCGCATATGACAAAAAGCCGCCTTGCCCATGATTCTCACGGATACAATGCGGCCTGCAATCGCGAATTCAGGACCCGTATGATCTTCAGACTCCTGCACACTCTCAAACTTGTCCAGCAGTTCGGGAATGTGAATCGTCTTCTCAAACGAATAGGGATAAGGATTGACACCGTGACTGCGCAGCGTATCGAGTTTTTCGCGGCGTAGTCTTAGAAGTTCGGAAAGTTCTTGTGAATCGTTTTGTTCGGACATGTTCTAATTTGATTGCGGAACCAAAGGCGCCGACTACGGCACCGTGAAGAAGTAAGTTAGTTTTGCGCGCAAAGTGCGCTCACTCGGGGCGTTGTTGTCGCGTGTCTCAACGTCGCGGAAAGTCTCGTCGTACACGAGATAGCACCAACTTCCCGGGCTCCAATTGTATGCTAACAGATAGTTGCCATAGAGTCGATTGCGACCGCTGTAGGGACGTGGGGTGCCGTAATCTTCCCACTCCTTTTCAACCCATTGCACGGTTGCGCGGAAAGAGAGTTTCAAGCTGGGTGACCAATTGGCTTTGAGGATCCAATTGCGAAAATCGGCGACTTCTGGTACGCCGCTCGTGTCGACAAAAGTCTTCGAATCCCACACGCGTGTCCAATCCACTTCGGCGCCAAGTTCGATGTTTGAGCGCGGACGCCAAGAAATTTCAGGCTCAAATCCGAAAGCGTTGCCGTCGCGGAATGTGCGATAGCGGAAGTCAGAACCATAACGGAAGGGCTTCGTTTGATCGCTCCAAAGCCACGCCCAATGCCAAAAGTATTTGTAGTACTCATGATTAAACGAACCGAAGTTGTCGCGAAATTCGCCGCCATCCGGACCTACATTTCGTCTGCGAAAATCATCACCCCACTCCATGCCGCCGCCAAGATCCCAATTCGTGCGCGTGGTTGTGAAGAGATTGAAATTCGCATAACCTTCAGCCGCATCGCCCGTCGTCAACGTTGTGCGGAGGCTGTTGATGTCAAATCCGACATTACGGAACGCGGTGCCTTTGAGATAGTAGTTGTCCCCAATCCACAGCGCTTGTCGGAGTTGATTTGACGGATCACCCCACCCCAAATCGTTAATGTCATAGTCCGTTCCGCGAAACGCTGCGGCAAGCTCTGAACGGAACGGGCCATAATCTCGAATGTAGCCGACGCGAGCTTCAACAGGTTGTTCATCGCTCACTTCTGTGACGCGATACCAATGCTGCACCGGAGTTCCGCTGCGATCTACTCCGGCAAACCAGAGATTGAGTTGATCGCGCACGCGCCAGCGGAATTTTGCGTCAAACCCTGCTGCTGCCGCCGAGTATCCGGTTTGGTTAAGGTACGTTCCTGTCAAACCGAAACGATGTCTGCCGGAATTTAATGTCGTACGTCCGACAAACGCATCTTGCAAGAGTCCGCGTGTTTCAAATTGCTCGTCGAAATACGACAAACGATTCTTGCCCGCCAGAAAACTCGCTTTAATGTTCCCTTGTTGATAGTTTACACGTCCGCCGTAATCAGGATCGGCCACTCGGCGTGTATAGACAAACGTATAAGGCGTCTCTTCAAAGTACTCTTTGGATTCAAGAAAGAACGGACGCTTCTCAGATAGAAAAACTGGATAATCGGTAAGATTGATAACCGCTTCGTCCACGTCAACCTGCGCGAAGTCCGGCTGATAAGCCGCGTCAATACTCAGAGCCGCCGACGGAACATACTTCAAGGTTAGACCCAAGTTCTCCCATTCGTTCTCCGAGCGAAACTCCTGTGCCAGTTCATATGCCTCAGTGCGCTCGACCGGTGCATCCCAACGGCCTACAACGTGTGGAAGCACTTCAAGATGTGCCGAGGACGCGATGTCGTCCAAGCCGCTTAGCGTAGCAATTTTCGATGCTTTCCAGCCAATCTCTGGATCAACCGGCGGCCAGAACCCTGCTTCGTTAATGCGATATATCTTGCGTGCGAACGCGACGCCCCAACCATCTTCGCGCGGGCCGCCGTGCCGCATAATCTGAAACGGAATTCGCAACTCAACGCTCCAGCCGCTGTCGGTTATCGCAACAGCAGATTCCCAGACAGCATCCCACGAGTTTGAGAGATTATTCTCGCTGAAGAACGTTCCCTCCGCCTGCACACCCGCCGCAGTAACCGTGAACCAATAGCCTGTGCGGTGATCATGAAAAGTGTCCAAGTAGAGATCAACGAAGTCCGAGTTGGAGTCGTTGTCACGCCGCTGAATCTGGCCCGCGATGCTGTCGGGCGCCGTGTCATAGAGCATGTACGCAAAATAAAGCGCATTCTCGTCGTAATAAACATAGACTTCAGACTTCTGAGTCACAGGAGCGGGGTAGCCCGGTTCGCGTTGGATGAAGTTGTCGGCCTTGCCGCCTTCCAGCCAAGTCTTTTCAATCCGACCATCCAGCACAATCGGCACGGTCAGTTTCTTGGCCACAACTTCGTAGCCGGACATGTCCGCCCACGCAACCTGGCTCAAAATCAAAATCAAAACGGCAGTCAACAGGGGCATGGGTCCTCCGGAACGGATAGGAGATATAGGATTTCGGACGGCGACACCACACCGATCCAGAGAATACGAGAGAGGAAATGCGAAACTTGTGGCAGGTTTAAGACCCGGTTTACGATTTTTCTGAGGCCTTGCGCGAAAGATAGGTGACCACTCTGCGCGGCAGAATACGAACGGCAAACACCCCGATTTGATTCAGAACACCGGGGATCACAAGTGGCTTCCCGGCGTGCATAGCCCTGTAACCACTCAGAGCAACATATTCAGCGGACGTCTTGACATGTCGCAAAATTCCCTTCTTGCGATTCTTCGCCCTGACCTGAAAATTCGTCGGTGTCGGTCCCGGACAGAGGCATGTCACGGTCACACCCGAACTACGCAGGGCCTCGTTAGCCGCTTCGCTGTAACTCAGCATATAGGCTTTGGTCGCGTAGTAAACAGCCATCCACGGTCCCGGCTGAAAGGCCGCTGTCGAGGCCACATTCAGAATTTTGCCCTCTCCATGCGCGGTCATCTCGGTGGCATAAAGCTTCGTCAGCGTCGTTGTCGTCGCCACGTGTAATTGAATCATCTCGAGTTCGCGACTCAGGTCCGTATTCAGAAATCTATCAAGAATTCCAAACCCCGCGTTGTTCACGAGATAGTCAATCGTCAGACCGCGTACTTGAGTTTCGCGAAATAATTCCACGGCGGAATTGGGTTGGGAAAGATCGGCGATCATGACAACGGTCGCAACCCCGAACTGCGCCGACAAATCGCGCGCAATTTCATCAAGTCGCTCCGCACTCCGGGCAACCAGCACCAAATTGATCTTATCCCGCGCGAACAGCTTCGCCAATTCAAGCCCGATTCCGCTCGATGCGCCCGTGATCAAAGCCGTTTTAGGCATCGAGCGAGATCAAATGAGAAATACTGGGAAATGGCTTCACCGGAGCGGGCGACGTCGGCGCCGGGTCAAACAGCACAAGCTGCCAGAAGCCTGCATCGTGCCATTCGTTGTGCTTATATCCACCGAAGGGAATAACTCCAACTTTCTGAAATCCCAAAGCCTCATGAAAATCCACTGTTTGAGCATGCGGCCTTACCACAGCGACAACCGAAACCAAACCTTGCGCGCGCAGACAGTCAAACAGTTTCAAATAGAGCTTTTGACCAAGGCCTTTGCCGCGCGCGCTTTCAGAGATGTATATCGCCGATTCGCAAATCCAGTCATAGGCCTTACGAGAACGAAACCGCGTGGCATACGTATAGCCTAAAATCTCGCGGTGCTCTTCCCACACCAAATACGGATAGAACTCAGAGGTCTTCCGGATTCGCTCTTCAAACTCCTCGACCTCCGGAATCTCATACTCAAACGTTATTGCCGTGTGTCGAATGATCGGCGCGTAAATATCCAAAATCTGCGCGGCGTCGGAAGGATTAGCAAGGCGGATCATCGGGAAAGTATTTTTCTGAAGTCAACCGGAGTGATTTTTTCAGATTGTGATTCAATGAATGTTCACGAATCATTGAAACAGCATCCGTTTCAACATAACCAAGTTCAACTAAGATAGCAATTTGAAGCAAGTGTCGCATTGCTTCATTGAACCAAAAAATATCACGTTCATGGATCACAAAATCTTGATCATCACCTCTATGCGCAAGGAAATTTCGAGTTTTTGAAATTAACATTGCAAACTTATCATTATTATCAATTAGAGCAGATGCTCCGATTGAATATTTATTAAGCAATTCTTCAATCCGCTCCCTCAAAGAAAGTGTGTTAGTGTTTGAAACTGCGGTTGCAAATCTACTTTTCCACTCATCATCCTTTACTTGACTGATGGTTTTGCGTACTTCATCACACAAAACTCTAAACTCTCCTTTGGGTACGCGTGGCCTATCAAACTTGCCGCGGTGAAAAGCCTCAATTGCCTGAACTAACACCTGAAAAACATGATACTGGCTTGAATCCTTCCAAATTATGCTCGATATATAAAGACTTACCACTTGCTCAAAATCAGTATTAAGTGTGAACCACTTAGACAGAAACTCTCCCCTACGATCTGACAGGATGTCATCCCAGCTAAATAGAAATTCCCTCGACGTAAGCTTTTCAACATTGCGCAATGATACTTGCATGAATATGTTCAATTCGTCTTCATTTTGCGTGATTGGGAATGCATGCAGCTTTTCAACGATAGAACGTTTTGAGGAGGCAAAAATTAATAACCTTTGGAATGAATTTACGTGTGGTGACCATTCATCGAGTGTTAGCGAGTCAGTTGACACTAACGCAACCCAAGCTAAGATTTCTGCCCGAAACTCAAGTGGCCCAGCCGTTTGAGATATTCCACACTGTATACAAAAATCTATTGACGTAGAAATACGAAACTGTTCCTCGTGCCAATGCTTTATCTTAACAATATCTTCACCTTTCTTGTGAATTGAATAATCAAAAGGGCTGAAACAAATCCATTCGCGTAAATTTGTGAAGTATAGTTTTAACACCCTTACTTTCAAATCGGATTTGAGGGAGAAGTGTCCGCCCATGACGCATAAAGGCGAGTTGTAAGTTGCTTGGTATCTTTCCCATCGAAAAGGAGATGTATGCCCACTGGAATGGATTACGTCAAAAAGGGTGACCACTCCCCCCGCATCCAATTCACCCCAAATTACAAGGTCTGGCTTTGGACTTCGAGGAAAGGAATTGATATCATCTGATGTGTTACCCTCAAGCGCACCATCAGTTTGAAGCGAAGACTTATTGGAATCGTCTATAATAAGCTTTCCACGTACTTTGCGTTCTGGCTTGCTTGGAAACCAAAAGTCCCCCAAGTAACTTTTGCCTTTTGTTTCCTTCATACAAACAGCCTCGGCACTCTTCCCGTCAAATAAATTGGCAGTTCATAGGGAATAAACCCTGCCGCCTCGCACAACTCCCAAAGCGAAATCTCGTCTTCACCCTGTTTCCCCCACAACACAACTTCGTCGCCGACGGCGCGTTTGTCATGTCCCAGATTCACCATGAATTGATCCATGCACACCGTTCCGACAATAGGATATCTCTTTCCGCCAATCAACACATTTGCTTTGTTCGAGAGCAAACGCGGATATCCGTCGCCGTATCCCACTGGAATGGTCGCAACCCAAACATTCTCCGGAGCCGTCCAGCGCAAATTATAGCTGACTCCCTCACCCTTGCGTACACCCTTCACATACACAATTTCGCTCACCAACTGATGAGCAGGGAGGAGCGGGAATTCCGATTGCAATGCGCTTGCGGCGTGTTGGCCATAGAGGCCAAGTCCCGGCCGAATCAAATCAAGCCGCGCATCGGCAAAGCGAATCGCTCCGGCAGAGTTGGCAAGATGATAAACTACATCTCTGAATCCAATGCTGTCGGCAAGTTCGCGAATCTCTGCAAACCGTGATATCTGCAAGCGGGCGAAGCTCTGATCGACCTCTTCCGCCGTCGCCAAATGCGAATAGATTCCTGTTACCAGCACATGCTTGGAATTTTTTGCCGCGCGGAGCAGACTCTCCGCCGTGCGAAAATTCTGCCCGATCCGGTTCATTCCCGTGTCAATCTTGAGTTGCACCCTCGCGACTTTACCTGCTGCCTGTGCCGCGCGTTCAATCGCTTCAAGTTTAAATAGCGAGCTTGCCGTCAAATCCAAATCGTATTCGAGAAACAATTCAATCTGCGAGCCGACAATTCCGCCCAGTACAAGAATCGGCTCGCGAATCCCGGCTCGTCTGAGGACGATCCCCTCTTCGACAAAACCAACTCCGAAACTGTCCGTGCCTAACTCGCTGAACAGTTTTGCGCAATGCAGCAGGCCGTGTCCATAAGCATCTGCTTTCACCACGGCCATCAATTGCGATTGCGGAGCAAGCTCGCGAAACCGTTTGAAATTCCCCGCAATCGCATCTCGATAGATGCGCGCAAAAGTCGGCCGATGAGGTTGAACTTCATCGGCCGACATCACGTTCGGCAATGAGAGCGTATGCGGAGTCAAGGCGGGTTATTTCACCAGCAAAATCTTCTGCGTCAAGGTGCGCGAGCCGTTTGTCAGTTGCACCAGATATACACCGCTTGCAACTTGATCGGCCTGCCACGTCACGCGATGCGCGCCGGCGGCAAGCTTTTTATTGTTGACAAGCGTTGCCACTTTTTGCCCCGTAACGTTGTAAACGGACAGCGTAAGTTCGCGGGGCTGGGACACTTCAAACGGAATTTGCACCACATTGTTAAACGGATTCGGGAACGGATTCCCCAGAGTAAATTCCGCCGGTATGACGTAGTCACTGCGCGGCGCTGCGTCGGAACTCGTCGTCGCCGTTACCCGCACGTCATCCAAAAACCACTCGGTTGCGTAGTCGCCGCGATAGCGCCAACCAAAATAAACGTTGTTTCCCGCCAGCGCGGATGCGTCAATCGAAACCTGTTCCCAAGACTGAGCTTGATCATCAAGCTCGACAATCTGTGTGAAATTGTTTCCATCGGTCGAGTAGTAGAGTGCGTGCAAATCGTAATACTGCGGTGTGACGTAACAGTTGCGCTGCCAAAATGTCAGCGCGACCGAGACTGCATTCGACGGAATGGTGATTTGTGGAGTGTACAGCCAATCGTCCAACAAACCGACTCCCTGTTCGTCATCGTGCCACAGGCCATTCTGACCACCGTGAGGAGTCGCACCGCAATCAGGCGCGCCAAAATCCAAAAATCTCCAACCCACGCCGTTTTGTCCTTGTTCGGAAACCGTCCATCCCTCAGAGTTGTTTTCCATCGGGCCGTCAAACAACACCGTTTCACCGCCGCCGCCGCCTGAACAGTTATATTGCAAGGCGGCCTGTGCGTTGATGCGGCCATATCCAAACACGACGTCCCAACCCGGAGCGCCGAGATCAACCGCAGTGTTTTGCAATGCGTCACGCACGCGATCCGGAGGACAACCATGCGCTAAGATCAAAGCGGCGAGACCGGCAACATGCGGAGCGGCCATTGATGTACCTTGCCAAAACACATAGGAGTCTCCATCACCATTGCGCACGGTCGAGAGCACACCGTCAACATAACCATCTTGATTTAAATCCTGATCGGTATTGCCGCCCGGCGCAGTAATGTCAAGTTCGGTTCCTCTGTTCGAATAAGGCGCGATCGCATTATCTATCGCCGTTGCGCCGACCGCGATGCACGCCGTGTACGCCCCCGGATATGAAACATAGTCCGCATTATCATTGCCCGAAGAAACCGCCATCACCACATTCGCCGCCGCGCACTGCTGCACCGCGCCCGTCAGCGGCTGGCCCGGATCAACAGGAGGATTATTGTTGGGGTTGCTAAAACCTAAACTTGCATTAACGACGTCGGCGCCCTGTTGCGCGGCCCATGCAAAGCCGTTCGCGATCGCTTCAATCGAACCTGAACCGGTATTGTCCAACACGCGCACAGGCATCAAAGTGCAAAGCGGCGCGACGCCCGCAACTCCTGTGCTGTTATTTGTAGAGGCGAATATTGTTCCCGCCGTGTGCATACCGTGTGAATCCTGAAGATTCGGTTCTTCGGGATTATTATCGTTGCCGATGAAGTCGCGCGGACTTATGCGCGCAACTCCCGCGAAATCTTCGTGATCAAACTGCCATCCCTGATCCAACACCGCCACTACAACGCTCGGATCGCCGCGCGTAATATCCCAAGCCTGCTCCATTCCGATCAACGGATAGTGCCATTGATACGAATAGTATTGATCATTCGGCACGAATTGCATGTGCGCGACATAGTTGTAGTTAGCCCACAGCACGTCGTCCTGCGAACGAAAATACTCTACGCCTTCCCGCGCGGACGTGCTCATCTCGACCCGATAGAAGTCTAATAACTCTGAATAGCTGCCCACCTTGCCGCCGCTCCGCGTGATGATCTCGTCGATCTTTGCTTGCGGGATGGCCTTTGAAAATGCCACCAAGACATGATTCGGCACGAACTCATAGTAGGGTTCGCCGTCGGCGCCCAGAGGTTTTGGCTTTGCAAAGGCACACACAGCCAGCAACAGCACAATCAGAATTACAAATCGCTTCATTCGGTTTCTCCCTGTTTATTGTTTACAGATCGTCTTCATCATTCGAGGCTTGCTGCCGCGAGCGCGCAAACTTGCCCTGCGCGCCCAACAGCAAAAATGCGCGTACGAATTCATCCAAGTCCCCATCCATCACTTTCTGAATACTCGACGTTTCCACGCCTGTGCGATGATCTTTCACCATCTGGTACGGCTGGAACACATATGAGCGAATCTGATGCCCCCACGCGATATCCGTCTTGGAATTTTCGATGTTGGCGTTCTTGGCCCGCTCGTCGTCGAGATACTTTTGATACAGCCTCGCATACAAAACTTTCATCGCCGAATCCTTGTTGCGATGCTGCGAGCGATCCGTCTGACACGTCACCACGATGTTAGTCGGAATATGCGTGATGCGAATCGCCGACTCCGTTCGATTGACATGTTGTCCGCCCGCGCCGGACGCG
Source organism: uncultured Alphaproteobacteria bacterium (assembly GCA_964587105.1). GTDB lineage: Bacteria > Electryoneota > RPQS01 > RPQS01 > RPQS01 > JABWCQ01. The sequence goes on along the minus strand of CAZPKG010000005.1, from coordinate 151,368 downwards.
CGAAACGTATCTATCCGCAAATCCTCGGGCCGTACCTCGATTTCGGGCACTTCTTCGACTTCAGGATACACAAACACGCTCGCAAACGACGTGTGCCGACGCGCGTTGGAGTCAAACGGAGAGATGCGCACCAACCGATGCACACCCGTCTCTGCTTTGCAATAGCCGTAGGCAAACTCGCCCGAAACTTCAATCACTGCCGACTTTATGCCCGCCTCTTCAGCCGGTTCCAAATCGAGCACGTCGGTCTTCCATCCGCGCTGTTCAGTCCATCGCATATACATGCGGAACAGCATCTCAGCCCAATCCGATGATTCTGTTCCCCCTGCTCCCGGATGTATATGAATAATCGCGCTGCGAGTGTCGTTTGAGTCTTTCAACATCGCGCGCGTTTCCAAGTCGTCAAACAGTTCCGCGAATTTCTTCGCTTCGTTATCCAAATCGTCCGAACCGAATTCGTCAGGTGACTCTTGAGCTAACTCGCGCAGTGCATCCAAATCCCCCAACGCCGTTTCCACTTTGCGATAGGCCTGCACCCATGACTTGTGCTCGGAAATCTGTCGGAGCACCTTTTGCGCCTGCTCTTGGTCGTCCCAAAAACCCGCTCCGCCTGACAGCGTCTCTAATCGTTCAATTTCCGACAGCCGTTTGGAGTAGTCAAAGCGACCTCCGCAAGACATCTAACTTCGGTCGATACTCCGCAATCTGCTGTGTCAATTCTTCAGGTTTCATGTCGCTCTATTTGTTCTTTGCCGCGGCCAACGCGCCGCGATTTCGCATAATATAAAGTATTACCAATCCCGCGATAATCAAGATTGTTGCGGGAATCACTTCCGGTGTAATCGGTTCACCGAGAATAATCGCCCCCGACGCCAACGCGATTAACGGATTCACCAACGTATAAGTATTCGCCTTGGCCGCCGGAATCTTCGAGAGCAAATAGGCATAAGCCGTCATCGCAATAACGGATCCCAGAACAATCAAATAGGCCATCGCGCTAATCGCTTTCGTGCTCGGATGAATATCCCACGATTCACCGATCGAAAGAGAAATCACCACGAACGCAGCCGCTCCCGCCAGCATCTGAATCGCCGAAACCGTCGTCGGCGCAAGCCCTTTACCGTGTCTGCGCACACCAAGTGAGCCCAATGTCCACAAAATCGGACAAACAAGCGCCGCCACAATTCCCGGCCACTGCGACCCCGTCAAACTCAGATTATTGTGATGCAAAACGTAGATGCCCGCCGTCGCGAGCAAAATTCCAAGCATAGAGAACTTGTCAAGCTTCTCCGTGCTTGGAAAAAACAGCGCGCCCAATATCGCGGCCCATGTCGGACTCGTTGCTACCGTCAACGCGGTCAAGCCCGAATCCATATACTGTTCGGCAAAATTCACCAAGCCGTTTCCGCCCGCGAGCATCAGCACGCCCGTCAGCGCAAGAAATCCCCATTGCGACTTGCTCTTGGGCAGCGCCGCGCGATTCTTATACAACAAAGGCAGAAACACCGCGCTGGAGATTGCATACCGCACTGCACCCAACAGAAACGGTGGAAATCCTTCCAACGCCACCTTGATCACAAGGTAGGTCGTCCCCCAGATTATACACAGCGCCAAGTAGGCGACAATTACCATGGACTACCGCAAGCGCTGTTGGTGAATCATCAGTACTTCTTTTCGACGATGCAATCGGGATAGTAGTGTACCAGAATTTGGAGCGCGCTCATCCCTCGGCTGGCCATTTGCGCGGCACCTGCCTGACACATCCCAACGCCGTGCCCCCAACCCGCGCCTGTAAACACAAGCTCCATCGGATTTCCCTGTGAGTCAGTCAACACTTCGACCAGAAATGCCGAACTTTCCAACGCCGTGTGCGAAAGCTGCCGCCTGATTCGCAACTCGCGCTTGATCCTGAGATTAGCCAGCGAGCCAAGCACTTCAACCTCCATTAGGCGGCCACTCCGCCCGCGCCTAATCGGGAGAATATCGTACAACATGCCGATATCCACACCGGTCTTGGTGAGAATAATCTCTTCAAGCTCCGAGCGCAGCAAAGTTGTTTCCCATCTGAAATGTTTGCGGCCATAGGCACGCGACACAGGTAAATCTACACCGTCCAAATTGCAACTCGACTTGGGCCGCGATTGAATCCATCTACGCGCTCCACCCTCGGTCGTCAAATCCGGCACTTCCATTTCACCCGTGCAATCACATGGCACACCCTTGCCCGCATACACCGGCGGTGTCATCCAAGTTGCCAGCACGTCTTCCGTGTGTCCGCCGCAAACCTTTGAGTAGTGTGCGTCCACCACGATGCCTTTATTGAACAGAATATTCCCGCGCGTATCCGTCACCGCTTGGGTCACAGTCGGATTCTCATACGTCACGCCGCTATAAACCTGACAATGAACGTGCGCACAAAGTTCAAACGGATCATTCAGATGCTTGATGGACTTGGTGGCAATCACCAAGCTCCTCGAGGCAATCGCCTGCGCGCGCAACGCCTCTTCGGGATAATCCACCGGCATTTCAGTCGCGACCACGCCGCGCAGATAGACGTCAATCGGAATTTCCGTCAGCGCCGCGATATCGCCTTCATGATCCACATAAAACTCAATCATCCCCTCGTAGGTCCGGTCTTCAGTGGGTTCATAAGCAAAACCCGAGTTCATCCGCACCCCCAAAATCGTCAACCGCGACTCCGGTTCGACTGGAACTAATCTGAATCCGTCCGTGCTTTCGTAGTGCTGTTCCAAGCTCTGATCAAACATCTCAAGCCTGCCCGAAGATTGCGTCAGCACTTCGCGCACCAATCTCGGCGCATAATCCAATTCAAGCTTGGCCAGCAGATGCCGCGCGTCTTCTTCAATCTGGAAATTCCCCACCTGCACGCGATACAGCGTATTGTCTCCGACGATCTGCCCGTCAATTTCAATCGGCCCACCGATCTGCCGCATCGCCGCTTGCAGACCCCGGTCTTCAAACTGCTCGGCCAAGGCCATCGCCTCTTCACGCGTCGTAAACGAGGCCACAAGCACGCTGAACAAAAACTTCGTCGGCGTGCTCTTCTCGCGCAGCACGCGCCACTTGAGTTGCGAAGCATCCGCCTCGCGCAATAGTTCACCGGAACGCGTTTCGATCCGATAGCGGCCGGTGTACCTGAAGGTGACCCGTTCATAGCCTTCCAGCAGGCCGACGCGCACACTGACTGGTGGGGTGAAGGGTTGAAGTTGCGTGTTCACAGGAAGTGGGTAAAGTTTTAGAATCTGCTAATCATCGAAGCCGCCCCGGTTCGATTCTATACTGACACAAGGCCAAATCAAGAAGCCGTTGCCACGATCCCTGAATCGCACAAGGCATGAAGTCCGCGCACAAGCTCAGTTGCGCGCGACCGCTCGACCAACAAAAGCAATCGGTTTTCCAGATGGAACTCTTCCCGAATCGCGTCCCGACATGGGGAAAGCAAGGCCGAAATCCGGTCTGCAAGCGAGCCTACGCCGCCCGTACCCGGGCCAAACAGCGCCACCAAATCATAGCCCGACACCATTGCCGGGGCAAATTGCTTGAACAACAGCTGCGGCTCATCGCTCTGCTTGAAAACCACCACGGGGTTTTGGCCGCCGCGCAGGTACAGCGGAAGTACCCCCGTTTCGCGCAGAGTCCGTTCAACAAACGAAAACTCAGGCAGACTTGCAAGCGGTAAAATTGTCGCAGGGGTATGAATAACAGCGCCTAACGTCCGTTTGGCCAGAGGCTTCTCTGTGATTATCGTCCCGGCGACCCCCGTCTTGGAGTTCCCAATGGCCAGCTTCATCCCGAATTCCGCCGCCATTTCCACCGCCGGAACCTGCAAAATCTTGGCGCCAAACCCCATCATGGACAGGGCCTCGTCATAGTCCAGAGCGGGCAGTATCTTGGCCGATGTCACGACCTTCGGGTCCGCGCTCGCCACGCCGTCCACGTCTTTCATAAACTCGACACACTCGGCCCCCAGCGCCACGGCCAGCGCCACCGCCGTAGCGTCTGTCCCGCCGCGGCCCAATGTCGAGATGTTCTTCTCGGTCGTAATCCCCTGATAGCCCGCAATCACCGGGATTTTCCCCTGTTCAAGCGCCTCCCGCACCCGCAGAGGCCGGACTTCAACAATCCGCGCCGCCGTGTGCAGTGTGTCCGTGATGATTCCGGCCTGAGCGCCCGTCAGCGAGACCGCGATGTCCGGCTCAATCGAGTTCAGCGCCAGCGCCAGCATCGCTATCGCCACCCGCTCGCCCGTCGAAAGCAGCACGTCCAATTCCCGCCCTCGCGGTTCAGGATTCACCGCCCGCGCCATCGCCACATACTGGTCCGTCGTATCCGCCAAAGCCGATACCACCACCACCACCTGCGTCCCGCTCTTCACCCGCGCATGCACCAGCCCCGCCACCTGCAATATATCCGCAGGCGTAGCAAGCGTCTTTCCACCGTATTTTTGGATTACCAGAGACATCAGTTATTTTAACAAAAGTAGTTTCTGCGAAGCCGTAAACGATCCGGCGTTCATCGCTGCAAAGTAAATCCCTGATGTGCACTCAGAGCACGACCAATTCACTGCATGCGTCCCTGCCGTAAACTTTCCGCGCACCACTTCGCTCACCAATCGCCCGTTAACATCAAACACGATTAATCTCACTTCGGCTTCATGCGCAACTGAAAATGTCAATGTCGTCGTCGGATTGAAGGGATTGGGATATGCAAGTAGTGAGATATCAGCAGGCAAATATGGCGTAGGCTCGTCATCGACGGGGAGCGCGGCAGAACAGTCAAAGATTTCAAATCTAACACCGTCAGCTGTGTACATGATCTCTCCAGATGCGGATACGAAGATCTCTGTTCCCCCAAGATCGTAAGGGCTCGTTCCAACGGAAATTGGATTTGACGGATTGTCAAGATTAAATATGTGTAACCTCTCATCCTGTCCGGCCGCATATACGAAATTCCCGGCCGATGCAATACTATTTGTAATTGCATCTTCCATTACGATTGTGGATTCGAGTTGCGGAGACGTGGGCAAGCTAATGTCAAAGATTTGAACACCCGCATAGTCAACGGCCAATGCAGCATGATTGCCAAATACGGTCACACTGTGTGCCCAGTCATCTGTATCAGCGTGTCCAACGGATTGCGGATTTGTTGGATCTGAAAGATCCACAATCTCAATGCCGCCGAAGAATGCAGAAAGGGCAATTACAGCGTAGTGATCCCAAATTGCAATGCCGCCGATGCTTATCATATCTTCAAACCCTAATGTCCCTACGACAACTGGTGTTAACGGATCATTGATGTCAAGAGCAAACAGGTGGCCTGATCCGCCTGTAATCAAGTATGGCCCGTATAACACAGATTCGCAGCCGTAACCCATTTCTAAGGAGGTGAAACCAACCTCTACCAAATCTCTCAAATCCGATATGTCAACAACGTGTATTCCGTCATCTGCCGTGACGTATGCAAGCGTATCTGATATTACCACATCTCGTGGGGTATCGGTAAACAATAGCGAGTCCAACTCTTCAATACTCGATGGATTGCTGACGTCAAGTATCATCAGTCCGCGTGTTTCGTGAGCCAGAAAAGCGTTCGACCCGCTCACCTCAACATCGTAAGAATGATCCCTTAAAATGGTAAATCCAAGTGGCGCCACGTTCTGACCAAAGCTAACAACTGTTGTCATGAGTATAATGCTCAAAGTTGCTGCAAAAAGCTGCCGACACATAATGGAATCCTTTCGGCTGATTGAAGCGCTGCAAAATAAATGCAAACTAATATATCTCTTAATTATGACGAAGTCGTCATCCACTAATTAATCCCCCACATCCCCCGATACTCCAGCATATCTCCCAAACCGCCGTCAAATTCGAGCGTGCCCGGATTGTCCGGAGTCAACGTAGTTCCGTCAAAGCCGACACCACCACCTGCATCCCGCACTTCACCCGCACTACCAACAAATTATCCGCAGGCGTAGCAAGCGTTTTTCCATCGTATTTTTGAGTGATTAGAGGCATGGGGATAGGCAACTTATGCTGGTTCATCGGGGAGCGTAAAGGCTCGGAGCCATTTTGCGAAGTCCGGACTCTTAACTACTGCCCATGTCTTTCTTGCAATCCTCTTGACCAATCCTGCATGGCTCAAATATATCTTTGTAAGCTCATCCTTATATTGGTCAAGTAACGGGTTAAGCTGAGACGAGATACTCTGCGGATATGCAAGTAGCAAGAAGGTTTGACCTGATCTACAAAGCGGATAAACACAAGTATCTTTTGAACCTATAAAGTCGTGCTGTGCATGCACCAATTGATTAGCTTTCATATAATAGTCAGAAAGGTCGAGATCAATGAAAATGCACTTGTTGCTTTTGATCGCAAAACGAGAGTGCATTTGATCAAATGGAATCTCTTGAGAGAATATCTCAGCCAATGCCGCATACGGGGATATCCTCATGTCCTCTTGGCTATTCGAAGACCTTTCCAGAAAAGCATCAACTGCATGAGAGTCCAAGGCATATGTTCCTCTGTTCTTGTCAACCATCACGAGGAATACATAATCTGCTATGGTATCACTTTTCAGATTCGTTACTAGTAGGTGTCTTAGCTCTGTGTAAAACTCCGTTGCAAACTTTGTTGTCATTCTACGCGCAAGAAAATGCAAGTGCTTTGCAAGCCAGGTTTCCGCTTCGCGGATGACTTCACAAACTAATTCCGCTAACTGGCTAGCGACATAAGATAACAGTGGTGACGCAATAATCCGAACCTCTTCGAATCGTCCGTATGAGTCATGAAGTTGCAATCTTGTCAGTACCGGTTTACCTATTGCTTTTTTCTCATTCTTTGTCAGTTTAGGTAAGATGGTAACTTCCAAAATGCTGCGCTCTGTTGTTGACTCATGACAGCTTAGCTCGAAGGTAATGCCGTTAAAGCCAAAAAAGCTGAAATCGTCCGATGCCTTAGCGCCGTTTGAAACGAGAGTATTCAGAATGTGCACGTGAGGAAGGTGAAAGTACACGAAGTCCTCAACGAGAGTAACTTTTTTCGACAAATCCTCTAATTCAAGAGTGCCAAAAAGCGTATCCAGCTGCTCCGAAATACTCTTAAGGTGATTTAAATTTGTAATTAGACGTTGCGACAATTTAAGTTCCTCTTGTTGCGAAATTGCAATCAGAAAGTTTCTTCATTCCATCCCCCACATCCCACGATATTCCAGCATATCTCCCAAACCGCCGTCAAATTCGAGCGTGCCCGGATTGTCGGGCGTCAGCGTCGAATCCGCCGGATGCAGCCACGGCCTCACAGCGCTGTTAAACAAATTCGCTTCGGGATCGTATGTATCCACCCACCCAAACCCAAACTGATCCGGATACGTCCCGATCAAATAGTAATAGAGTTCCAGCGATTCCGTACTCAAATTATGCACAAACGGCGGATACAAAAATGTCTGCCGCGAACTCCACGACAAATTCTTCCACTGCTCGAGCGAACCCGAATAGGGACTTCCTTCATCTCGCGGCAGCGTCGCAATCTGAAATTCGCGCAGCATATAAGCGTGCCATTCAAAATGCTCTGCTGCAAACCGCACAGCTTCAGCCGAAATCGAAATCAGTGTATCACCAACCACGATGTCATAGCCCGTTCCATCCTGCGGCTTGTCCCCCTCTTCACAGGCCACAAGCACGAGCGCAGCCACAATAATGGCAATCCATTGCCTCATTTCAGCAACACCAATTTCTGCACCGCACGAAACTCTCCCGCATTCATGTTCGCAAAATATATCCCCGACGCCAACCCCACACCCTCAATCATTATCTGATGTTCACCCGCAGAGAAAGTCTGTGTCAAAACTTCCTTGACCAACCTACCTGTGATGTCAAATAACTCGAGCTTAACAAGCTGCGTCTTCGGCAATTCAAACCGAATCACCGCCGTTGCATTAAACGGATTAGGATAAGCCGCAAGCATCTTGAACTCACGCGGCAACTCAACAGGATCGTTAGCATCTTCTTGTGACTCAAGTCCGCGCCCTCTCAGCAATACGCTATCGGCCCCTTGCGGGTCGTCGCTCTGAAACACAAGATTGACTTCATAGAGCATAACGCTGTCCGGTCGAAATGTAATCCACAACAAAGCATTTGTGTCCGGCTCAACCACGAACGGCCCCGTATTGTCCAAATAGAACGGCGCTGGTTGAATAATCTGGTCAATATGTAACGGAAGCGTCCCCGTGTTAAACACCGCAAACGGACGGCGGATACTGTCGCCTATCTCGGCCCAAGTGAAATAGATATCGCGTAGTGCCGGCGTGCATTCGGGAAATGGAGCCTGACCGAACACCGGAATCGTAAGCAAACCATTCCGAGCATCCGAATGTATTACTATTGAATCCGCATAGCGCACCAATTCAGTCGGACGAAACCCAAATTGAAAAATCGCGGAATCTCCCGGTATCACCTGCACAGGCGGCGCCAAAGTGGTTGCAATAAACTCCGGAAGCTCAATATCCGTAATCGTTGTAGCAGAGTCCCACGTCACAAAAAATGAAACACTCTGAACCGCAACGTCATCCACAGGCACTACACCGAAATCTACTTCAGGAGGTGACGAGAACAAATAGCCCTCATGACCGCCATCATTGACATAAAATAGGCAAGCGTCGATTACTGTGTCGCTGACTTGAGTTCTGCCAAGAATTGTAATCGTGCCATCGCTTGTCGGAAGGAACCCGTAGCCTTCTTGAATTACATCGCTCGCAAGCGTGTCTAAATAGTACCACTGGCCGAGATCGTTTAATCTGCCCAACACTGCATTGCGAATTGGCGCACCGAAAGGAGTGTACCCGACTGTCCTCAAACCATCTTCCGATTGCTGGAACCCCTGGACAGAGTTTTCAGGCACATCAAGATTGAGTTCGCGAATGAGTGTCCCGTCATATTCCGTGCGCAGCCAATGCAGCGAATTAAGACTTGGGCCGCTATTCATTCCGTCTTTCCAAACAAACTCCCAACCCCCGTCGCGCGCATGAAGTGAAGCGGGCCGAGTGAACGAGGCCATGTCCAAATCACCATACGTGCGGCTCGTCAAGCTGTCTCCATTGAGGTTTGTCCACAAAAAAACGACGTTGTTGCTCGAACCGAAATCCATCACTGTGGCGATCAACAGCGAATCACCGTCGAGCTTTACTATTCCTCCAGCTTGATCGTGGTTTGGTCCCCCATAGTTGTGCTCCCATAGCACGTTTCCTGCGGCATTCATTCGGTATAAATTAATCTGCTGATTGAATGAAGGCCCGGCGGAAACAGTTACGTTTCCTAAAACAAAATATCCGCCATTGCCGTCAGGTATGATCGAGTTTAGGAATGCCGCAAAATTTGAATCACTGAATCTCCTTGTCCAAATACTGTCTCCATCCAGAGAGTATTTGAATGCAATATCATCAATCGTGAATGATCCGGTGTCGGCAGGCAACAGGGCGCGTGCAATACCGACCACATATTCCCCATCAAGTGCAATCATCTCTTTCCTGAAACCTGAAGTTGCTGGTATGCAGCGCGTCCACAATATCTCGCGCTCAGGAGTCATCCGCGAGACCCGAGACAAGGATTGATTGTTCTCGTAAGAATATCCCACCAGAACAAAATCCCCTCCCGGCAACGGCAAAGAGATTGTGTAATCACCCTCGATCCCCTCAAACACAAACACACTATCCACCTGTGGTTGCGCCCATGACAGACAGCTTGTCAGTAACAAAGCTGCGAGACTATTTAACCAAGAGAAGTTTTTGCACCGCATAGTTTTCCCCTGCCTTGATGGCCGCAAAATAAATCCCCGAAGCCAACCTCGCACCGTCAATCATAATCTGATGCTCTCCCGCCGCAAAAGACTGATCCACGATCTTCTGCACCAATCTTCCGGTCACGTCAAGCAACTCCAGCTTCACAAATTGAGCTTTCGGCAATTCAAACCGAATCACAGTAGTAGGATTAAACGGATTGGGGTAGGGAGGATAAAGCTTAAACTCTTTCGGCAGCAAACTTCCGTCATCCGCATCCGCCGCCGTTCCCGCACCCAAACACCGCACGTTCTTCACACCCGAAACCGCATCACTCAAAATGCGCAGTGTGTCCACATGAGTTCCAACCGACTGCGGCGTGAACACCACAGGCACGTTCAGTGTATCGCCAATTTCAACCGTTGCCGGACCTGTGAAATTCGCGTGATAGTTCGCGGTCGATGAAATCTCCGTCACCGTCAGCACGTTCGATCCGGTATTGATCAACCCCAGCGAGTGCGAAGAGCTGTCTCCCACCGCCACCGGCCCGAAATTCAAACTCGCAGGCAGAGCCGCAATATCCGGTACATAAGCCAAAAACATCGCGCACCCGTCCCACCCCGGCACAGCAAACGATTGCGATGCGCCAAACAATAAAAACCCGTTCTCCGTCTGAATCATCCCGTCACACCGATCCGCTTCATCTCCGCCCTTCACCACCGACCAAACACTGTCCCCATTTTCATCAACTTTAAGCAGCCAATAATCCGATTGCTCAAACTCAATGTCTTCCGAAGAGAAATTCCCTGCAATGATGAATCCGCCGTCAGATGCATTAACGATTTCTACGCCGTCTTCGTACGCGAGGCCGCCGTAATGTTTGTTCCAAAGCAATGAATCAATGTCGTACATGACGGCAGAAAACAACCACAAGTCGCTGGTTACTCCATCCAATTCAGTGAAACCTGTACTGACCAATTGATTACTCGAAATATCTATGGTTGCGCCAAAAATCGCATCATTTTCGGGACCACCAAACTCGCTGTTTTGACCAGAGGATCGAAGCACTCCATTTGAGTTCGAGTTGACCGAGTCCCGCACGCTTCCAAAAAGCACAAAGTCCGGACCCATCAACAAGTGCCCGCTGTTTTCGTTGATGCGAATCCCATCAAAGTAACTGGTTTCTGTTCCTGCACCACTTCTTCGTTTGTAAGATAGGTGCCTGCCATTCGCGCTGCTTGACAAGGTATACGAAACTCGCCACTCATTGGAGTTCATGTAGAATGCGCTGCCTAAGCTTGCATTCGCGCTGTCACCACCGTCAATCTCTAACTGCGCTCCCAAGTCACCGTGCGAGTTAAGCTCATAGACGGCAATCCGACTACGTTGTCCACTGGAAGCGGTAATTTCAGTTGCTAAGTAGTAACCGTTCTGCGATGAGTCAATTTGCTTGAACCTCCAGTACTCATTGTCCGCATACCTCCGGCTCCAAACCAATTCCCCATCCCGGTCAATCTTCACCAACAACGCTTCCCCCGCCATCGCATTCCACTCTCGCGCCTCACCGCACAGCAAATACCCGTCACTAACTTCTATTGCATCATAAAAATACTCGTCCCCACCATCGTCAAACGCAAACGTCCAAACCGAGTCCGGCGGAAACGGCTGAGCAAAAGAAGCAGAAGCGAGAATAAGAAAGAGCACGATTCTGATTCCCCCCCAGTCCTCTGGGGGGGTAAAGGGGGGTAAAATCCCAAGCGGCTTATTTACGTTTGAGCGCATCAAGAATAGTTTCGAGAACATAGGGCATGCTCTCCTTAACTTGTAATTAGTAACTCGAATAACTCGATTCTGATTCCCCCCCAGTCCTCTGGGGGGGTAAGGGGGGGTAAAATCCCAAGCGGCTTACTACCGCTTAAGCTCTTCAATAATCTGTTCGAGAACATAAGACATGGAGTCCCTTACTTGGCCGTTGGTAAAGCGGACCACTCGATAACCAAGAAAATTCAAGTGCTCCGTGCGCCGCGCATCATGCTCCTGCTGTGCGATTTCGCCGTGAGACGGTCCGTCTATTTCAACAATGAGTTGCCGTTCGATGCAAATAAAATCTACAATGTAATCACCAACCGGATGCTGTCGCCGAAATTTCACTCCGAGCTGCTCAGTTCGCAGCTTGTACCAAAGCAGTCTTTCCGCTTGAGTTTGATCTCGTCGGAACTCGTGCGCACGCTGCCAGGTTTTCCACTTAACTTTGTCGAAGTCTCTCACTGTTTACCCCCCTTTTTTCCGCCCAGAGGACTGGTGGGAAATCAGAGTCCTACTTCACCAACATAAGTTTCTGCGTTGCCACAAATCCCCCAGCATTCATCCGCACAAAATACAATCCCGAAGCACATTCCACACAACTCCAACTCACCGAATGTACCCCCGCCGCTGCAACTTCATCCACCAGCGTAGTCACCAACCGTCCCTGCATGTCATACACTTTCAAAGAAACGTCAGCGCTGCGCGGCAACTCAAACTCAATCGTAGTCGTTGCGTTAAACGGATTCGGATAGGGAGGAAGAAGGGCGAAGGAATGCGGAACTTGTTCAATAGGTGCGTTCAGCGCCTGCGCATCAGCAACTAAATGAACAGTTACCACACCGGCGCCGGGGATTGCGCGCAATGTTAACGTCCCTTCATAGTGACGTGCTTCTGTTGGAGCGAAAACTACCGGAACCGTTGTGGTGTCGCCTTGATGGATCCAAAGATCGTCAAGCAAAAACAAGCGAAAACCTTCCGGTACATCTGCACTTATCTGAAAACTGTCAATCCCACTGTTGAAAATCGGCAAAAGTGAACCGCTTTCGCTTCCAACCAACGTTGTCTCGAATTCCAATGAATCAACATGCGTTGCAATTCGTGGTTGTGCGCTCGAAAACTTTTTGAAGTGTATCCCAAAGAAATTTCCTGCGCGATACTCGGTTGTTGTCAGAAGTCCACCATCAGGAGTCGGATAAGCTTTCGGCCATCCCGTTACAGGCTGCTCCCACAGACTGTCACCAGAATTGCTCAAACAAACAAAACCTGAATCAACTTGTGCAAGTAAGTGGCCGTCATCCAACTTGACAAATGTTCCGTGGAAATGGCTCCCCAAGGACACTGTGACGTCAGACACGACCTCGTCAGTTGCATCCTTCTTGATCAAGTGCCACATATGATCTGTTAAATTGAACACGCAATACGAATACGATCCGTCATCGTTTATCAGGACGCTACTGGATGAATTATTGTTTGACAACGGCGAATAGCTGAGAAGCTCCCCGGTCAGACTGATTCTCGCAATCGCGGGAGAATTGTCGGAGCTATAGTAATCAACTAACGCGACGATTTCGTTGGCAATTGTAAAGTGTAAGTCAACAATTGTCGCATGGCGACTTGTATCAAATGCAACTTCCCAAGCAACACTCCCATCTGCAGCTATCGCACTAACAACCCCATTTTCGAACCAATAATCGTCAACTATGCGACTGCACCTTCCGCCCGCAATGATCAAGTCATCCGAAACGACAACGATATCATTCAAGTCCGGCCCCCACGTGGAGTCGCAAATTGTCTGTGCACCGGCAATCCCACCGATTTCGCTCAATTGGTACAAGATATTGCCCTTAGCTCCGGCAAGAGCCCGACTACCACTGTACGGTGTAACACAAAAGAACTCGTCGGACACTGGGTCGCGGTGATTCGACGAAGAGATTACATGTCCGTCCAGCCCTAATCGGACAACCCAGGCCTCAGACGAATCTTCCCAACTCCCTATCGCGTTTCCCCAGGCCCCAACTGCCCAATAAAATTCGCCGTCTTCTGCGGCGCAAACGTCGTTAATCCCTACAAAGCGATTCGGTTCATCATGAAGAATATCCGTCTCCCACTCGACAATCATCGGTTGACCGAATGAGATCGATCCAATACAAAGCAATAATATTCCGAGCAACATGGCCAACTCCTTTCAAGTTGATCCAGCATTGTTCCGGCCTTATAATCCCAACACATCCCCCATCCCATAAAAACCCGCAGGCTGATCCGCCAGCCATTCCGCCGCTCGCAAGGCTCCATGCGCAAACACCGCGCGTGAATCGGCACGATGTGTAATCTCCAATCTCTCTCCATGTCCACCCAGCACGAGCGTGTGTTCACCAACAACATCCCCGACTCGGAGCGAAAACACCTCCGGCTTCTTCCCAATCGTGTCTTCGATTATCTCGGCAATCCGAATCGCCGTTCCCGACGGAGCATCCACCTTCTTCGTGTGATGCGCTTCCGACAAATACACCTCATACCCAGGCAACGCCGCCGCCGCTTCCGCCACGAGAGCAAACAGCACGTTCATCCCCGGCGACATATTCGGCGCGTGCAAGACAGCAATATCCTTCGCTGCTTCGCGCAATTCCTTCTTCACATTTTCCGGCACACCCGTTACGCCGCAGACATAATTCACTTTGCTCTGCCGACAGCACTGCACATTTTCAATGACCGAATTGGCCGTCGAAAAGTCCACCGCGACCTTCACATGATTATGCACGCCGTAGCACTTCGGTTCTATCATCAAATCATCAAAATATTGCCCCGCGCCCGCCGGATCGAAAGCATGAGTAATCTTCAAGCTCGGGAATGCCCGCGCCTCATGCAGCAGCACCTTACCCATCCGTCCCGCCGCGCCGAACAAGGCGATTTGAATCGGCTCACGCGACATTCGGATTCTCCAAATACGCCGCAATTGCCGCGCGGATTTTGCCTTCCGTTTCCTTCTTCACCGGCACCATCGGCAATCTGAACTCGTTGGCAATCTTGCCCATTGTGTGCAGCGCATACTTCACGGGTGACGGATTCGTTTCAAGGAACATCGCCTTAGCGATCGGCGCCAGAGTCTGATGCGCCAGCAATGCAGAGTGCGTGTCGCGGCGGTCAAAGGCCTTGATAATCCCCTTGAGCAAGTCCGGCGCGACATTCCCCACCACCGACACCACTCCCACTCCGCCGACGGACATGATCGGCAAAGTTAACCCATCATCACCTGACAAAACCGTCATTCGGCCTTCAATTCGAGCCGCAACTTCACTGATTTGCTCCAAATTTCCACTCGCTTCCTTAATCGAAGCAATTCGAGGCAAGTCGGCCAGCCGCTCGACAGTCTCCGGTAGCATGTTCACGCTCGTCCGACCCGGAACATTGTACATGAGCAGCGGCAACTCGGTCGCATCATGCACAGCCGAATAGTGCTGGAACAGCCCTTCCTGCGTCGGCTTGTTGTAATATGGCGTGATCACCATCGCCCCCTGCGCGCCCAATTGCTTAGCTTCTCGAACAAACTCAATCGTCTGCTCCGTCGCGTTCGTCCCGCAGCCTGGCGAGACAGGCAGGTCCTTGGCCGCCTCCAAAACAAGCTGGATCACACGCCGTCTTTCGTCCCGTGAGAGGCATGAAGCCTCTCCTGTGGTGCCTAAAGGGACAAATCCATCCGCGCCGCGATTCGCAAGGTCACTGACCAAATTTTGCAGGGCAGCCTCGTCAATTTGCCCGTTTTTGAACGGTGTGACCACGGCAATCCATAATCCTGTGTAGAAGTTCATATTGTTATAGGGTTTGTGTTCCGAATCTTCACGTCGCGACTTCGCAACATGTCTATTATTCCCGAATTAGAATATACCGTAGAGTCGCTGGATTGTCAAATTTGGAGTTCCATTTCCGCTGTCGTGACTTTTCTACAAAAATGGGTCAGAACTCTTGACTCTTTGGCCTATGCTCTGCAAACTGTTATGTTAATAAGTGAACCCTACCCCAGTATTTTTTGGAGGATAGTCGATATAGTTCTCGGGCGTTTCCCGATGTTGTAATGGATGAACAAGGAGGTTGCGATGTATCAGCTCGGCCCGTCTTTTGCCGAGGGAATGGATGTTCTGTGGGTGCTAACGAATGGATTATGGAAACGGGAGACCCGGAAGATGCCGGAACCAACGCTTTTGATTGTTGACGAAGAGTCCTCAGCCATCGAACGCTTCACGCGTTCCTTGCGAGGCGAGGGGGGATATCGTGTTATTCACGAAATGAATCCCAGTAATGTGCTGAATCGGCTCGAAACCGAATCAGTAGATGTGGTCCTCTGTGACGTGGACCTGAAAGGGACGTCCGGAATCTCGCTGATCGGCGATATCCGTGCGCGTCACTTGCGCCTGCCTGTGGTGATCTACTCGGATACCGATAATTCCGAGAAGATCGTCGAGGCTATGGAAAATGGCGCGACTAACTATGTAAGTTCGCCGATGGAGCCACGGCTCCTCGCGCGCACAGTCGATGCCGCGCTCTCAAATCTTCGTCTCGTTGGCGAAGTTGAAAAATTGAAGCGTCGGCTCGGCGGGGATCACAAGCTTGGCGGCTTGGTGGGACGCTCGGCCGCTATGCACAAGGTCTTTGATGCTATCCGTGAAGTGGCAGCAGTCGATACCACCGTTCTCATCCGGGCCGAAACCGGCGCCGGTAAGGAACTCGTGGCCCGCGCTCTGCACTTTGAAGGCCCGCGCAGTGACAAGCCGTTTATCAAGGTAAACTGCGCCGCACTGCCGGAAACCTTGCTCGAATCCGAACTCTTCGGACACGAGAAGGGCGCCTTCACCGATGCCAAGCAAACTCGCATCGGTAAGTTTGAAGCGGCCAACGGCGGAACGATCTTCTTGGACGAAATCGGCGAATTGTCGCTTTCCACTCAGGTCAAGCTCCTGAATGTCCTTCAGGATCGCGAAATTGAGCGGCTCGGCGGCAATCGCAAGATTCCCGTCAATATCCGTGTCGTCACGGCTACCAACCGCGACTTGGAGCGGATGATTCAGGAAGGCCGCTTCCGCATGGATCTCTACTATCGTCTGAACGTCGTCCCGATTACCATCCCGCCGCTGCGTGAGCGCAAGGAAGATATTCCCATGCTCTGTGCGCATTTCTTGGATAAAATCGGCGGCCGTCTGCAAAAAGGTAACTTCACCTTCACCGACGACGCGATGGCTCTGTTGTTGACTCACCCGTGGCCCGGCAACGTGCGTGAATTGGAAAATGTCATCGAGCGCGCGCTCCTGGCATCTACCGGCACCACCATCACCGCCGCCACGTTGCAGTTCTTGAAGCAGCCGTTCATCACCACCGAGAACAACAGCTTTAATCCGGTGTCGGTGAACTATCCGGTCAACACTCCGGCAGGCAACACCACTAACACGAACACGGTAACGACGTCAGCTCCCGAGAATCTTATGGCTCTCGGCCCGCTAAAAACCGCCGTCCGTAATTTTGAAAAGCAGTTTATCGAGAATGCCATGCTCGCCGCCAACGGTCACGTTATCAAGGCCTCGCGCATGTTACAGATCGACCGCACAACTCTCTGGAAAAAAGCCAAAGAGCTGGGCATAGACCTGCATCCTCAAGACGAAATGTAAAAACAAGAAGGCAGCCGTAAGGCTGCCTTCTTTCATATTTCCCCCCAGTCCTCCGGGGGGATAAAGGGGGGTAAAATATTTGACAAACCGACCCCTCAAGCACCCCCATTTCCGCCGAGCCGGGTTAAGGCCGCCGCAACCCGGCCGGAATCTGTGCACCTTTGTTTCGCATCCTGTAGGGGCGGATGGCAATCCGCCCGCGCCAAACCGCACCACTACTTTCAGCCCATTGTCATGCTGGAAGCATCTCGTCAAGCACCCCAACAACTTCAACGCGGCGGCACCCGCTGCGGGTGCCCCGACCGAGCGAGCACGCCCCCATTGCACAAAATTCTCAGTCAACCCCAACCCCATCAACAACTTACTAAGTTCAATATTCAGAAAATACCTCTTGCGCAAACGTTCAAAATTTCACATATTGTGGATATAAAAAATAACAAGGAGTTAGACTTTGTGAATTATGGTGCACCCCCAAAAGTCAAGCCCTTGTTTATCCAAAACTCCCGTTCCGCCAATTGTTAGCGTTTTACACAAAAACAACCCCTTACACCCCCTCCGCCGTATCTTTCCTATTTCTAATTTCTAATTTTGCCCACTCCGCATGTTCCCGCACTAACTCACTCGCATGATTGAGCAATGGAGCCAGCGCGTCCAATGCTTTTCTCTCTTTCCAATTCCCAATTGCGACAGCCACGTTCCGCATGAACCCCTCATACTTCGGTCGTAGCACTGCGCTTCCCCTAAACATCTCCGCAAATTCTGTTTCGCTTAGTCGCGCAAGCGTGTCAAGTTGTGGAGCTTTGCGTTCAATCGTATTCGCAAAAGCCTGCTGTCGTGTCAAAGTCGAAAACCGATTCACCCACGGGCAGCATGTTTGACAATCATCGCATCCGAAAATGTGATTCCCCATCTTTGCTCTCAATTCAATCGGAATTGTGCCGCGTAATTCAATCGTCAAATACGAAATACACAACCTCGAATCCAACACATAAGCCGACGGAAAAGCATGCGTCGGACAAACATCCAAGCACCTTGAACAACTCCCGCACGAAACTTTTTTCGGCAGAGGAGAAGGTTCAAGCTCAAGCGTCGTCAAAATCTCACCCAAGAACAGATTCGATCCCATCTTCGGATGAATCAACAACGTGTTCTTGCCCACAAACCCCAACCCAGCGCGTTCCGCAACTTCCCGTTCAAGCACCGGCCCCGTATCCACATACACTTTCGTCTTGACATCACTCGAAATCCCTTGCACAAACTCTGCAAGCTCATCCAGTGCATGTCCCATCAAGTCATGATAGTCCTGCCCCCAAGCATAGCTCGCAATAATCCCGCGTGACGGATCTTTCCGAATCTCGTCCGGCAAAAAACCTGTAAAGTACGATTGCCCCACCGAAATCACGCTCTTTACCCCCGGCAAGACCAGTTCAGGATTCACCCGCCGCTCCACCGAGCGATTGAGATAGGTCATATTCCCAGCCATTCCGTCCGCCAACCACTCGCGCACTTTCGCTTCACGGGGCGATGGCACAGCCTGCGAAAAGCCGCACAAATCAAACCCCAATTCCCGCGCTTTCGCCGAAATCAGGTCAGAAATACTAAGATTCCCAGAAGTTTGCAATTTCGCCCAAGAGTTAATAGATTCTTTCTCGTTCCGCCGAGCGGTGGCGTCCCCGCCCCGCCGGAATCTGCTTTTTTCGCGGCGGCACCCGCTGCGGGTGCCCCTTAACAACCGTAATTTTCCTCTATGCCCAACTGGATCGTTCTCCCCAAAGACCTGCCGCGCGGCCTGCGATACTACGACCTGATCGGCGGTCTGTTCGTGGCCGTCCTGCTCATCTCCAACATCGCAGCCACCAAGCTTGTCGGCTTCGGCAGCTTCCCCTTTGACGGCGGAACGTTCCTGTTCCCGCTGAGCTATATCTTCGGCGACATTCTCACCGAAGTTTATGGCTTCGGTCGGGCACGCCGCGTCATCTGGCTGGGCTTTGCGGCCAATGCGCTCGCGGCCCTGACCTTTGCGGTCGTCACCGCGCTTCCTCCGGCCAGCATTTGGCCCAATCAGGAAGCCTTCGCGAGCATCTTGGGATTCGTCCCGCGTATCGTGCTGGCGTCGTTGGTTGCCTACTTGTTCGGCGAGTTTACCAACTCGGTCATTCTGGCCAAGCTCAAGGTTGCCACAAAAGGCAAGAAGCTCTGGGCACGCACCATCAGCTCGACACTTGTCGGAGAAGCCGTTGATACACTGTTGTTCGTGATGATTGCCTTCTACGGCGTGATTCCGATGAACGAACTGTGGATGATGTTGGCCTTCAACTACGTCTTCAAATGCGGCGTCGAAATTCTCCTGACTCCCGTGACCTATGCCGTTGTCGGCTACTTGAAAAAGGCAGAGCAGGTCGATATCTACGACACCAACACTCGCTTCAATCTGTTCGGCTTTGGCCAATCCGCCGCCTCAGCAAAGTAGCACTCTAATTACCAAGAGTCAACGATTGTAGCCGCGGCGGCACCCGCTGCGGGTGCCCCGCCTAAATCATAGATTTCTAATTTCCAATTTTGCCCCCCGACCAACCCCTCACATTTTGGGATCACATTGACGAGCTGCGCAAGCGACTGCTGCGCAGCGTCTTCTTCGTTGGGCTGGGTGCGGTGGCCGGATTCATGCTTGCCGACCGCGCGCGCGATTTCCTGATGGTGCCGTTCCGCAAGTCCGTTCCCGGCACGCTTTCGCTCTTGGGCCCCTCCGACGGCTTCATCATCGAGATTAAGATTGCCCTGCTGCTCGGAATCTTGATTGCTTCACCGTTCGTGGCCTGGCAAGTGTACGGCTTCATCAGTCCGGCATTAGGCCGCAAAGAGAAGCTCTGGCTCTGGCCCATCATCATCATCTCGACCATTCTGTTCTGGGGCGGCGTCGTCTTTTCGTGGCTGATTCTCCCCACGGCATTGGAGTTCTTAGGCTCGTTTGCCGAAGTCGGTCTGCAGAACTTTTGGTCTTTGAACAGCTATGTCAGTTTGGTGCTGTTTCTGCTGTTGGCTTTCGGAGTTATTTTCCAGCTCCCGCTCATCATGGGAGTTTTGATTGCCACAGGACTGGTTAAGAGTTCCTTCTTCCGCAAGCACCGCCGCATCGCAATTGTGTTGATCTTCATCATCGCCGCCTTTGCCACTCCCACCACCGACGCGCTCACGATGATGCTGATGGTAGCACCGATGGTGGTGCTCTACGAAGCCGCCATCTGGGTCGGAGTCATCATCGAGCAGCGCCGACGCAAAACAACGTAACCAAGACTACAACCATGCCCACGCGAATTCTATCTGTATTCAATCTTTTGAAGCGGGTGGGGTTCGCGGTTTTGTTGTTAAATACAACGATGGTTGACGCTCAACCCGTGTGGCAAGAGATTTATCATACCGACGAAGACTTGCCGTACTGTCGGATGTACAACATCTTCTTCACTTCACCAGATTCGGGTTTCATGGGGGGACACTGCCCGTACACACTCTATCGAACGACAGATGGAGGAGTCAGTTGGATCCCCCTTTGGGAAATGAGTGGAGAGGGTTTGAATGGCGTAAATGAATTACTGTTCCGCAATAGCAGGCAGGGAATTATCACATTCGGTGGAGTGGTTGCACATACCTTTGACGGGGGAGATACTTGGGATTACACTCAACTTCCTGAGACAGTAGGCGTTGCCGATCCTGCATATATTGACAGCGCAACACTAATTTCTGCAGGTTCAATCTTAGCTAGCCCCGAAGCTCCATGGACCGCCCGCATTCGTAAGAGTATTGACGCCGGCTATACTTGGACTCTGATGTTCGAGCGCGATTATGGCTTTCTAGATGGCTTGATAGGTGGGACAGTATTTTCTAAATCTGGAACGCTATTAGTCAGCCTTGACTTATTTCATGCATTGCGAAGTATTGATCTGGGTGAGACATGGGAAGAGATTGAGGGTACACACATCAGCCAAGCATATGGAAGCGCTTCTCCGGATTCTGCCGTTTTTGTTTTCTGCGGCAATCGTTTGCGAACAGGGCCAAGCGATACTTATCCGGCCATTTCCCGAAGTGTGGATGACGGTCTTACTTGGGAACTTGTTTGGGCAGATTCTTCGGAAGAAGCTCAAGGAGCAATTGAACTTATCAGTTTCGGTGATTCCCTACATGGATGGGCAACGGTGGACAATCTAGTTATGCTCCGTACTTCAGATGGTGGAATGACATGGATCCGTACCCCACTTGAATTGGATCCCGGACCAGTCATCGCTGTAATGATGGACTTGCATATGCTTCGAGCGGATTTGGGTTGGCTAACGGTTGTGGGCGTAAATATTCCGAGCCGCATCCTCCGTTTTGCGGATACGACGGCAAGCAATAACTCTGCACACTATCCGGATATTCCAAGCAACTTCGAAATTTCTGCCTATCCCAACCCCTTCAACTCTACACTCTCGATTTTGCTTGATGTGCCGTTGCATCAGGATGTGACACTCTTGCTTTATGATTTGTTGGGCCGTGAGGTGGATGTGGTTTATCGGGGGAAACTCTCCTCGCAAACGATTTCTTATGTTGCGCCTGCGGCGCTTGCGAGTGGGGTTTATTTTTTGAGGGCGGCGAGTGGGGACGAGAGTGAGTTGGTTAAATTGGTGTTGTTGAAATGAGCGGTAAACTTTGTCCTAAAATTATTCTTGAAGGGACTCGATTAACCTTCAAGACGGATCTCGGTTTTTTGCTGAATGAACATCCGCGGATTGTGGGGCCGAGGAAGTATCGGTATCACTCGCCGTATATCTCGGGGGAGTGGTGCAGCTTTACGAATTTCCCGTGGGGGAGAGGGTTGATTAATTTTGAGCCGGAAGAAGAACAGCAGGCGATGGAGACTTACGCCACGTGGGCGAGGCTGTTTGAACTTCAGCGCTACTATTCGTGGATCATTGACCGCTTTCATCTTTCGACGATGATGCACCAGCATCTTTACTGCAACCGTGACTACGATTTCCGTTGGCTGGAAGAGCGCTTGCTGCCGTTAGGCTATCGCATTGTGCTCTGCACTCGTCAGCCGTCGTCGTTTGAAGCCGCCAAAGCCGAACGTCTCAAAGTCAGCGGCAATCCTTCGCAGTACGACGACTTGAGCAAATTTGTCCGCGAACAAGAGTATTTGCAATGCTTGGCCGACAAGAGTTTATTGCGAGTTTTGAAGCTTGATGTCACTTCAGGCAATCTACCCGATTTAGCCAATCAAATCGCCGATTGGCTCGAGCAGACCGGCGGATTGTATTCGGAATAGGGGATAGCCGCCCCCCTTATTCCCCCCAAAGTTGCGGACAACTTTGGGGGGAGACCAGAACCCGCTTCGGCGGGTTTCTTTTTGCCGATCTCTACCCGGCCAATTGCGACCTTTTTGGCCTCCCTCAAGTCCAGTTTTTGCCATACCGCACTCTCTTCTATCCCTATCACATTTCCTCACATAAATACCTGTTTACATTGCTTTAATCAGCGATTTCTTGATTAGTGTTGCTATAACCTTCGCAATGGCCCAGCTATTGCACTTTGGGATTTGGTTCAAAATTCAACAAGACCCCTAACTCCCGGAGAACCTCTTGGATCAGATGCGTATGGACGCTGAACGCATTCGCCAAATTAGGCAGCGTATGCAGCTCACACAAGAAGACTTTGCCCACCTAATCGGTGTGACCTTTTCCACGGTCAACCGTTGGGAAAACGGCAAATCCAGCCCGAACAGAATTGCCGCAAGACTCCTGTTTGGCTTGGAAAAGAAACTTAAACAGCAATAACTATGGTCGCCGCTCCCCCTCGGCCCAATCGCCGCGCCGCCGCACCCGCCGCTCCCAGCACGAAGCTCGTATGCTTCAGGCTCGGAAGCTGGCGCTATGCGCTCAGCGTGGACGAAATACATGGTCTGTTCACCGGACTCCCTTTGATTCCCAATACAGAGCAAGGCTACTCCGGTCTTGTCCAACTCGCTCAAGGCCGCGTTCCGGTCATTGACCTGCGTAAACAGGCACACGACTCGGTTCTTCTGCCGACGGTTGCGTTAGTCGAAAATCTTGGTGAGAAGCTCGCGCTCGTGTTTGATCTCGCAGACGAAGTGATTCCTGTCAATCCGCGCGGATTGCTGAATACAGAGCTTGCCTGCTCGCCCTTACCTGCCCGTGCGCGGACGGTAACAAAATATGGCGATGTGTTTTGGTTGAATATTCGTGATCTGATCAATTCGGAAATCTGTTGACCTCTTAGAGAATTGAAGCATATTATGTCCCAAAGTTTCGCAAACGTTGACCCCTCAGAAGCGCTGCTTGTCGGCGACCCTGCGCGAACCAAGGAGATCTTGCAGCGCCTGCGCGACGCCAATGATCTCCCGACGCTCCCGACCATCGCTTTTGAAGTCTCGCGTCTTGCCAATGATCCGATGGTCGGCATGTCCGAACTCGTCCGCATCATTCGCAACGACCCGTCGATGACGGGTAAAATTTTGCGCGTTTCCAATAGCGCCTTCTACGGCATGCCGCGCCGTGTCGAGTCGCTGAACATGGCTCTGGTCGTGTTGGGAATGCGCGAAGTGTCAAATCTGGTAACATCTATCGCAGTCCTGAAAGCCTTCCCCGGTTCGCGCGACACCGAAGCGTTCCAGCGTGAGGCTTTCTGGGAACACAGCGCAGGCACCGGCGAAATTTCACGAGTGCTGTCCGCCAAGCTTCAGATGAGACTCCACGGAATTGAATTCACCGGCGGCCTGCTGCACAACATCGGTAAGATCGTATTGCACCAATACTATCCGCAGGAACTCAGCAAAGCCTTCAAGCTTGCCAGTGAGGAGAATATTCCTTCGATTGTTGCCGAGCAAAGAGTGCTGGGCACGGATCACGCTGAAGTCGGAGCATGGATGGCTGAAAAGTGGTCGCTTCCGTCTTCCATCGTTGAAAGTATTCGCTATCATCATCAGCCGCAACTTGCGCCTGAGCACAGTGTCCTGACGGCCATTGTGCATATCGCGTCAAGCCTTGCACGCGGTATTCTGAATCCAAGTTTGCGCCAGCGCGTGAACGAGCACCTTGCCCAAGACCCGGCCTGGGAAGTTGTCGCAAAGGACAACCCAAGCATTCTGTCCTTGGACATTCCGACTTTTGTGGAAGAGATTGAAGAGAACATTGACCGTGCGCGTGAGTTTATCCGCATGGCCACAACTGATTGAGCCAAGAAATGAATGCTACGAAAGGGGGGCAAGTCGTGCGTGTCCTGATTGCAGATGACAATCCGGTCGTCCGCAGAATCTTGCAGCAGCTTGTCGAAAAAGAAGAGGGATTTGAGGTGGCCGCCGCTGTATCGGATGGAGACGAGTGTCTCGAATCTATCCAGAATGCCGCGCCGGATGTCCTGTCCCTCGATCTCGAGATGCCGCGCATGAGCGGCCGGGCTGTGCTGATGAAATTGTTAGAGCGAAACCTCCATCCCGGTATTGTCGTGGTTACGGGATTACCGATCCACGACCAGCCGTTTGTAACTGACGAGTTGCGGTCGCTTGGTGCGAACGCGATCTTGTCCAAGGACTTTTCACCCAAGGGCACAGACCTGAGCATTTTTTCCAGAGATTACTTCCGGGCTTTGCGAGATGCCGCCCGCATGGCCCATTGAGCAGAAAACCGCACTTGAAAACCGATTCATATCGATGCAATTTTCGGAAAAACCCGGCTTGTCAACCGGGTTTTTTTGTGTGAATTGGGTCACTCCAATTGGAGTCAAAAGGAGGAGTGGTTAATAGGGTCAGTAGGTTTATATGTTGAAACACAAACATAAGGGCTTGCAAAGGTTGCTCTTAAGAATTGTGTGAAATTGGACCGAAAACACGCTATTTCGGTTAGCTTCTGTTTTATATGTATTTGTTGAGAGACCTGCGACTTTTGATATTGTGTGTATTTGAACCATTTCATGTTGACTCCATACGGTTCGTCAACTATATTTGACCAACTTAGAAACTGGTGAATCTCACCAGTAACAAAAAGTCTGTTGTGATTTGTGCAATATGGGTTAATAGACCCACCGCCCTAAACCCAAGTAGTGAGGAGAGAAGATGACCAAGAAATGGCTAATGTATGCAGTGACCGGCCTCTTGTGTTGTAGCTTGATCGGTTTCGCAGTCGCGAAGCAGAATGCTACGAATAGCAGGACCGCACTGGAACGTGCGAAGCTTGAATTGGCTACGCCAAGTGTTCAGACGACCGGCCAGGCCGGCGCTTCGAACATGTCGCAGGCTCAGATTAACTCGGCTATGGCCAATGTTAATCGCGCCGAAAATTCGCAGTTGAGCGCTAAGGCCCCGGAAGGCTACAGCGTTGCGACTGAAGCAGTGTCGCCGTATGAAGCCGCCAAGGCTGCCTACGAGCGTATGCTCAACAACACCATGTTGCCCGGCGACAAGGCTTTGATTGAGACTCTGCCTGCTGACGTTGTTGCACGTCCGGTTGAAGACAACCTCGACGACAATGGCGGTACGTGGTTCAGCTGGAGTGGCTCGCTGGGGATTCCCGATGCGGGCTGCCCGACTCGTACAACTCAGACCCTCGTGGTTTCGGGGCTTACCAACCCGGTGGCTGACGTTGAAGTAAGACTCAATGTGACCCACACTTGGGACGGCGATGGCCAGTACTACCTGATTGGACCGAACGCGGTCGAAATCGCCCTTGTTCTGAACCGTGGTGGTTCGGGCGACAACTTTGTGAATTGCGTCCTTGATGACGAAGCCGCCACCGCGATCAGCGCTGGTGCTGCTCCGTTCACCGGAAGCTTCCGTCCGGAAGTTCCGCTTTCGACCTTTGACGGCATCAATGGCAACGGCACCTGGACACTGTCCGTGTGTGACTGGGCCGGCGGCGACGTCCCGACATTGACGGGCTTTGAAGTTCAGATTCTTGAAGCTTCGGCCGGTCCGGACCTTGGCGTCTCCTTGCTTGCTCCGTGCGGCAACAATCCGCCGAACCCGACCCAGACCGTTAGTCTCCGTGTTACCAACGGTGGTGGCTCTGCCTCCGCCGCGACGACCGCCCGCTTTGACTTTGACGGCGGCGGCACGATCGGTAGCTTTGCTGTACCTGCATTGGCTCCGTCTTCGTTCTTTGACGTGTTCTTTACGACAACGATCAACCTGACCGTTGGACCGCACACCCTCGTGGGTTCGGTTGACGCTGTCGCCGGTGAGACCATCACAGGCAACAACACGACTCAGTGCGTGCCGAACGGCTTTGTCTGCTTTGATGCATCTGTCACAGCTCCGGGTTCTTGGACCGGCACGACAGTTGGCGCAGGTGACGATTGCGTTCTTCGAGTCGGTAATGATTATGTCTATCAAATCACCATTCCGACGACTGGCAACTGGTCATTTTCACTTTGTGGCAGTGCAGCGGCTTGGGATTCATACATCTACTTGACAGACGCTTGCTGCGGTGGCACCATTATTAATCAAAATGATGACGGTTGTGCCCCCTTGTCGATTATTTCCTGCCAGAACCTTGCGGCTGGAACGTACTATCTTGATATCGAACCGTGGTCTGGCGCAAGCGGCGCCTTTACGCTCGATGTCACGTCCTGTGTCCTCGGCGCTTGCTGCTACGGCAGCGGTTCCTGCGGCGTCATGGAAGAAATTGATTGCGTCGGCCTTGCCGGTATCTATCAAGGCGACAACACGACCTGCGAAGGCGTTGTCTGCGATAACCCGTGCGCCATGGATTGCGATCCGTTCGACCTGACCGAAGCCAGCGAAGCTAACTATTGTAATGATAACGGCGCGACCGACCCGAACGGTGGTTGCAACGTTAGCCCGCCGTCCTACCAGGATATCGCTTGCGGCGACTGGGTTTGCGGCGAGACCTTTACCTGTGACGCAACCGGCTTCCGTGATACGGACTGGTACCGCTTCACGCTGACCTCCACGATGGACGTTACGATTACTGCTCAGTCTGAGTCCCAGAACTTCCTCTACGGAATCGTGGACATCACAGACTGCGCCGGCGCGTTCTTCATCACAAACGCATTTATCACTGACTGCTCGCTTGGGCCACAGTCGATCACCGCGTTCTGTCTGCCCCCGGGCGACTACGTTATGTTTGGCGCTACCGGTAACTTCAGCGGCTTGCCGCAGGGTGGTAGCAACAACCAGTACCGTATGCACCTCGAATGCGCTCCGTGCAGCCAGACCATTGGTAAGTGCTGCTACAACAACTTCAACTCCTGTGAAGACCTTATCGAGACCAACTGCTTGAACCTCGGTGGCTTCTGGGATGGCACCACCACCTGTGCTGAGACCCCGTGTGTTAACCCGTGCGTTCTCACCTGTGGTAACAACGACCTGACCGAAGCAGACGAAACTGGCTACTGTGACAACAACGGCGCGACCGACCCGAACGGTGGTTGCAACGTGATTCCGGAATCCTATCAAGACATCGCTTGCGGCGATACCGTTTGCGGCGAGACCTTTACTTGTGATGCTACCGGTTACCGTGACACCGACTGGTTCCGCTTTACGGTTGTGCAGGCCGCTCTCGTTAGCGTGTCTGTCCAGGCCGAGAGCAACAGCATTCTCTACGGTATCGTGGACATCTCGAACTGCGCTTCGGCGTTCTTCATCACCAACAGCTTTATCACGGATTGCCAGCTTGGTTGGCAGACTGTGTCCGCCGGCTTGAACCCGGGTACGTACGTCGCCTTCGTTGCGCCGTCCGTCTTCTCTGGCATGCCGTTCGGCGCCCAGTACAACTCTTATCGCATGGCCCTGACCGGTCTCTGCGTGCCGGAACCGTGTGATCCTGTTGTTGACCTCGCGATCTACACCCAGACCGCCGGCAACGACCCGACCGCGACCCAACTCTTCTGGACTGCTCCGCAACCCGAAGACTACAAGGTCTGGTCGACCACCAACCCGAACAACGACGGCAACCCGAACGACGGCGCCGATCCGGATTGGACACTCGAAGCGACGCTCCTTGGCTTGGCCGCTGGTCCGCAGACTTGGACCGCCCCGGCTGGCTTCGTGGCCTACAAGAACTACAACGTGACTGCCGTTTGCAACGTCGTTCAAGCCCCGGTTGGCCGTTGCTGCTATCCGGACTTCCTGACCTGCGATGACATCACGGAAGCCGCTTGCAACGAAGTTGGCGGAACCTGGACCGCGTTTGTGTCCTGCGCCACCGACCCGTGCCCGCCCCCACCGCCAGCCAACGATGATTGTGGCAGCGCCATCGAAGTGTTCAATAACACTCCGCTGAACGGCTACAACACTGGCGCGACCGGTACGGACATCACGGCCTGCACGTTCAACGACCTGTATGACGTGTGGTATGTGTACAACGCACCGAACACCAACCCGATCACTGCTTCCTTGTGCGATCCTACCTTTGTCTTCGACACAGGTATCTCGGCTTGGACGGCTTGCGGTGGTACGGAACTCGCCTGCAACGACGACTTCTGCACGACGAATGGTCTGCAGTCGCAAATCACCTGGACGCCGTCCGCAGCTGGCCCGGTCTATATCCGCGTCACTGGCTACAACGCTCAGACTGGTACGTTCGTTCTGACGGTTACCCAATAACCTCTCGTGATACGGAGGCCAAAAGTCGGCCTCTATGACCTAAATTCAAGCGGCCCGTGCATTTACGCACGGGCCGCTTGATTATTAATGACATTCAAAACTTATAAATAATTTTCCCGCCCCGTCGCCAGACTTTACAACTGGATACTGTAGCATTATATTTTATGGTTAAGTTCCTCTCTTGTCTATGATCTTCTCCTGTCGAGCTGCAGACCGGCAAGATTTTTATTGTTCCGTCCCGGGACACACCCAAAACCCCCTGAGGTAGCAGTATGAAGAAGTGGTTATCCTTGATTGTGATGACAAGCCTCCTGCTCGGTGCAGCCTATTTGGCTGTCGCAACCGAAGCAGGCCGTGACATGCTCAACCGGACCGCGACGACCCGAGCTATGTTAGCTGAAATTGACGCCATGCTTGCAAAGGACTCGGCCAATCCCGAGTTGCTTGCCAAGCGTGAAGAAGTGATGATGGACCTTGCAGCGGCTGGTGAAGCTGTTCAAGCTGATCCAAACGTGAAAGACGCGGCTTATCTGCGCTCTGTTGGAGCGTACGAAGAAGCGGCGGCGATGGAGCAGACACAGCTTGAAACGCAAGCGCGTTATCTTGAGGAGCAATTCGAGCGGGTTTTGGCAGGCTTGCCGATTTCCGAGGCGGATAAGCTTGAACTTTTCCGTGCTGGCTACTTTAATGACAGCCGCCCGGTGGATGACGGTCTTGATGACGTAGGTGGTCCAGACGGCTCGGGATATCGTTTCGTTGACAATCTTGCTGGTGACACGGCGACATTCGCATGGATTGAATTATGCGGCGATCCACTTTCGACTGAAGTGCTGACTGCCGACGATAACTCCAACGCGATTTCTTGGGGTTGGAGTTTCCCGTTCTATGGAGCGAATTACACTTCGGGTTTTGTAAATTCAAACGGCCAGTTGAATTTTGTTGCCGGTTCGACCGGCCTGACAAACGCTGACATCAGTGCCACAAACACCAATCCTGAAATCTCCGGTTTCTGGGATGACCTTGATCCCGACGGTGGCGGCGCTCCTGCGGGTTCGGGTTGCGGCGGCGTCGGTGATAACGAAGTGCGTTTCCGTGACTTCGGCGACAAACTCGTTGTCTCTTGGACGAATACACCGCACTGGAGCGAGTCGACAGATCGATACAACTTCCAGATTATTATCTTCCCTGACGGCAAGATTAAATTGCAGTACAATACCAACTGGGTGAATGGTACCACAGGTGCTGGATCTTCATCAATACACATTGACGGTCCGCTTACCGGTGGTGTTAGCTATATCCACAACGGCGTTCCGGCTGGAAGATTGATTACGAATTCTGGACGCGCAATTTGGTTCTACCAGAACTTCTTGCCGAACGATTTCGCGTGCACAACGGTACTGCAACCGTCACCTGTTCGTGTCAGCCCCAGCGCTGCCTTCAACGTTGTCGGTCGCATTCTGAATGCCGGTTCAATTGGACAGACTTCGCCGGTGAAGTACAGCTTTAACGGCGGCCCAATCGTTTCTGAAGTGACTGGGAACTTGGCTCAACTTGCAACGGAAGATCATGACTTTGCCGGTACCGAGACCGCTCCTGCCACAATAGGAGACTATCCGCTTCTTATTTGGAGCGACTTGGCAACAGATGGTGATCGTTCAAACGATACCTCGCGAGTGACTGTCCAAGTTCGCGATTGTTCCGATGAAACACAGACTGATGCGTTTGTTGACGCGGGTACCACCTGTGGTTCACTTAATGACTATGCAAATACCTGTATGGGCACCGCAGATGCCGGCGAAGACTACATCTACCAGTGGGTCGTCACGCAGGCCGGAAACTACAATCTGCGTTACATCGTGCCGACATCGGCCACGCTTGGTTTCGCACTCTCTTCGTCCTGCCCGCCCGACAGCTTCAACTGTATCGCTTCGGCTAACCTGTTCCAGGATACCGTTTCGTTCAGTTGCCTTCCTTTGAACGCCGGTACCTACTACATCACGCTGGATCGTTCTACCGGTTGCGGTACTTATACCTTGCAAGCGGGTCCGTGTATCGATCGTGGTCGCTGCTGTTACAACAACGGAGTAAACTGCGCAGACACCACAACAGCTGCTTGTGCTAACCTGGGCGGTAGCTGGGATTCTACGAAGACCTGCGCGAACAATCCGTGCCCGCTGACGCTCGCTGGCGGCGAAACCTGCGCAGAAGCAGTAGCTATTCCGTCTATTCCCTATACCTTGCAGAGCACATCCACTGGCGGTCTTGACGACGATCCCGGCTTCCAGTGTGCGCTTGGCTCGGCTGACCCGTACGAAGGTTCAAACACCGCTCCTGACAAGTGGTACACCGTTCAGGGAACCGGCGACACGATCTTTGTTTCGCTTTGTAACGCTGCAACTACATATGACACGCAGATCCTCGTTGTTTGCTCCGGTGATTGCCAGAACTTCACCTGCGTTGCTGGAAACGATGACGCGACTTGTACGTTCTCCGGTCTTCGCTCGACTGCATGGTTCTGCTCTGAAGTGGGCCGCACCTACTATGTAGTTGTGGACGGTTGGGGAGCTGGTGCTGGAACTTATGAACTCAGCGTTACTCGCGGTGGTGCATGTACCGGCGCTGTTGATTGTGCTCCGACAGGCCGTTGCTGTTACTTGAACAACGGCGCTCCGGCTTGCGTTGATAACCTTGCCGCAGAGTGCGCAATCCTGAACGGTCAGTGGAACGATGCTGCAAGCTGTGCCGCTACGCCGTGCCCGGTTGGCCGTTGCTGCTACGTATCCGGTGGATTTGGTGCCTGCGAAACCAACACCGAACTTGAATGCGATGTCCTGAACGGAACTTGGGACGGCACCACGACTTGTGAAACTGATCCCTGCCCGACCGGCCGCTGCTGTTATGATGACAATGGCAACACCGCCTGCGTAAATGATATCGCAGAAGTCTGCGCCATTCTCGGCGGTATCTGGGATGGTACTTTGACTTGTGAAGCCAATCCATGCCCGGTCGTTCTGCAAGGTTCTGATTTGTGCGCTGATGCAGTCTTGATACCGAACCTTAACCAGCAGTACGTGGGTACAAACGTTGGCGCAACCGCTGAAACCGGTTTGCCTGCTTGTGCGACTTGGTATGGTACATCGGCACCCGGCGTCTGGTACAAGTTGGTTGGTACAGGCAATACGATGACCATCTCGCTCTGCGATCCGCTCACGACCTATGACTCTGAAATCGGTGTTTTCTGTCATCCGGATTGCGATTCACTTGTGTGCGTAACCTCAGACGATGACTTCTGCACGACTCCCGGGTTGGCCTCACAAGCATCGTTCTGTTCTGTGCTTGGTGCTGAGTACAAGTTGCTCGTTGCCGCCTTCAGCACCGGCACAGGTACGTTTGCCTTTACGGTCACCGATGACGGCGTGGCTTGTGTCCCAACCGTGGTTTGCCCGACTGCCCCGGCGGCTCCGTGTGATCCGGTTGTTGACTTGGCTCCGTATGTTGCCACAGTTGGAAACGTGAACGACCATCTCCGGATTCACTTCACGGCTCCGCAAGACGAGACCTACATCGTTTGGTCAACGACTAACCCGAATAACGACGGTGATCCGAATGCGGGTTCTGATCCGGATTGGACACTCGAAGCGACTCTTCCGAACCTGTTGGCCGGTCCGCAAGTTTGGGATGCGCCCGCAGGATTCCCGGTGAACTTCAAGATTTACGTTGTGGTGGCTGATTGCCCCGCTCCGTAAGTTTCGACTGGATTCCGTAAATCAAAAGCGGCGACCCGATTGGGTCGCCGCTTTTGTTATTCTCAGATTCTTGAGCAGTCAAATTACATCCCTTGATCCTTATGACGAATCACTTCGCCCTCCACAAGATAGATGACGTCTTCCGCGATATTGGTTGCGTAATCTCCCATCCGCTCAAAGTATCTAACCATTGAAAATACCTGCATCCACTGAGCGGCATTATCCGGATTCTTACGAATCTCCTCAAGAATAACGTCATAAAGCTTGCGTTGCAAATCATCGACTGCGTCGTCCGCCGCGCACACGCCGCGAGCCCGCACGACATCTTGCTCGACCAGACAATCCAGCGCCGCATTGACCATTGCTACGGCCTTTTCAGCAATCAGCATCAACTCTTTTGGCATTGCCACGACCGGAAACTTGGCCAAAGTGCGCACACGCTTTGAGACATTGACTGAAAAGTCCGCGATCCGTTCCAAATCGCTGTTGACCTTCAAAACCGTGACAACAAACCGCAAGTCAACGGCGACAGGCTGGTGCAGCGCCAAAATCTTGAGGCACTCTTCTTCGATCTCAACCTCGTCGCGATTGATCTCGTTGTCGCGGTCAATCACCCGCTGAGCGATAGACGTGTCTGCGCTTCGCAAAGCCTTGATCGAGAGCTGCGCATTTTCCTCAACTGCCGCGCCAAATGCTAACATTTTGCGCTTCAGTTTGTCCAAATCCCGCCTTAAATGTACCGGCATTCCCGTTGTCCTTTCAAACACTGAGAGAAAGAGGGCGCTTTCCCGCGCCCTTCCGCAATTATCCGCAAATATTCTGCCATTTGCAAGTCTAAACCCAAATATTATCCAAACCGCCCAGTGATATAGTCTTCCGTCCGCTTTTCACTTGGATTTGTGAAAATTTGCTTCGTCGGACCAACCTCAATCAGCTTACCCTCGTAAAAGAAGGCCGTATCATCCGACACGCGGGCTGCTTGCTGCATATTGTGTGTCACAATCACAATCGTATATTCACCCCGCAGCTCGCCAATCAAGTCTTCAATACGCGCGGTAGATTTCGGATCGAGCGCAGAAGCCGGCTCGTCCATCAACAGCACTTCGGGATCGACTGCAAGCGCCCGCGCAATACACAGTCGCTGTTGTTGGCCGCCGGAAAGTCCCATCGCGTTATTGTCAAGGCGATCCTTCACCTCTTCCCACAATCCGGAGCGCTTCAAACTTTGCTCGACGATCTCATCCAGCTTGCGCTTGTTCTTTTCACCATGGATACGCGGGCCATAGGCAATATTCTCGAAGATAGACTTCGGGAACGGATTCGACTTCTGAAACACCATTCCGATTTTGCGACGCAGATCAATGACGTTGGATGTACCGTTGTAAATGTCCTCTTCATCTACCAGAACCTGACCCTCGATCCGAATGCCGTCAATAATATCATTCATCCGGTTCAGCGTACGCAAAAATGTTGACTTGCCGCAGCCGGACGGACCGATAAACGCCGTGACCTTGCTGCGTTTGATGCCGATCGACACGTCAAACAGCGCCTGCGCTGAGCCGTAGTAGAAGTTCAGATTTTTTGCTTCGATATGGGGAGCGTGTGCCGTCATGCGTTACCAGCGATATTTCCGTCTGAAGTACGAGCGAATAATAATTGCGGCCAAATTGAATCCGAGCACAACGGCGATTAGAACCAACGCCGTGCCGTATTGCATTGGGCGGGCTTTGTCAACGTCTGGCAACTGCGTAGCCAAAATATACAAGTGGTACGGTAAGGCCATGCATTGGTCGAATACTGATGAGGGAAGAGTAGGGAGGAAGAACGCCGCCACCGTTAACAAAATCGGCGCCGTTTCTCCCGCCGCGCGACCCACGCCCAAGATCGATCCTGTCATCATCCCGGGAATCGCATAGGGCAGCACATTTCTGCGAATCGTTTCCCACTTTGTTGCTCCAAGAGCCAAACTTCCTTCGCGGAACGACTGTGGAATTGAACGAAGCGACTCTTCACTCGCCACGATAATTGTCGGCAGAATCATGCACGCAAGCGTCAAACTCCCCGCCAAAATTGAAGCCCCAAGCTGAAGGAAGATAACAAACATTCCCAGCCCGAACAAGCCCAAAACCACCGAGGGTATTCCTGCCAGCGTTACAATGGCCAGCCGGATCATTCGCGTGAGCCGACCTTGTGTGGCATATTCACTGAGGTAAATAGCCCCGGCCATTCCGAGCGGAAGCGCAAATGTAATCGTTCCAAGCACAAGATAGAACGTTCCCACAATCACCGGCCAGATGCCGCCCTCTTCGCCGCTCTTGCGCGGAGCTTCCGTCAGAAACTCCCACGAGATTGTGCCAATTCCACCTACAACCACATCGGCGATGATGTAAATAACCACGAGCAAAATTGCGTACGTCACTCCTAACATGGAGTAGTACACTAATTTCTCGCCGATATTTCGGGGCTTCATGCTCATGGTCTATCCAATCCGATACTTCTTCAGCACCTTCTGAGCAATCATGTTCAGTCCAAACGTCATTCCGAGCAACACGACGCCAATCACGAACAGAGCGTGGTAGTGATCGCTGCCGAACGGCACTTCACCCATTTCTGCTGCAACTGTTGCCGTCATTGTCCGGACGGACTCGACAGGCAAGAATGTTATTATCGCCGCATTACCCGTCACCATCATAACTGCCATCGTTTCTCCGACGACGCGACCGAGGCCGAGCATCACGGCCGCGACAATGCCTGAGAGTGCCGCTGGTACCGTGACTTTCCAAATGGTCTGAAGCTTAGAAGCCCCCAACGAATAGGAGGCTTCCTTATACGATTTCGGAACATTGCGTATCGCGTCTTCCGAAATTGAGATTATAGTCGGGATCGCCATCAGCGCAAGCAGTATCGATCCGGTGAGCGCATTCAGACCCGATGTGAGTCCGAATATCTCTTTGACCATCGGCGCCACAACCACAAGCCCGAAGAATCCCAATACAACAGAAGGAATACCGGCCAAAAGTTCAATCACCGGTTTCCAAATTTCCCGCTCAACAGGGGAAGCCATCTCAGCAATGTAAATTGCGCTGACCACACCAAACGGCACAGCAAGGATTGTTGCCAGCAACGTCACGAGAATTGAGCCGGAGACAAGCGGGAGTATTCCAAACTGCTCATCCTCAAAGGAAACCGGCTGCCAGACTTCTCCAAACAATTCACCTACACCGTGCGATGCCACAAATGGAATACTTTCCTTCCCCAAAAACATGAACACGAGCACCACGATCAAAATCGAGGTGGCCGCGCAAGTCATGAAGAAGTAGCGGATTGCCCGCGCTTTCCAGTATTGTTTGCTAAGTGGCATTTGTTAGTTTGTGTTTTCCCGCCGAGCCGAATTTGTCTTAGTGCATCGGTACATAGCCGACTTCGCGCACAATTTTCTGGCCTTCAGCCGAATTACAGAATGCGATAAACTCGCCTGTTAATCCAGCTGCCGCTCCGTTCGTATAGAGGAACAACGGACGCGAAATCGGATACGCTCCGTTTCGCACAGTCTCTTCTGTCGGATAAACCGCCGGAGCATCCGCCGCCTTACGCACATGCAGCATCTTCACATTGCCTTGCTTGCCGTATGCTTCTCCGCCGTAACCAACTGCGTTCACATTGGTCGAAATCTCCTGCACCAACGCTGCCGTCGAAGTCATCAATCGCGCGTTTGTTGCGAAGTCGCCCTTGTTCAAGACGTGTTCTTTGAAATAGACGTAGGTTCCCGAGTTGCTTTCGCGGGAGTGAATCAAAATATCACCCTTGTTGCCGCCGACCGCGGCCCAATCAGTCACCGTCCCTTGGAACACTTGCTTGATCTGCTCAAGCGTCAAGCTGTCCACTGGATTGGCTTTATTTACCATCACAGCCAAGCCATCCATACCGACAATAACTTCTTTGGGTTGGATGTTCTTGCTTTTTGCCAAGTCAATCTCTTTGTCCTGCATCGAGCGAGATGAAGCACAGATGTCGGTCGTTCCGTTAATCAAGGCCGCGATACCGGTTCCGCTCCCGCCTCCGGTAACGGCGACTTGCTTATCCGGATGAGCCTTCATAAAAGCTTCAGCCAGCGCCGACATCAGATTCACCATTGTGTCGGAACCTTTGATGTCAATGGAGGCTTTTGTCGCCGGAGTTTCCGACTTCTTGCCACAGCCCAGCCAAAGGGCTAACGAACTAATCGCGACTACAACTGCCGCATAACGAATAATCGAACGCATGTTATCTCCTGAATACAATTTGTGAAATGTGAGAGTAGCGATTAATTGTGAGGATTTCGTGAGTTTAGAATTTCACGACTCCGTCAACCATCCATCGCTGGTACCAATCGCCGTCACCCGAAGCGGAAAGTGTGTTGAAATAGGCTGATGCTCCGGCTGTGAAGCCGTCAATCAACTCTATATCACCCATAATCCGATGTCCACGCTGATTCGTTCTGCCGCCCGCCGCATCACTATCTGTAAAAGCTCCAAACACTGCGTCCGGCTCAAGCACTCGATAGTCATAGGACAACGAACAGCTTCTGTCCCAACATTTCCCTTTTACCTTTGCCATGGCCAACCATCCGATATTGTCCGTTGACGTAGCCGTATTCAAGACCGGATTTGCAGTAACCGTCAGCTTCGACTTGCCGACGGGCATGGTGGTACTCAAGACAATATCTAATATTTCAAAATCGGTGCGGAAACTGTTGTCTTCAAGAAGTGAGTTCCCAAAACTTCCATTCTCGCCCAGTAAGTTGCGATTTACATAAGAGTACATTCCCGCCGCGGCCTGCCATGATCCCTTGGCACCGTTCTTTCCCGAAACCGAAACCTGACCCGCGAAAATCCCGCTACCGTGTTCTGATCTATATGGCTCAAGCCAAAGTCCACCGCCCGTAACTGCAAGCTTGATGTCGCCGTCCTTGCTGTAACGCGCCGCGCCGCCTTCGAAATTCACATCCGTATCCCACTGGAGATCGGTCGAGACAAACGGATTTCCAAACTTCCCCGCCGTCAACCACCACTTCTCGCACGGAGTCAACTCGAAGTAGGCACGGTCCAAATTGATCTGCTTGGGGGAGAGGCCATCCGACAAATCCTGATTCGTAGATCGCGGGTCGCCGGTTCCGCTGGCAAACCTCGCCCCAACCGAGACTTTGTCATTCACTTTGGTCTCGATTCCGAGGCGGTATCGGATGCGGTTTCTGTAAACCGCTGTTGACCCTTCCCGGTCGATTCCCTCGTGGCGATACCTAAAATCCCCGCTAAGTTTCGTATTCACAAGCCAAAGGGGTAGATCATCGGCGGCATTTGCCATCAAAGGTACAATAAAAACAATACCTAAAATAAGTGCGTGCAGCATGGTCGGGCGGGGTAGGGTGGAGGGGGTCACAGTTGCTTTCTGACCACAAATTATCACAATTTCCTCACTTTCTCAATCGAGAATTGCTTGTTTTGGAGACAGTTACAGGCCCGATGTAAGGGCACTCTGAATTGTTAGCTCACATAATTAGTTAAATTCATGTTAGAATAATGTGAGCCGCAAAAAGAAAATTCTGAGATATTTTTGTCCAAACTCTTGACTTACCCCCCTCGGCGAGTGTATCTTATACATATGCGTACCCAAAAAATGACCACCTGTCTGTGTTGTTGTCAGACCCGCTCCTATGGCGAGGGTGGTTGGCGTGCGCTTGTCCGTGTCTAAATGAAACGGAACCCGTACAAAAACATCAAAAACCCCCTTGCCTGCGCGAGGGGGTTTTTTGTTGCCATAATCAGTCAAGTCTAAACACTAAGGATCCCATACCATGAGCGCCAACGGCTCTACGCCCGAAACGAATGCTGTCCTCCTGCCTCGAATCAATACTCCGGCTCCCGATTTCACGGCCAAAACTACGCAAGGTGAAATCAAACTCTCCGACTACAAAGGAAAGTGGGTTGTGCTGTTTTCGCACCCCGCCGATTTCACACCTGTTTGCACCACCGAATTCTTAGCCTTTGCCCGCAAGAGCGACGAGTTCGTGAAACGTAATACTCAAATCATCGGACTCTCAATTGACTCTATCTACTCTCATATCGCATGGGTTCGCAATATCGAAGAAAATTTCAATCAGAAGATTCCCTTCCCCCTCATTGCCGATCTGAAAGGTGACGTGGCCCGTGCCTACGGAATGCTGCACCCTGAGGCCAGTGACACGTCCGCCGTGCGTGCAGTCTTTGTGATTGATGACAAGGGTATCATTCGCGCGATGGTTTACTACCCGCTCTCGAACGGCCGCTCGATTGATGAAATCCTGCGCATCCTTGAAGCACTTCAAACAACGGACAAGCATGGCCTCGCGACTCCCGAAAATTGGCACCCCGGCGACGCTTGTATCATTCCGCCGCCGCAGAATGTCACAGTAGCCGCCAACCGCAAAGCCGAAGCTGACGAATACACCGATTGGTACTTCAGCAAGAAGAAACTACCTGTCTAATCATTTGTAGGGGCGGCAGGGGCGCCGCCCTGTTTTGCCGAGCGGGGATTTAGCGAAGCGGTTCCCCGCCGGAATCTGAAATAGTTAATTGGAATTTCAATAGCCATACGATGTCTATCCCAGCCACAAATATTTTTGTCTCTCCCCGCACAGTGCGACACAGCCTGAGTGTGCCGCCGCTCGTGCACATGATCGGAAACACTCCGCTGATTGAACTCACAAGTGTCACTGAAGGTCTCTCTCCTGACGTGCGTGTGTTTGCCAAAGCCGAGTGGAAGAACCCCGGCGGTTCAGTAAAAGATCGCGCTGCATGGGCTATGCTCTCCGATGCAATCCGCAATCACCGCATCACCGAGCGCACACGCGTGCTCGAAGCAACCAGCGGCAACACCGGTATTGCGCTCGCCATGCTCGGTGCCGCCTTAGGTATTGGCGTAACACTATGCATACCGGACAATGCCAGCCGCGAGCGCAAACAGATTCTGCAAGCTTACGGAGCGGAGTTAATCTTCACCGATCCCATGCTCTCTACAGATGGAGCGCAGGTCGTGGCCCGCGAATTGAAACAGAAGTATCCTGACAACTATTGCTATCTGAATCAATATGCCAATCCGGCCAACATCAACGCGCATCTGACCACTACCGGCCCTGAAATATGGCGGCAAACCGAAGGAGCCGTCACGCATTTCGTTTCCGGACTCGGCACTACCGGCACGTTTACCGGAGTAAGCCGCTACTTGAAAGCGCGCGACCCCAAAATCACCATCGCGAGTTTTCAACCCGATTCACCGTTTCACGGTCTCGAAGGTCTGAAACATCTGCCCTCTGTTCACGTCCCCGATATCTACGATGGTTCGCTTGCCGATATTGAACTCGAAGTGACAACAGAAGAGGCCTACACATTCTGCCGGAGACTCGCCAGTGAAGAAGGGTTACTTGTCGGCACGTCGAGCGGAGCATCGGCCGCCGCCGCATTGCAGCTTGCGAGAACTTTGGAACACGGCATCGTTGTGACAATCTTCCCCGATGGAGCGGAAAAATATCTCTCCACGCCGGTATGGGAGGCCAACTGATGAGTATCCGTCCGATTTTACATTTGCACAGCCGGCAGCTTGAAGAAATCCAGCTGCACGGACAGCAAACCTATCCCGAAGAATGCTGCGGATTTCTATTTGGAACAGAAATAAACAACGAGCGCGTAATTCACGAAGTTGTTCCCATTGACAACAGCCGGCAAGACAACAAAGAGCGCCGCTTTCTGATTACACCGGAAGATTTTCTTGCCGCCGAGCGACACGCTGAGAACTTGAATCTAAGTCTAATCGGTTTCTATCACAGTCACCCTGATCATCCGGCAATTCCGTCCGAGTTTGACCGCGAACACGCATTGCCATTCTATAGCTATGTCATCATCTCGGTGCGAAACAAGAAACCTGCCGAGATTCGCAGCTATCAATTGGCCGACGATCGCGAAAGTTACGTCGAAGAAAAATTAATCACCCACCAAAGAGTTGCCGTCTAATGAGTGTCTCGATTTCCGTTCCCACTGTCTTGCGCCGCTTCACGGGCGACCAAGCCACTGTTGCACTCGAAGCCGCAACCGTGCAGGAAGCGCTGAATGTTCTAACCGGCGCATACCCGGCGTTGCAAAAGCATCTTTTCGACAACGACGGCAAACTGCGCAGCTTCGTCAATATCTATGTCGGCTCGCAAGATGTCCGCAATCTTCCCGACAAACACGCGACAAAACTGAATGACGGCGAGCAGCTCACCATTGTGCCATCGATTGCAGGCGGCTCAGGTCTCCCCCCGCGCGCGGGGGGATTAAGGGGGGTCTCGTCTGAGGGCATGCTCACGACCCAAGAGTACCGTCAATATTCTCGCCACCTGTTACTGCCCGAAGTTGGAGTGGAAGGCCAGCTTAAACTCAAAAACGCTTCGGTTCTCGTCGTCGGAGCAGGTGGATTAGGTTCTCCCTTGCTGGCCTACTTGGCTGCAGCAGGTGTTGGCCGCATCGGAATCGTCGATGCAGACGTGGTTGATGAAACGAACTTACAACGACAAATTATTCACGGCCGCCGCACGGTTGGCATTTCAAAACTGAAATCCGCCCGCGAGTTCATCAAGAACTTAAATCCGCATGTGCATGTCGAGACCTACGAAACATTTTTCACATCTGAAAATGCGCTCGAAATAGGCGCAACCTACGACCTTTTGCTCGACGGTACGGACAATTTCCCCACGCGCTATCTCGTCAACGACGCGAGCTTCTTTTTAGGCAAACGAAACGTCTATGCGAGCATCTATCGCTTTGAAGGACAAATCTCGGTCTTTTGTGATCCCGACGGCCCGTGTTATCGCTGTCTCTATCCCGAACCGCCGCCGCCCGGCTTGGTTCCCTCATGTGCCGAAGGCGGTGTCCTTGGAGTTCTGCCCGGTATCGTCGGTTCGATTCAGGCCAATGAAGCGTTGAAACTTCTGCTCGGCATCGGCACGCCGTTAGTCGGCACTCTGCTGCGCTTTGACGCACTCGATCTCTCCTTCAAGAAATTTGAATTGAAGCGCGATCCCGATTGCCCGCTATGCGGCAAATATCCAAGCATAACGGAGCCGATTGACTACGTTCAGTTTTGCGGCCTCGGTAACGAAGAACAAGCTCTGACGCAAGTCAAAGAGATGACCGTGCATGAACTTCATGCGCGCCGCCAAACCGGAAACGGCTCGCGGCCCATTGTGCTCGATGTCCGCAATCTCGAAGAACTCTACATCGCGCGCCTCGGCGAAGATGTGCACATTCCGCTCGCCGAACTCGACTTTCGACTTGACGAACTTATGCCCTATAAAGAGCGAGACTTGGTCATCTCGTGCCGAAGCGGTGTGCGCAGTGCGCGCGCGTGGCACACGTTGAAGTCCGCAGGATTCGAGAAGATATATAATCTCGAAGGCGGCATCCTCGCATGGGCCGATCACATTGATACTTCGCTCCCGAAATATTGATTCGTAAAAGCACCTCTTCTTCATCTCCTCGGAAGAAAAGCCCCGATGCTTGGTCAACATCGGGGCTTTATGTTTCTAATCTCCCCCCGCGAGCGGGGGGATTAAGGGGGGTCTGCCGGAATCCCGAGCTTCACCCGAATCTGCTGTATCACGTATTCAATTCCACAAAGCACATCCGCATTCGTATATCGGATGACAGAAATGTTCTTTGCAGTCAAGTACTCTGTTCGTCTGAGATCGTACTCTGCTGAGTTCTCTTGAGCGTGCGAAGGTCCGTCCACTTCAATCACAATTCGCTTTTCGACACAATAGAAATCTACAATAAACTGCCCGATCGGATGCTGTCTGCGAAATGATACTCCAAGTTTGCCTCCGCGCAGTGCTCGCCAGAGCTTTTTTTTTCTGCTTCGCTGGGCTCGCGCCGCATTGCACGTGAGCGTTCCCTGTTCTGCAAAGGTATTTCTTTCCAATCAGGATGTTTCATGCTGACTAACTTAGCAGTCACTTACCGAACTCAGACCCACCTTAATCCGCCCGTTCACGGGGGGAAACTTTTAGGGAGCCGAAACCGTCACCTGATAAATAACATAGCCGCTTAAATCCACAACTCCGGTGTGGACATAAAATGTGTCCGAAGTCTGTGCTACAAGAGTGTCGTCAATCGGCGCCACGTCTTGATTTGTGCTCATGTAGATGTTGTAAATCGCGCCCTGCGTTGCGGAAGGCGGCCAGTTGAGATAAGTGTCACTGCCTTCAGATTGAATCACCAGACCGTCAATCGCCTGCGGAGGTGCAACCACAATCGGAGCGCCCACGACGCGAATATCATCGACATACCAGCCTTCGCGATTTGTTCCGGCGTCAGAAGAGAATCTCCATCTGAACTGCACCGTCGTTCCTGCGTATGCAGACAAATCAAAGGCCGCTTCTGTCCACAAAGAAACAATGCCCGAATAGCACGGAGCGCCCGGTTGCGGGCCAGTTACGGGATTTCCACTTCCGGACAAATACCGGAAGTCCTTCGGATAATCGCCGATTGGAGTTAACAGCGAATACGCTCCGCCGTTCACCGAAATCCAGACATTCCCGCCGTCATAAGCTGAATCCGGATACTGTGATGATGTTTCGCTGTTAAGGTTGTACCAATACCTGAGTTCACTCTGTTCGGTAATCGCAATCGGCGGCGAGATCAAACCCGCGTCCTGCGAGTTAGCGTAGTTCCCCGTTCCCGTGTCGCCGCACTTCCACGCAGTTGTTGCCGAATGATTTTGCTCGGTTGACAAATGCCATTGATCAACTGCCCACGTCACCGGCCCGTGCGTCCAACCATTTGCGCCGCTTTCACAATTCTCGCTGAAATAGGCGACTTTCGGATTTGAATCAAGCGTGAAACCCAGCACAACAGAGTAACCGCTGTCT
The DNA here is from genome assembly GCA_964587105.1 of uncultured Alphaproteobacteria bacterium. Lineage (GTDB taxonomy): Bacteria > Electryoneota > RPQS01 > RPQS01 > RPQS01 > JABWCQ01. The sequence continues at coordinate 107,844 of CAZPKG010000005.1, read as the reverse complement.
GCAGTCACCGTCAGCGTAAAATCAGTAGTATGATCAAGTGGTGCAGTCAATCCGAGCGTTGCCGCAAACACGTCCGTACTGTTATCAACGGTTGTGCTAAAGAGAATATTCCCCATTGCACTCGTTGCATCCGTGATGGTAACATTCGTATCCGCCGTTGACAGAGTTGCTGAAACGTTCAGCGCGTCTTCGCCCAAATTATTCAGTGAGATCAAGATTTCAACATTCTCGCCTCGCTCCCAAACTCCGTCGTTGTCACCCGTCAGCGCATCGCTTTGCGTCGCCGACACAAGTGTAACAAACGGTTCCGTCGGAGTCGGCCCGACAAATTGTGAAATCGCCAAACACGAGTTGTAGAGATTAAGCCGTCCGCCTGAAACCGTGATGCCCGCCAGAGCCGCAATCGGATCCGTGCCGTCCAACAGCATTTCTTTTAAGGCCAATGCTCCCGAATCGGGATACAAATTGTAGTAGTTGTAAAATCCGACACTCGCGGCCGCGTGCATCAACGCAACCGCTCCGGCCACATGCGGCGTGGACATCGAAGTTCCGGTTAAAGAACCCGTCGAGCCGTTTGAAGTCGTGCTGATAATCGAAGTTCCCGGCGCGCCCAAGTCAATCGTCGTCGCACCGTATCCGCAGCTGCTGTTCTTGCCATCCGTGCTCGTTGTATTCGTCACCGAAATCATATACGGGCTTGAGCAGCTTGTGGGTATGTCGCCCTGTGTGTCAACATTGTAGTTCGCATTCGCGGTTGCACAGGCAGACAAAATTCCCACCTCACCCATCGCATTGTAAAGATCGTTCCACACCGGATACGTTCCCGAAGTACAAAACGCGAGGTCAACACCAAAACTCGAGTTAGTTGAAACCACGTTCGCGCCCTGCGTCCCGCCGCTTGTCCACCACAAGGTCTTCTGATCCAGCACATAACCGTAGCCAATCGAAATCACCGAGGTCTGACTGCTCGAAGCCGCAACTTCCATTAGCTTCACATTCCAATTCGTTCCGGCCACCATGCTGCCGTTATTCGAGACCGCACCCACGGTACCCGACACATGCGTGCCGTGATTGTCCGTCGGAATCGTGCCGTCATTGGCATAGGCATCCCAACCGTTCTTGTCATCGACATAACCGTTGCCGTCGTCATCAACTCCGTTGACGCCATTCACTTCCGCCGTATTCTGCCAGATATTTGCGGCTAAATCCGTGTGTGTCAGCAAGCATCCGCCATCCACAATCGCGACAACAATCTGATCTCCACCTGCATTCGTGCCGCCGGTGGTAATATCCCAAGCTTCCGGAGCATCTACGTCGCGATCACTCGCCTGATTCCATTCCCACTGAGTCGAAAAACTCGGATCGTTCGGCGTCAAGCGCGGCGAGGCGATATGATCCGCCTGAGCCCAGAGCAACTTTGGATTGCCCTTGAGCATTTCGACCGCCAAATCAACACTTAGTTTCTGATCAAACTTAACAAGATAAATATCGAGCTTCTTGACCAGCACCCTATCAACACGAAATTCATTCGCGTTGAACTCTGCCTGAGCCTGCGCCAACGTGGTCGGTTCAGCAAAGCGCACCAACGCCTGACCCGGTACCACAGCAGGAGCGGCAAGGACTAAGTTGTTCAGGCTGACAATCAGCAAACATAAGAAAATCAAACGGCGGGACATGCTTTAGTCTCCAGACACATAGTTGGCTTATTTCAACGGCTTGAATCCACAATTTACGGAGGAAAATCCCTGTGGGCAAGCGTAAATCAGGCCGGTATTAAATAATTATTGGCTATCCCAGCCATTTCGCAACAAAAAAACTACCTTGCCTGACCCACCCCAAGTGCGGTCCACCGATTGCATTTCTTGGTAAATCAATTCGGGGAAATGATGTGAGATTGTCACGCCGGATTACCCCGAACTATTGCTTCTTGCGAAAAATTTCACTAACTCTACGAAAGTTTGCAATTGCAATTGTCAGCACAGTTTTAACACTAATACTTTACAATTGTCACAGAAATATAAAACTCTCGTTGCGGCCGGAATTTGCAACAGGACTCCTAATTATGAATCGTACATTTTGCGTAACATGCGGCCTATACTGCGCGCTGCAAATCTCGATCTCAATCGCGGCTGAACCTCCGTTACAAGAGGCAATCGCCTCCTCGGAATTGCAAACTCGCGTTGAACTGCTCTCCAATCGAATTGCTGCACTTGAGGGCATTATCAGTAACCCTGCCCTATCGGAAGAGTCACGAGCAAGTTTCAACCAGGCTCTCGACAAATTGAAATCAGATCTCAATAGTATTCGTGAACAACTGGACTACTCAGACCCGCGAATCTCTGAAGATGTTTTGGCCAGTAGAAACGGCCCCGGCTACATTAGTCCACCGACACAAGATTCCAGTCAAACGAAGCTGTTTTCGCTTTCAAATGATCTGTCTAGCCAATCAGGACTTGAAATCTCCGGCTTCATGGATGCCGTCTATGAAACGAACTCCGTTCCAGAGCATGGCAATTCAGCCTATCTGAATCAAGTCGAAATTGATTTCGCCAAACAAATCAACGATCGTGCCGCCGCGTCGCTCGGAGTCATCTACTCCGATGGTTTTCAAGTCGGCGTCGCGCAAATCAGCTACAGCATCAAGCCCGAGTCAGAGTTCTCCGACTCACCATTGCAAAGCTGGACAGCCTTCGCCGGACAATTCGATGCACCTTTCGGCGAAGACGTGAACAGCTATGCTTCCAACTCGCGCAAATCAATCTCAACTCCTGAAATCGTGTTGGCAACTCACGGTGGTTGGAATGACGTTGGTGTCGCTTCAAATTGGACTTTCTCGAAAGCAAGTCTTGATGCGTGGGCTGTACGCGGTTATTCGCTCCAACTCAATTCGGAAATTGATGAACCTATAGATGTCCTAAATGTTACCGGCGGAACCCGCCTGAATCTTCACTTATCTGACTACTTGCGTTGCGGCGGTTCATGTGCGTTCGGCTGGTTAAGTAACGGCCCACCCGCCTCAGCCATGTTCGGGGCACATGCCGTCGTAACGCAGGGTTTATGGTCGTTTATTGCAGAGGGAATCATTCTTCAAGAAAGCATCGCGGAAAACTCCCTCGACCATCGAGGCTATTACTTACAAGGCATTAGAGAAATCGGACATTTCTTTGCCTTAGCCCGCGTGGATCACCTGGAAATGGATCAGGTAGCTCCTCACAACCACCTGAGTCTCGGTGGCGGAGTAAATCTCGGCAGTGGTCTCGAATTTCGGTCCGAGTTCCGCCTCGATTCAGAGTCGAATAACCACCAGGGCTTGGCCCAAATTGTAGCCACGTTCTAACGCCATTCGCCGAGCGGGGATTAAGCGTAGCGGCCTGTCCCGGTGGGGATTCCCCGCCGGAATCGCTGAATTTGTAGGGGCGGATGGCAATCCGCCCGTCCCAACTAAATAGGGCCGATGAAAGTCTGGCCCTTTCCCTTATCCTTCAGAAGTTTCCCCTCTTGAGTCTCCAAGCGGATTTTCGTATTCTAAGGATATGGCAACCCGCTCAAAAACTGAAATTTACGTTAAAGACTACCCGGGTCAGTTAAAATCTCTCCGGCAAACCTCTGGAGAATCTGAACCTGCGTTGGGTTTTGGGTTGTGGGCGCTCCTTGCCAAAAACGGCATCCGACTGAGCTGGGGAGACACCGAGGTCCTGAGCGGTCAGGCCCTCCAGTTTATCTACTCACCTGACCCACTTCGTGCTGTTGACAAAAACACCATCCTGCCGCTTGATTCCCTCTCACGCGCCCTCGGAATCACTTGGACGGAAATCACCCCCTCCTCCTCCTTGAAGGCCTTTGAGATCGCACAGGAGTGGCTGGATGAGGGGGCTCTGTTCTTGGCTCGCTTCAGACAACCGATGCTCGTATTCGGCTACGAAAAAGCCTCGTTTGAATCTGATCTCAAGGTGCTCCGAATCGAACACCGCCTCCCCGATGAAATCCTCTCCCGCCCCGAGTGCGACCTCTACGATTGGCGGCTGCAAATTGACGAGGGAAACACCCTTCTGCGTGTGAACTACGTCGAGCATCCCGATCCCGACTGGATGGCCTTATTGCCGTTGGTGGTGCGCCGCACAATAGCCAACTGGCGGCACGAACAGATTGACGGTGTGGATATCGGGCTTGCGGCCTATAAACAATTTGCCGAAGACCTTCGAAATCCTGAAGTCGATTTCACCAAACACGACACACCGAGTTGGATGGGGCCGCTATTGTACCGCCAAATCCACGCGCGTACGCATGTTCACCAGTTCCTCGACCGCTTGGCCCCGCGTTTCGGCGGAAAACCCCGCCAAGTCCTATCCAAAGCCAGCACCAACTTTGGCCAATCTGCGGCCTCATGGCTGGAATTTTCAAAGCATCTGGGCCGCGTTTACGAGCGGTTTGATCACGGAAAATCCCTTCGCGGGCCGGACACCAATGTCAACCATTGGCGCGACAACCGCCGCCGCCGCGAAGCCGCCAATCTTGTTGACCAAGCCGCCCTATGGGAAGGCCGCGCTATCTCCGAACTCGCCAAATTGCTGGGCACCTAAGGCTCAGAGTTCAATAATCGCCGTTGTGGGTCTCCAGACCCGCAATGGCGACTGCTTGAAAGTGCGAGCAAATCTCCCTAAATTGAGCATTATTATGCAAAAATAGTCGGTTTTACCGCGAGGGTTTTCTGCACCGCATTCAGCTTGATATCCGCAATGAGTTCGACCCCCTGAAGGTGGTCGTCGTCCATCGCCCGGGTGATGAACTTGACCGCTTGACCCCCGGAAACGTGCAGGGCTTTTTGCTGGAGGACATTCCGTTTCTGCGCCGGATGCAGGAGGAGCACGACGCATTTTCGCAGACGATGCAGGCGCGCGGCGTTACGGTCCTAAAACTTGCCGATCTCGTGAAAGATGTCGTGGCCACCGAAGCAGGACGTGAGCGGCTAATCCGCGAAGCCTGTGACTTGAATCACAACCCCGCGCTTGCACAGCCGATTCTGGATAAGTTCTCACCCGAAGCCATCGCTCGTGTCGTCTTTGAAGGCCTCACGCAGAATGAATTTGACAACGCGTCAGCGCAAGACGTGGGCTTAGCCCACCATCACGACCGTTTTCTCATAGACCCAAGCCCGAACTCCTACTTCACTCGCGACCCCGCAATGGTTTTTCGCGACGAAGTCATTTCCTGCAACGCGCATTATCCCGCGCGCATTCGGGAAACTTGGGTCACACACACCGTACTCGAATTGCATCCTGCGTTTGCCGGGACGAAGTTCATCTTTGGGGCCAGCGATCTTGAAGCCCGTCCCTACACAATCGAAGGCGGCGACATCATCGTCATCAACGAAGACGCCATTGCAGTCGGTAGAAGCGAGCGCACGCGCAGCGAGACGATTGCTCTGCTCGCTGCAAATCTTTTTCGTCAAGGCAAAGCCAAGCGAGTCTATGAAGTCGAGATTCCACCTGAACGAGTGTACATGCATCTCGACACAGTGTTCACCATTGTCGGTCCCAAAAGCGTCGTGTTTTTTCCGTTGGTCATTGAGCACAGCCCGTCCGTGCGCTGTTACGAGGCCGCCGATGACGGCAAGCCCAATGTCAAACGCGAAAAACGCACACTGATTGACATCCTGAAAGACGAACTCGGCGAGCCGCTCAACATCATCCGCACGGCAAGCGGCGATTTACGCTATGCCGCACGCGAGCAGCGCAGCGCCGGTTCAAACATGCTCGCACTCGCGCCCAACGTCGTCATCTCCTACGAGCGCAACATTCACACGAACAAAACGCTCCGCGACAACGGCGTCGAAGTTCTCGAAATCCCCGGAAGCGAATTAGTTCGCGGCTTAGGCGGCCCAAGATGCATGTCCATGCCGCTGGTTAGAGCAAGTAATTAATTTCTCGCGGCGGCACCCGCTGCGGGTGCCCCCAAACCTAAAATTTCCGACTGTTCATATTTCCCATTTCCTATTTCTAATTTTGTTATGAAACGCATCAAAACCATCATCCAAGGCGCCGCCGGTCGCGACTTTCACAATTTCAACACGATCTATCGTGATAACGAAATGTTTGACGTCGTCGCCTTCACTGCCGCACAGATTCCCGGTATTGACGACCGTACCTATCCCGCCGTCCTCGCCGGAAAACTCTACTCAAAAGGTATTCCAATCCATGCTGAAAAGGATCTCGAAAAACTGATCGAAAAACATCAGATTGACGAGGTCGTTTATTCATACAGCGACGTTAAGCACGAGTACGTCATGCACTGGGCGTCGCGCATTCTTGCAGCGGGAGCAAATTTCAAGTTGGTCGGTGGCCGCGAGACGATGATCAAATCGACCAAGCCCGTGGTCGCCGTCTGCGCAGTCCGGACAGGCTCAGGTAAGTCGCAAACCACGCGCGCGATTGCCGAAATTCTGAAAGCCGCCGGCAAGAAAGTCGTAGCGATTCGCCACCCCATGCCCTATGGTGATTTGTCGAAGCAAATCGTCCAGCGTTTTGGCGCCATCGCTGATTTGAAGAAACACAAATGCACTATCGAAGAGATGGAAGAGTACGAGCCGCACATTGCGCGCGGTCAAGTTATTTATGCCGGTGTGGACTACGAAAAAATTCTCCGTGAAGCCGAGAAAGAGGCCGACGTGATTTTGTGGGATGGCGGCAATAACGATCTGCCGTTCTATAAACCCGATGTCTTCATCACCGTTGCCGATCCCCTGCGCGCGGGCAATGAAATGTCCTACTACCCCGGTGAGACGAATTTCCGCATGGCCGACGTGATTGTTATCAACAAAGTGGACAGCGCTTCATTAGACCAAATGCAGATGCTTCGCACTTCGATTGAAAAGTACAATCCTAAGGCACTGGTCATTGACGCCGCATCGCCCATAATGGTCGAGAAGCCTGAGCTGATTCGCGGCAAGCGCGTCCTTGTGATTGAAGACGGCCCAACCTGCACGCATGGTGAAATGAAGTACGGCGCAGGTGTTGTTGCCGCGAAGAAATACGGCGCAGCTGAGATGGTTGATCCCCGTCCGTTCGCAGTTGGTTCGATTGCTGACACTTTCAAGACCTATCCTGAAATCGGCACACTGCTTCCCGCGATGGGTTACGGTGATAAGCAGATGAAGGACCTTGAAGCTACAATCACCAAAGCGAAAGTAGATTCGGTCATCATCGCAACTCCGATTGATTTGGGCCGTGTGATCAAAATCACCAAACCGCACGTCCGCGTCCAATACGAACTGCAAGAAATCGGCACCCCCACGTTGGTAGATGCGCTGGCACCGATTCTCTCAAGCAAGAAGAAGAAATAGCCTCGTTGAGGTGACATTGTCACGCGCCTGACTCTGTTGAGTCAGGCGTTCTTTTTTAGTTATACTTGACAAACTCTATCCTATTCAAAAATCCTCTGCCGAAACCTTGCAACCCAAGTAGGGTTCATTGTATATTGGAAACGGCCAACCACTCGCGCAATCTGTTTGGCGGCCTTATTAGCACCTTAAAAGCCTGGGAGAAATTATGAACCTATTGCGTTACTCTGTCCGTCTGCTGCCGTTTGTTCTGGGAGTTATGCTCCTCGGATTGGTCGGTTGCAGTGAGAATGATGATGACAACGTCGTCACATCGCCAATCTCTGCCCGCGAGCGCTTTGATCTTCAGCCGCTTGGCCCGATTCCCTATCCGGCTAATAATCCACCGATTCAAGAACGCATTTGGCTTGGTCGCCTCTTATTCTTTGATCCGTTGTTGGGTGGCGAGAAAGATGTTTCTTGCGCGACCTGCCACCATCCGGCTTTTGCGTTTGCCGATTTACGCCAATTCCCTGTCGGAGTTGCAGGTTCAATGGGCTTGGGTCCCGATCGTATTCGTGGTAATTCATCTTATACCAATGCACCGGTTGGTTTCACGCCGCGCAATTCGCCCACGGTTTTTAATACGGCGTTTAACGCTGATGAAACCGGCGAAGCGACGCACAACGGATTCTTCTTCTGGGATGGCCGTGTCAAGAGTCTCGAAGTCCAAGCCACTAAGCCCATCACTTCGCGAGTGGAAATGCGCGGCGATGCCTATCCCGGTTCGGATGCTGTAGCTGCTGACAATGCGCTCGACTCCGTGCTCGCCCGCTTGCGGGATGTGCCCGAATATATTGAGCGGTTCGCCGTCGCTTTCCCGCAAGAGAATGAAGAGTGGCTCCACGGGCAGCGCGAACACGTGATAGATTCGTCAACTTATGGCCGGGCGATGGCCTCATACGAGCGCGAACTTGTGACGCGCAATTCTCGCTATGACCGCTATGTGGCAGGTGATGACAATGCGCTCACCTCCGCTGAACTGCGCGGATTGGAACTCTTTTTTACCAAAGGCAAATGCGCCGAGTGTCATAGCGGACCGATGTTCAGTGACTACAAATTTGTTGTCAACGGTGTTCCGCAGGAAGGTCCCGGCAAAGCTGTTATTCCCGGTGATGATTGCGGCCGTGAAGAATTCTCACTGAATCCCGCTGACCGCTATATGTTCAGAACTCCGACGTTGCGCAACGTTGAACTGACGCCGCCCTATATGCACGACGGCGTGTTCGAAAATCTCGAGCAAGTTATGGACTTCTACAATCAAGCAGCGTTTCCGCGTCATGCCGAAATTGGTGACTCCGAGCTACCGGATGAGTTACAAACTCCCCTGAATCTAACGACGCAAGAGATGCAGGACATTATCGCCTTCATGAACTCTCTTACCGATCCCGGCACGGCACTGTCCCCGTTACTGATGGCTGTTCCCGAGCGAGTTCCGAGTGGTTTAGTTCCCGTTTTCGGCTTAAGCGCCGGGCCGCCTCCGCCTCCGGGAATTCCGGGCTAAATTCTTTACAAGGGCAGCCGAATGGTTGCCCTTGACTTTTTCAAGCGGACGACCTACTTTGTAAGACACGATTCAAAAAGGGGAATTTTATGTCCGAAGCAATTCATCTACTCGACTCTATTCAATACAACTCCGGCGCGGTTGTCAGCAAGACTCTTTCGAAGCAGCCGCACGGGACGGTTACATTGTTCGCCTTCGACAAAGGGCAGGAGCTTTCAGAACATTCTGCGCCGTTTGATGCAATGGTCCATGTGCTCGATGGCGAAGTTGAACTTATCATCGGCGGCCAATCACAAATTGCCAAAACCAATGAGTTCGTGATTATGCCTGCCAATATTCCGCACGCGGTCAAAGCCAAAACACAATTCAAAATGCTCTTGACGATGATAAAAGGCTGATGATTCTACGCCACAAAAACCTGCTCATCGCGACTCTTGCAGTCGTCGCGATTGCTGCCAATCTATTGTTGAAGTTCGGTGCAAACACGACCGAACAAGTCTATAATTGGCCGTTGTACATTGCTCTCTTCCTGGGCGGTTTGCCGTTGGTTTATGAGCTGACGGTGAAACTTTTCAAACGAGAGTTCGGCTCCGACTTGTTGGCCGGAATCTCGATTGTCACATCCGTTATACTTGGTGAGTATTTAGCCGGAACGCTGGTTGTGCTGATGCTCTCGGGCGGTGAAGCGCTTGAAGATTATGCTTTGAGCAACGCATCATCGGTGCTGAAGGCGCTCGCCAAGCGGATGCCATCGGTCGCACATCTAAAAGCCAATGGCCGAATCACGGACATCTCTTTGGATCAGGTTTCCGTCGGTGACACATTGATCGTCTATCCGCACGACATCTGCCCGGTGGATGGAACGGTGTTGGAAGGTCACGGCACGATGGACGAATCGTACTTGACCGGCGAACCGTTTCACATGTCGAAAACGTCCGGTTCCGTCGTTATTTCCGGCGCCATAAACGGCGAGGCCGCGCTTACAATTCAGGCCACAGCACGGGCAGAGGATTCGCGCTATGCGAAAATCATGGAGGTCATGCGCGAGTCCGAGCAGACTCGTCCGCATATGCGCAGATTGGGCGACCAGCTTGGCGCTTTCTATACTCCGATTGCCGTGGCAATTGCTATCGTGGCATGGCTCATCAGCGGTGAAGCCACGCGCTTTCTTGCCGTATTGGTGATTGCCACTCCCTGTCCGCTCCTGATTGCTATTCCAATTTCAATCATTGGTTCGATTTCATTGTGTGCCCGGCGAGCGATTATTATCAAGAGCCCGGTCGTGTTGGAACAGATTGCCACTTGCCGGACTGCGATCTTTGACAAAACAGGAACGTTGACTTACGGTGAGCCGAAACTGACCGAGCGATTGATTGCGGACGGATTCGATGAACGTCGCGTGTTGGCCTTGGTTGCCGGAGTTGAACACTACTCGAAACATCCGCTCGCTCGTGCGATTATGGAGGCCGCGCGAACTGAGGGTGTTACGATTCCCGAAGCGAGTGAAGTCAGTGAGCGGCCCGGGCAGGGCTTGCGCGGCGTCGTGGAAAATCATCGCGTGGTTATCACCAGCAGGACGAAATTGATGTCGAATCAGATTCACGATTTCCGAGATTTTCCACCGAGTGAAGGCGGGCTTGAATGCGTCGTCGTGATTGATGATCAGTACGCCGGCGTTTTGCGATTCCGCGATGCACCGCGGTCGGACAGTCACTCGTTTATCAGCCATCTCGGAACCAAGCACCAGTTTAATCGCGTGATGCTCGTTTCCGGTGATCGTGAATCAGAAGTTCATTATTTGGCCGAAGAAGTCGGTATTACCGAAATCCACGCTGAGCAGAGCCCCGAGCAAAAGCTCGCCATCGTGCGGCACGAAACATCGAAAGCGAAAACGCTGTATGTCGGCGACGGGATTAACGATGCTCCCGCGATGATGGCTGCGACAGTCGGGATTGCCATTGGCCAAAACAGCGAAGTCACGTCCGAAGCTGCCGGAGTGGTTGTGATGGACAACTCGTTAACTAAAGTCGATGAGTTCATGCACATCAGTGAGCGCATGAGGCACATCGCGTTGCAGAGCGCGGTAGGGGGGATGGCGTTGAGTGTGGGCGGGATGGCGTTCGCCGCTGCGGGATATCTCACTCCGGTTGCCGGAGCAATCGGGCAGGAGATCATTGATGTCGTGGCCGTACTGAACGCGCTTCGAGCCGCGTGGCCGCCGAAGGAATTGACGGATATTTAGCGGAAAATGTGGAGATAGAAGAGTGGATTTCGGTCGGAGAGTTTCTTTGTCGAACGAACGAGCATAATATACGGTATAAACGACTGTTTGTCAAGTGATTTTGTATAAATCGTACAAATCATTGATTTGAAATGAATTTAACTGCCCGTTTGTTCAAAATAGTGCAAAGTTAACACCTCTTCAGTTTTGATTTTTATTGACTTATGTTTTATTGAAGTTAGGTAAAAGAGAGGCGTTGACCTCTCTTTTTTTGGGATCGAGAAATCAAATATTTATGATTTAGTTATTGTTTTTTATGGACTGGTCGAATCACCTGATTTGTGTTGTGATATTGTTGTAGTTATGTATTTAGGCAACAATGCAGAAAACGATTCCGGCCGGGTTGCGGCGGACCTTAACCCGGCTCGGCGACCGCAGAAGCCCCCCTTGATCCCCCCAAAGTTGCAGACAACTTTGGGGGGAGATCAGAGGGACTTGCGGAAGTGCGGGGGTGGGTGTAGATTGTAGCATGAAGTGTGATTTTCTTCTTACGCGAATTCTATCTGTATTCAATCTTTTGAAGCGGGTGGGGTTCGCGGTTTTGTTATTGGGGGGAACTGTTTTAGTGCAAGCACAGCCGCCGGACACGTTGTGGACAAGACGATATGGTAGGCAGTATCACGACATCGCTCATTCAGTAGCACAAACGCCTGACGGTGGGTTCATCATTGCGGGAGAGACGTGGAACGCCGAAGTTTTTGAAACGCGCAATGCAGATGCATATGTCGTCAAAGTGGATTCACTTGGCAATGAAGAGTGGAGCAGGAGCTGGGGGGGAGAACAAACCGAGACGATCAATAAGATCATTATTCTTGAAGACGGCTATATTGCAGCCGGAACATGGGGAATATCCCCGCCTCCTACTTCAATTCCTTCGCTTGGTTGGCTGATGCGATTGAATCTCTTTGGCGACACAATTTGGTCCAAGACGATTCCGGAAGACAACGGCTTCGCGTGGTTTGAAGACATGATTGAGGCCGAGAACGGTGATTATGTCGCAGTGGGGCGCTCGAATCTGAGCAATTCCCCCGATCTTTGGATGGTCAAATTTGACTCCGATGGCGATACGATCTGGACGCGCTCCTTTGGCGGAAATGGCTGGGATAAGGGGTGGGCGATCACTGAGGCTCCGGACGGGAACTATGTTGCTTGCGGCTACACGAACTCCTTTGGTGCTGGGAGCTACGACTTCTGGCTGATCAAAGTTTCACAGGAGGGAGACAGTCTATGGAGCAGAACATTTGGTTTCGGGGGGTATGAGGAAGCTCGTGCGATTGCACTTGCTCCGGACGGTGGTTTCTTCTTAGGTGGCTATAGTCAGAGCCTCAGTGTGACATATGACGATGCCTGGATTGTGCGGACGGATTCTGAAGGAAATTATCTGTGGGACAAGGATCTGGCAGGGGAATTTCAACTGGGGATTGAAGCTTTGGTAGCAACCGAGGACGGCGGCGTTGTGGCGGCGGGGTATGACAGTCCTGGCAGTGGTATCGCTATGCTGCTCGCAAAGGTTGATTCGACAGGTGACAGTGTTTGGGCTCGAAGCTGGTTTTATGATTGGAGGAGTTATGGACGAGATATAAAACAACTCGCAGATGGAAGTTTTGTTGCCGTAGGCGGAGAGGGTTCACATGGTGACCCCGCGCATCAGACCGGTGACATGTGGCTATTGCGTCTGTCCCCGGACTTCACGCCGGTTTCGCGCTTGGAACCGTATCTGCCAACGAATCTGGAAATGAGTGTTTTCCCCAATCCGTTCAACTCCTCAACCGAAATTTCGTTTGATGTGCCGCGTGCTTCGCATGTTTTGTTGAAAGTGTTTGATGTGTTGGGGAGGGAGCGGGAGACGTTGCTTGATGATGTTGTGCAGGGTGGGACGAATGTGGTTCGGTGGGATGCGAGCGGGTTTTCGAGTGGGGTTTATTTTGTGCGGTTGTCGGTGGGGGGTGTGGGGGTGACGCGGAAGGTGATGTTGGTGAAATAGGAAATGGGAAATTAGAAATAGGAAAGGCGGAGGATAGCCGCCCCCCTTTTCCCCCCAAATCTGCGGCAGATTTGGGGGGGAGACCAGAGGGATCCTTCAGGCCGCAGCGGCCTTCAGGATGACAAGGCTTAGTAAATTTCGTTCTTCTTGGCGCGGGCGGATTGCCATCCGCCCCTACAATGAAGAAATATTACGCCATCATCCAAACGATTGGAGCGCGTGCGTCAGCGCAAGAGCTGCCTCACAGGCAGTTGACTGGGGGGGTGGAAATATGTATATTCCTGATTATCGGAATTGATTTGCTAAATTAAGAAGGAATAAATCTTTATGATTCGCGTTGAGTCAACGCCTGAGTTTGTTGCTGAGGCCTACCGCAAGATGGACGAGCGCATTGCGGTGATTCGCAAGCGTTTAGGCCGCCCGCTGACTTTGGCCGAAAAACACATCTTTGGACACTTAGACGATCCTCACACAGAAGACCTGCTTCCCGGCAGGTCTTATTTGCAACTGCGACCCGACCGAGTGGCCATGCAGGACGCGACCGCGCAGATGGCGCTGTTGCAGTTCATGTCGGCGGGATTGAAGAGTGTGGCGGTGCCGTCCACCGTCCATTGTGACCACTTGATTCAGGCGCGTGTCGGAGCTTCGGAGGATTTGAAGAACGCGGTCGTGACGAACAAGGAAGTCTATGACTTTTTGCGTTCGGTATCGCAGAAGTTCAATATCGGATTCTGGCAGCCGGGTGCGGGAATTATTCATCAGGTCGTGCTTGAGCAATACGCCTTTCCGGGCGGGATGATGATCGGCACCGATTCGCATACGCCGAATGCCGGGGGACTGGCGATGTTCGCGTCGGGTGTCGGTGGAGCGGATGCTGTTGATGTGATGGCCGGTTTGCCGTGGGAGGTGTTGTTCCCGCAAAGAATCGGTGTGCACCTTAAAGGAAAAATGAACGGTTGGGCGTCTGCTAAGGATATCATCCTTGTGACGCTGGGAATTTTGACCGTGAAGGGCGGCACGAACGCGGTGATTGAGTATTTCGGAGAAGGCGCCGAGTCTATCTCCGCAACGGGAAAAGGAACGATTTGCAACATGGGCGCGGAGCTTGGCGCGACGACGTCGGTGTTCCCGTATGACGCCTCGATGGAGCGTTACTTGCGAGCGACCGAGCGCGGCGCATTGGCTGATCTTGCCAACAAGAACAAACATCTGGTGACGCTCGACGCTGAAGTTTACAAGTCACCGGAGAAATATTTTGACCGCGTGATTGAAATTGATCTCGACAAGCTTGAGCCGTATGTCGTGGGACCGCATTCTCCCGACGCCGCTCGTCCGATTTCGCAACTAAAGAGCGCCGCCAAAGAAAACGGCTGGCCGATGAGTTTGACGAATGCTTTGATCGGTTCGTGCACGAACTCTTCTTATGAAGATATTTGCAGGGCTGCTGAAGTCGCTGATCAAGCTGCGGCCAAAGGCAAGAAAGCGGCAATCAATTTGTATGTGACGCCGGGCAGTGAGCAGGTTTATCAGACGATTAAGCGCGACGGGCAGATGCAGAGACTTGAGAAAGTTGGCGCGACTGTTTTGGCGAACGCGTGCGGGCCGTGCATCGGACAGTGGAAACGTGACGACGTGAAAGAAGGTGAAGTCAATTCGATTATCTCGTCCTACAATCGAAATTTCCCGGGACGTAACGACGGCTCACCGGATACGCTCTCGTTTTTGACGAGTCCGGAAATTACCGTGGCGTATGCGCTCGCCGGAACTTTAGATTTTGATCCTATGCATGATGTTGTGCCGGGTTTGGGTGTGAAGCTCACGCCGCCGTCGCCTGCGCCGGATTTGCCGCCGTCAGGTTACATTAAGGATACACAGGGCTATCTTGCTCCAGCTACGGGTGAAGTGAATGTGATTGTGGATCCGAAGTCGGACCGGCTGCAGATTCTGACTCCGTTTGAAGCGTGGAACGGCAAGGACTATGTCGATCTGCCGCTCTTGCTCAAGGCGAAAGGAAAGTGCACGACGGACCACATTTCTCCGGCGGGCAAGTGGCTCAAGTATCGCGGCCATCTCGACAATATTTCCAATAACATGTTCAGCGGCGCTATCAACGCGTTCGACGGCGAGCGCGGAATGATTACTCATCCGCTCACCGGTGAGAAGAAGATTGACATTTCAAAGGCTGCCCGTGATATCAAGGCTGCGGGCTCGAAGTGGATTGTCGTCGGTGACGAAAATTACGGTGAAGGATCCTCGCGTGAACACGCGGCGATGTCACCGAGACTGCTCGGCTGTGCGGCGGTGATTACGCGCAGCTTTGCGAGAATCCATCAATCGAATTTGAAGAAGCAGGGAATTTTGCCGTTGACGTTCCAAAATCCTGCCGACTACGAGAAGATTCAAGAGGGCGATAAACTCTCGCTGCTCGATCTTGCGAATTTGGCTCCGGGTAAGGCCGTCAAGCTCGTAGCTAAGCACGCTAACGGCTCGAGCGATGAAATCATGCTCGACCAGACTTTGAACGCCGAGCAGATTGCGTGGTTCCGTGCGGGCAGCGCGCTGAATTTGTTGAGAGATAAAGCCAAGTAAATACACTCCGTGGGGGCAAGATGAAGACTATTGTCATCGTGATGTTTGTGGCCGTGGTGATTGTGCTTGCGGTGCGAGGCAGTCGCAAGGCGAAGGAGCAGAACGGAGGAAAGTAGTGTCGGGAGTTTCGAAGCCAATTGACGCGGGAGTCAGAATCGGGCACGTTCATTTGAAGGTGTCGGATTTGGATCGCGCGTTGAAATTTTATTGCGACGTGCTGGGGTTTGAGTTGGTGCAGAAGATGGGAAGCGCCGCCGCGTTCATTTCGGCGGGCGGTTATCATCACCATATCGGACTCAATACGTGGCACAGCAAAGGCGGAACTCCGCCACCGGAGCGAAGTACAGGGCTTTATCACGTTGCGATACTTTATCCGACGCGCGCGGCCTTGGCTGATGCATTGAAACGGTTGCTTGACGCAAAGATTCCGCTTGACGGCGTTGCGGATCACGGTGTGAGTGAGGCGTTGTACCTGCACGATCCGGATTTCAACGGCATCGAATTGTATTGGGACAAGCCTGAGAGCGAGTGGCCGCGAGACGCCGGCGGAGCGCTGCGAATGGTCACTGACCCGTTCGATCTTGATGATTTGTTAAGTGAACTTGAGTAAATAGAAGCGCCCTGTCTTTTTGGACAGGGCGCGACGCTCGTAGCGTGATTGCGGTGGTGAAACGGCGGGCGGATTGCCATCCGCCCCTACTCAATATCTTACAATTTATTTATGAAAGACCAGCGCTGCTCCGCAGATGATTAGGCCGAAGCCTGCGAGAATTTTGGGAGTGACGGGTTCTTTCAGATAGAAAATTGAGAAGACGCAGAAAACCGTCAGTGTGATGACTTCCTGCATGGTCTTGAGTTGCGCGCCGGAAAAATGGCTGTAGCCCCAGCGGTTGGCGGGAACTTGCAGACAGTATTCGAAGAACGCAATGCCCCAACTGGCAAGCACGACGAGCCAGAGCGGGTACTCGCGAAACTTCAAATGGCCGTACCACGCAAAAGTCATAAAGATGTTCGAGGCAAGCAGGAGCGAGATTGTGATTGCGGTTGTCTGAAACATCTCAGTGGCCGTTGAGTTTTCTGCGGCGGTCAAGGGCGCGTAATCGCGCGAGCGTCTTGTTGCGGATTTTCATTTCGCTTGAGCGCAAGACGTCGGTGTTATCGTCGTGACGGCGGTAGCGGTAGCAAACGTGATGCACGCGACCCACTTCGTATTTCTCGCCGCACTTCAAGACGAGGTCGTAGTCTTCTCCGTAGTGACCGAGTTCGCCTTCATCAAAGCCGCCGAATTCGAGAATCACACTTCGGTGCCAGCAACGCAACGCGCCCGCGCCGTCGCGGCGTAAAATATTGTTGCGGTTGTACTGCTCGTGTTTGATGACGCCGAGGTCGGGTAATGTGTTGCCGTCCACGTCCATCAATTCATAGTAGCTGATGGCCAAACCCCACGTTGGATTGGCATCGAGATGCTCGGCCATCGTGCGCAGTGTGTGGGGCTTGTGTTCGTCGTCGCTGTCGAGTTGTGCGATATATTTGCCTTGTGCGGCGCGCACCCCAAGATTGAGCGACACCGAAATGATATTGCGGTCGTTCTCAATCAGTTTGATACGCGGGTCGTTGGCCATATACTCGCGGACAACTTGACGGGTGTTGTCAGTGGAGCCGTTGTCCACAATGATGTATTCCCAATCTGAGATGTCGGCGGCCTGAACGGATTCGATCGCCTTACCGATGAACTTCGCGCGGTTGTAAACGGGTGTGACGACGGAGATGCGGACAGCCCCTTGCCCACCCGCGAGCAGGGCGGAATCCAGACCCCCCTTAATCCCCCCGCCCGCGGGGGGAAATGCGGAACGATCTCCCTCGAGCCATGCGTGTTCGCGCTTCAGGAAATTGTAGAAAACTTGCTCGGTGTGGTGCTCGGTTTCTTTGTCCATGAACAGGTACGAGAACCCGCCCAACGCGCCGCGACCGGGATAAAAAAGTTTGGATTTCTTTGCTTGATCGGCGGCATCGGTTTGTGGAGCGGGAACAATTGCGATGGCGCTATCGATGTGGACGCGCGTTTTCTCGCCCCAACTTTTCAACAAGAGATCGTAAAACGCGGCTTTGTGATGTTGTTCATCAAGGCCACCTATTGCGAGCAGCCATTCGACGCGCACAGCCCATGCGGGACCCCAGTCTTCACGCTCAGTGATATCGCCTAAGTCGTGGCGGACAGTTTGCAACTCATCGCCTGCGTCGCTGCGCCAAAAATAGTTGCCGTAAAAAAAGCGAGCGTTCGGATTTGCGTTGACTGCGTTCAGCAGACTCTGCTGCCAGCCATCGGCGAGCGCTTGCACGTCTCCGGGAAGAAACAGCAGCAAGCCCGATTGCGCAAGTCGTGCGGCTTCATTTAGACAAGCCGCAAAATTATTTGGGTCAGAGGTTAGCCGCGTTACTCCGCCGGAATCCTGCGCAAGTCCGGCGGCATAGAGTGTAAAGTTCGTTAGCTGAGCAAGCGGAAATGTGTTTTCAAATCCCGCTGCTCCTACTTGTGTCCATCCGGAAAGTTTCATGCGAATTCGTCGCCCGCTGTTAGCGGGATTATTGTTTAGTTGTCTAATTTGCTCTGTGGTATTGGCCGCTGAGTCGAATCAGTTCGCGCTCGCCCTTTCGGGCGGCGGCGCGCGCGGATTTGCTCACATCGGTGTGCTGAAGGCGCTCGAAGAAGAGGGAATCGTTCCCGATATGATCTTCGGATCGTCTATTGGCGGAATCGTTGGCGGACTCTATTGTGCGGGATACACGCCGGATGAATTACGTCAATTCGCGATCTCTACCGACTGGGGTGAACTGTTTCTCGATAGCCCGCAACGCCGCAATCTTGTGCTGGCGCAAAAAGAAAATTCGGGCAAGGCGCTTGTCTCACTGCGCTTTCGCGGATGGACGCCGGACGTTCCGATGGCTGTGTCGAGCGGACAGAAACTGTACAACGTGCTATTCGATTTAGAGCAACGCGCGCCATATCATGTGTGGAACAGCTTCGACGATTTGCCGATCTGCTTCCGCACGGTCGCATCTGATTTGACTTACGGCAAACCGGTCGTATTCCGCAGTGGAAGCCTGGCCGAAGCGATGCGCGCGTCATCGTCGTTTCCGTTGATGTATGTACCCTATGCTTTGGGCGACAGACGACTCGTTGACGGTGGCGTGACGGAGAACATTCCGGTTGAACTCGCACGCAAGGAGGGCGGGCACTTTGTCGTCGCGGTGGATTTGACCGGAGATATCAATCCGCGCGATCCGATGGATCAGCCGTGGGAGCTTGTTGACCGCGTGACAACGGTTTTACAACTTGAGCAAAATGCCGAATCGCGAGCCGATGCCGACGCTGTGATCGTTCCCGAAATCGGACAGCACTCGTCCACCGACTTCAGCAATATCGACAGCCTTATCACTGCCGGTTATATTGCGACAAAAGAGATTGCGGAGCAGTTACGCTTCTTGATGAACGAACGCGGGATCACGCCGCGGCCGAGATTCGCCGCCAATCGCGCCGGGCTTTCTATCAGCAAGCGCACGCGTGATGAGTTTGAAGCAAGTTTTCCGAACTCCGGCGAAGCGGCAACGCGAATTATTCATAGCGGCGTTACGATTTTCCCCGACTCGGTTGTGCGCGACGTGCCGCCCGCTGATGTTGCGCGAATGTACCGTGCGCGCGGCTACGCACTGGCGCGACCTATCCTGCTCGAACAGAGCGTGGATGGCGGTCTCTATTGCAAGTGGGACGAGGGCATCGTCAAAAATATTAACGTTGATGGAGCCGTTTCAACCCGCCCGTTTGCGGTGCTGCGAGATTTTCCGATCAAGCCGGGAGATATCTTCACGACGAAACGCGCGCGACGCGGCCTGAATCAAATTCAAGGTAGTGAACACTATGATCTCGTGACCATTGCGCCGGCGGCAACAGACACAGGGACGACGCTGACGATTCGCACTGTTGAACGACCGACGCCGCAATTGCGTTTGGGAGCCGGATATTCGAGCGAACGCAAGGGCCGCGGCTTCATCGAATTTGTGCACGACCGACTTGGGCCTTTTGGCGGTCGTGTCGCGCTGTTCGGAAAATACGGCGAGCAGGATGAACTCGTGAGACTAACGCGCAGGTTTGATCGCGTACTGCGAACGAACTTCACTGCGGAGTTGATCGCCGACTGGCAGCGCGAAGAACAGCAAGGTTTCGATGCGCTTCATCATCCGATTTCGTTTTTCTTTTTTGAACGAGCAGGCATGCAAGCGTGGGCAGGGCGAGCAGTGCGCCGATGGGGAGAGTTTGGCGCTGGTCTGGGCTATCGTGACGTTCGGACAGGCGGTGTGACGACTGATACACGGGCGAACTTATTGTGGCTTGGATTGCGCTCGCACATTGACACGCAGGATCGCTACCCGTTTCCGACGCGGGGCGTCATGCTGCGCAGTCAGTATTTGTTTATCGTCAAATCAACGGATGAACTGACATACAATCGTTTGACGGCTCAAGCTGCGAGCTACGTTCCCGTGCAACCGCGCTGGACTCTGGCGATGCATGGCAACTACGCATGGAATGATTATCAGTTGCCGTTGTGGGGCCAGTATGCTTTCGGAGGAGAGCATGAGATGCCGGGCTTGCACGAAGGCGAGCGATTTGGCAATGCAAAAATTTCGCTGCAAGCAGAAGCGCGGTTTGACCTGCTCTCGCGATTGCTCGCGGACGCATATGTCTCGGCAATTTATACGGTTGGAGGAGTTTCGTTGCTCTCTGATCCTTTGCCTGCGGCCGAAGATATCCGGCACAGCATCGGAGCGAAATTCTCACTCTCAACTCTATTTGGTCCGATGTCGCTAACGGCTGCAGAGATGATCAAGAGCGATCAGGAGACCGGAAAGTTTCAATTGTATCTCAATCTCGGACACGAATTCTAAGCGCTTGTCAAACGGGGCCTGCGCTGGCGCATGCGCTACAAGCTTCGTGTTTGATTAGAAATCGTTTAGTCGCAGCCATTCCATACTTTGAACGACTGGGAGTTGCAGCGCACGTTCGCGATCCAAATCCAAATCGCTGACGTGCACGCCTTGCGGAGATTGCACCCACTTGTAGATTGACGTGACAAACAAACGCGCGAATTTCTTCACCCACTCTTTTAACTGACCCGGTCGATAGGCCGGGTCAAGTCTTATTAGCTCCTCATCGGAAAATTTGCGTGTGAGTTCCGCGAGAACTTCCGGAAGAGCGAGCTTCTGTCCGGCAAACAACTCAAAACACGCATCAAGCACAGGGTAGGGCATCAGATCGCGCTCGTCCTCCTGATCTTCCATCAATTCGGCTGACGGGCGAAGTTTCAAGAGCGCGTCAAGGCTCGCGAGCTGCAACTTGGATTGATAGTGTGCAATCAACGCTGTGACAACTGTCTTTGGAATATTTGAGATGGGAGCATAGCCCCCCGAAAGATCGCCGCCGATAGTCGTGTAGCCCACCGATTTTTCTGACATGTTCCCCGTTTGAAGCCACAGACCGCGCGACTGATTGGACCAATTCCACATCCTAAGCGCGCGGATGCGAGCCTGAATGTTTTGCTCGGTCAGCGGAGTCAGCGTTTCAGATTGAGACATGCGCTTAGCTGCGGCGCGTTCGACGGCAACGGCATCCTCAATTGAATCTTCGACAAACGAAACTCCGAGATCACGGGCGAGATCGCGGGCAACGTTGCGCGTTGCGTCGCTGTTAAAATGCGTGGGCAGCGAAAATGCGTGAATGAAGTCGCGCGGGTCTTTGACAAGTTTACGGGCGACGTCATGGGCAAGCAAGAGCACTAATGCCGAATCTTTCCCGCCGGAGAGCGCTATTCCGACCTTGTCAAACGCTTTGGTTTTGACATAGTAATCCGCGATTCCGGTTGTTAGCGCATGAACAAGGTCTGTAAAGAACTCTGCTGAGCGAACGCCTGTGCATTCGGATTTCGGCGAGAAGTCAAACACGGTGTTATTCTCGATCCAGCGCTCGGTTTCCAATAAGATTGTGCCGTTCGCCGCGATCAAACTGGATCCGTCAAAGACCAAACTGTCGTTGCCGCCGTATTGATTGACATAGATCAACGGAATGCCTGCGGCTTTCGAGCGTGCGCAAAGTAATTCGCGGCGGGCCTGCACTATTCCGAGCCGCCACGGCGATGCTGAGATATTTATCGACAGTTCTGCGCCACGCTCAACTCTTGACATGAGCGGGCCGTTGTCAATCCAGAGGTCTTCGCAGACTTCAAGCGCAAGTTTGCCGTGCGGTGTATCAAAAACTAAGTCTCCGAAGGGGACGCCGCGATATTCCGTTGCTTCGCCGCGTTCGCCCGGCGTGAACGTACGGGCTTCGTAGAAGATGATGTACGTCGGCAGTTCTTGCTTGGGGACGATCCCGAGGATTTTGCCCTGACGCAAGAGAGCCGCGCAATTGTAGATTCTATCTTCGTGCGCGACGGCCAATCCGACCGCGACATACATCAAAGAGTCCTTAAACGCCGCCGCGATGCGCAGGAGAGCGGACCACTGCTGCTCGACAAACTCGGGCCAGAGCACCAAATCTTCCGTCGGATACCCAGCAATGCACATTTCGCTGAACACGGCAATATCGCAGCCTTGCCGCGCATAATCGCGCGCGGCCGCGATGATCTTGTCGGTGTTGGAGCCTATTGCTCCGACTGTGGGGTTCAGATTGGAAAGGCCGAGAAGCACAGAACTAAGAATTTGAAATTGGAAATATGAATGAGGACACTTAACTCACTGAATTACCGGTAAACCTGTGGGGCCAGCTTGGCCGCGAGATCGGAGGGACTGTGACCAGACTTCGATGCGAGTTGCGGCCGTTTGCACGTGAGTCATATATTCACTGATCAGCCATTCCGGGAGTTCACTGTTTTCGTTTAGGTGCGAATCGGGAATACGCTCCAACGCCGCAGCGACCGTGCTGTGTGCGATTTTGTATGTTGCGACGGCGCGCTTGGAATCTGATTTGACAAGCAATGGTCTCGCGAGCGCGTCGTCAACATTCTGGTTGTGATAAAGCAGTTCGAGCGCACTGACCATGCGTTCGGCGCGCGCGGTCAATTCGCAGATCAAATCAATCGTAGATTCTTCACCCTCAGCAAGCGGCCACTCCAAGCGATCCGCAGGAATGTCCTTAATCTGAAAAAGCGCGCGCTCGAAATAGGCTCCGACGACGGCGAGATACTCTTCGCGAGTCATTGTTTGTAATTGGCCTTCCATAATCTACAAAAAACGGCAAGGCCCGTCAACCGACGAGCCTTGCACGGACCGCGGTGTGCTATGAAGCACACCTCATAGGCCTGTTAGATAACACTGGACCACCTCCTCCCGGTTGATGAAACCGAAGGCCGTCCCGAAGTCGAACGGCTGGTCCAAAGATAATATCGGATTTGAGCAGATGCAATAGTCCGTGCTCAGATTTTTGAAAAAGTCAGACCGAAGCTAAAGTGCCGCTACAACTCTATGGTCAGCCCGACGCGGTGGCCTTCGCCAAGCTCCTCTTTATAGGGCAGAAAAGCGTAATCCACGCGGAAGCGGCGGTAGTCCAAGCCTGCACCGAACGACAAGCCTTGCGCATCCAAACCCGCCACGTAGCCGATGCGTAAAGCGAGATACTGCGGAGCCTTATACTCTGCTCCGCCGGAAAACCGAGGGGTTTGATCTTTGACCGCCGCGCCCTCTGCGGTAAGGAGTAGGCCGCCGGCTGAGCCGATGTCCTGCTTCCAAGCGCCACCAAAGCGGGCCGTGGTCGGCAGGGTGACGTCGTCCGTGGCATATTGATTGACCGCGCCGAAATGGTTGACAGCCGCACCGATGCTCAGCTGTTCAACGGGAGCGTGCCACAATAGCCCCGCGTCGGAGGACCAGCCTTCCGCGCTCTCGAAATGAATCTTCGAGTGGAGGTAGCGAGCCGTAACTCCAGCACTCAGGTCATTCGTCAGACGCCAGCCCGAAGAGATTCCCACGGCAGAAAATGTTGCTTCAAATTCGCTTATTGGTTCGCTCGTCGGCGCGGTTCTGTATTCGATATCGGGGATTGAAGTGCCCCAGAAGTGCGGCGTAACGGAGAACTTGCGCGCCTTGATATTCAAACCGAAATAAGATGCGCGCGCGTTGCCGAAATGCCGCGTTGTCAATGCCGAAAAGCTCGTGTATTTCAGCTCGGCAAGCGCGGCAGGATTATGCGCGGCGGATGTTGGCCCTGTCACAAGCGCAACACCAGATCCACCCAACGCACTCTCGCGAGCGCCGACGGGAATTTCCAGAAAGGCGAAACCCGTTTGCGCGAAGCTCGCCGTGCTTAGTACCAGAAGCGCAATCAATACTCTGATCAAAATTCAACTCCCCAGCTTATGGCCACGGCATCATCGGGTGCCACGCTTTCGAGTGTATAGGTGAAGTCCACCTTCGAAAGTACTTTCCAAAATTCAAATCCCAACCCGACGCCGAAATTCAAGTTCTCGCCATCCAAACCAACTCGACCGGCGATCGATTGCTTGTCGGAAATCGCCGTCTTTCCTTCCGCGCCAACGTGCAGTTTGGCTTCGCCCTCTTCGCTGTTTTCAATATCAAGCGCGCCGAGCAGCCATTTGTAATCATAGGCCGCACCGATGCGATACTGCAGCGGCCAATTGTCCTGCTTACTCGTGCCCTGACTCCAGTAGTTTGAAGAGTTCCACGTCGTTTTGGTGTTCAGGTCTTTCAACTGCGCACCGAGGCTCAAGTGATCAATCGGTTTGGAAAACACACCGGCGTCGAGACCGAAACCGTTGCCATTGACCGGAGTGTCGTCGTCAGCAATCTTGCCGAACGTTTCATAGACGACTTTCGCGGCAATACCTGCGCCGATCTTAGGCGAGAATTGCACGCCGAATCCGAATTGAAACACGTTCGATGACATGTCAATCATCTCGAGCGGACGACCGTCAAAATCGCGCGAGTCAATATCATTTACCGCGCCGTGCAGCCAACCCACCGCTACGCCCGCATTGACGACTTTGCCTTCAGTCTTGGGATGGAGCGGGGAAGAGAATGCGATGTAATCCACGCGGCGGTCAAGCGCCATGCTGCGGCTCGATGCGTTGAACTCCGAACTTGATTGAAAGGAGAGCGCGCCGGGATTAAAGTAGAGCGCGGATGGTCCTTGCGCGACTCCGGTGAACGCATTGCCCATCGCTTGCGCCCGTACCCCCGCCCCCACACGCGAAAATGCTCCGCCTAAACCGCCGTTTGTTCCGGCGAATAAGGATGTGCAAAGGAATAAGCTAATCAGGAAGTATTTCATTTGAATGGTTTCCTTTGCTTAGTCCAGAATGATTAGTTTGCCCCAGACGTCGCCGCCGGGTTTCTCAACCTTGAAGAAATATGTGCCATTGGCAACATCTACGCCGTCTTTCTTGCCGTTCCATGTCAGGTAATCTTCGCCGGGATTCACAGTTTGCGACGGCAATGCGACGACTTCGCTCATCGCAAAATCATAAACCGTAAGCTTCGCTTGACCGCCCGTCGAATTTACACGAATGCGCACGGCGTTGTAGCGGCTGGGCGAAAATGGATTCGGGTAGGCATAAGTATCGGCATCGCGCGTCGAGCTTGTGAGCGGCTCCGCCGTTTGCACAACGTGCCAATTCGCGCCGTTCGATGCGCTCACAGCGAGTCCGTCGAGTCCGCCGAGCCACAACAGGTTCGGCGAAGTCGTTTTCAGCGCGGCGTAGATCGCATCTTCTTCCAAGCGATGACCCGCGCGCGCCGAGTCCACGATTTGCGGAAAGAGGTCCCAATTCGCGCCGGCGTCCACTGTCTTCCATAGGCCAATGTCATCGGCGGCGTAAACCGTGTTGCCGTCAAATGCGAAGCCATGTATGCGCGGCGTTTCGCGACGGCCAATCGCTTGCTCGATTTGATCTTCGGTTAGCGTCACCTCCCAAGTGCCACCGCCATTGGAAGTCTTGGAAACGGCGTAAAATTCCGCTTCACCTTGCGCACGCCAGGTCGCGGCCCAAACCGTGTTGGTCGAAGCCTGATATTCGAGCGCCGTTACGAAGTTGCCGCTGATGCCTGAATTTGCCGCGTGATAACGTTCCCAACTTGAGCCTTCATCATTGGAGCGAAAAATACCCGCCGCCGTGCCGACCCACAAGTTTTCGTTATCGTAGGTGATACTGAATGAGCGATCAGCAAGCTCTGCGCCGGTGTTAAACGGCGTGCCGTCGGGCGAAATTACCTTCCAACCGAGAGTGTCCTGATAGTCCGTGTAATCACTGTCAAAAGCGTGACGGCGCAGACCGCCGCCTTTGGAAACAATCCAAATATAGCTCGGTGACATCGCAAATGCGTAGGTGATATTGTCAACGTTTGTCGCGGTGGGCCAATAGCCTAAGACCGTGTCTTCGCCCGTTGTGCGGTTCAGTCCGAGAATCGGATCGCGCGGTTGAGGCAGCCACGTCCAATTTGCGCCGTCGTCGCGAGTGTATGCCAATCCACCGCCCGCGCCGCTGATGCCGACGCTCGTGTCAAATGCGAAGCTTGCCCACACGATGGAGTCCGTTGCAAACAAACCGCTGATGCCGCCCTTGCCTAAGCCTTGTTCGTCACTGTAGTTCAAGAACGAATAGCGCTGATTCTCTGCATTGGAATTTAGATCCAACGTCAACCGCGAAACTCCGTTGCCCGTTCCGAGCCACAAGCGGTTGGGATAGCTCGTGTTCAAGATGTCAATAATCACATTCGAGCCCAAACGCGGTTCAGGGTCGGCGTCAAGTGCGCGCACACTGCGATCTCCGTCAATCAAAATTGAACGCGGTGAAAACTGCGCAAATGCGCTGGCGGCGAACAGGAGTATGATCAAGAAAGGCATCGGGCCTCCAATGAGAAATTACTGCGGAGGAAGGAACGTAACATGTTTTGAATTGCTTGTCGAATTAATGCGGTCCGGCCCATCAGCACATGGATCAGAATAGAGCGTGGCTCCCGAACGAAGTGTCACGTTAGCGGGAAATGGGCTCGCGAATGCGTCCGCGACCAACAAGGCAAAGGTCGTAAAGATACCGTCATGCGCCACCTCATCGCCAAGTATGCCGCAGTCGTTCAATTCCGTTCGATAAAATGATACCGACCAATGCGTCGGGACGGAAAAATAGACCAATTCTGTGCTCACTCGATCAGGATTCTGACCTGCGCATAACTCAACTCTTGCTTTGACCCAGAATGTGTCGGGAACGAGCGTCTGCGACACGTGAAATGAATCAGGCATCAACGAAATATCCACATCAGGCGCGCGTATCGTATAGTATGAAGACAACGAGGTCGTGCGGAAGATGCCTAATCTGCCGCGAACTTCGACGGTCAAATCACCAAAATCAAATCCCGCCCAATTTGGATTGTTGGACGCTATTGCAACATGCCAAATGCTGTCTCCAGAGAGTGAGTTGAACTCGCCGAGCACGTCATGAAGCCCGCCAAACATACCGGGAAATCCGAGAAACATCTTTTCAACGTAATCCGAGCTGTCACGGGTTAACTTTAGCGTAACCCGCAGCGAATCGGAGCACGGTGGAATTACTGTCGGTTCCAGTTCGAGACTTGTAAACGTGTATGTCGGCGCCCAACTCTCTGCCCAATGCTCAGCGGTGGCAACGCTTGAGTTGCCCTTCATCGCTTTGAAACGAAACTGATACTGCGCGCCTGTGTAGTTTGTAATCACCCGCGCCGGACGAATCGATCGGGAGTATAAGCCGTCACCGGCTTCTGAGTCGCTGGAACGCTCATCTTCACATTCGGTGTTCGGGTAAAGATATGCTTGGTTGCCGTCATCGAACAGATGAAAGCTATCCACTTTGCTTCCGAGGTCATCATAGATACCGCAAATCACAGTATCAATTCCACTGATATCCCCCGTCAAGCGAACTACAAATCTGACTTCAGTCGTATCCCACCCATTTGAATGATTCTGGTCTTCGGCATAAGGCAATCGAGTCGGAGCCGAAACCAGTTCAATTTCCACCGGAGTTTCTTTGTCTTCTTCGCAACCAATGATTACGAAAGCGGCAAGCAGCAAACCAAGTAACCATGTCATAGCCCAACCTCCGCAGCAGTGCAAGTGTGTTATTTGAAGCTTGAAAGTCCCAAGTCGGATGAATTTCTGTTATCTCCGCCGCCAATCAGTGTGCCGGGCAAGATGATTCTAGTGCTGTCAATCAGTGCGACAGACGTGTCTCCCGACGCGCACTCAATCGAATAGAATTTGAGGTAGTAGAGATTATTGACAAGACCGTCACCGCGATTAGACACGACAAGATAAGAAGACGCCAGTCCATCCCCGCGTGTTACATCCGGCGGAACTCCATCGTCGCGAAGAAAGAAATCATTACGCGTAGTCCAGTTCATTGTATCATCGCGACTGACTTCAAAGAAGACTGCTTGCGTCCATGCTGTCCCAACAAGCTCGCAATCATCGCTGCGAATGAAGAATTGAAGCGTGACTGAATCACCCACAGTGACCGGCCTATAAAGCGTATCTGCTAACTGCGGATTGGACAAGACGGGCAACCCATTTTCAAATGACAAACCATTCACTTCGCGCGAACAACTCAATCCGAACGCATTGTAAGCATCGAAGCGAAGCACATAATTTGACCCGCTTGGCGTGCACTGGAATACAGAGGGGGCAAGCGGGAATTGCCATTCGTCATTGTTGGTCCGACTCATATCTTCTTCCCACCACAACGTGTCCCCGGAAATCCACTGAACCTTCACCGTGTCAATAGGGACATCAGGGTCTTCCACTATTGTAATCGAAAGGGTTGTGGGGTCAAAGCAAGCCTCAAATGCGGTCGGTAAAACTCCAGTTGTGATATCGCACGCGACAGGCGCACGCACTTCAACAACAAAGGAATGATCCACAAGATGCGCCGCGCCTTTTATCGCTTCAAACTGAAATGTGTATTCCCCTTGTTCACCGTTGCAAAGGAGGTTACTCCAAATCTTGCGTGTAAACGTACCGTTATTTGCAACTACATCACCCGAATGCTCCGACGCATAAGCAGGTGAACTATGTGGAAGTGCTCCGGCATCGTCATAAAGTCTAAACGGCAATTCCGCCGAACCGTCCGGCCTTGTCACCAAACAGATAACAGAGTCAGGCTCGAAGCTCTCGATGCGTACGCTGAAAGTATAAAGCGATTCTGCATTACAAAGCAGAAACGAAGGTGCAGACACAGCTTGAATGGCTGGCGTCGGTTCCACAGGTTTCGGATCTTCTTCGTCACAACTCACAAACAAAATAGCCGCGCAAAGCGAAAGCAAAATAATACGCCACATGACTAAACCTCTTGCCTCCCGAAATGAGCCAACCATAAACCATGACGCAATCCGCGCTCGGATACTTTGCCGGATGAAATTTGCAATACGTCGAACAATTCGCGCAACAACAGCGTGCCTGCAAGGATAAATTTCCCCCGGCCCGGCGGCATGGCGGGAATGGCCTGCAATTCGTCAGGGTGTCGCCCCGCAAAACGGCCAATCATGCCGTCGATATCTTCCAGAGTCAACTCAACTCCGCTGATTTTGTCAGGCTGGTATCGCGTTAAGCCTTGTTTCATCATCGCGAGTGTGACCGGTGTTCCCCCGACCAAAATCCACGGCACTCCCTCATGCAATTCAGGTGAAAACAAATTCCCCTGAATCTTGCGGACTTCGTGACGCAAACGCGCAATCTCCTCAGGAGTCGGCGCTTCGTCGGGAATGAAATACCGCTTCGTCAAAGTCACCGCGCCCGCTTCAAGGCTCACGCTTTGGCCGGGTGTGTTGCCCTGCCCGCTGATAACTTCTGTGGAACCGCCGCCTAAGTCAATCACGTTTACACGTTCATGCGGCAACAGTTCAAGCGCCGACACCGCTCCAGCGTATGTTAAGGTCGCTTCCTGCGAGCCGGAAAGAATTTTCAAGTCGAGTCCGACAATTTCCAGCACGGCTTGCTGAAACTCCTCGCGATTGCGCGCGGTGCGCATCACGGCGGTTGAGCAGGCCACGATGTCCGTCGCGCCCTTGCTCTTGAACTCTCGAACAAGCTCCATCAATAAATCCACATTAAGCGCAATCGCGTCAGCAGGAAGCGTCCCGTCCTCGCGAATCGCTTCCCCGAGGTGGTTTGGAGTCAATGAGTCTTTGATTGTGCGGATAGTCTCGCCGTCACCTTCGGCAAGCAATGCGAGCGTTGTGTTGGTGCCGATATCTATTGCTGCTGCGCGAATCACTAAAATTTCTCCATTCGCAAAACCGAAAGCACGACTCGGCCCACTTCACCCATGCTATAGGGAGAGCATTTGTCCGGCGTATCTTCCATCGTATGCCAGTATTTGTACTCCATGTCGATCAGATCAATCACGGGCACCCCTTTTTCGAGAAACGGAACGTGGTCGTCAATGATGGCCGTTCCGGGTTCACGCACGAATGACATGCTTTTCTCGCGCTCGGCGGCGTCAAATACTTTGTCAATAACCGCTCGCGCGTAGGTGAATGAGTGCATCTCGTAAGGGATGCGCAAATCCTTTTCCGAAATCATATCGAGCAAAATCCCGTAATGCGGCACGGGAATCGGTTGCGTGCGCGCGAAGTGCCGCGAACCGATTAGATACTCATCCATGACGCCTTCCCTGCCGTAATCTTCGCCGTCGAAAAACACAAAGTCCACGCCAAAACTTACGGGCTTCAACGATAGCTGCCGCGCAACTTCAAGCAAAACCGCCACACTGCCCGCGCCATCGTTCGCAGCCGGAATACCGTGGTTGTGTTTTGTGGAATCGGGATCTCGATCCGCCGATGGACGGGAGTCCCAATGCGCACAGAGCATCACACGGTCTTTTGACTTGGGATTGATTTGCCCGACGATATTATTGAGCTTGAGCGTTGTGCCGCGATCCGCGCTGTTGTACGTGAACGGCTGAACCCAAGCGGTGTCGCACCAGAAACTCAATTCTCGGCGCAAAAACTCACGACACGAATCGGCCGCAACCGAGTTGGGTACGCGCGGGCCGAATGCCACCTGCGCTTTCAGGAGCATGAAGGCACGATCCTGATCAAATGCATGTGCGGCGGAATATGTGAGCAAAAGTGCGAGAACGAATTTGTACATGTACTGTTGGGATTGACTACAAATACTTAGCCGCGAATTTGGATGCTGACATTGATACCAAATTCAAAGAGACGGGAGCCGCGATCTGTGATCTTGTCTTTCGTCTGCTGATATTGAATCTGCGCTCCGCCCTGAACGGTGCTGGAGAACGTGTAGTTCATGCGCGGCTGCACTGACCACGAAACTTCATCGCGTTGCGGCGACCAACCCGTAAATCCGCGGTCTTTCTTCTCTGCCGACGTCATGGAGTAATCAACATTCAAAGAGAAAGTCGTAGAATTTTCCAACCGCATCGCGCCGAACCACAAGATCGGAAGTCTGAAGCCTGTGCGCATCGTGTAACTCACCGTCGCGTTGGCTCCGTTGGTCGAGCCGCGGCTCTTGTTGCCGG
The DNA here is from genome assembly GCA_964587105.1 of uncultured Alphaproteobacteria bacterium. Lineage (GTDB taxonomy): Bacteria > Electryoneota > RPQS01 > RPQS01 > RPQS01 > JABWCQ01. The sequence continues at coordinate 76,539 of CAZPKG010000005.1, read as the reverse complement.
TCACTGCCGCTTCGGCAAACGTGCTTGAGGAATTGATGCGAAGCTGCGAATCAATCGAGTTTAACCACGACACATTGACGCCCACCAGCGGATTCCATTGACGCGAATAGTTGCGGTTGGTAATCGTCATTGGATTGCCAGACCAATCTTCCTTATAGCGGCTCGATAGTCCGCTTGTCAAGGAAACCGTGCGCGCGACCTTGGTCAAGAACGGCAGTCGCTCAAATCCCGACCAATCCACCGAAACGTCCGTAAACGGAATCTCCGTGGCTATGCCATTATCATCAGCGAGCCAGAAATATGTTTGATCAGTAGATTTTGTACTGGTCGTCGTCTTGCTTTCCGTAATTCGCCTGTTCCACGCATATGTCGTACGTATATCGCGCGAAACTCGAATACCCGAGCGCGCCGTGAAGTCCTGTGTCTGATTTCGTGTCTCTGTGCTGTTGATCGTCCCCCCGGTGGTCGAAACGACTCGGGTTGCGGCAGAGCCGGGATCGTCATCAAGACCTAAACGATAAGCAAGACTTCCTTGACCGCTCACGGCCGAGCGTGAATGAGCCAGCGAATTGTCATAACTCAGCGACACAGGATCGAGTGCGCCAATTCCCTTCTTAAACGGGTAGAGCGCCTTACCGAGAAATTGCAGTGGTGAGAAACCCGGTGCCCGTTCGGCGACAAGCGAATCGTTTCGAGTTGAATCGGTGCGCGTCGAATCCATGTTGACGATAGGACGACGATTCTGCTGATCGCGCAACGGTTCGCGACCACGCCCACGTGCGCCGCCTCCGCCGCCTAAAATGCTCTTCAGGTCCAGCGTGACGTCGCCGCCCATGTTACGGCTGTTCTGCAAATTCTGATTCTGAGACTGTTGGGCGGGATTGCGTGAGCCACCTTGATTTTGTCGCGCCCAGTTATACGTCGAACTGTAATTCAACGTCGGCGCAAACCAACTTGCAAGCTGCGGAGAGTAGGTGTTGTTCCAGTTCCACGTTTCCCCGTTCAATTCATCGGGATTGAGCCTGAGCTTCTTCCACTCCTTGGCCCGCGCGACAGCCGAATCCACTACGCCGTCGTTGTCTGAATCAAGGAAGGTGTTTTCAACTTGCGTCCAGCCGTAGGTCTGTGTGAATCCTGTGCCAAGAGCTTCGGTGATGTCCCATCCGACCGCCGCCGCCCCAGTAGTTGTGAAATCGGGCGAGAGAGTTCTCTGTCCCACGCGCGTCTGCCGTTCCGCTTGCGTGCGGCGTGCGGCGAATGAACCGGAAAGCTGCTTCGGCTTATAGAAAATATGCGGATTACCGATCTGCGACAACAGCGGAATGCCGTTCAAAAACCAAAGCGGAGCGATTCCCCGTCCGCGCGCAGTCGGAAAGGTGTATTCCGCGCGAGCGTTGGTCGTCTTTTGCTCCTGCTTCAAAGTCAAATGATCCTTGCTCCGCGAATCGGAGTGATCCCATGTCAATCTGAGCTTCTCAGCCGTCCAACGAACCAACGGATTGGGAGAATTTCCCGACTTGGTGAAGCTGGCGTTATAGGTCGTCGTAATCTGTTTTGATACGACGGTCGTATCAGGATTATCTTGATCAACTCGCGCGTCGGTATTCGGAACATATTTCGGAACAGCGTCGGTTTCCGTGTAATTGATGTTCACCGGAAGCGCGAAGCCGTATTGCTCTAGTCCGAATTTCTGCAAACTCAATCCAAGTGATCCGCGCATCGTTTCTGATGTGCGCTGATCGCCGGTTCGCGTGTTGACGTTATGGAAATCCGCGTCGCGTTTGGTATAAGCCGCAGAAGCCGTCAGCAGGTCAGCGACCTTCAGGCTTGTCGTGATCTCGCCCGCCGTGCCCGGATCTTTGTAGATGTCCGACACGCGCAACTCGTCCACCCAAATCTCGTCCTCGAAGTTGTTGTAGTGCTTACCGGAGCGGACACCGAGCGCGATGAAACCGACGTTCTGCAGCGAAGGCCGCCCGTTGATAATCAGACTGTCCTGCGGGAAATTAATCGAATCCAGCACCACGCCATACTTCTTGAACCCCGCCGCCGTCACGGAATCATAATCCGCACGTGTAGGATCGTCTCGCCACGCGCTCAAAATCGAGAGATCGTTCATCGCGATGTCAATCTGATTGCGCGCATCCCAACCCTTGTAAATCGTCTTTACAATATCGTAATAGTTCGCGTCCGTGTTGGAATAGGACGTCCCAAGCCTCAGAACGAGTTGATATTGACCGTCGGTGAATTGAGTTTCGTCTTCGCCGCCGCCGTGAATGAACATTTTCAGCCGCTTGTACTCGATCATGTTGATCTGCTGAAAAAGATTCTTGGCGACAAAGAATTCCTTCGGCGCGCCCGAACTGCCTAAGTGATTGATCTTCAGTGCAAGACTCTGCTCGCGTTGGCGGAGATTCGTAATCGGATCGATTTCCCCCTGCACACCGGGTGGGCTGTAGTAGCCGGGATTCTCGTGGTTGTTGATCACCGCCGCCGAAACATATTCAACCGAGTCCGGCAGAAAATCCGGAAGCCACTCGTTCGACACGATATCGTTCTGCACAATCTGAATCCGTACCGAGTCCGTAATTCCCGTGAGGTACATACGCGCAAAACGTATGTTCGTCAGCGTCGGATTGCCGACCACACGAAGTACGCGCGGATCGTCCGTGTCAATGGGTATTCGGAACAGCCGCCAGCGGTTCACGTTGTCGTCTCCGCCGACGATATAGTCGATGGAGTTTAGATCTATGCTGTAACTGAAGTATTCATTTACCTGGTCGAGCGATTGGTTGCCGTTTAAGTCCTCACTGTCGGGAAAATTTGAAGACTCGTCGTTAAGACTGTTCTCCGTTCCGTTAATCCGTAAGTAATCACCCGAACCGATCGAGTATTGCCAGTCGTCCATTGACGGTACTTTTGGCTTCGTTGGGCCATTCCAAAACGCGCTGTCAGCAGGATCAGGTAGTCCAACGCCATCAATACCAGTATCTTCTTCGCGGGCCAAAATACCGTCACCGTATTCCGTGCGGGGCGAAGAAACCACTTCGCCGGAAACCGGACGGTCCTCCGTGTTCATCGTGTCATTTGGCAGCGCATCCTCAGAGATGTTTCCTAAATCCACGACAAGCCGGCCTTGTGGTCTCGGCGGCAACTGAATCCAGAACTCGAGGAACTGCGCGCGCGACTGATCTTCGTAACCCGCGCCGAGGTAGCGCATCACGCCGCCCCAACTCCGCGCCTTTTCGTCATCCGTTGCACCGACGGGCGCGTATTCCAAGATCAATGATTGCAAACGATCCGCGACCTGTGAATTGACTTCGCGGCGCGGGAATACGTCTTGTACTTTGACTTGGTCTTCGGGCCGCGGATTCCACCAACGGAACCGGCCGCGCAAAGAATCTACACCCGGATCAACCGGAATAGATGACATCGCCCAATTCCGCCGCTGCATGCCCAACGGCACACTGCGCCGCGAAGCCTCAAAATCATCCAAAAACGCCACGCCGTTCGCATCACCGGTGGCCGTGTTCGATAGCGAGTTAGGATTCGGGAAGACCTTTGCCGCTTCACCGTCAATTACAAACTCCGATGCGGCATTGGTGCGTACAAGCGGCAAGCGGTCGGCAATCGCAGTCAGGAAATTCGGCTTGAACTTCAACTGCGTATCCATGTCATAGAGCGTGTTGCGAATCGGTTCGTTGCCGATGCGGACACGCTGATCGAGAGACTTCTCGTTCAGATGCAGCATCATGCCGCCGATATACGAATCCTGCCACAATTCGTATTCGGCACGTGCGCCAAGCAAGGTCTTGCGGTCAAGCTGGAAAACCTGTCCGGACTCGTAGGTGATTTCCAGATTGGCATTCGCAGCCTTAGCGGATTCATTCAAAATCTTGAGCTGGCCGGACAAATAATCAATCGTGTAGTCACTGCCGCGCATCAAGCGGTTGCCGTTCAGTGTGATCTCTTCCGAGCCTTCCAACACCAACGGACCCAAGTCATATTGCGACGTCGTGCCCTTATACTCCGTCTGGAATCTCCACAAGCGACCGCTCGATTGCACTGTTGTGTATGGCTGCGTATATAAGCCTTGGTCGATGTATCCTGTGGTGTCAGAGGAAGCTGCTTGCAAGTCGGCCAGGCCCCAAACAACAGTATCAACTCCGCCATCGCTCCGAAGCTCATAAAATCCCGACGGGTCAAACGGCGTCAAGTCAAGGAAGTGTATTTCTCCAAACTCCGGATTGAAGATCGAAGACAGATTGTCGATATTTCCGTCTGAACCCGTGCCCGTCGTACTGAGTTCATCGAACCCGAAGAACTTCAAATACGTTTGACTCGCGTCAGGACCTTCTTCTTCGATACCACCGACGCTTTCACCGCGAATGATCTTTAGCTTGAAATTCTCCGGGTCTTGGATGCCGGTTGTCTGCAAAGAATAGACATGGCGGAACATCAAGTTCCAAGTCGGATCCGTCGGCTGGGCCGTGCGCGGCTTGATGAGCACCAAGCGAACGCCGTCTGTGCCCACGGTTTGAGAACCAAATGTGTCACCTGCCGCCGTTCTGAATGACACCGCCAACGCAACGTCGCTTTGCAGCGGTGTCCGCAAACGAATGTAGCCCAATTCGGGATACGAAACATACTCGGTCTGCGGAGTGAGACGTCGCCATGTGCCATCAACGCCAACCTGACTTGTCTGAACGGTACCGCGCGGAAACGCCAAACTGTCAATATTCTGCAATATTACCGCGAATCCGCCGCTCGTTTCGACACCTTGCTGGTTGCCGCTGCCGCCTGTGGTTACCCAGACGTCAATCGCTGACAGTTGATGCTCGGGCGTGACGTGCTGACGATTGATGTAACGGCGATAGTTCTCGCGGAAGCCATCCACGCTGCGTGAACTATCTGAAGTCACAAAGGTTGTATCCGTGATCCAAAAATAGACATTCTGCAAAAAGTCGTTCTCTGACCATGAAGCACGGCGCGAGCTTTCGTTCGGCTTCTGACGGTTCTTCTGACCGCGTTCAAGTGAGGCAATACCGGTCAGTTTCAGCGCGCCGACCTTTGCCTCAGTCTTGATCCCGAACAGCCCCTTATTCTGACCTGAGAACGTCGCGAGATTCGTTCCCAAACTCAAGCTGACGTTACCGGCTTCGACTTTCTGAATAATCTCGTCCTTGTCACCCGTGTAGGTGAGCTTCAGCGAGTTTTCAAAATCAAACAGTCGCTCCGAATCCTGATTGACATCGACCTGCACCTTCTCGCCGATCTTCCCGGCGATTGTGAAGCGCTGCGTCATGTCAATGTTGAAGTTGTTGCTCGTGTTGCGCTGGTTCGCCGCCTGCAACTGGTCAAACTTCTGCTGACGATACTTACCGTCAATGGTGATCGAGCCTTGCACACGCAAGCCGATGTTATCGCCGCCAAATATTCGGCGGAACGTCTTCGACTTAATCTTAAACGGCACGTCAATCGCGATACCCTCACCCGAGCGCGCCTGAGCCGCCGACTTGAATCCCTTCACCGTCTGATCCACAAACTCCCGGCGGATTTCGTAGGCCAAGCGCATATCACGATACTTCTCGTAGCTCATCGGAAGCGACGTGATAATATCCGTGCTGTCAACCTGTATTCTGAGAATCGCGCTCGTGTACAAAGAATCAAACTCGGCCTTCTCCGCTCGAGCCGGACTCGTCAGAGTAATAATCGCTTGATCTCCAAACGTCGAGATGCCCCGCTGCGGTCCGCGAATGAACGAATACTGCGAGGTCTGCGTCGGTAGAGAAAACGAAAAGCCCACCTCTGCGCGCGCGGAAATACCACTTGCGAAGAAGCAGGCTAAAAATAGAAATAGGACTCCCTTCGGGGTCTTCAAGCTCCGTCCAATGAGTGAATCTTTATGGAGTACCGGGTCTTTTGATGAAGGATCAATACATTCCCGCCGATTTGCTATCGGCCCCGGGGTATGCTGCCTTGCGGCGAGTAAACCATTCCGAACAAGTGTCGCTCGGACACCTCCATAACTAATTGAAGACCCAAAGATTACTCAACTTATCAAAAACCAGACAGAGTTGCAAGAGGAAAGGCCAATCAAGTGACAGTCAAACCAAAGAATTGGCCGGGTCCGCAAGTGTTATCGGCATAGTTGACCCTGCACTAAATTGACTTGAACCTCTTGACAAACTGAACAGTGTTTAGTATCATAGGACAAGCACAAATCTGAAACCCATTAAACAAGTCGCAATGTTCCCAACTCTCATCACATATCAGTCCGTTTCCTGCTCCCGCGCGTTCGGTAAGAACGTCACGGATTTGCCGGTTCCGTTCTCCGATGGGAGATTGTGGCATTCTTAAACTCTGTTTAAGTTCAGCATAATCAAACCCATCGAGGATATTTTCGATGGGTTTTTTATTTTCTTACCGTTATGTTTTCCGTTATTGAAACAACACTCAAGAAACCGCTTAAGAGGCTGACTTCTGATCATGGCCCGGCAAAGGAGTATCACACTCCTCCACCCGGACTTGAAAAGGAGATGTTCCGTCGTGTGGTGGACATGGGTCTGCCTTCCATGGCGAGTTTCATGCTGCTCAATCTCTATGATGTGGTCAATATCTACTGGCTGGCAAAGATTGGCGCGGCTCCGGTAGCGGCAGTAACGGTGTTTGGTGCATTTTCGTGGGTATTGAATTTCCCTAACCACATTATCGGCTCTGGCAGTGTCGCGATGATTAGCCGCCGTTTCGGGCAGGGCGGAGGCGATCCGACGGCTCAAGCCATTCGCGGGACTTTCTTCCTTAAGTTCATAATTGGAACACTCTTAGGATTGTTCTCCGTGGCGATTTTGCCCTTTGCGTTGTCGCTTTACGGGACGGAGCAGGATGTTGCCGATTTGGCATATCATTATGGCATACTCAACTCCCTCTGCTTCGGCTTCGCAATGGCCAGCTTCTCGGTCTATACAGCTTTCAGAGGAGTAGGGAGGCCACGAGCAGGAATGTGGGTTTCCGTGGTCGGAGTAGCGGTCAACATGATTCTCGATCCTCTGCTGATTTTCGGAATCGGGCCGTTTCCCGAATTGGGAGTCGTCGGAGCCTCAATTGCTAATTCACTCGGTTTCATCACGGTGGTCGCCCTCGGAGTCTGGCTACTTGGGAGGCCGTCTTCTCCCGTTCAGGTCAATTGGAGTCTCAAGAACCTCCCCAAAGCTGAGATGAAGCAGATTTGGAAGATCGGTTTTCCAAGCGGTTTTTCCGCTCTCAGTTTTGCTTTGATGAACTCGACCGTCGTCGGACTGTTTGCGCACTTCGGAACTCTGGTGGTCGCCTTGTTCGGAATGGCGCAGCGTGTACTGCGGTTCGGGCACATGATCAATGTCGGTTTCGGTTTAGGAACGGGTGCGTTAGTTGGTCAGTATCTCGGAGCGCGCGAAAAAGAAAATGCGTGGCACACGGCGCGAGTCGCGATTCGGCTGGTGCTCATCTGTATGTTCGCGTTTGTGGTCTTGATCTGGATCTTCAGTGAACCGATTGTCAAGATGTTCTTCAGTGATGCCGAGTCACTCGAACAGGGCAGATGGTTCTTGCGGATTCTCGTCCTATCATTGCCTTTCCGCGCGGCGCTGGAAATGATGACCAATGCCTATAACGGCGCGGGTCGAAATCTGCCGCCGATGATTTTTGGTATCTTCCTCGATTGGGGTTTGATTGTGCTGTCTATGTTAATTATGGGAAAATGGCTCGGCTGGGGACCGTATGGCATGTTAGCTGGTTATGCCTTCGGAAATCTACTGGGCAGCGCAATCTTCTACCTCTTTTTCAGACGAGGAAACTGGCTCGTAGAGGAGGATCTCTAACCATGCGACGGCAGTAAACTCATCCGCCGAGCGTGGGCGTCCCCGCCCCGCCGGAATCTGTCTAATCGCGGCGGCATCCGTTGCGGATGCCCCGCTCTCATTTCAACTTTCGTTTTTCAAAATATGTTACCTGTAATCCCTTCGCAACGACTCGCGCCGGTCGCCTCATTGCCGCCTGAAGTGGCGGGAGTGGCTGATGTGCCGCGAGAACAAAGTCGCGCCATCATGAAGGAGGTCGTATCCTACGGCATTCCTTCAATGGGCGGCTTCATGGTTGCGTCGTTCAATGAAATGGTCAGCCTGTTCTGGTTGGCCAAAGTTGGCACTGCGCCGGTCGCTGCCGTGACCGTGCTGATGACGATCTATTGGACGATGATGACCTTCAATATTATTACCGGAGTCGGTTCAAATGCCATTATCGCACGCAGGTTCGGTGAAGGCGCAACAGACGACTCCGAAATTGCTATCCGCGCTGCTTTCCTGATGAAGTTCGTCGTGGGCACGCTAATCGGTTTGATGGCTTGGGCCCTCATGCCTGTTTTTTTGCCGCTGATGAATGTTGAACCTGACGTGGAAAAAATGGCGTTCAGCTATGGACACCTCATGTTTCCCGCCGCCGGAATCGTTGGCTGTTCCTATTCCGTTTACTCCGCTTTCCGTTGTATTGGTATGCCGAAAATGGCGTGGTGGATGCAATTGCTGGGAGCAGGAACCAACATGATTCTCGATCCGTTGTTGATCTTCGGTATCGGGCCGTTTCCTGAACTCGGAATCGTCGGCGCCGCCATCGCGGCAGTCGTTTCGTATTTGCTTGTCTTCCTGATTGGGATGTATGTCCTCACGACAGATCGTTCACCAATCAAAGTCCGTTGGTTTCACAAGCCCTGGCCCAGCATGGAAGAGTTCAAGATGATCTGGAACATCGGCTGGCCGGTGGGCATCAATATCCTGAGCTTCTCGATGGCGATGACATTCAGCGTCCGCTTGGTAACTCACTACGGCACGGACGTCGTTGCGATCTTCGGCGCGGCTCAAAAAGTCCTGCACTTCGGCGTGATGTCCATGGTCGGGTTTACGCTCGGTACATCGGCGCTCGTCGCGCAATTTCTTGGGGCAAAGGAGCTGGTCAAATCGTGGATCGCCGGCGTGCATTCGATTCGCACGGCGGGCTATGTCATGCTCGGTTATGCCGGACTCGTGTTTATCTTCGCAGATTTCATTGTGTCGGCGTTTTTCGGAATTGACAGCAACCATCTCGGCGCAACGTTGCTCCGTATCATGTGCATCTCGATTCCGTTCGCCGGAATTCACATCGGAGCCGAGACGGTCTTTGAAGGCGCCGGACACAACCGCCCGATGATGCTGCTCAGTCTCGCTCATGCGTGGCTGTTGATGGTGCCGTTCATGTACTTCTTCGGCATCATGCTCGATTGGGGCCCCGTAGGCATGATCTGGGGCGCTACAATCGCTCACTCACTCGGCGGCATCATCGCTGTCTGGTTGTTCTACAAGGGGTCGTGGTTGCGAGTGGAGGTCTAACCGCCGCTGGTTGAGCGGGCTCTGCGCCTGCGCGTATCCAATCATTTCCTTTGACGAATATGGGGCGCCCGTTGGGGCGCCTCATTGCGTTCTGGAGTTGCTTATTTGCCGGGGAGTTTGTATCCTATCAGAATGAAGGAAAGAAACAAATTCTTGACCGTCTTGGCTTTGCTGGCTGTGTTGCTGATTGCTGTTGCCATCGGGACGCGCATGTCCATCAAGGCTATGTCGCCCGTACCGACAAAGTTGGGGGTCTTTTGGGGCTTCTTCAAACCTTGCCCCGAAACTCCAAATTGCGTGTCGTCACAGGCCACCCGCGAAGACCAGAAGATTGACCCGCTCTCGTTTGTTGGCGCGGATCGACCGACCGCTTATCAAGTTTTGAGCGAAGTGATTGATGAGATGCCTCGTGCGAACGTACTGGTTAGCCGGGTGGATTACATGCACGTCGAATTTCAATCAAAGTGGCTGACCTTCCGCGATGACACAGAATTTTCACTCAGTGACACGACCAGCCTGATTCAAGTTCGCTCGGCCTCGCGAATCGGCAGCAGCGACAACGGCGAAAACCGTCGGCGCGTCGAAGAGATTCGCACAAAGTTCAATGAAAAATTACAGAAACTTATCAAGGGATAAGGGATAAAGGTAAAATGAAGAAACTCCTTTTTGTTATGCTGCTGTCGTCCGTTGCATTGGCGCAGGGGACCAAACTCACGGTTAAGATTTCCGGATTGTCAACAAGTGAAGGACAATTCATCGTGTCCGTTTGGCCCGGCGAGCAAGCTTGGAATGACAAACAGCCGATTGGCCGTTTCCCTGTGCCGATTACAAACGGCGGCGCGGAATATGTCGCGGAAAATCTCGCCGCAGGAACTTATGCGGTGACGGTCTATCACGACAAGAACTCCAATGCCAAAATGGATCGCCATTGGTACGGCCCGCCGAAAGAAAAAGGTGCGGCATCCAACGGAGCAAAAGCGCAAACGTTCGGCCCGCCAAAATGGGAAGATATGAAATTTGAAGTCGCAGGCAGCGAGCAGACGATTGAGATTAAGTTTGAGTAGCATGGCAAGGGGCACCCGCAGCGGGTGCCGCCGCCTAAAGTCCGCCGAGCGTGGGCGTCCCCGCCCCGCCGGAATCTGAGTAGTGCCATTCTACCGTGACAAAATCCTCCCGCACATTCTGCATCGCGGAATGGCTGCAGAGCGGCACGCGCGGTTTCGCAAAGACACCGTTGCCACCGCACGCGGCAGCGTGTTGGAAATCGGTTTCGGGTCGGGTTTGAATTTGAAATACTACTCGGATGCAGTGACTACCGTTACAGGTATCGAAACGAATCCCGGGATGCGAAAATATGCCGTGAAGCTCGCGCATGAATACGAGTTTCCCGTGCATCTGCTCGATATGGATGCGCAGCGGCTTGGCTTTGACGACGGTGAATTTGACACGGTTGTTTCAACGTGGACAATGTGCAGCATTCTCGATTTGGATCGCGCGCTCGATGAAGCTAAGCGTGTGCTGAAGCCCGGTGGCGAGTTATTGTTTATCGAGCACGGACTCGCGCCGGATTTGAATGTGCAGAAGTGGCAGCACCGCTTAACTTGGTTTTCGCGCCGAATCTTCGATGGCTGTCACGCGAACCGCAAAATTTCGGACTACGTCAGCCGCGCCGGATTTGAATGGACAAAGCTTGACATGTTCTACGCCCCCGATATGCCCAAAAGCGGCGGCTACATGTATCAGGGACGCGCACGCAAAATTTAATGAGCATTCTCTCTACTTCTAAACTTGCGAAATCTTACGCGCTCGGCAAAGCGAGCGTACCGGTGTTGCGTGACGTGAATTTGTCCATCAATGCCGGTGAACAGATTGCTCTCGTCGGGCCGTCCGGAGTCGGGAAGAGCACGCTCTTACATCTTCTCGGTGCGTTAGATCGCGCGACGTCCGGCGAGATTGTGTGTGACGGGCAGGAATACTCCAAACTATCCAGCGACGATCTGGCACAACTTCGCAGCCGCAAGATCGGTTTCGTGTTTCAATCGCATCACCTTTTGCCTGAGTTCACCGCGATGGAAAATGTGCTGATGCCCGCACAGTTATCGAGATTGGCAGATGCACAAAGCGAAGCTCGCGCGAGAAATCTGCTCGAACGAGTGGGACTTCAGCATCGTTTGCAGCATCGGCCCGGCGAACTGTCCGGCGGCGAATGCCAACGAGTTGCCGTGGCCCGCGCGTTGATAAATTCACCCGCAGTCGTGATTGCCGATGAGCCCACAGGAAACTTAGACGGCGAGGCCGCAAAGTCTGTTCAGGAACTCTTACTATCCCTCGCCCGTGAAAACAACACAACTTTGCTCATTGCCACTCATAATCTCGAGCTTGCAAGGTCCATGCAGAGGGTCTTAAGAGTTCACGACGGCACAGTTAGCGAGGACTCAAGAGATTGATTAGACTTGACTTTCGAGAGAAAATGTTATAGATTATGTGAGGTCAGGAATGGCCTCATTTTGTTTGTTTTAACCTAAGTTTTTGTTTAATATACACAAAATCACCCGGAGGTGAATATGAAGCGTGGATGGATGACCCTGCTTCTGGTGAGCGCAGTAACCCTGTTTTTGATTGGTTGCTCGTCGCCGATGAAGGAAGCGCAAAAGATGATGGAAGCCGGACAGTATGAACAGATCGTAGCGAAATTCGGCAGCAACCCTGAGCTTGCCTCAATGGTTCAGCAAGCTAAGGACAAGATCGTCGAGAAGCTGTTTGCTGAGGGCAAGTACCAGACGATTTTGGAAATGTATGCTGACAACCGCATGGCCAAAGAAGCCAAGAACAAAATCGCCGAAGGCCTGTTGGCTGAAGGTAAATTGGATGAAGTGCTGGCCAAGTACGGCGACACTCCTGCCGCAATGCAGGCCAAGCTGAAACAACAGCAAATGATCAACGACTCGCTCGCAATGGTTGCCGATTCAACCGGCAAGAAGCTCACCGACGCCGAGAAGAAGGTCAAAGATACGCAGAAGCAAGTCGAGAAGGCTAAGGACAACGCGCAGGATATGGCCGCCCTTGCCGCTGACAAAGAACTCATGCGCATCATGGACATCAAGGTTCCCGCGTTGAAGAAGAAAGCTCTGCAAGAGTTCATCAACAAGCCGGAATACAAGAACACCGCCGCCGCGAAGAAGGCCGCTGACGCATTGGCGAAGATGTAATATCCAGCGAACAAGAATTAATCAGGAGATAACATAAATGAGCAAGAAATTGCAAGCCATTATTCTGGCCCTTGGATTGTCGGTGATGATTTTCGGCGTTGGCTGCTCAAGTGACGACGATGAAGATAACCCCCCTGCGGGCCCGACCGCGCAAGAGCGTCTCGTCGGTTTCTGGGATGCCACGAATCCCGGCGATATCGTCGGTATCGGCACCAGCTATGTAGAGTTTGATTTTGCGGATGACAGCACCTTCGTGCTTGTCATGGCCGCGATTACCGGGCCGCTTGATGACACGACTGCCGTTACCTATACAGGAAAGTATCATGGTACCGGCACTACCATGCACTTGACAGACATCGAGATTGACGGCGAACCTTCTACTGACACGTGGGAGTGGCCGTACACGCAATTCGCCAATGACGACTCGATGAATGTCACGCATAGCGGCATCGTCGAAGGCACCGTTGTTGGTCATTATGTCAACGTGACTCCGCCTGCGCTAACGCACGTCACGCCGCGCTCGCGCTAATCGTTAATTTGATCGCATAAAAAAGGCGGCTCAATCGAGCCGCCTTTTTTGTGGCTGCGATTTTCTATTGCGCCGGTTGCGCGGGCATGGGGCCGGGATCGCCTAAGACATACTTCTTGATCCACGCGATATCCCATGCCATCTTGGCTTCACGGAATGAGTATTTTGTCAAGCCGTGACCCTGCTTCGGATAAACCACCAACTCGGTCGGCACATTCAGATATTCGTGAAGTGCGCGATGCAGCATCCGCGCATGTGCCGCCGGAACGCGTGCGTCACCTTCGCCGACATGAATCAATGTCGGAGTCGTAATCTTATCCATGTTCCATGACGGCGATGATTCAAGATACTCTTTCTGATTCTCCCACGGCTGGCCTTCCATGTAGTTCACAACGTGCCCCGGAGTATCTTCGGTTCCCCATTGTGTCAACATATCCATTACGCCCGCGCCTGTTGATGCGGCTTTGAATCTTGTTGTGTGAGTGATAATCGCATTCGTGAGAAATCCGCCGTTACTCCATCCACCGACGGCAAGTTTGCTCGAATCGGCAATTCCCGCCGCCACGAGCGCATCCACACCGGACAGAATATCGTTAACTTCGATATCGTTTTCATGCCCGATCAAATCCGTCATAAACTTGTCGCCAAAACCCGTTGAACCGCGATAGTTCGGACAGAAACAAGCCCAGCCCATCGAAGCCCACAGCACACGGCCATAGATCCAATACTCAAAACGATACTTATCCGAATCCGTCGGCCCGCCGTGCAAACTTACGAATGTCGGCAACGGCCCAGAGCCTTTGACATAATCCGGCGGCAATTCAAGAACGCCTTCAACCGGCGTACCGTCGGGAGCGATCCATGTGAAAATTTCCATTTGCGGCAATTTCCACTCCGCCATCTGCGGATTGATATTGGTAATCTTCTTGAACCCCGCGCCGCTTGTGACGTAAAGATCGCCGGGCGATTGCGGAGTATCCCATTCGACCGCGAGAGTCTTGCCGTCTTTGCTGAAGCTGTAACTGTCCACCACAACATCACCGGGCGTGAGTGTCTTGAGTGCGCCTTGTCCCGTGCGCGTGATATTTTCGATCTTGAGCAAACGGTTGCGCGCGTGATCTTCCCCCGTGAACACAAGGCTATTCCCCTGCCATTTGAGCGCACCTTCCGCAACTTCAAATTCACCCGGACGATTCAGTTTCGTGATGACAGTGTCACTCCCCAAATGGGCGACATAAAGCTCCGACGGATAGCCATCCCACGTGCACATGAACGCGACTTTCTTGCCGTCGCCCGACCAACTGACCGCGTTCAACCAACCATACGGCGAGCGGGCATGTTTGCGCCACAGATCATCATTCAGCGTTGCAATCGATCCGGTTTCAACATTCAGCAAATCAACTCTGCTCTGGCCTTCGTCATGAATCTGCTCATCCGTTTTCACCGTCACAAGCGCAATACTCTTCTCGTCATTCGAGACGTCAAAGCTCGCGATGTGTCGAGGTTCGCCGTACACTTTCTCCGCGCGCCATGAACTTAAATCGAGTTTGTATAGCTCCTTCTTGCTGAACTTCCCGTGTCCGTATTCAACTCCGTCGTGCTCTTTGCGCAGACTTTTCCACTCGTCATTTTCATATTCATCCGACGAGACCATGTAGTACAACGTGCGTGTATCGGCGGAGAGTTGAAACTGATCAACTCCGTCTTTCAATTGCGTGACCGGAATCGGTTCGCCGCCCGTTGGAGAAATTCGCCAAACTTGCGTGCTGCCGTCGTAGGGAACCTCGGCATTTTCACCACGTTCATAATCCGCCGTAAAATAGATCCAGCGCCCATCGGCGCTCCATTGCGGACTGCCTTCAGTTGCGGCATCGAACGTCAATCGCTCGGATTTGCCTGAACTGATCTCGGCAATCCAGAGGTCGTGATTCCGCTCATCGTGAGACTTTTCCCACCGCATATCCGTATAGGCGACCCACTTCCCATCCGGCGAAACGGCAGAGGAGGCGATGAACGCCTGCGTGAAGTAGTCGTCAAGGGTGATATCCCGTTTGGGTCCGGCAAATGCAATCGCGCAGAATAGCAAGCAGATCGCAAGGGCGGATTGTACCGGAGTGCGCATCGTAAACTCCTAATTTTAGGTGATATTCTGACTTTCAGCCCATAATTTAGCCATTCCCAAGTGGAGTTGCAATCAAGGCGCGACCAAATCCCAAACAGTTGCCGTGTGTCAACAATGTTTTTTTCGCAGTGGTCGAAATTGTTTCCTTATTTGGTCAGGTTTTCCGTATATTCTGGGGACAACAACTTCTCGTATGACAACGGTGAAACCATGATGAACTTCATTCGACTCGCTTTGGTGCTCGTGTTTGTTTCCACTGTCCTTGCAACGCCCGTGCATTTCTGGTGGACAGGTGATTGGTCACAGGACGGACAAATGACCATGTTTAACCCGACCGCCGGTGACGGCGACACGGGTATTCCTGTTTACGCCGCCGATATTGACAACGACGGATTTGACGATGCGATTCTTTCTGCCATGACAGGTGACGGGCGCAACAACAACCGTTCATCTTGCGGTGAATTGCATGTGTTGTTCGGAGTCGATTCCGTTCGCGGCTTAGTTGACTTTCAATATTACGAAAACGTCTATTCAAACTTGTTCACAATATGGGGCCGTGCAGCGCGCGACTATCTTGGATCAAAAGCGTCCGCGGGTGATCTCGATAGTGACGGCGCCAAGGATCTTATCGTGAGCGCGATGTGGTGCGACACGCCGGGCCGATCCAACAGCGGAGAAGTTTACATCTTTTGGGGCGGCTCGCATTTACGCGGACGTTTCGCGGATATTGCCAGCCAAGCCGACATGGATACATTCCAAGTCACGAACATTATCGGCGCCGAAGCGGACGACAAGCTCGGTACATGGATTACAACAGGAGATGTGGACGGCGACGGAAATGTTGATATGCTCATCGGCGCTCCGCGAGCAAACGGTTTTGCCAATGATGGAGCACACGATCAAACCGGCGAGTGCTATTTACTCTACGGCCCGTTTTCGCGTTCAACCACAATTGATCTGGCCAATCCCGGCGCACAACGCATGACCGTGATTTTCGGCATTGACCCGAATGATCAAATGGGTACGACGTGCGAAATCGGCGATCTGAACAATGATGGATTTGCCGATATGGTGATTGGCGCGGGTGCGCAAGTCGTCGCACGGCTTGGCGACACGGATATTGATTATCCGTTTGAAACAGGCGGCGCGGGTGACGGTCCGGCAAACGACCGCGATGCGTGCGGCGAAGCTTACTTTCTTTTCGGCTCGGCGAACATGCCCGACACCATCAACCTCGCCGCAGGAATGCCGCAAGGCTCAATGATTGTGTGGGGAGCACATGGCATCGAGGCCTTAGGTGAACCGGGCGGAGATGAATTTGGCGAAGACATTAGCATAGCCGACATCAACGGTGATGGATTGCAGGACGCGGTTATCGGTGCATTTCGTGCCGATGGTTTCAGCAACAATCTCAATTGGGCTGGCGCAGCATATCTCTTTTACGGACAGCATCAATTCCCTTCTGAAATCGATCTTGCCGCCGGAATCCCCGATTCCGTGAGCGCGTTTTATGGCGAAGGTGTTGACCGTTTGATGGGTGACACTACTCCGCTTGGCGATATTAACGGTGACGGATACTTTGACATTTTGTTCGGCTGCGTTCATGGCGGCGGCCCGTACCAAATTTTCAAATCAGGTGCATTAGCTGTTATGCGCGGCAAACCGGAGCTGTTTCCGCGCACGACCGATTTTGCCAATCTGCCTGATACAACCTACCTGCAAATTCTGCAAGGCGCTGAAGTTTCCGATCTGATGGCCTATTGGGCCACGACAGGAGATTTCAACAATGACGGCTATTGGGATTTGATTCCCAACGTCATGCACGGCGACGGCCCCAACAACGAACGCAACAACGCAGGCGATTTTCATATTATCTCCGGCGAGTGGCTGACCAACCATCCCGGCCAACCGCGATTTGTGAATGCCGATCCTCAATCGGATTTCATTCGCTTAACGTGGCACGACAACCGCGAACGCGGCACCGATTCACATATCATCTATCGTCGTGAAATGCCAAATGGCACGCTCGACTCGGTTGGCTACGCTCCATATCCTGCCCTTGAATTTGCCGACAGCGGAGTGGTCGATGGAATCACCTACGAGTATCGTATTAAAGCCGTCAACCCGCAGGGCTATTACTCAAACTATTCGCTCCCGTGCGAAGCGATGATGGGAATGGTGATCGACGAAGAAGGTTCAATTCTGATTGTCAATGGAATCGATTGGGATACCTACGGAGCCGAGGCAATCAACTTTTACGAAGACAGCGTGCTGTTGGGAGATACTCCCTTCGAGTTTTGGGACTTGATGAACACCACAACCTATCCGCAAGGCATTACGCCCATTGGTTTCGGTATTGATAGTCTGGATGAAGTTTTGCCGAATCATCCAATGATTCTGTGGATGTTGAATGCGTTTGACGACGACAATCCAAACGATCACGACGGACACAAATTCCGCGCGTTCGGCCCGCAACTCGGCCACTACTTGCAGGCGGGCGGCTGCTTAATCGTCATCGGTAAAGAGATGGGCGACTGGCTCGACGATCAACTCGAAGCAAACTACTACCACGTTGTCAACTGGGGTTTCCAACTCACTGTTACCAACACCAATGAGTTGACTCCCGTCTATCCCGGCTTGCCGAATCTTGGCAAAATTGCCACCGCGGCAAACATCCAGAATCTCGAACCTTTCGCCGCCGATAACTCCGGCTGCACAAAATACACCTACAAATTTGCCAACAGCGCCTATCAGTGGATGGGCGGAATTTCGCGGCCATCAACGCGGGACTGGTTTAATCTCGCCTTCATTTCCACTCGCCCCTATCGTGCCGACCCCATAGAACTTAGGCAAGCGATTCAATTTATTTGCGACAACTTGCTCGATCACTACTATGAAGTTGAGCATGTCGAAGCGACTCCCTATTCACCCGGCGTGCTCGAAATCACGTGGGAAGAAGCCGAATCACAGAACGAGACAGGCTATTGGCTCTATCGGCAAATCGCGAACGCATCATTGCCGGTTGATACTCTGGCATTTGTGCCTGCCGGAACATTGAGCTATCTTGACACCGTTGCGACTCCGCTGACCAGTTACAAATACTGGATCATCAGTGAACATGTTGACGGAAAATTCTCGCTTCCGTCTGATACAGTAACGGGATTTTCTCCGCCGACGGTTGATCCGGGCACGATGCTGATTGTCAACGGACTCGATTGGGCAACTTACGGCCAATCTGTTTACGATCTCTACGACCAGCACGTTCTGCAAGGCAATCGCGCATTCCGTTTCTGGGATCTGTTTACAACCGGAACTCGCCCGCCCGGTTACACGCCGGTTGGTACAGGACCAAACGGATTAGTTGATCAGATTTGGCAAGCGGGTACGGTGATTTGGGTATTCAACGGATTCAACGGTGATGAAACGGTGTTCCAATCGTTACAACCCAATCTCGAATCGTATCTTGAGTTGGGAGGTAAGTTGATTTTGATCGGCAAAGAACTCAATCTCTACCTTTCACCGACGATGAAAGCTCGTCTCGGCATCGAGAGCTTTGGCACTTCGCTCGATTGGGCGGAGACTGATTCACTTTGGGCCGAGCATCCGTCACTTGCCACTATCGGAAAACAAACCGGCGCGGCGATGTCGCTCTGTCCCGAGTTCATTCCGCGTGACGCACCAGAAGTTTATCCGCTCTACCGCTTGGCCGGAACAGATGATTCGTATTACGGAGTTTTGAGTTCAGATAGCATCGGTCATCCGTTTGACGCGCTCTATCTTTCGATGCGGCCCTATCGCGCGAACTTCACCAATCTCGCCGCCGCAATGGACACTCTGTTAACTGATTTTGTCGGGCACACGTTGTCTGCATCTGTACAAAATCTTTCCATCAGCAACATCGCCAACACGAATAACAATGTGCTCCGTTGGAGCGCGCTTCCCGGTGTGTCAGGCTATAGGATTGTTCGGCGTTACGGTAGCACGATTCCCGCTCACGCAGGCACGCTAATCGGTACAACAACCAACACAACTTTCACCGACACAGCAGTCCAACCGGTAGGCACTCCGACGATCTACTCAATCTACCCGATCTGGTGAGGTGTTGGTCGCGATTTTGCAAATTAAAGACTGTGTAATCCCCTGCGCAGTTGCAAACCGCCGCACTTGAATTTTCTTCACTTAGCGGGTCAGGACTATTTCAAATATATTGCGCTAACCCCTTGACAAAGGGGGGGGGGCATGTTATTATATTGGTGATAAGCTGGCCGCACACGGCGGTCGGCATTATCATCTTTAGGGAGAAAGACGATGAACTGGAAGCTTCCTTGCCTTGTTCTGGGGTGGGTTTTGGTGATGAATGTGAGTGCGTTTGCACAGGGGTGTTCGTGGTGTACTTCGGTTGTGGAGACGTGTTGTGATTCCTTACGAGCGGATTTGCTTTACACGCTGCCGTGCGCAACAGACAAGATTTACTACTATTACAACGGCCCTGCAAACGACGAGGTTGAGATGCTAATGTTCGAAGTTTCGGGAACAGATACGTTATGGAGGGCATCAAAAACCGGAAGTTGTGATTGCGCCAAAGGCCAGATATACAACGGTGAATTTGGCACGTTTTCAGCAGCAACTATTCTAAAATTCAGCGTGTTTTGCAGAGGTTGTATTGGTCATGGTTGTGACAATGGGAATATTACGGTGAAGTTCTATACGCCGTCATCAAACAACTGCGCGCCAAGCTGCAACATTCAATAGGCGCTTGAGTATGCGGCACACCCTCATGATGCTATTTGCATGGGTCGGCATGGCCCACGCAGTCATCCGCTTTGTACCGGATGACTTTGTAAATTTGCAGGAAGCGCTGGATGAGAGCAATGCCAATGACACAATTGTGTGCCGGACCGGGGCCTACCAAGGGCCGTTTTTTATTTGGGCGCGAAATATTACGATTGCCAGCGAGTTCGTTCTTTCGCACGACCCTGCTCATATCGCGAGTTGCATTATCCGCCCCAGTGTGGGTTCTCCGGACAATCGCTGTTTTGACACGCAGCCTGCCGATTCAACGGATACGGTTTTACGCATGGTCGGCCTGACGCTTGCGCTGGGACGAGCCATCACAGTTGGTGACGATAAAGGCGGCGGGATTAACCTGCGCAATCGCACTGCGGATTTTCAAGATTGTGTCTTCAAGTCCTGCCTTGCGGGATATGGCGGAGCAATTTATGCTGACTCATGTTTGTTGACATTGACGCGCTGTTTTATGCCAAGCAACGATGCGCTCCATCGCGGCGGAGTCATTTGCGCAAGTAATAGTTTAGTCCAGATCGTGGATTCTGATATCGGTCCCGAGAGCTACCTCATGCCCAATCCTAGTTTTCGTGAAGCAGAGATAGAATTGGATCGCTCTTCCATTACCCTTTCAGGAACAAGAATTCATGATTTCGGTAACACTGCAGAGGGATGGGCGTATCTCTTTCGCACATTTGGAGGTCCAGTAAGGTATGTGAATCTTCAGGCTTGCTTGATTGAAAACAATATCTTTAGCCGTTTTCTAGAGGAAAACACTCCGCTTGGTCCACGTGATTTTATGCTGGATTCGTGCGAGTTTAGCGAAAATGGACTGCCATTTGGGCTTTGGCATTCAGATTTCAACGACCGATTCGGCACGACTATGGTTACGCGTTGTGTTTTTGAAAGTAATATTGTTCCCCCAAATACAGCTGGCGGGCCAATACTTTTTTTTGGATCAAGTACAGCGCGGTTTGTGTGCGAGCAAAATTACTTTCACAATAACTACGGAGGTAGCACGGCTTGCATAGGGATACGCGATGAAAGTAACCCGCTTGAAGGTCGTGTGCAACGCAACTTTTTCTCTGCAAATTCAAGTTGGGGTCTTCCCAGATTGGGAAGTCATACTATTTTTATTGAAGATGTCGGTGAGGGTGTTCTCGAGTACAACGCATTTCAAGGAAATATTGGGATGGCTGTTCTTACGGATACTTTCGCTTCCTCAGCCTCCTACGCCCTGCACAACTTCTGGGGCGATTCCACAGGCCCGTATGAGGCAACTCGCAATCCCGGCGGCTTAGGAGATACCACAAACGCCGCAACCATCTACGATGAGTGGTTACAAAGCGCAGACGAGATTCCCGACACAAGCCTATTCCCGAATCCTGTCTCAGACTCACCACTTCCCATCTCATCAGATTGGCAGTTGGGCACCATCTATCCCAACCCCTTTAACAGCGAGTTTGGAATCGAACTGGACGGCATGACCGGAGCGGATTTTGAAGTTCGGTTGTATGATCTCTTGGGCCGCGAAGTTGCCCTGATTCATTCAGGCCGTACCCTGCGCGGCACCCTGAGTTACGCCGCTCCCGCCAACCTCGCCGCCGGAATCTACTTCATCTCGGCCCATGACCGTTTCTATTCCGAAACCAAGAAGGTTCTGTACCTGAAATAACCCGAGCGGCAACTTTAACATGCTATAGCAGGCAAACACTGCCCCTCGATTCCTGAAAACACCAAGCGGCCGCCCTCAAAAGAGAGCGGCCGCTTACGTTACCGGCGGGACCCATGATCGCCGTGTAGTGTAAGATAATACTTCTCTTTTGCGATGTAAAGGGGCAAACAGCCCCTTTTTTATTTTCTCAGACACAATCAAGAGTACGAAATGCTATAACATTTTCGCCCGAAAATACTGATTGTTAGAGACCCTTTTTCATTCTGGTCCAATGTTTGAGTTAGCTCTGTCCCGAGGTCTAATGATCAACAACGGGCACAGCATGACATCGGAACCCTATAGCACTAATAACCAATGGTTTAAGCACATTCTCGGGATGCGGCTCTGGCTGCTCCTGTTTGCATCTGGCATCTTTGCGCATTCGGGTTCGTTGCAAGCTGCCGACCAGCAGGTTGACGTCTTTACGCGGTTCCTGCAAGCCGACTCTGCCTATCGTACGGTTTTCAACCCCGACTCAAGCCCCGGCAAAGGCATGGGCTGGAAGCCGTATAACCGTTTCGCATGGTTTTACGGCCAGCGACTCACTCCCGGAATCAACGTTGACCCAGTCGCGATCCGCATGGACGCGTGGCAGCAAAAGCAAGCTGACCGAAACCCCGCCAACCCGCTCGACGAAAACTGGAGCAACATCGGTCCGTCCAATTACGCCGGCCGCGTGCTTTCCATCGCCTGGCATCCCACCAACACAAACATCATCTACGTCGGATCAGCATCGGGCGGACTCTGGAAAACCACTGATGCTGGAGCAAACTGGACTCCGCTAACCGACGACTTAGCAAGTCTCGCCATCGGCTCAGTCGCGCTCGACCCGAACGATCCGAATATCGTTTACATCGGCACCGGCGAGGGCTCGTTCAACGTGGATGCGGTGTTCGGCGCGGGTATTTTCAAATCCACCGACGGCGGCGCGACTTGGAATACGACTGGACTTTCGTGGACGCAATCGCAAAACCGTGCGGTCAACAAGATTATTATTGATCCTACGAATACGCAAATTATCTACGCCGCGTGCAATAGCTCGGTTGGCGGTATTTATAAATCTACCAATGGCGGAACGACGTGGACGCTCTATCACACGGGCGACGTCAAAGATATCGAGATGCACCCCGATTCGTCGAACGTGCTCTATTGCGCGAACGGCTATCCGTGGGGTACTACTTCCAACGGTATTTACAAATCAGTCAACAGCGGTGTCACTTGGACACAATTGACAAGCGGTTTACCGACCGGCTCAAACTTCGGCCGCTTGGAAATTGACATCAGCGAAAGCAGTCCGACGACGTTGTATGCCGGCATCTCGCAGACGATTTCCGCCGGTGCTGGACTTTACGGTATTTATAAATCCACTAACGGCGGCGCGACGTGGACACAGCAGGCGACCACGCCGAACATGTATGCCGGACAGGGCTGGTATAACCTTGTCGTCGAAGTGCATCCGACCGATCCGAATCAAGTTTGGTCAAACGGATTGGACGGCTATAAATCCACCAACGGCGGCGTCGCGTGGACTCGCATGTCCGTGTGGAGCTACTCCGAAGGCAATTCGCAGTACGTTCATGCCGACCATCATGCGATGGCCTATAAGCCCGATGATCCCAATACGATTATTCTCGGCACGGACGGCGGATTGTTTAAGTCAACGAACGGCGGCACGTCGTGGACGTCGCTGAATAACGGGCTTATCTGCTATCAGTACTACGCGATTTGCAATGACAATTTGTCCCCAAACGTCGCCTACGGCGGTACGCAGGACAACGGAACAAACAAGTACAACAACTCGAATACGCATACGCGCGTGCTCGGCGGTGACGGCGGCTATTGCAACGTGGACTTCACGAACTCGAGCATCGTGTACGCCACCACGCAGCGCGGCAACCACTACAAATCCGTCAACGGCGGCACATCGTTTAGCTCGATCCAGTCTGGAATCACCGGCGCGGGTGCGTGGGTGACTCCGCGCGTCATGGATCCAAGCAATCCGAATATTCTCTATACCGGAACAAACATCGTCTATCGCTCGACAAACGGCGGCGCGTCTTGGACGGCCATTTCGCCTGCGCTTGACGCGAGTTATATCAGTCATATCGCAGTTGCGCCATCCGATCCGGCGACGATTTACATTTGTTACGAAGGTTACGACGGTAAGGTTTTTAGAACAAACGACACCGGCGCCAATTGGGTGAATATCGAAACCGGTATTCCCGAACGTTACCCCACTCATATCGCGATTGATCCGCTCAATCGCGATATTGTATATTGTACCGTTTCTGGTTATGGCTCAGGTCACGTTTACAAATCCACGAACGGCGGCACGTCGTGGACAAATTCCTCGACCAGTTTGCCCGATCTACCTGTCAACTGCATGGTGATTGATCAGAGTGACGGCAATAAGCTCTACGTCGGCAACGATCTCGGCGTCTATTATTCGAGCAATGCAGGTTCAAGCTGGGCTGATTATTCGACCGGATTGCCGAATGTTGTCGTTGATTTCTTAGCCTTGCATCCCTCAACCGGAAAACTTCGCGCGGGTACGCATGGCCGCGGTATGTGGGAAACAGAAACCACTGCGCCGTCGCTGATGGTGCTGACGCCCAACGGCGGTGAGAGTTGGTCAACGGGAGTTTCCAATACGATCACATGGGGAACCGGTGGTTTGGGCGGAAACGTTGCGATCGAAATTAATCGCAGCTATCCGAACGGCACGTGGGACAACATTATTGCCAGCACGCCGAACGACGGTTCGTATGCGTGGACAGTGCTGCCGCCCGCGACTACAACCGCAAGAATCCGCGTTAGGCATCTCACTCAAGTTGACGCCACTGACGAGTCAAATGCGAATTTCACGGTTGCTGTGCCGTCAATCACCGTGCTGTCTCCCAACGGCGGCGAAAACTGGACGGTTGGCTCGACACAAACAATTCGTTGGACGAAGAGCGGAAACATCGGCAATGTGCAAGTTCGCATCAAACGCGATTTCCCGAACGGATTGTGGGAATACATTACGCTCACGTCTGACACATTCCTGACGTGGACCGTATCATCGCCGACGGAGACGAATTGCCGCATCTATGTTTATCAAGACGGAAATTCGGCCATTGCCGACACAAGCAACGCGGACTTCACAATCAGCGGTCCGTGGTTGACGGTCAACTATCCGAACGGCAGCGAAATCTTCACACCCGGTCAAAGCGCCACGATTCGTTGGACAAAATACAATTTCAACGGCAATTGCCGTGTTGATATCAATAAGACTTATCCGAGTGCGACGTGGACAACATTAGCCGCCTCGGTTGCCTCGGATTCGTTGGTGTGGAATGTCGATCATGTCGGCAGCACCACTGCGCGTGTTCGCGTGACTTCGCTCGATTATGCCGCGGCGTCCGACACGTCAAACGCAAACTTCGCGATCAACAGTCCGTTCCTGCAAGTCACGTCACCGAACACCGCGGTGACATGGCTGACCGGCACGACGCAGACAATTAGTTGGTCACACTCAAATATCAGCGGGCCGTTTAACATCTATGTTAACCGCGCCTATCCGACCGGCGAATGGGAATTGCTTGCAGTCAACATCACCGGAACTTCATGGCAATGGGTTGTTGATAACCCAACCTCTACAACGGCGCGCATTCGTTTGCAGCCTGTTAATCTGCCCAACTATTATGATGAGTCCAACACCAATTTCACGATTGGCGACGGCGCGGCAGGTATCACAGTAACCGCGCCGAACGGCGGAGAGAGTTGGGCCATTGGAAGTTCGCAGACGATTACATGGTCACGCAATCTGGCTGACGGCGCCGTGACGGTTGCGCTCAATCGCAGCTATCCGGGCGGTACGTGGGAAAATATTTCGGTGAACAACACCGGCAATAGTCAAGGTTGGACGGTCACAGGGCCAGTTACAAACGCCGCACGTGTTCGTGTGACACTCAATTCAAACGGCGCCTTAACAGATGCTTCAAATGCGAATTTCTCAATCGTTCAACCGTCGTTGACATTGACCGTGCCGAATGGCGGGGAGTCCTATAACGTCGGCGCGACCATTCCGATTGCTTTCACGCGATCCAATGCCACCGGTAATGTAACCGTTCAGTTGATGCGAGGATATCCGAGTGGAACATGGGAAACGTTGAGCACAACCGTTAGCGGTTCAACTTTGAATTGGGCAGCCACCGCGCCCGGCACAACTACCGCTCGCGTGCGCGTCTATTGGAATAGTGACAACACCGTCGGCGACACGAGCGCGACGAACTTCACGATTGTCCAACCTTCAATTACACTCACTGCGCCGAATGGCGGCGAGTCGTGGAATATCGGCACAGCTCAAACGATTCGCTGGACGAGACAAAATGCGAGCGGCAACGTGCGCGTGATGCTCAATCGCGATTATCCGACCGGCTCGTGGGAGCAACTTGCGGCATCTGTTGCGGTTGATACATTCCAATGGACACTGACGGGAAATGCCTCAAACGCGGCCCGTGTGCGTGTCTATTTGATTAGCGACCAGTCGCTCGCAGATACGAGTGCAAGTAATTTCATCATCAACAGCTCAAGCCTTGCGCTCACTTCACCTAATGGCGGAGAGAGTTGGCTTTTGAATTCACCGCACACGATTCGCTGGACGCGCACAAACGCGCCCGGCAACGTGACCGTTCAATTCATGCGCAGCTATTCCGGCGGGACGTGGGAACTCTTGGCTAACAATGTTGGAGTCGATACGTTCTCGTGGACTCCCACCGGCGCGGTAAGTAACAACGCGCGCGTTCGAGTTTTCCTGACGACACAATCAACGATCGGTGACACCTCCAACGCTAACTTCGCATTAGTTAATCCTGCGATTGCCGTAACGTCACCAAATGGAGCGGAGCAGTGGCCGATTGGTTCTCAGCAAATCGTTCGCTTCACCCGCACATATGCTCCCGGCAATGCGACCGTACAACTCAATCGCAACAACGGCACGGGCGCGTGGGAAGCGTTGGCATCGACCGTCACGGCGGACACATTTGCGTGGACGGTAACCGGCGCGGCGACGTCAACGGCATTAATGCGCGTGCGTTTGAATTCCGATACGACCATTACCGACAACTCGAACGCGGTCTTCACGATTGTGCAACCGTCCTTGACCGTGACCTCGCCGAATGGCGGCGAACAAATTTCGCTCGGAGCCAACACGACCATCCGGTTCACGCGCAACTTTGCATCCGGCGCTGCAACGATCAAACTCAATCGCACCTATCCCGGCGGTGCTTGGGAGAACTTAACTACCAATTGCACGGCGGACACGTTTGTTTGGCTTGCAAGCGGCGCAGCCTCGACCACCGCGCGTGTTAAGGTCGAGCTAAACTCCGGCGCGGCGACGCCCGATTCGTCTAACGCGAATTTCTCTTTGATTCAGAGAACGCTTGCGCTGACGTCGCACAACAGCGGAACATACTACGTCGGCACGGTCAGCCCGATTACGTTTACGCGAACGAACGCCGACGGCGCGGTGAATATCGAACTCAACCGCAACTATCCCGGCGCAAACTGGGAAACAGTTGCCACCGGAGTTACGACGAGCAGCTACAATTGGAATGTCACCACTCCGATCAGCAGCAACGCGCGTTTGCGGCTTGTGCACCAAACATACTCATGGGTCACAGACAGCTCGGATGCAAATTTCGCGATCGAGAATGCGGCGCTTTCAATCATCGCGCCGACCACCGGAGCGGTGTGGCCGATCGGTTCGCAGCAAAACGTCGCTTGGACAAAATCCGGCACAACGTCGCCTGTGCGTGTGGATTTCATGCGGACCTACCCGAGCGGCGCGTGGGAAACTCTGTCAGCTTCAGAGACCGACACGGTGTTTACTTTGACTGTGACCGGCCCCGTGAGCACAACGTCTCGGTTCCGAATCGTGGCAACTGCAAACGGCGCGTTGGGTGACACGTCTGATGCCGTTCAGCTTGCGCAACCGACTCTAACGCTCACTGCGCCTGTCGATAATAGCACGTTGTTAATTGGCTTCACGCAGGTGTTTAGCCTGAGTCGTTATCTTGCCAGCGGCGCCGCAACAATTCAACTGAATCGCAACTATCCTGCCGGTACATGGGAGAATGTCGGTGACACAAGCGCGGATACGCTGTCGTGGGTGATTACAGCACCTGCGACGAGTAACGCGCGTTTCCGTGTCACGTTGAATAGCAATAGCGCAGTCGGCGATTCCACAGGCAATGAAAATATTGTATTGCCGTCTATCACACTGACTGCGCCAAACGGTGGCGAGCAGATTCGTCAAGGCACAAGCACAACAGTTTCATGGACGCGCAGCAATCTGACCGGCGCAGCAAGAGTTGATTTCAATCCTAACTATCCGAGCGCAAGCTGGACGACACTCGCATCAGGTATAGTAGGCAGCGCCTATTCATGGAATGTCACACAAGACCCGACCACGACGGCGCGCGTGCGCGTTGTGTTTGAAAATGTTCCGGCGTATGCAGACACGTCGAATGCGAACTTCACGATCTTCAGACCGGAGTTGACGCTTGTTTCTCCGGTTGGCGGCGAACAGTGGGTCACAGGAACGAGCTACACGATACAGCTTGCGCGTGTTGATCATCCGCAAGCCGTTACAGTGAAACTAAATCGCAGCTACCCGAACGGCGTTTGGGAGACGATTGCGTCAAATGTCACTGCCAATTCAGTCAACTGGACGGCAAGTGGAGCTGTCACGAGCACTGCACGCTTGAAACTTGAGAGTTCGCTCTACTCGACTGTCGGCGATACGATGGCTGCCAATTTCTCAATTGTCAACCCCGGTGTTACGCTTCTTACGCCTGACGGCGGAGATGTATATGCCGTCGGACGCGCCGAGACAATTCGCTTCCAGCGTGTGCAGGTTTCCGGTGTGGACGTCCACATCAATCGCAACTACCCGGGCGGCACATGGGAACTGCTCGCTTCAAACGTGCAGGCCGATTCACTTGTCTGGACTGCTACTTTACCGACTTCATCGCTGTGTCGTATTCGCGTGCAGAACACGAGCAACACAGCGCAAAACGATATTTCAGCGAGTAACTTCTCGATTCAACAGCCGACGCTTACGTTCACCGCGCCCGTTATCGGGGACACGATGGCGATCGGTGTGACCAATCTGATCGCATTTTCGCGCAACGCGGCGGCGAGTGGAAACGTGCGTGTTGACGTGAACTTGAACTATCCTGGTGGAGCATGGCAGCAAATCGGTACCACAACGGCGAATGAACTTTACTGGACGCCGTCCGGTCCGCCGAACACGACGACGCGTTTCCGTTTGATTCACCAGTCGATTTCAAATGTCGGCGACACGCTTGATTTCAATGTACCGGTTAACTTCGCGTCATTGACATTGACTTCACCGACGGTCTCGGATAGTTTCCAAGTTGGCGACGTGCTGCCGCTCACATGGACGCGCACGCGCGTCGGTGCGGGAGCAAATGTTTACATTAATCGCACCTATCCGGGTGGCACATGGGAACTCGTAGCTGGAAATATTCTATCCGATAGCTACAATTGGACGGTCACCGGCCCGCGCGGCACGTCAACAGTCTTGCGAGTTTTGTCCACGCGCAATCCGGCGCTCGGTGATTCAACTCCGGTGCAAGCGATCCTCGTGCCCTCGGTCACGTTAACCTCGCCGAATAGCGGCGTGCTCGGTATAGGAAACACTGAAGCAATAACGTTCAGCAAAACCGACTTCACGTCAACAGTTGCGCTGGACGTTAACTACTCGTATCCGGGCGGCGCGTGGCAAACCATTGCCACCGGACTCAGCGGTACGAGTTACAATTGGCTCGTGAGTGGAAGTGAGTCGAGCCTCGCGCGCTTGCGCGTGCGCTCTGAAGAGTTCAATGCGCTCGATATTTCAGACAACAATCTCACGCTTGTCACACCGTCCATAAACGTCACGTCTCTGAATACGTCAACACTGTTTACCTTCGGGGATTTGGCGCAAGTCACGTGGACGAAGAACGGCGTGCCGGGCGGAGTAGATGTTGCGCTCAATCGCGATTACCCGGGCGGTGTGTGGGAAACTCTGGCGACAAACGTGACGCAAAATTCACACACGTTTACAATCAATGCGCCGGGCTATGCGCATGGTCGAGTGCGTGTGTCCATGAATGGACGCAGCGAAATATTGGATGTTAACGACGCCGACTTTGGAACTTTCCTGCCCGCGCTGCAACTCACCGCACCAAACGGCGGCGACACGTTGATTCTTGGTCGTTCGCAGACGATTCGATGGGCGCGCAACGGCGCGAACGGATCGGCTCGCGTGCAGCTAAATCGCGATTGGCCGAACGGAAACTGGGAAACGCTAGTGACGCAAACATCAGCGGACAGTTTCGTCTGGGCAATTTCCGGCGCGAGCACAATTCATGCGCGCGTCCGTGTGCAACTTGTGTTTGACAGCAATATCTACGATATCAGCGACGAGAATTTTGCCATCCTGCCCGAAGCGGTCGTGTTACTCGAACCGACAAGCGGTGATTCAGTTGCTATCGGCGATACCGTGAAGTTCAGTTGGCGCCGCGTTGGTTTGCAGCCGGGCGTTACGGTTTATCTGAAGCGGAATTTCCCGTCGGGACAGTGGCTCGTGCTGGCAAATGCTGTGCAAGCCGATTCGTTCATGTGGGTTGCTTCGGGTGATCCGGCGGCGAATGCGCACTTCAGAATTCTCTCTTCGTGGAATACGCAGCTTGGCGATACAGCCGGACCGTGTCCGCTTGGCACGCCTGTCTTGACGATCACGCAACCGGCGGCGTCTGACGTAATGGTAGTCGGTGGGACGGAGACGATTTCTTGGACACGGAGCTTTGCTGCGGGTCTTGCGAATATTGAAATTTCGCGCAACGGCGTAGGTGGCCCGTGGACGCAGATCGGACAAACGGAAACTTCGACTTTCAACTGGCCTGTGACTGCACCCGTAACAACGGCTGCGCGCTTCCGCGTTAGTTTGGCAAGTAAACCGTGGGTGCAAGGCGCAACCGCGTTTAACAGCACGATTGTGATGCCGTTGATAGACTTGACATCACCTGTCGCCGGAGACACGTTGGCCATTGGACGAGATATATTGGTGTCGTGGGACAGAGAGTATGTCAATGACCCAATTGACGTGCTGATTGATCGCGGCAATCCTGTGAGCGACGTCGAACTGCTCCGAGAAGATGTTTCGGGGGACTCGATTCACTGGCGCGTGACGCCGCCGTTAACGCCGAACTCACGATTCATTTTGAGAACCTCTTCGGGCGTCTTTGTTGAGACAAACGGCGATACGAGTTTTGTGATTACCAATCCGGTCGTCACGGTTACACAACCGGACGGCGGCGAGACTTGGGTCGTCGGACAAAATGTCAACATAAACTGGTCGCGTGTGGCAGTCAGTGACCCCGTGCGTGTTGAACTCAACCGAATCTATCCTTCCGGAACATGGGAAGTGCTGGCCGCAAACGTTGCGGGGAATACGTTCAGTTGGGCCGTGAGTGGAAATGCCTCTGCAACGGCGCGAGTCAGAGTCGTGTCGAACGTGGATGGAACTCTCTCCGACGTTTCCAACGCGAACTTCTCGATCATATTGCCGACCGTCGCGTTCACGAATAGTTTACCCGCGCGTTTGCCGATTGGTTTTGCGCAAAACGTAAGCTGGCAAGGCGTGAACTTGACCGGAACGGTTTCACTCTACCTGTCGCGTGATAACGGCGCGACGTTCCCCGAACTTGTGGCCGGTGGAATTTCCGCGAATCAATATAACTGGACGCCGAGCGGCGCGACTGCCGCGCAAGCGAAACTGAAAATTCAAAGTGACGCTTTGCCGCAAGTGAATGCGATGTCGTCGAGTTTCGTGTTGGCGCAACCAACATTGACGGTCAGCTATCCGCAATCCGGTGAAGTCATCACGATTGATCAGCCCGTGATGCTGCGCTGGAGCCGTGCCGATCATCCTGCTGCTGTGCGGGTTGAATTGGATCGCAACTATCCGTCCGGCTGGGAAATTGTGGCGGCTTCGGTTGACGCAGATTCATTTGAATGGACGACAAACGGTTCGGCGACTACCACGGCGCGGTTGCGCGTGGTTTCAACGGTGAACAGCTTGTGGACTGACATCGGAAATGCAAACTTCACGATGATCAATGCCGCGCTTGACGTGCTCACGCCGGCGGTTAACAGTGAACTTGTGTTAGGGTCACCGATTTGGATTTCATGGCAAAGAACCGGTTGGACCGGCGCTGTGTCCGTGACACTAAATCGTGTTGGAGGAGCGGCGACAGTTATTAATGCTTCGACAACCGCCGATACGCTGAGTTGGAATGTGAGTGGAGCCACGGCGAGTAACTCTTGGTTGGTCGTGCGTTCGCTTGCGAATCCGTCACGTGCCGACAGCGTTTCGCTTTCTGGGCCATATCAGGGTTCGCTTGTGATCACGAGTCCAATTGCAAACTCGCGTTGGATTATCAATGAGCCGCAGACCGTGCATTGGAACCGCCAGCATTTGCCCACGGGCGTCAACATATTCCTCGACGGCGGAAGCGGATTCGTATTGCTGGGTACGGCGGTGAGCGACAGCTTCACGTTTACGCCAACCGGACTTGAATATCCGACCGCGCGCATCGCGATTCGCTCTGAACAACGCAACGACATCGCGGACACGAGCGGAACATTCAGACTCGTCGCGCCACATCTGACGTTGAACGAATTAGTTGAAACCGATCTGCGCGTCGGACATGGACCGATTACGTTTACTTGGGACGCGCATGAAATCATCGGACCGATGTCGCTCGAAATTTCACGCAATGGTCTCGAAGGGCCGTGGGAAGAATTGTATTACGGCATTCAGAACAACTTCCAGTGGTGGCCGACGCTGCCCGAAAGTCAGGACGTTCGTTTGGCGGTGCGCAGTGAACTTGAAACGCAATACACCGACACGCTTGACCAGATTTTGACGATTTATCAGCCGACGCTTGCGGTTGAGCGCTTCCCGATTGACGATGTGTTGTATGTCGGTCAATCCGTTGAGCTGCACATCGCGGCCGAGCATGTAAATCAGCCGGTGATTATCGCGCTGGATCGAGACGGTGAACTTGAGCAGCTCGGCGACGCGATTGTTCCGACGGATTTCGCCTTCATCTTAACTTCGCCGCCGTCGGAAAACTCACACTTTGTGGTGTATGTTCCGGGCGATGACGAACTCAACGTGAGCACGACGTCCTTCGCGCTGCGGATGCCGTTTGTGGAATGGACGACGCCGCCCGCTGCGGAAGTGTTTGCCGGAGAGACTGTTGAGCTTGGCTGGAGCATTGCAGGTATTCCCAATGCGCTGGAATTGGTCAGGCTTGATGCGAACGGCGAAACGATTCTGGCGCAGGACTTGATCAGCGAGTCATGGACATGGAATGTCAGCGCCCCGCGCGGAACGGCGCAACTGATTTTGCGTGTGACCGGTTCGCCAGAATTGGCCGATACGACCGCACCGTTCATGGTACGTGTCCCGACGATGAGTTGGATTGCACCTTCGGAAAGCGGGACGGATACGTCCGGACAGAATTTGCAATTGAGGTGGAGCGCGCTTGACGGAGCGGCTCCTGTGCAACTTGAGGTTTCGTTTAACTCGGCGCCGTGGCAAGCTATTGCGGCTTCGCTGTTGGACACGACATACTTATACAGCTTACCGTATCATGATGCGGAGACGATGCAATTCCGCGTGACGTCGGTTGAGCATCCGAATATCTCGGCTGTCTCGCCGGTGCGCACGCTGGTTGCACGCACACTCGTTATTGACGCAGGTGACGAAGATGTTTGGTATGTCGGAGAGGAGCGTTGGGTGCGTTGGACGCGCCAACACGCGAACGGAGTAGCGGAGCTTGACGTGAGTTACGGAGATCGTGCGGAGGGGAGTTGGGTGGACGTTACGACGACGACGCTTGATTCCTTCCTGTGGACGGTTGAAGG
The DNA here is from genome assembly GCA_964587105.1 of uncultured Alphaproteobacteria bacterium. Lineage (GTDB taxonomy): Bacteria > Electryoneota > RPQS01 > RPQS01 > RPQS01 > JABWCQ01. The sequence continues at coordinate 42,797 of CAZPKG010000005.1, read as the reverse complement.
TCCGGCAACGGAATTTGCCTCATTGCGGATTCGTTTGGCCGGTGAGCCGTTGGTTTTTGATACGACTGATACGCCAATCAGTATTCGCGTGCCGGAGATTTCTGTGACAGAACCGAACGGCGGCGAGAGTTGGGATGTGAATCAGCAGATTCGTATTCGCTGGACGAGCGAGGGAGTTGCCGGAAACGTGCAGATCGGATTATGGCGTGGAGCACCGATCAACGACTTCGACACGTTGTTTGTCTCGACCGAAAATGACGGCGACGAAGCGTGGACGATAACGGGTCCGGCGTGTGACAGTTGTTACATTGTTATTGCGTCTGAAGCGGATACATCGATACACGATATCTCTGACGCGGCATTCAGAATTACGGGTGGCACGAGCGCTGATCCGCGTAATGCAGGACTGCCGACTGAATTGGCGATGGGTTCACCTTATCCGAATCCGTTTAACGCATCGTTGAGCATACCATTTGAATTACCGCAGATGTCTCATGTGAGCATCACGGTGTTTGACGTATTGGGAAGACAGGTTGCGGAATTGCTTGATGAAACGCAGCCTGCGGGTTATCTGCGGGTGATGTGGGACGCGGCAAGCGCGCCGAGCGGATTATATTTTGTGAGAATGCAAGCGGCTGACTTCTCGGATGTGAAGAAGGTGCAGTTGCTGAAATAGATTGTTGAGTTCGGGGCACCTGCAGCAGGTGCCGCTGCGGCTCAATACAGATGCCCGGACCTGCTCTTGCCCGGAGCAGGCCCACTTGCCCAGGTGCGTCGGAAGCCCTCCCGACGCACCGCCCTATATATAAGAGAGCGGACTCGAGTTTCGGGTTCGCTCTTTTATTTGGGCGACCCTCGCATAATCTGACGATAATATAAGCACAAAAGCTTCGTTGTCAAGTTTTTGTGTTATATATTGAATATATTAGATTTGTGAACACATGTTCAAAATGGTATGATTGTTCTTGTGGAATTTGCTTTTGGAGTTGCAAATCCGGCATTTGGTGAAGAGAGGAATAGGGGCATTTTTTTTGGGGGTGGGGGGGTCTGCAACGCAGAGACATGTGACAAAAGCACACTAAATAAGTTAGATAACGGGTTGAAAATATTACTCCGTTGCGAGACCGCCACATTGACAAGTTGATAAGTTTTTTGTAAGGTAAAGAAGGGCTTGCAGAAAAGCTCAAATGTTCTTTTTTAACCGTAACAGAGGTGGATCATGAAAACTCTTAAGTTCTTGCTATTGGCGGGATGTGTGCTTGGGTTGGAGTTGGGATCGGCCTTGGGGCAGGGGATTGAGTCGTGTGCTCAATGCATATGTGTTTACGACAACACTTGCAGTTCAACTTTTCCGTGTGCAGATACAGGTTTTTCGGACTGTCGTTCATACACTTTTACCGCTACTTGTGGGGGAGCAGTTTCGTTAAGAGCTTACCTGAACTGTGGTAGTTCACCGGAAACATGCAAGTACTGTATGGCATGTGTTAAGCTGGTTGACAACAGTACGTCTTCCGAGATAGCATATTGTCACAATGGGTGCGCTGAAGACGACTGTAACGAGATTTGTTCAAACGTTGCTACACTTACGGCAAATCAGCAGTACACTTTGTACGTGTGTTTGCGAGGTTGCGACCCAAATGAGGAATACTGTGCTAACTGCGCTTGTACGGCATATGGTTATGTATATCATTCAGCGAGTGATTGTAATTCCATTCCGCCGTGCCATTGAAACCGCTTTCGTGTGTTCTTCCGCTGTTTATGTTTGTAGCACTGTCACATGGCTCAATATACCGAGTGCCAGGTGATTACCTATCAATTCAGGCGGCGTTGAATGCTTCAAATTTAGGCGATACTGTTCTCGTAGATATCGGGGTCTATGCAGAGTCCGTACTCATGCCGACGCATAGTGTTGTTCTCAAGGGAAACGTTGACCCCGATACGGGATTGTACGCGAGGCCGATCATTGATCCAAGCACGCTAAGTAATCCGCAATTCAGACGGTGTTTTACGACATCGGGGAATTACGGATATACGATTGAGGATATTCAGTTTCGTAACGGGCCGGCGATGTTTCCACATACAGGAATCGGCGGTGTTCACCATCTTGATTCGCTTGGCGTGTTTAGGCGCTGCGTTTGGGACTCGACATATGTTGGTGTCAGCGCAGATGCGTCGCTAAGACTTGAAGATTGCGTTTTCATAGACAACATTTGGCAATGTGTTGATGCGCGTAATGTGGCGGTGCGCGCAACCAATACAAGCTTTCACGGAAGAACAGGAGGGTGGGCGGTAATCGAATGCGGTTCCGAAACCGAACTTCGAAATTGCCGCATGACCACACAGGGCCAAGGTCAGAATTTCATTGCAAACGGCGACTACATCACAATTACGAACTGTGATTTTGGCCCGTTTGAGCGAAGCGGCTCGCCTCTTTTTGAAATTCGAGGCAGCATAAACGTGATTGACGGTTGTGTGTTTCATGACTGCGATATGGGAAGTTCAATAGTTTATATCGAGTCTCCATGTGATTCCCCATCCACAATCAGCAATTGTACCTTTTCAAATAATTTTAGACACAGTCAGTGGAGTCCGCCGACTCATCAGATGCTGAACGCTAATTCAATTGAGAACAGTGATTGGTGTTTTGGAGTCGAAGTCAGGGATAATATCTTTCGCGACGCACTGCAAAGTCACGGAGCTTGGGCAATGACATTAAGCGGAAGGGTTTCTGTCACGCATAACCGTGTTTATCGAACTGGGGCAAGTGATCTACCAACTGTTTATGCCAGTGATCCCGGACCTGTCCTGCACGAGAACATTTTCTATCAGAATCAGAAAGGTGTCGGAACCGATTTGGGCGAATACCTTGATGCGCGGCTCAATTGGTGGGGCCACGAGACAGGACCGTACCATCCGACCTTGAATCCTCTTGGCCAAGGTGATGAAGTTGGAGATGGCGTCGATTTCGATCCGTGGTATCATGACACGTTGTTTTTCTCTGCTTCACCTGAACCGCGTCTGCCTTTGCCGGAGTCGGCGAGTATCTTAGCATATCCTAATCCGTTTAATTCGGTGGCGACGATTAAGCTGACGGTGCCGCGGGCAATGATTGCGCGGATTGAGCTGTTTGACGTGACGGGGCGAAGGGTGAAGCAATTGTGGAGCGGCGCTGTGGCGGATGAGAAAACCTTGACATGGCAGGCAGATGAATTTGCCTCGGGACTCTATTTTGTGCGGGCTTGGGATCCACTGGGGAACCGGCCTTTGGCTTTTGCTAAGGCGGTGTTGCTTAGGTGACTGCACCTCCATTACGGAAAAGAGTATTTTGAAAGGCGGCAAATTGTCGCCTTTTTTATTGTTTAATAATGAGTTAAATATCCAAGAAATGTGAAGGACTGCGAGTATTGTGAGTTGCGGAACCACAACACTTGGTGTAAATTGTAAGGTTATCCTTGGAGTTTGCCCAAACCCGAATTTGGTTTGGTTCTTGCGCCGAGGGCACCCAGAAATATGACCCACAACCTTCGATTTTTCCGTGTGATGCTCCTGCTAATGGCAGGCGGCTCGGCCTATGCCCAAACTTATTGGGAGCCGCTGATTCGTCGTGAGAACCTGGCTGGACCGTTGCCCTACGAGCGTATCGAGTGCTTCTCCAGCCACGGAGCAGGCGTCACCAACGAAGATCGCGGCAACTACTTGCGCCGAGATAGCTTCAATTGGAATATCCTGTGTGATCTTGACGGACCGGGAGTGCTGTCGGAGTTCGGCTGGACGCGGCGCGGCCCCGGCCCCGATTTGCGGTTCAGGATTTTTGTGGATGATACGGTCGCGTGGGATATTGATGCGCGGGCGGATTCGATTTGCGGCCGCACGTCACCGTTCCTGCCGCCGCTGGCGGATTCGTCCGCGAGTTGGTATTGGAATTATGCGCCCGTGCCGTTTAACCAGCATTTGCGAATCACCTATGTCGGCAACACGATGGCCTATCACGGCTGTGCGCAGATGTACGATGAGAGTGTGACTCTGGAGTCGTTTCGCGTACCTGTGCCGCTCATTTATTTTTTGAAACGCGACACGATGGCGACAGTGTGGTCGCTGCCGACTCGACCGGCAATGTGGAACCGCACGGTGGAGCCGATTTCGGCGGATACGACACTCTTGAGTTTTCGCTCGGCGGAGCCGTTGAGTTATTCCGGTTCAGGGATTGTGCGCAAGCTATGGATGATTCCGCAAGACACCACGCGCAGTTATTTGGATCGCACGGTGATGCGAATCTATTATGATCACAATCCGGAACCTGCGATTGCGGCCCAGATCGGTCTGCTGTTCAATTGCTCTGAAGGTGTTGTGTCATACAACTGCGCGGTGGCCGGACGGAGCGGGGACACGCTGTATTTTCAACCGATCATGCCATTCTCGACGGAATTTCGCGTCGAAGTGGATAACAACGTCGTGAATCCGGGGACAAATCGTATTCGAGTCGGAGCGGATATTATCGAAGTAGAACCACAGGACGTGCCCGCCTATCGCTTAGGCGGACGTTCCCTTGTGAATATTCCTACGCGCCGGTATGACGGTTTCCGCGCGGCGGAGTTTTACGGCAAGGGAAACTATCTCGGTTGCTATCTCGAAATTGACAACACTTCAGGTCAAGCGTTGGAAGGTGACGAGACATTGATGGCCGACGGAGAAATTGTGCGCGCGGGCGTCGGCACGCCGGAGTATTTCAATGCGAGTTACAATTGGTTGGGACCGAACGGCCAACCTGCGCTTGCGCGGCATTTCGCGCACGGCGTAGTGATGATCACGAATAACGACTACACGGCGTACCGCTATCATTTCAGCGACGCGGTTCCGTTCAGCGATTCATTGAGTCTCGATTTTGAGGTCGGTGGGTGGCAGCATCTGGCGGGCAATTATCGCTGCATGTCACTGGCCTATCTCGAACCGCAACGCTTCAGTGTCCGCGACCAGGATTCGTCACGCACCTCAACGGGTGGAGAAATCCTCACGATTTTCGCGCGCGGCATGGTGAACGGCAGAGTATTCAGCGGCGTGACGTGGAACGGCATTTCGCTTGAGATGATTGGCGGAAGCAGGGTTGTAGCGGATTCTGTGGTGAGCGTTCGCGTGCGCGCGCCGTTCGCTGCGTCAGGAGTGGGGCCGTTGGTGGCAGAATTCAACGACGGAGTTGAAACGATCTTACCGGCGTGGGAGCATCGCGCGACGCCTATGCTTGATTTCCGTGTACAACGAGATGAAATTGACGGCTACGCATTTGCCGGTGATACAATAGCGATTACCTTGCGCGGCTATCCCGTAGGCGAGAGCGCCAACGTCGTGTTTGAAGGGTTAACGTTGCCGTGGATTGGAACGGAGCCTGAAGCAAACGGCGACGGTATGATTTCCGGCCGCGTTGTGCTGCCAAGTAATCCGGCTGAGTTGCCCGAAGCGCGCGCGAAACTTACCGCGCAGGCGATTTCAGTGGAGGGATTTCCCGATGCGACGCCAGATGAGTATCTGACTGCGATTAGAATGGCGCGCATCGAAATTGAGCGGTTAACCGTTGTTAGTTTGCAGGGCGGCGCGTTTACGGAGCAATGTGCTTGTGATCACCAAGAACCCGACAGCCTTGACTTGTGGGGGCGGATGCTTGTCAAGCGAATGCAAGTCGATACGACGGGAGAATCTGTCACAGTTGCACTGCCCGTCAGAACGAGCGGAAGCTATCGACTGAATTATTTCTTTGGTAAATCCTTTGACTCCGGTTTGATTCGAGTTTCCATTGATGACAGTCTTGATGCTGACAGTGTGAGAATGTTCAGCGCTTTTAATCCTGTTGGTATTTGGGATCGCAGCGACACCGTGCGGGGAAACTGGCGCTATCTTGAAGCCGATACGCATACAGTTACGTTTGCCGGAGATTTCGCGCTGATTTTTCAGGATACGGTTGAGATGATTCTCGATCAGATCTTGCTGGAATCCGAATTTCATATTGCGATTCCGGAAAGCGCACCGGAGCGAAGAGAGTTACCCACGTTGGCGACGCTTGCTCCGGCCTATCCCAATCCGTTTAATCCCTCGACGCGCTTGCGGTTTACGTTAAACACGTCAGCGCACGTTAAGCTTGAGGTGTTCAATCTGCTTGGCCAGAGTGTAAAGACATTGGTGGATGCGCCGCTGACGCCCGGAGAATATGAACGTGAATTTATGTGCCCGGATTGCGCGAGCGGTTTGTATCTCGCGCGGTTGAGTTTGCCTAATACGACAATGACCAGAAAATTGCTGCTGCTGAAATAGAGGATGATGTTCATGCGTGTACTCAGAATGTTGTGTTGTGTGCTGCTATTGACCCTGAGCGTCAAACTCGCTTCGGCGCAAAGCGTGTTGCTGATTGCATCGTCCTACGGAAAAGGCGCCGGGCCGTACACGTCTGTGATTCAGACTCCGCTCGTCACTGCGGGATATACCGTGCGCGTATGGGAGCAGCTTACATTAGGGTGGCCGCCAATTGACACACTGCGCGCATACAATTGCGTGTTCTTTCACGGCTCCGAACGTCGCGGCACAGGCTACGCGGATTCGATCTTGACTGCATTTGCCGCTGAAGGCGGAAGAGTTGTGATTGAGGGTTCTGCGATTGCGAGCTTTGACGGCGCGTACCCCGAATTTGAACAGCAAGCGATTCACGCCGACTGGCAGCGCACTAAGCAAACTGTTTATACAAATCAAATCGTAGCGGCATCGCATCCTATCGCAACCGGATTGCCGGGGACGTTTACAGTTTCAGGCTACACGGGCGGCAACAATCCCGACAAAGTGCTTCCGGCGCATGGTTCAACGCTTGTTATTCAGTTTCAGAATTTGCCGGGAACGGTTGCCGTTTGTGCAACGCCGAGACAGGCATTTTATTGCGGTTCGCTGAATCGCGTGACAACGACCGGCAATGCGCGCAATCTGTTGATTACGAACTTGGTCAGTTGGGTATTGCAAAATCCCGATGACAGTGGGATCATTGATATGGGATATGGTTTGGGGACGTCAGTCGGCCAAAGTTGTCCGGTGTGGGTGAAGGTGAGAAATTTCGGTCCGGCGGAAACGGGACAAGTCATACTGCAAGCTTCAACCGATTCAGCAACGTGGGCAGATATTTATACGGCGACGTTCAACTTGGCGGTTGGGGCGGCGGACTCATTGCTGTTCACGTGGACTCCGGCTGTCGAGTCACGCTACTATTTACGCGCATTGATGACCACGAGCGGCAGTGACGCCTATCCGTCGAATAATGCGGCGGGAATGCTTGTAACGACGTTTGACAATGCGCTGCATCCGAAATTATTCTTCACGGCGGCGGACATTCCTACTCTGCAAGCTCAGGCAACGACGACTCATGCAGCGTATTATCAAGCATTGACACAGGCGGTGAATGTGGATTTGTCATTCAATCCGCCTTTTCCTTCAGATTGGACAACCGTTCATTATCCCGATTTTGCGCGCATCGTGTCGTGCGCGGCTTTGAAAGCGGTGTTGACGCCGACCTCGACTTACATCAACCATGCGAAGAACAAGACGATGGCGTTGTGCCGCTATCCGCATTGGGAGCCGGGCGCCAACGTGGATATGGATTTGTATGCTTCAAGGTGCTGTGTCGCGCTGGCGATGTCGTATGACTGGCTCTATTCGAGCTTCTCGAAGGCTCAGCGTGATACGATTCAACTCAAATTGCGAGAACAACTCCAGCGACTCGCCGCCGCCGGGCCAAAGTGGATTTGGTGGTCGGATGCTCACGTACACAATCACAATGTGAACAACATGAGCTACCTCGGTACTGCAACCTACGCGTTGTACGAGGAAGAGCCTGAAGCTCTGATTTGGGAAGACATGGCAATTGACAATCTCGATAATATCATGGCCCTGTACGGCAATGTGACCGACGGATCATGGTATGAGGCCATGAATTATTGGGGATTTATTACGTGGACCATGCTGCCGCATCTGTATCTGCTCAGGGAGCAGCGGAACATCAACTATTTTGACCGACCGTGGGTGCAGTCGTTCGCGAAATATCGCATTTACGGCTCAATGGCGAATCCGTCGTTGATGCCGATGATCAATGAAGCGCAGCGCGACGAGTGGTATGGCCCCGGCGATCAACTTGCTTTGTTAGCAAGCGAGTATAACGACGGTGAAGCCCAGTGGATGCGCCAACAGGTGATTAACTATGCTGGTCAAAATATCGGCGGACCGTTTGGCTATTTCTTCTATGATCCCAGTCAAGCGGAAACTCCGCCCACTGATTTGTCGTGGATTGCCACAGATCAGGACACGTACTTCGGTCGAAGCGAGTGGGCTAATACGAACGCAACGTATGTCACTCTGAAATGCGGTTTGGTTTGCGGTAGAAACGCCTATCAAACCTATTGGGGGAACGGCGCGATCGGTGGTTGGGAACCGTCGCATTTCCAACCTGAACAAAATGCGTTCACGTTGGGCTACGGTGATGATTACATGGCGCAATCGGCAGGATTGCAGCACCCGCTCCACCGCACATTTAACGCGAATACGATGCTCGTCAACGGCGCAGGCCAGATCGGGGACAGCACGAAGGGTGAATGGCCGCTCCCGGCCAACAAGCTGACCATGAATCCGCAACTTGTGGATACATTCATGCTGAAACATACCGACTATGTTGTCGGAGATGCCACGACTGCTTATCCATCTACGCTTGGTTTAACGCGCTATCGCAGGCACTTGCTCTACGTTCGTCCGGACATGGTGGTCGTATTGGATGACATGCGCGCGACGACGCCGTCCACATTCACCTTCATTATGCGCAATCCGAGCAATATCTTCAGTCAAGTCGGATCGAAGATTCAGATGCACGGTTCGGATATTGACGCTGACATGCATATGCTGTTGCCGACAAACCGGACTTACGAGAACGGTTTCAATTACTACTACCGAACCGACTGGGGCGGATATGGCCAACGGGTTTCCAATGCGGTGGCCGATACGTCGGTGCGGTTTGTCAATGTCTTTTATCCGCGCCGACCGGCTGCATCCACTGCGCAATTATTGTTCAGCGACAACGGCCTGACGGTGTTAAGACTTAATGACGAGATGGGGACTGAATATACCTGTGCAATTTCATACGGCCACGCGGGAGCGATTGACGTGGATTCGCTCTGGACGGATGCATCGCTGGCCGTCGTGGCACAAAAGGATACGACTGGAAAAGTAACCTATGGCGCCGTTCGCCAAGCAACCATCGTCGATTGGGGTGATCCGTCGCACCGCCTGTTTGAGTCACCTGCTCCGGTGGACGTGGAATGGACTGTTACCGGTGACACGTTGCGAATCGAAGGTGCAATTGACGAGTGGGCGCGTTTCTGGGCGCCGGGCGTTGTGTTTGTCTGGCTCAATGGACAAGCAGAACCGTATAACCAGAACGGGCCGCTCATTGAAATTGGAAACTTAGAAAGTGTACCGAACGGGCGCATCGTAAATTTGACGATTCATTTCGACAACGGACAGATTCTGTTGGATTGGACGGCGCCGACTTTCTACATCAACGGCGCACCAACTTTTCCCGATTTCTATGATATTTACGCAGCAGATATCAGCGTAGGGCCTTATTCAATAATTGATTCCATTCCGGCACAAGATGACCGGTATGAGTACACGGGAAATGAAAGTCAGAAGTATTTCTACGTCGTTGCCCGAATTGACCCGGCGGCGATGCTTCATAGAGAGAAAAAACACCCCCGCGGATTGGCCCGAAATCACCCCGTCGGGGACCCGGCAGGTGAGAGGCAAAGGTAGGTCGAGACGTGCGTGAAAACGAGAGGAACTAGGGCGCCTGGCAGAATATGCCGGGCGTTTTTCTTGCCGCCAAATGCCGCTTCATCTGCCTGTCCGTTTACAAATGTTAGAGAATGCTTCTGTTAATCAATTATTTGGGCACATCGGAATTTAGACCCCGTTGTCGAGAGTTAGGAGGCTCTTCTTTATTTTCAGCTCTTTACTTCAACAAATTTCAATGGATTTAGCGTTGCGTCCAAAACGGAGAAGTGTTATATTGACACGAATTTAGACAATAGCTGTCTTATTCCCACCGTTCCGGTCTATCTGTCCCTCTCTCCAGACCGTTAATCTCATGATTTTTATTTGCTTGTCCCCCACAAACTTCGAACGGACATGTATTCGCGAGAAGTTTGCGAAATTTTTCACCAACCCTGAGGACGTCCTGTGAGCCGAAAGGTCCTCGGCCTGCTTTACACCGTAGCTTTTCTGGTGTTTGGCTACAACCTGTTCATGTGGTCGTGGAGTAATCAGGGATATGCGCCGACCCAGCCGATCCCGTTTAGCCATAAGATCCACGCAGGTGACAACCACATTCCATGTATGTACTGTCACAGCTCGGTGGAAAACTCCAAGCACGCCACGGTGCCCGCTCTTAATGTGTGCATGAACTGCCACAGCGTGGTCGCCGTTGACAAGCCAAACATTATTAAGCTGACGGAAGCTTACAACACAGGGAAGCCGATTGAATGGCAACGCATTCACGCGCTTCCTGACCACGCTTTCTTCTCGCACCAGTGGCACATTCGCAAAGGCTTCCAATGCGTTGATTGCCACGGTCCGGTGGAAACCATGGACAAGGTCTATCAATACCGTAAATTGAATATGGGCGACTGTCTCCAATGCCATCGTGACAACGGTGGTCCCACTGACTGCAACGCTTGCCACCAATGAGCCGAGAAACGAATATGAAACAAACGGCTTCACCCGCTACAGAACCCAAGAATCGTCATTGGACGACGTTGGGCGAGCTTCATGGTGACGAGGCGGCGCTGGCTGTCAAGAACTCAGAATTTTATTCCAAACCCGAAGCGTTTTTCAATCAGGATCAGGCCACCAAGTTCTCAGTAACAGGCGACCCGAATCTGATCTCTGAAGCGGCGGGTTTTGTGGAATTGAAAGTCAAGCAGAACGGCGAGTCCAACGGAATGTCGCGCCGCGACTTCTTGAAGATATCCGGGGCCGCGATGGTCTTTGCCACGGCAGGCTGCGGCTTGCGTCCGGCGCAAAAGATTATCCCTTACATCAATCAGCCCGAAGAGATCATGCTCGGCGTGCCGAACTATTATGCTTCGGCGGTCGGCGGCTCGCAGGGCAACGGGGTGTTGATCAAGACGCGCGAGGGTCGTCCGATCAAGCTTGAGGGCAATCCGCAGCATCCGTTGTCGAAAGGCAAGCTTGACGCGCGCGGTCAATATGAAATTTTCAATCTCTATGATCCTGATCGTCTGACCGGACCACTGAAGATGGTCGGTGGTCAGCCGAGCGTGATTTCGTGGGGAACGGCGGATACGGAAATTGCTGAGAAGCTGAAAGCTGCTCGCGGCCGAATTGCAGTGTTGACCGGAACGGTTCATGGCCCGGCCCGTAATAAGGTCATTGCAGATTTCTGTCAGACTGTCGGCGGAGTTCATTTCAGCTATGACGCTTGGACGCACGAAGCCGCGCGCAAAGCGAATGAGCTTAGCTATGGCAATGCAGTTTTGCCGTCGTATCATTTTGACAAGGCCGACTACATATTGTGCCTTGAATCCGATCCGTTGGGAACGGGCTACTCAAGCCTTGAGTGGATGGCTGGCTTCGGCCAGAATCGTCACGTCAAGAACAACAAGCTGAATAAGCTTGTTACAGCAGACTGTGGAACTACGGTTACTGCGTCCAATGCCGACGAGCGATTCCGCATGAAGCCGGGCATGAGTGTGCAGTTTGGGCTTGCGATTGCTTCCGCTCTGCGAGGATTGGGCGCCCCGGCCAAAGCGAGCATTCCAAGTTCGTCATCTATTGAAAGTGACGCCGGACTAAAGCCCGGAACGATTGACCGAATCGCATCTGAGTTGTGGGCGGCACGCGGCAAGAGCATTGTGATAGGTGGCGACACTCTTGAACATCAACTAGTCGCCTGTCTGTTAAACGACATGCTTGGTAATGAAGGCGTGACTGTTGACGGCAATGGCGCTCCGTCGAATCAAGCGCTCGGTTCGGTTGTTGGTTTGCAGGACTTGCTGAATCGTTTGAACAGCGGTCAGATTGACGTCCTGATTACGTTCGGAACGAATCCGGCGTACTCACTCCCTGAAAAGGCAGGAGTCACTGCTGCATTTGCAAAGGCTTCAACCGTGATTCATCTGGGCGACCGAGCCGATGAAACCGGACGGTTGGCTACCTATCTGCTTCCCGGACAGCATTGGCTGGAATCGTGGGGCGATGCCGAACCGCAAGTCGGGCTCTATTCTGTGATTCAACCTTCTGTGATGCCACTGTGGGATTCCCGCGCGGCGGAAGAGTCGTTAATCAAATTCGCGCAGGCGGCAGGCACTGAAGGTCTCGGCGCGTTTGTCGGTGGCTGGCATGAATATGTGATGGAAACTTGGCGCACGAACGTTTACAAGAGCGATGTGTTCGCGGCGGGTTTCACGAGTTTCTGGAACAGCGCGTTGCGCGACGGTTTTGTTGATTTGCGCGTTGCTCCGACGCCGCGTGCGTATTTAAGTCCTGATTTAACCGGTTTATCATCGCCGCGAGGTGGCAGTGATCTGCAATTGGTTGTCGTACCTTCGCCGCATCTGTTGGAAGACGGCAATGCGAACAACGCATGGCTGCTTGAGTTGCCGCATCCGGTGGGCCGTGTTTCGTGGACGAACTATGCTAACCTTGCTCCGAAGACAGCCAGCAAGCTGGGTTTGCGTGACGGTGACTATATTAAGGTAACAGCAAACGGCGCGACGATTGAAGTTCCTGTCCATGTTCAACCCGGCGATGTTGAAGACGTCGTTACGATTGAATCCGGTTGGGGCCGCAAGCATGTTGGCCGCGTCGGGGACAATGTCGGCGGTAACGCTTTCGCGTTGTGTGCTATTGAAAACGGTGTGTTGCGCACGATGGGCGACTCTGTGTCAATTGAAAAGACCGGACGTTGGGAAGAACTTCCTGACGTGCAAGGTCACAACTACACTGAAGGCCGTCCGATTGTCGCGGAAGCCGCGTTCGAGGAATATCTCAAGAATCCCGAAGCCGGAAAGTGGCACGAGCACGAATTGGTCTCACTGTGGCCTGAGCATGAATACAAGAGCAATAAGTGGGGCATGGTGATTGACCAGACGGCATGTATCGGCTGTAATGCCTGTATGGCCGCCTGCTCAGTTGAAAATAATATTCCTGTCGTCGGCGTCGGCCAGATTCGCTTGGGCCGTGAGATGCACTGGATTCGCGTGGACCGTTATTATAGCGGCGACGAGCACGAGCCGGAGTTCACCTATCAACCGATGCTCTGTCAGCACTGCGACAATGCGCCGTGCGAAACGGTCTGTCCGGTGGTGGCGACGGTTCACAGTGAAGAAGGCCTGAACATGCAGGTCTATAACCGTTGTGTCGGAACAAGATACTGCTCCAACAACTGTCCTTATAAGGTGCGCCGCTTCAACTGGCACGAATACACGTTTGCGGCCTACGAACCGCATCCGCTGCAACTTGTGCTGAATCCTGAAGTGACCGTGCGCGAAAAAGGTATCATGGAGAAGTGCACGTTCTGTCAGCAACGCATTCGCGAAGGCAAGGAGCGGGCAAAGGAAATGAACCGCCCGATCACCGACGCCGATTTCAAAACGGCGTGTCAGCAGACCTGCCCGACCAACGCAATCAGCTTTGGCAATACCAATAACCCGGATAGCCAGGTTTCACAAATGAAAAAAGATCCGCGCGCGTACAACGTGATTGCTGAAGTCAATACACGTCCGGCGGTGACCTATTTTACGAAACTGCGCAACCGTCCGACTCGCGATACCGATCTGAATATCGGTAATCACGGCGGCCACGGTGGCACACATGCAGAAGAGGGAGGACAGCACTCGTGAGCGCTCCGGCAACGGAACAATTCCTCTCCCGCGATATTCGCTTAGGCCATGTAACGAAAGACGTCGTTGCGCCGACCGAGCGGATGCCGTCGATGGGCTGGTGGATCGGCTTCCTGATCGCTTCGGGAATGCTCGGCATCGGCGCCATCACCATCTATATTCTGTTAACACGCGGTCAGGGTATCTTCGGACTCAGCCATCCCTATGGATGGGCGTTCGATATTACGAACTTCGTGTTCTGGATCGGTATCGGTCACGCCGGTACGCTGATCTCAGCGATTCTCTTTCTGTTGAGACAGAAGTGGAGAACTTCGATTAATCGCTCGGCGGAAGCCATGACGATTTTCGCCGTGATGACCGCCTTGATCTTCCCGCTACTGCATACAGGTCGTCAGTGGGTAGCCTACTGGCTCGTGCCGTTGCCCAACGACAGACTTTTGTGGGTGAACTTCCGCTCACCGCTGTTGTGGGACGTGTTCGCAGTTTCGACTTACTTTACGATTTCTTTGCTTTTCTGGTACACCGGACTCGTTCCCGACTTTGCCACGATGCGCGACAAGGCTAAGAATTTCTTGCGCAAGAAAATCTACGGCGCGCTGTCGTTAGGTTGGACGGGCTCGATGCGCGATTGGAACCACTACGAAAAGGCGTACTTGCTGTTCGCCGGTATGTCCACCGCGCTGGTGCTATCCGTGCATACGGTTGTGTCCTACGACTTCGCGACCTCAATTATACCGGGTTGGCACACCACTATCTTTCCGCCTTACTTCGTCGCCGGCGCGATCTTCTCCGGCTTCGCAATGGTGGTGACGCTGTTGGTGTTCATGCGCACGGCGTTTAAGCTCGAACATTATATTACCATCCGGCACATGGAGTTGATGAACAAGATCATCCTCCTGACCGGTATGCTCGTCGGTTATGCGTACCTCACCGAGTTCTTTATCGCGTGGTACAGCGAAAATCCGTTCGAGCGCTATGTGTTCATGAACCGTCTGACGGGGCCGTTCTCGTGGGCGTTCTACATTATGTTCTTCTGCAACGTTGCCGTGCCGCAAATTTTCTGGTTTAAGAAAATGCGCACCTCGATTCCGGTCATGTTTGTCGTTTCGCTATTGGTCAATGTTGGCATGTGGTTCGAGCGCTTCAATATTATCGTATCGTCACTGCACCGCGACTTCCTGCCGACCAACTGGGACAATTTCAGTCCGACGATTTTTGACTTCGGCTGGACAATCGGCGCGTTCGGTTTATTCTTAACCCTGTTCCTGTTGTTCGTGCGGGTGTTCCCGACTGTGTCGATTGCCGAAATCAAGCACTCGCTGCCGAAGCCTGCCGATTCCTCGAAGGAGGGCGCACATGCGTAAGATTCCTGCAATCATCGGAGTTTATTCCGATCCCGATATTCTGATGGAGGCCGCCGACGGTGCGCGCAAGAAAGGCTGGAAAAACCTTGATGCGTACACACCATATCCCCTGCATGGACTCGATAAAGCGCTCGGTATCAAAGCGTCTTGGGTGCCGTGGGTGACGCTCATCATGGGCCTTAGCGGTGCGTTAGGCGGATTCACGCTTCAGTATTGGGTACATGTGATTGAATGGCCGCTCAATGTGGGTGGTAAGCCGCTCAATTCATGGCCAGCGTTTTTCCCCGTGATGTTTGAAAGCGGAGTGTTGATTGGCGGAATCTCGACGTTTGTCGCGATATGGGCTGCTTGCAAACTGCCGACGACGAAGCCCGTCATCCATGACGAACGTTTTACTGATGACAAGTTTGGTTTAGTAATTCCGCTTGAGGGTGTGACGCCCGCGGATGCTGAAGCCTATCTCAAGTCGAGCGGCGCAGAGGAGGTGAAGCATGTATAAACTCACCACGCTGCTTCTGGCCGCGTTCTTGTTGATGTCATGCGGAAAGAAGAGCATTCCCACGCTGGAATACATGCCTGACCTTTATCGTCAAGCTTCAATGAAAGCGCAGGAGTGGGATCCGCATTCCCCCAACGGCGTGGGCATGAAAGTTCCGCCTGCGGGAACGATTCCAGTGAACTTTGAACCGTACTCGATTGCTTTACTTGACACGTTGGCCGCCAACGCCTTGGTGAATCCGCTGACGCCAACTGAAGAGGTACTTGCCGCCGGACGCAAATATTACAACACGTTCTGTGTCGTGTGTCACGGTGTTCAAGGCGACGGCAAGGGTTACATTGTTCCGAAGTTTACGATGCCGCCTTCATTACTAAGTGACAAGCTGCTCGCGTGGCCCGATGGTAGAATCTATCACACGGTCACGATGGGACAGGGTTTGATGCCGAGCTATAAACAGCAAGTGCCGTCTGATAAGCGCTGGGCAATCATTCACTATGTCCGCGCGTTACAGCGTGCCGCGCACCCGCAGCCGCAGGACAGCCTGCAGATGGCGACGGGCCGATTCAACTTCATGGATGATGCTCCGGACACGGCGAAGGCTGTGCTCTGGCCTAAGCGATAGAGGGAGATTAACGAACAGTGTCTCTTCACGCAACTGTAACACATATTGACAATCCGGGGCCGCTCAGCCTCACCAAATCGCTCAGCAACCTGTTCATGGGCCTGATTGCCGTCGGCGCGCTTGCGTTTCTCGGCGGCGTGGTCGCGGAACCCGTGCGAGCGTGGCAAAACTATATCATCAACCTGTACATGTTTACGGGGTTTGCATTGGGCGGTTTTGCTTTTATCACCATCAACCGCGCCGCCGCGTCGCAATGGTCTATCGTTCCGCGCCGCTTAGCCGAAGCGTTCATGAGCTTCTTGCCCATCGCGTTCGTGTTGTTCCTGATCGCTTTGGCTGGAATCATGATGACAGGTGATTCGATCTACTCGTGGCTTGGCAACGGCGCGGGAATCGTGAGCCCGACCAAGCACTCGTGGTTGTCGTTCAACATGATGGCCGGACGGAATATCCTGTTCTTCATTCTCTGGATCTTCCTTTCCCGCAAGTTGATCAACTACTCAGTTGTTCAGGACAACGGTAATGCGCCGGACAACCGCACCGCCGCCGCGCGTTTTTCGATCGGCGCACTGCTTTTGTTCGCTCCGACTTACGCGTTCTTCTCTTATGATTTGATTATGTCGCAGGAGCCAAAGTGGTTCTCGACGATGTTCACAGTCTATACGTTCGCCGGAATCTTCCAGAGCACGATGGCCTTGATGGTAATCGTGTTCATTAAATTGAAGAACAACCAACTTAAACACATTGCCACGCAGTCGCACGTCAAGGACCTGTCCGGTCTGCTGTTCGCCTTCACGGTGTTTATGTGCTACGTCGCGTTCTCGCAGTTCATGCTGATTTGGTACGCGAACTTGCCGGAAGAGACGTTCTACTATTTGAAGCGCTCTGAAGGCGGCTGGGTGATTATAGCTTGTTTCACGTGGTTCCTCAAGTTCATTCTCCCGTTCTTCGGTTTATTGGGACAGGGGCAAAAGAAGCACCACAAGTGGCTGATGATTGTCTGCTGGGGTGTGTTGGCCGGACAATTCCTTGATCTCTATTGGATGACCGTTCCTTCGCACAATGCATCGCTCGTACCGATTAGCTGGATCGAGTTGGGAACGCTGGCGATGTTCACCGGATTGTTCGGGCTGTTTGTCTCGCGATGGATGAGCAAGCACACGCTGGTTCCGGTCGGCGATCCGTATGTTCTGCTTAGTGCAAACTGGAGGTTCTGGGAGTAAATGAGTAACTACAGTCCTAAGAACAGCAGTATCTTTCTGTACATTCCGATTGTCGTTCTGGCAATCGTGATGATCGGCTTGGTTTTCAATTGGCAGTTCAAGGGTGGCGAAGAAGTCGGCGCTTCCTTACCGCCGCCGAAAAAAGAGCTTGAAGCTTCCAAGATCGTCAACCATCGCGCGTTAGCAAAAGATACCGGACTTGCCGCTGACGGCAAAATGCTCTATCAAATCAATTGCTCGTCGTGTCACGGCCCGGATGGCACCGGCAACGGCCCGCGTGCCGCCGGACTCAATCCGCCGCCGCGTAACTACCGCACGGAAACGTTTAAGTTCGGTAACGACGTCGCCTCGATTTACAATACGTTGGAAAAAGGCTCGCCGGGAACGTCCATGCCGTCGTTCTCGCTGTTACCCGCGCGTGACGTCTGGGCAATGGTTCACTATGTTCGCACGATGATCCCGAATCCGACTCCGACCGACGACGCTGTCATCGCGAAGCTTCCTGAAGCTCCGGCCGGCGCCGCCGCAGACGCGGGTGCGGCTACTGCTGAAGATACAAATGCCGGACGGATTCCGATCTTACTTGCCATGCAACAGGTCACCAAGCCCGGCTACTATGCCGACAAATCTGCCCGTCAGTTTGACGAGTCTTCTGTCGGTGCGCAAATCTACCTTACTCGCTGTGCCAAGTGTCACGGAGGTCACGGTGAAGGGATGGCCGGAAATGTGCTTGGCGTCGCGCCTTATCGCTACGATACGACACAGCCGCTATATGCCCGTAATGCACCGTGGATGACCGACCGTTCGAAGTTTGACAACATTGTGCTGAACGGCTTATCAGGTCGCGTGCATCCCGGCAACGGCACACTCACAAAGGCTCAGCTTGATGCGTTGTACGCGTTCGTTCAAGGCTTGGCTACGAATTAGGTTCTTTTCTCTCGACACTTTCCAATAGGGTCACAACCTCCCCTATGATCAAAAAAAATCTACATTGGCTCGCTCTGGCCGCTCTGCCTGTCGCCGTGTACGCGTCTGAACCGGTCACCACGTGGCTGTTCAATCCCGTTACTCCGGTGGCGCAGGACGTCAGGGAAACATTCAAGATCATGCTCGGCTTAACGCTGCCGTTTCTGCTTTTGCCGCAGATTCTGCTCGCGTATGCCATCTGGAAATTCAATGAAAAGCGCGGACATCAACCCGCAACTTTTCATGAGAACGTGCCGCTCGAAATCGCGTGGACGATCATCCCTGCGCTCGTGCTGGTCGCGATTTCCATTCCGGCTTACAGCACGCTGAAGAAGATCGAAGTTCCGCCCAAATCCGATCTCGTCGTCGAGGTTATCGGTCACCAGTTTTTCTGGGAATACCGCTTGCCAAGATACGACATTGGTTTTGCCAACGAGCCGCTGGTTGTGCCTGCGGATAAGATTGTTACTTTGAACCTCACCAGCGTGGACGTAATTCACTCATGGTGGGTTCCCAGCTTCGGTGTGAAGCAGGACGCCAATCCGGGCCGTATCACGCACGCGTGGTTCAAGGCTCAGGAAGGCAAATACAAAGGCCAGTGCGCCGAACTGTGCGGACCGCTGCACGGTGAAATGTGGATTGACGTAAAGGTTGTGTCGGAAGCTGAGTTTGAGAAGTGGCTGGAGGAAAAGATGAGTGCTGCCGCGACTGCGCCGGCGGACAGTGCGCACAGCTCGTTGCTGTTGCCTGAAATCGAAAGCGAGGTCGTGAATGGCTGAGAAAAAGCAATCGCTCTTGCTCCGCTACATGTCCTCGACGGACCACAAAGAGATCGGTATCATGTATCTGATCTTCTCTCTGGTCATGGGCATCGTGGGCGGCGCTTTGGCGGGTATTATTCGTATGCAGTTGTGGGACAGCACAGGCGGAGTTGTTTCGCCTGAACTGTATAATCAGGTGGTGACAATGCACGCCACCATCATGATCTTCTTCGTGATTATTCCCGCGATGGCCGGATTCGGCAACTATCTCGTGCCGCTGATGATCGGCGCACGCGATATGGCGTTCCCCAAGCTGAACGCATTCGCCTTCTGGCTGCTGATTCCCGCGGCGTTTCTCGGGATCGCGAGCTTCTTTGTGGAAGGCGGCGCGGCCGGCGGTGGTTGGACAAGTTACCAGCCCTTGACGAGTGCGCAGTACAGCGGCACTCCGGGCGTGGACATGTGGATTTTAGTCGTGCACTTAACCGGTGCATCTTCAATATTAGGCGCGATCAATTTCATCGTCACCATCTTCAACATGCGCGCCCCGGGCATGAGCATGATGAAGATGCCGCTCTACGTCTGGGCTTGGTTGACCAATGCGTTTATGATCTTGGTCGGTACTCCGGTGCTCGCGGGCGCGGTGACGATGGTGCTGTTTGACCGCCACTTTGGAACCGGATTCTTCCGTCCGTCCGAAGGCGGCGACCCTGTGCTCTATCAGCATTTGTTCTGGTTCTACTCGCATCCTGCCGTGTATATTATGATTGTACCGGGCTTTGGCGCGATCAGCCATATCGTTGCAGCCTTCTCGCGCAAACGGGTGTTCGGCTATCACGGCATGGTTTACGCGATTGCCGGTATTGGAATTTTGGGCTTCATGGTCTGGGCACATCACATGTTCACGACGGGACTTTCTCCGGCTGTGCGCGCGTTCTTCGCGTTTATGACGATGCTCATCGCCGTGCCGACGGGTGTGAAAATCTTCTCGTGGCTGGCCACAATGTGGGGCGGTACACTGAAATTCACTGTGCCGATGAAGTTTGCGCTCGGCATGATTTCACTTTTTGTGATCGGCGGTATCAGCGGCGTGTGGTTGGGTAACGTGCCCGTTGATATTCAGCTCCATGACTCTTATTTCGTTGTCGCACACTTGCACTATGTGCTGTTCGGCGGTTCGGTGATGTCGCTCTTGGGTGCGGCCTACTTCTGGTTCCCCAAGATGTCCGGCAAATTCCTCGACGAAAAAATGGGCAACATCGTGTTCTGGTGTATGTACATCGGCATGTCCATGACCTTCCTGCTAATGCACTGGACGGGCATGAATGGTATGGCTCGCCGCACCTACATCTATCGTGAGCAGTTTGAAGGCATGAATCAGATCATGTCGTTCGGCTACCTGTTCATGCTGCTCGGTGGTATCTTGTTCTGCTGGTCGCTGCTGAAGGCGATTCGTCAGCCGATTACCAAACCGCTGTCGGACGACCCGTGGAATGTCAATGACATTCAACAGTCGTTTGAATGGCAAACCAGCTCGCCTCCTCCGAAGGAAAACTACAAGACGATTCCGATCGTTCCTTAAGAGAAATTAGAAATAGGAAATTAGAAATAGGAAAACGGAAGCGCGTTGGCGTGGTTCCGCCTTCTTCTTTCTAATTTCAAATTTCCTATTTCCTATTTTTAATTATGACTGACATATCGCCTGCGCGTAGGCTGGCCTCATGGCTGCTGTTTCTCTCCATGCTCATCACGATGCTGATGTTGTGGGGAGGTTTTGTGAGAATATCCGGTTCAGGACTTTCAATTCCGGATTGGCCGTTGATAAATGGAAGTCTGTTGCCGCCGTTTTCCGAAGCGGGTTGGCAAGCGGTCTTTGACGATTACAAGCACACCTATCCGGCTTTAACGGACGGAATGAGTCTTGGAACATTCGAGACTCAATTTGCGATTGAGTATTTCCATCGCTTCCTCGCCGCGCTGGTCGGGATTGTGCTGCTGGCCATCATTGTGCGCGCGCGAAAGATGCCTGAAGTTTGGGCGGTGTCGAAAAAACCACTGCTCTGGGCTGCAGGTTTGATTCTCGTGCAAGCCATACTTGGCGGCATGGTAGTCAAGCTTGATTTGGCTGCCGCTGTCTTGGCGATTCACTTAGGCACGGCCTATATCATCTTTGCGATTCTGTTCTGGCAAGCTCTGAAGCTCTCGCGTTGGGGGGATCCGCTTAGGTCCGGTCACGAGAAAGCGCAGCGCTTCGGCAAAGAAGCGATTGCCGCGACATTGATTCAGGTGATGAGCGGCGGATTGGTAGCAGGAACGGGCGCGGGATTGGTGATGAACACTTGGCCGAAGGTCGGTGATCATTGGGTTCCGCCGATGTCAGTTTTGTGGGGCGATTTCTATACTCCGGTGTTTGCTAATCTTTGGCAAAACCAAATCCTGATTCAGTTCTTTCACAGATGGTGGGCTTTCATTGTCGCGGGTGCGGTGATCCATTTGATCATCAAGGCGATGAAGATGCCGCTCTCGGCACGCGGGCGTTTGGCTCTGCGGGCGACCGCCACCATTCTCGTTTTGCAAATTCTTCTCGGCATCGGCAATCTCTTGATGAAGGTGCCGCCGTACATGGCCATAATGCATCTTGCCGTAGCCTTCATGCTCTACATGGTCTTGATTATCGTCACGCATGAAGTTGCGTACGAACCAGCGTGAACGCTGGACCCAATGAACGCTCCGCATTGTAAATTGGATTTTGTAAATTGTAAATTTGTCTGATGACCCAATTCCGCGATTACATTAACCTGATGAAGCCCTCCATTATGCTTCTGGTGTTGCTCACTGGTGCGGCGGCGCTCATGCTCGAAGGTTCATTGCACGCGAGCAATTGGAAGTTCTGGGTAATTTTGTTTGGCCTGACGCTGACGGGCGGATGTGCGAACGGTTTGAATCAATATTTCGAGCGCGAGATTGACGCGCAGATGGGCCGCACCAAAAACCGCCGCCCGTTAGCCTTGAAGAAGATGGAACCCAAGCACGCACTGGTGTTTGTCATCACTTGTGGTATCGGTGCGATTCTGATTTTCGGTCTGCTCTTCAATTGGCTCTCCGCCGCCGCTGCGTTCGGAACGATTGCATTTTACAGCTTCTTCTACACCCTGTGGCTGAAGCCGCGCACGCATCTCAACATCGTCATCGGTGGAGCCGCCGGAGCGATGGCGCCGATCATCGCTTGGGCTGCCGCGACAGGTACGCTCGCGTTGACGCCGTGGCTGTTGTTCCTAATCGTGTTTTTCTGGACGCCGCCGCATTTCTGGGCGCTGGCATTGTGCGTCAAGAAAGATTATGCCCGTGTGCATATTCCGATGTTGCCTGTGATCAAAGGCGATCACGAAACGCGCCGTCAGATTTTGCTCTACACGTTCGTTCTTGTGGCCATCTCGCTGCTCTTGCACGTCGGCCTGCTCTATCTGTCAGCGGCACTCGTGCTCGGCGGATTGTTTGTCTATAAAGCATGGAAACTCTTGAAGGGCGCTGAGCAAAACTATGCTTGGGGTCTGTTCAAATACTCGATTGTCTATCTCACCGCGCTGTTTGTGATCATCATGGCCGACGTGGCCATCACGAAATAAGCGCACGTCCGTGAAAGGTTTCCTACCGTGGAACCGCAAGAAGAACTGCCAGTAGAAACGAAAACACCCGAACAGAAGCTCAAGAACAAACGGCTTGCTCTGTTCCTGCTCATTCCGGTTGTTGTGTTGATGTTCGGCTTCACCTATGTGCAGGTGCCGCTGTTCCGAATGTTCTGCCAGAAAATTGGAATCTCGATTTCGCCATTAAATGATGTCGAGTATGCCAAGACAGGCCGCATGTGCCGCGTGCTCTATACGGGCGTGACTGCTGGAACTTTGCCGGTCTATTTCAAGCCAAAACAGTCCGTGCAGGAAGTCGAAGTCGGACAGCCGTTCAAGAACAGCTACCGCTTCGTGAATATGTCAAAAGATACCGTACACTTCCGTCCAGTGCATTCGATTTTGCCGGAAGCCGCTGCGACGAAATTTACGATGACGAAATGCTTCTGCTTCGATGACCAGACGATGGCTCCGGGCGCCGAACGCACGTTTGAAGTGGTCTCGGTTTTGAGCGCCGACATGGATCCCGAAATCGAGCAGGTGACGTTGCACTACACGCTGTTCGAGAAGAATCCCGAAGAGATGGAAAAGAACCGCGAAATTCCCAACGTCGCCTCAGGCGCAGCCACAGGAGGGAATAACTAATGCATTCGCAACCCGTACCGCCGGAAGTCAAAAGTCGCAACCGCAAGTTAGTGACGTGGCTTGTCGGAGTTGTTGTTGTCTTCACCACGCTGTCGCTGCTCTATTTGATTAAGTACGGCGCAAACTTCGAACGCCACGGCTTCCACTAAGTTCGCCGAGCGGGGATTAAGCGAAGCGGTTCCCCGCCGGAATCTGAAATTGTTTCTTGATTAAGTAAAGATAGATACCCAATGTCCCACACCGCCGCAACAGACGGGCATCAGGCCCATCATGATCACATCCATATTCCGCCGCCCAGCTATTGGCCGATCTTCTTGGCGATGGCTTCAGGTCTGCTCTTAACGGGCGTCCTGTTGTGGCTGTGGGATGCTTCGATGGGCGTCACGCTTATCGTCGTTGGCTCGCTGCTCTCGATTACCGGCATGATGGGCTGGTGTCAGGCGCTAATTAAAGAGAACGATGAAATACCGGACGTACTGGAAGATGACCGCTGGATGAAGATGGGCCTCAAGCTCTTCCTTGTCTCGGAAGCTGCCATTTTCGGCGCCTTCTTTGGTCATCACTACTATACCCGTTTCGATTTCCCGCAGTGGCCGCCTGTCGGTGCCCCGGAATTGGACACGACGCTTCCTGCAATTGCCACATTGATCCTGATGTCCTCGTCAGTAACGATGGAGTATTCGCATCATCTGCTGAAGCACGGAAACCGCGACAAGTCGCGTCTCTGGTTAGGGATCACATTGTTGCTGGGAATCATCTTCTTGGGCTTCCAGGGGCATGAATACGGCTTCTTGAAGAGCTATGACCAGTTCACGCTGAAGAGTGGCATGTTCGGCACGCACTTCTTCGCCATGACCGGATTCCACGGCGCACACGTGGCCACCGGAATCATCATGATGTTCATCGTCGGCCTGCGGCTTCGTTTAGGCCACTACACACCTGAACGCCACTTCAGCTTCGCAGCGGCCTCGTGGTACTGGCACTTTGTGGATGTGATTTGGATCTTCCTGTTCTTCACGATCTACCTGTTCTAAGTCAATTTGTTTTCAGAAAACGGCGGCCTCAATTTGAAGCCGCCGTTTCTTTTTGGGTGGCCGAGACAACTGTAAACCGCATACAAAACATACCCTTAATTGTTAGGTTCCAATCCTCAAACAAGAGGCATTCTGGTGACAAATGGGTGAAGTTATGGCCAATTCTCTTGGATTGCTCGCGTCTAAACCAATGGTTTCAAATGTTATAGCTTTGGGTCGGTTGGACTATAGAAAATATATTCGCTGACCGGATTCTATTGCATTCCCAATGTACCTGCTGTATCTTAAGCACACATTTCACCAAGAACCTGTTTCGTCCATGTCAAGATCAGCGAATATGTGCCGATTTGCTATTTTATTGACCTGCCTTATGTGGTTAGGGACAAACTCGTTTGCGCAACCGGTCGTCGGGACAGCGGCCCCGAATTTTACGTTGTCTCGCAGTAACCCCGGCGGCGGCACCGTGACGCTGTCGAGCATGTTGGGTGAAGTTGTGTATATCAACTTCTTTGGTGCGACTTGCCCAGTTTGCATTTCGGATGCCTGGATATCCGAGCAGATCTATCAGCTGTTTCTCGACAATTCAAGTTTCAATATGCTCGGCATTGACGTCTGGAATCTGCCTGCCGCCTATGTCAACACTACCTTCCGCGCGAACACGGGTATAACCTATCCGTTGCTGGTGAATGGCCGCAATACGGGCATAGCGTACAACATGGAAACCAACCCGGTGCCCTCGCCCACCGACATCGAGCATCGTGGTCATGTGATTATCGATCAGCAAGGCATCATCCGCTATTACGCCATCTACGATCCGCTCGACACGCTGCAGCAGACTGAAATGATCTGCGTGCTGAAGACGCTGCTCGAAGAGCCGCCGGCAAGACCGATGAACGCCGCAATTTCCGTTCTGGAGGAGACAGGTTCGTTGCGCTTGTCATGGCTGCCGGATACAACCTGCTCGTTGCGCTACACGATATTAAAATCGTTGACAGGAGACTGGGAGGACGCAGAAATCGTCGGTACTACAACCGAGTCGGTGTTCCTGATCGAGACCATAGTGGATTCGCTTGCCACGTTTCATGTTACGGCGGAACATGTAATCCCGTAGCGCGAACATATCTCTAATAAAAAACCCCGTGATTGCTCGCGGGGTTTTTTGTTTGTTCGCTCTCGTCTATGCAAGCGATCAATCGGCAATTACTCGATACGGAATTGCCCAACCGGAGGCGTCGTAAGCTGCCTCATCGTCATATATCGTCTGATCATCAATGAAATCCAAACCGATGTGATGCAGTCCGCGCCGTTGTCCGGCCACATAACTGCCCGAATAGATTCCATCGCCTTCGGTGACATCGGGTGAAACTCCGTCGTCACGCAAAGGCAAACGGGGCAGCCTGCCGCCGCGATAGACGTTTGGTCTGAGCATTCCGATTGGAGCGGGAATGTTGCCTTCCACTTCGACAAACACCACGACCTCTTCACCCTGATAGGCAAACGGGAGGCTCTCTCGGTCGAAATAGGTGTGCAGCGGATCGTCCAAATCCACAATCACGCGCCCGTTCGAGTGAAGTGCCGTTACATTGAGAATGTGCACCGTGTTGGGATTCGGATCAACACTCTCCATCGTCTCGGCGGTGATGGCCTCAATACGCCAATTCCGGCGGGGATACGGTGAATCATCAACCCGCACGGCGCGCGCTCTGCGCACGAGATCGTTGTACATCGGCTTGTCAATCGTCACCATCTCGTCATCGCTCATATCAGTCAACAGCCGGAAACTGCCGTCGAAACTGCGCACGCGCGTCAGAATCGCGTGATCATCGTCAATAAAATCAACAGTCACACTTTCGCGCTGGCGATGGCCAATTCTCCACCAGCCCAGCGGATCGATCTCCTCGTCAAGTGAACGCAATTCCGCCGTACTTATTCCCTCGGTGCCGTCCTGCCACACGTCAGGGGATTCCACGTCCGTATCGGCCAGAAAAATGTCCTGCAGGGCCTCTTCGTCCGTGATGTCAGTCGAATAGTCATCCCCATAGTAGGCATAGCGGTCTTCCTCACAGCCAAACACCATGATGGCAAGGGACGCTGACAGGGCCAACTTGCCGAGAAAGCTGAACTTTGCACTCATAACGGGTCCTTTCTCTTGTGTGTTCTTCATCATCTTGCCTCAAGCTTTCAGAAGTATGACACACAGGGTAGGGGGGAGGTTTAATCAAGAGTAGAAGGCTCGCAGCGGCATCCGCTGCGGATGCCCAAGCTAAAACCCAACCGACAACGCCGCACCTGCGCGCTCAAACCAAATCCACAGCGCCGAGACACCCCAGCCCTTTCCCGAATCGTAGTTCAACATCGCGTGCGGCTTCAGACCGTCGTTCATCAGCAAAGTACTGAAGTTTGGCGACAGTTTCACCGTGGCGCCGAAGGGAAACGTCCAACCGTCTTCCCACTCACTGTAGTTCACCGAGACATACGGTGATACCGGCAAAGTGTGAATCGTCTTCGCAATCGTCACATAGTAGCATTGCGTGCCTTCGGGCGAGCCGATGCGGTCGCTCGATGTGCCCAACGACACATTCGGCTTGAGCTTCGCTTCATCGAGCACGCGAATATTTCCTCGAATCGTAATCTCTTCCGCGCCCGGATTGTACTCCAATCCGGCATTTATGCGCGGATGCAACAAATAGTCCCCCGTAAAACGCCAACGCGGACGATCAAGCTCCGTATCAACATACCGTCCGCTAAAAGAGAATCGTCTTAAACTGCTCGAACCGAGCAGGACACCCTCACCGGGTCAACCCGTTCAGGACGGCACCATCGACGTGATGCCGTCCGGTTCTGGTTCGTTGCTCCAATTGAGCCACGTGTCAGGTTCGCGCAAAAACGCGTCGCGGTGCGCTTCCGTGTCGAAGGCATACTCGCTTCCGTTGTATTCTGCAAAGTAGGAGAGAACCTTCGCAGTGGAATCGTCGTCAAGTATCCAACACATTCTGCACGGTTGAAACAGCAGCGGTTTCTGCGCGAACCCTGCGCTCGTAACAATCAATAAACCAAGAACAACTCTGAACACAGAGTTATTCCTTCTTTTCGTTCTCAGCCGGAACCGCTTCGGCGGGCTTGGCCGCCGCGTCAATCATCGCAAGGTACTTATCAGGGTCTTTTTCAAAAGTTGCGATGCAGTTACCGCAGCAGAACTCAACCAGGCGGTTCTTGTACATGTGCTTCACGGGTTCGCCCATGCCGCCGAGCTTCTCACCGCTGACAACACACACGCCGAGCGGATAGCTCGCGCTCTTGGCTTCGATGATCTTCTTGTCGAGAATGCTCATCGAACTTTTCAAATCCTTCTCAAACGTGCCGACGCAGTTCTTGCAGCAGAACTTCACTTCGCGGCCATCATAGACCTTGACCACCGGATCGCCCATCTCGCCCAGAGTTTCGCCGCTCACCGGGCAAACGGCCAGCGGGTAGGCTCCGGCGGGAGTAACTTCACTTGTTACGGCGACGACTGCAGTCGCCTCTTTGGCCATCGTGGCCGCGCCGGTCTTCGCGGCTTCGCCTTCTTCGGCAAAAGCGTTGATCATGCTAACGCACAGCACGAGTGCGGTCAATACGAGCTTCTTCATCTTGTTCATCCTATTTTGTAGTTTGGGTTGTTTGTTTCACGAACCATAGCGCCACGTCAAAGCGAGTGCAAATGTGCGGCCCAACAGCGGGCCATAGATCATCGACGAATCGAGCAACAATCGGCCTTGATCGTCGCGCAAATACGGATCATCCGATTGCGTCCAGTCGAACAGGTTGTTCACAGAACCCGACAGGCTCACCGACTTCCACGACTTCGTTATTCCGGCGTTCCAGATAGCATACGTCGGAGATTGCGAACGTGAGCGGCCTTGCGGAATATATTGCGGGCCGTAAATTGCGCTCGATAACTCGGTCGTGATTCCTTGGTTCTTGAACGCTTTACGAATGCTTGTGTTGGCCGTAAATTTGTTTTGGAATTCGGCGTTGCGCATTTCGCCGTTTTGATCTTCATAGCGCACTTCCGACACGCGTCCACCGGCGTCAATCGTCCAGCCCGAATTAAAACTTAACGTCGCTTGCACTTCGCCGCCTGCGGTGTAAGCATTCGAAGAATTGGTGTACAATGTTTCGCCCGCGTGGTGCCCATAGCGCAGCACAACCTTGCGGTCGAAGTGTGTGTAGAATCCCGAAAGGTCAAGCGTCAATCCGGCTTCGCGGCCCAACCACTGCTTGTTAAGTCCGAGGCTTCCCGCCGTACTGCGATCCGGTGAGAGCGTGCTGGGAACTTCGACATTCGCAAAGCCCGCCATCGTGGCCTCTTCGAGACTGAAGATCGACACCGGACGAAATCCCGTGCCGCCCGAAAGTCTCAATGCTGTTGCCACATTCGGCTTCCACAACAGCGTGCCGCGCGGAATCACCTGCGTGCCCCACTCGTTCCAGTATTCAATCTTCGCGCCGCCTTGAACCGTCCACCGCCCCGAGCTGTCCACACGCATCGTGTGCTCAATCGTCGCGCCCGGTGTGTTGTAAATCAATTCCGTCGGCGTAGCCAACTGCAAATTGTCGGTATAGGTTTGGTGATTATAGAACAGCTCAAACACGGACGAGTGACGGTTGTTCCACTCGCGCTGTCCCGAGGTTTTCGCAATCACCAGTTTCTGGTCGGCATTGTAAGCGGTCGAACCATACCATGAATCATGCGCATGCATCACGCCCGCCGCTTCAGCGAACCAATGGAATTTACCCGTCAGCGGCGACGAGTATTTCGCTGAAACTTCCTTGCGATCGGTGTAGATTTCACGGCCATACACGTCCGCTGAACCACGGTCATTGCGATTCCAATTAGTCTCGCCTGCAAATCTGCGTTCGTCATATACACGACCGCCCAGCCGCAATTCACCTTTGCCGACCTTTGGCGACGCGCCAACTTGGAAATTCAATCTACGATACTTCGGCGTGTCCGTCAAGCCGTCATCGTCCTGATCAACATAATTCGGTTCAGCCGAATGCAAAAACGAAAACCGCATCGGTAGCGAGCCCGTCAAGCCCGATGCATTAGCAGAAATCGTGTTCTGTCCGTTATTGTTGGCGGAAATGTTGCCGGATAGCGTGCGCGCAACCGTCGGCCTGACGCTCACCAAATTCACCGCTCCGGCAATCGCGCCGCTGCCGAACAGATTCGAGCCCGAACCTTTCGAGATTTGCAATTCCTTCACGTCGGCAACGGACAATCCGTCCAGTCCGTAGAGTGTGCCGAGTCCCGACATCACGGGCATTCCGTCCACGTTAATTTCGGTATAGGAGGGATCAAGTCCTTGCAAGCCGATTCCCATCGAACCACACAGCGCGCAAGGCTTGGTGCGCAAACCCGTCCGGCCTTGCAATGCCGTCATCACCTTTCCGTCGGGACTGCGCTCCTGCAATTCCGCGCCGCCGATTACTTCCGTGCGTACCGGCTCATTGGCGCTGATGCCCGAATGCGTGCGTTCTGTTTCAATATTCACTTCACCCATCTGCATCGCGGTTGGCGGGATCGCCAAATGCAGCATCACCGTATCGGTCTCGCCGATGGCCACATCCATCGTCAGTGATTCGTAGCCCATCATCGAAATCTTGAGCGAGTAAGTTCCCGCAGCGAGATTGTCAATTCTGAATAATCCACCGGCATTCGTAGCTGCGCCGCGCTGAGTGCCTACCAGCATAGCCGATGCACCAACCAGCACGTCCCCCGTGTCTTGATCGTGAATCATCCCGCGCAATACGCCCGCCCACAATTGCAGTGGTAATACGATGGCGAGTATCGCGAGATGTGTTTTCCAGTTCCTCATATCCTGCTCCTAAATAAAATGGCCGCTGTCGGAACAGCGGCCATGATTCTTTTTGGTTACCGTTCTCTCCACAAACAGGAGAGCGCCGGACGGAGTTCTCCTGCAAAATTATGCGGACAGAACTCGAGGAGGCTGAGGAATGTAGTCGGACAGTTCAATTCCAGTATTCAGCACGGCAGCCGGAGTCAACAGCGTTGCCGGCGTGGAAATCAGAATCTTCACAATGGGGCTGAGCACATACGGCATCGCAGCAAGTCTGCAACAACCCGTCGCGCATCCGCCGTCGCACTTATTCGTGTCTGGAGTCGTGGAGTGAGCCTGTCGGTCACAGCATGAACCCGATTCACTGGACTGGACTTGTGTCTCACTCTTGGCGGCACAACAGCTTGCCTTGGGTGCGTCCTGTTGCTGTTCCGTTTGATGCTTCGCACAGCACCACCCCGTGGAGCAATAAAACGGCACCGACACAGTCAGAACAACTGTGAATAGTGTCGCTATGGCCAGCCAGCGGCTGAATTTACTGGTGCGAACGGACATCATGGTAACAATTTCGGAATTCTAACTAATTTTGTCAAGCTGTCAGATGTTGAACAACGGTGAAGCCTCCGAGGTTCCAAACGCAGGTTAATGAATTGAACATTTGAATAATTTCATCCATTTAGGCCAGGTGTTGCGGAAAGGAAACGCACGAATCTTCAGAAACTTCGCGTGACACTTGCAAGTTTCCACAGAGAAGGAGTAACTTGTAAGACGGATGAATAATTCACTTAAAGGATGACCAATTATGAGACGAATTCTACCCCTTCTCCTCGCCCTCGCCCTGGCCACGCCCCTGCTCGCCCAAACTACCGTCCGCATTGCCAGCGGGCTTGCCCGACCGTTATTTGTGACCTATGCGCCCGGGGATTATGAGCGCATCTTCATTCTCGAACAGTTTGAAGCCCGCGTGCGTGTATTCAATCTGATCAGCAACACGCTCGAAGCCACTCCCTTTCTCGACATTGACTCGATTGTCATCAGTTCCGGCAACGAACGCGGCCTGCTCGGACTGGCCTTCCATCCTGACTATCAAACCAACCACTTCTTCTACGTCAGCTACAACGACAATGCGGGTACCAGCATCATCTCGCGCTACACCGCATCAAACGATCCTGACAGCGCGATTGCCACGACTCGTCTTAACATCTTGACCCAAACACAACCGTTCAGCAATCACAACGGCGGCTGCATACAATTTGGCTCGGACGGCTACTTGTACTTCGGGTTAGGTGATGGCGGCGACGCCAACGATCCGCAAGGTAACGGACAAAACACCAATACACTGCTCGGCAAGATGCTCCGCATTGACGTGAATAACACCGCGCCGCCGCTCAACTACGCGATTCCTGCTGACAATCCGTTCGTCGGCGTACCCGGTTATCGTGAAGAGATTTGGTCGCTCGGCTTACGCAATCCGTGGCGCTGGAGCTTTGACAGAGTAACGCACGATTTGTACATTGCCGACGTAGGTCAAGGCGCGTGGGAAGAGGTCAACGTCACCGCCGCGAGCGACACCGGTGGGCGCAACTACGGCTGGCGCTGCATGGAAGGATTCTCGTGCACAGGATTGAGCGGCTGCACCTGCAACTCACCGAACCTCACACTTCCCGTCACGGCTTACTCTCACGGCGTGGGCTGCTCCATTACAGGCGGCTATGTTTATCGCGGCTGTGCCATCCCCAGTTTGCAGGGCAAGTACTTCTACGCGGACTACTGCGGCAATCAAATCTGGAGCTTCAATTGGAACGGCGCAGGCGGCACGACTGATTCAACCGTCTGGACAACCGCATTTGATCCGCCAACCTTTTCCATTACGAGTATCTCAAGCTTCGGTGAAGACGCCTTCGGTGAATTGTACATTTGCGATTTGAACGGCGGCGAAGTGTTCAAAGCCATTCCCAACAATCTTGTGGATTGCAACGGCAACAACATCTCCGATGCCTGCGATATTGCCTACGGATTGTCACAGGATGTTGATTTGGACGGTATCCCCGATGAATGCGACGATTGCTTCCATGTTTCCGCAACTGACGTTTCAATCACTGTATCCGAGGACTCGGTATTTTTCTCATGGACTCACGTCGGCGGCGCAGCGGCAAGCTATTCGCTCTGGCAATCGGAAGACAGCGAAGCGCCGTTCCCGAGTGGTTGGTCCCAAGTTGCCGGCGGCATCGTGGCCGACCTCGACAACCGTGTCCGCTACAACATCACACCGTTCGCGGTTCTGGCCGAACTCGGATTCTATAAAGTCGTAACCGTTTGTCAGTAAATCGGAGGATCAACGATGCGACTATTTCTACTCCTGCTCCTCCCGATCGCGCTTATCGCCCAACCCACCGAATGGCTCGCGCGCGGACGCGGCGGTGGCGGCGGACAATTTAATCCGTCCATCTCACCGCATAACTCAAATGAGTTCTATGTCGGCTGCGATATGAGCGAATGGTTTCACACCACTGACGGCGGACAGAGCTTCGACGTGCTCGATTTTCGCGATCTGTCCAGTAGTCCGCTCAGCGTTATGCGTTTCACCAACGATCCGCTCATTCGCTACGCCCTCGATCAGGAGTACGGCGCGCGTCCCGTCAAATCCACTGACGGCGGCCTCACATGGTCTCCGACTTTTGATCCGACAGGCGAAGAGGCCTACAGCCTGTTCGTGGACTACAACAATCCTAATCGTGTGTTAGTCAGCTCCTACACAAACTTGTATTTTTCCAATAACGGCGGCACAAGTTTCAGTTCGCGCTTCAGTGATTCGGGCGGACTGCACATCGCCGGTGCGTTCTTTCGCGCGGACACAATTTATGTCGGCACAAGCTTCGGTCTGTTGCGTTCCACCGACGGCGGACAAATCTTCTCGCTGTCCAATATCGTCGGCATCGCCGCCGGGCAAGCAATGATTTCCTTCGCCGGAAGCTCGTCAGGCAACACAGTGAAATTTCTTTGCACAACCGCTCCGAACGCTGATGTCTATCCTGGTATCGGCGGCGGTGATTTTGAAATCACACAGGGGCTTTACACGCACACGCTCGGCGATCCGAATTGGGTGAGCCGATTTGCCAGTTTACCGGCAGGTTCAATTCCATTTTTTGTAGGTATGTCCAACAACGAAGTGGATACGATGTGGGCCGCCGGTGGTAATCCGCCGTTTTATCATCCGCATGTTTTGCGTTCCACCAACGGCGGTGCGAATTGGACGAGCTTGATGCAAACCGTCAGCAACGTTAACGTACAAACGGGTTGGTGCGGACAAGGCGGCGATGAAGGCTGGGGTTGGGCGGGGCAAGCGTTAGGATTTGCCGTCGCGCCCAGCAATCCGTGGCAATGCATTATCACCGATTATGGCTTCACGCACATGACTACCGACGGCGGACAAACTTTCCGCGCGCTTTATGTGAATCCCGATGACTTGAATCCGAGCGGAGCTAACACACCGCAAGGCCTTTTCTATCACTCGAACGGCCTCGAACCCACGAGCGTCTGGCATATTCATTGGTCAACACCTCAAAAGATGTTTGCCAGTTGGACCGACATCACCGCAGGCTACAGTCTCGATGGCGGCGAAACATGGGGCAGACCGGCGCTCGATATGAACAACGCCTATTCCGTCAACACGGTCTATCAAACCGTTCAGCACGCGAACGGCAAACTCTACAGCGCGGCCAGCACAGTGCATGATCTCTATCAGAGCACATACCTGACAGATGCGCGCATTGACGGCGGCGATGGGCAGATTTTCCTGTCAAGTGATTCCGGAAGTACATGGACGATGATGCATGATTTCAATCATCCGGTCATCTGGCTTGCGCTCGACCCGACAAACAGTGAACGCATGTACGCGAGTGTCGTGCACTCGACACAAGGCGGCATCTTTCGCACCAATAATCTCTCAGCAGGAGTCGGCTCAACGTGGACACGCGTCGCCGTTCCTCCGAGAACCGAAGGCCATCCCTACACCGTCGAAGTGTTGAACGACGGAACGGTGGTCTGTACCTATTCCGGCAGACGCACGACGCAGTTCACTTACAGTTCGGGAATTTTTGTCTCGACCAATCAAGGCACAAGCTGGACAGACCGCTCCGACTCCGCGATGGTCTATTGGACCAAAGATGTTGTAATTGATCCGCACGACGCAAGTCAAAATACATGGTACGTAGCGGTTCATCGCGGTTGGGGCGGCGCGCCGAATGATCGCGGCGGAATCTTTCGCACGACCAATCGCGGCGCGTCATGGACGAGAATTTGTGATGAACTCTACAGTGAATCCATCACCGTTCATCCTGAAGACCTGAATATCGCTTACGTCTCCACCGAAGAGA
The DNA here is from genome assembly GCA_964587105.1 of uncultured Alphaproteobacteria bacterium. Taxonomy (GTDB): domain Bacteria; phylum Electryoneota; class RPQS01; order RPQS01; family RPQS01; genus JABWCQ01. Next base: position 7,907 of record CAZPKG010000005.1, on the reverse strand, counting down.
GCGGCTTGTTTTACACAAGCAACTTGACCAACGCGACTCCAACATGGACACAGCTTGCCGAATATCCGTTCATGCATCCCCAGCGTGTGTTCTTTAATCCCTACAACACAAATGAAGTGTGGGTGGCAAGTTTTGGCAACGGGATGCGCAAAGGAACAGTCGGCGGTCTCGATGCGCCGCAAAATCTCACCATCACCACCTTGATCGACTCGCTTTCCTTCCGTTGGCTTCCCGTTTCCGGTGCAACACAATACACATTATGGTCCAGCGCAGATCCGAGCGCGCCGTTTGGAACTTACACGTTGGAATTAAACACTCCTGCAACTTCAGCGTTGATTCCGCTGCCCGCAAATTTAGAGAGAGTCTATGTGGTTACGGCTGAATAGTATTTTACTGTTGTGCTGTTTGGCAAGCATCGCTCACGCACAACGCATCGTCGGATATTACCCCGAATGGGCAATCTACGGGCGAAACTATCTGATTACTGATATTCCCGCCGAGCATCTGACGCACATCAATTACGCTTTCGCGAATATCTCCAACGGAGAAATCGCACTCGGTGATCCATATGCCGATATTGACCGCTTCTATCCGGGCGATTGCTGGGATCCCGGATGCGAGCGCGGTAATTTTCATCAATTGCGCATCCTGAAACAACAACACCCGAATCTGCAAACACTGATTTCCGTCGGCGGCTGGAGTTGGAGCAACTACTTTTCCGATGTCGCTTTTTCACCCGCGAACCGCGAACTGTTCGCCAATTCGTGTATTGATTTTATCCTTGAGCACGGCTTTGACGGAATTGATCTCGATTGGGAATACCCCGACGGCGGCGGCGAACCCGGCAACATTGAGCGGCCCGAAGACTCTGCCAATTTCGTGCTGTTGTGCCAGCACATTCGCCACAAGCTCGATTCGCTTGAGAACGTGGAAGCGCGTGAATTTCTGTTGACACTCGCAACATCAGCCTCACCCTCGCATATCGCCAACCTGAATCTGCCAGCGCTTTCCGCCGCAGTGGATTTCATCAATGTGATGTGTTACGATTTCGCCGGAGCGTGGGCCGATTACACCTATTTCAACGCGCCGCTGTTTTTCGATCCGGCTAATCCGTTTTCCGAACCGTTTCATTCTGGCTTCAATACCGATGCCGCGCTCGACGCCTATATCGCCGCCGGAGTGCCCCGCAATCAACTCGTCGTCGGTATGCCGTTCTACGGCGTCGGTTTTGGCAATGTGAATGACACCAACAACGGCCTTTATCAAACCTTCAGCGGCAGATCACCAAACGGCACATGGGAGAATGGCTACTACGATCATTGGGACTTGCGCGACCATTATGTCAACCAGGACGGCTACACGCGCTTCTATCATCCGATTTCGCACGTGCCCTATTTGCACAATCCTGCGGCAAACGTGTTTATCAGCTATGAAGACACGGTTTCCATTCGCGAGAAATGCGAGTACGTTCTGAATGAAAATCTTGGCGGCGGGATGTTTTGGGAGCTTGCTGCCGACCGCGACGGCGAATTGCTCGCCACTATGTTCAATACCTTTGAAAATGCCGACCGCCTTCCCGCGCCGGTCGCACTATCCGTGATTCGCGTCGGAGATTCGCTTTCATTCAGGTGGCAGCCCGTGCCCGGCGCAGCGATCTACACGCTCTGGTCCAGCGCCGATCCGAGTGCCAATCCGCTCGACTACAGCTTGGAACTCACTACAACCGCGACCGTCGCGTCACTCCCCGTCGCAGCAAGTTCAATGAGAGTGTTCTTCGTTCGCGCAGAGTAAATTGCACCTTGAATCTGACTAAATTTCTGCGTAACTTTATTTCATAACCAATTTAGAACATCATAAGGAAATGAAATGAAGAAACTCATCTTCGCCGCGATTCTGTTGGCCATGCTCGTTCCGGCCACAACGCAACTTTTCGCCGCCGATAAACCCGTCAACTTGGCGCTCGTCACGCCCGTCCAGATTTTCAAGTCCAGCGAGTCGATTGCCGGACTCCGCCTGAATCTGATCTACGGCAAGAACGCTGACGTGACCGGACTGGACGTCGGACTCGGCAACCATGCGACGGGTAAAATGCAGGGCATTCAATACGGCGTGGTCAATCTGGCCGGACAGGGCGGCGCAGGGATTCAGTGGGGCTGGGTGAACATCGACAAGGGCGGCGAGTTTACAGGTTTGCAATATGGACTTTACAACGAAGGAAACCAATACGTCGGCCTCCAACTCGGCTTGGTGAACTACGCGCAATCCACTCAGGGTTTGCAAATCGGCCTGATCAACATCATCAAGAAGGGCGGCTGGTTCCCCGTCTTCCCGATCGTAAACGGCAGCTTCTAACCAGCGTATAGACGCTGGACCCAATGCGCTGACGCAGGCGCAACAAGTGTTAGAGTGATTTAGGCGCGGCGGCTCGAAAGGGTTGCCGCGCTTTTTTCGGAATCCGGCAGGAAATCGGGGTACCCGCAGCGGGTGCCGCCACCAGGAAAGTGGCAGGAAATCACGCGGTTGTACTACATAACTTCTCGCTCAGAAGCCAAAGTTCCTCACCGAGTTTTGAGTCTGTCGCCTGCTTCGCAGGGGAAACGGGGCGACGCTTTGAAACGAATTGCCCTCTAAGCGAAGCCGCTTCTTGCGAAGTGGAAAGCCAAACGAGCGTGTCGGCACCTTGCTCAGGTGTAATCGCAAACGGTGTAGCTAGCCAATATATCAGGTTTATCACCCAACCCATGTCAGATCCGAAGGCACCGAACTTAGTCTTTACTGTTCCGGGTTCAAAGCAATTTGCAATCGCTGTTGTTCCATCCAAACGCTTCTGGAGTTCCTTCGTGAAGAGAATATTCGCAAGTTTCGAAGTGGCGTAAGCACGCCATCCCGGGCCCTCCAGCGAGGTCGGAGTCTTCTTAAGGTCGAGCGCCCCCCTAGCCTGCATCGCACTCGAAGTCGATACAACTCGAGCACCTGGAGTTGCCTTGATCAATTCCAGAAGTGAAGTCGTTAATTGAAAGTACGCGAGGTGGTTCAGAGCAAATGTCAGTTCGTATCCGTCGGGGCCGATGTCCGGAGATTTAAAAGTTGCACCGGCGTTGTTAACCAGTATATCCAGCCTGTCATGTTTGGCCTTGAAATCCTCTCCAACTCGCTTGACTTCTGACATTCTCGATAGGTCACAAATGAGAAAACCAATGTTCGGATTTCCGCTTGACTCTCTTAGCTCTGCGCAAACCTGATCAGTTTTTGATTTGTTGCGGCCAATGATGGTCAGCGATGCTCCACGTTTAGCAAACTCCGAGGCAGCAGCCTTGCCAATTCCGTCAGTTGCTCCGGTGATCAGAATGACCTTGTTCATCAAATCTCGCATGAGATATCCTCAAATTATTGGGTTTTGACGTATTAGTTTCCAGAATTGCCCTGTCTCGTCACTACGTGGCCGCAGAAGTAGAACAGAGTTCGTGGTATCAGAAATCGAAGTAATATACAGGTCAGTGTTGCTGAGCCGAATCCGATAGGCCTCATCAGGCTGTTGTTCAAGCTCCCAGTACTGCAGTGTGCTTCCTCCTAATGTTGTTTGCTGGAGGTCGGCATTGAACTGGGGCGACATAGACGGCTGAAATGTTTTTTGAGTGTACAGGTTTTTCAAGAGGAATTTGTTCTCCTCTAACTGAATGAATTGCCAGGTTGTGCACTCCCAGTTATGGTGGGGATAGAGAATTATCTTGGCACCGTCATCTATTTCTGCATTGTGGACCCTAATCGCCATTCCGGATTTTGCGTTCAATATCGCATAGGTGTTCTTGAAGGACTTTTTCTTTGTGTAGTCCTTGTAGAGTCTCGGCGATAGAACGACCATTGGCAGAACGAGAACGATGAGCAGAACAATTGACACCCACTTCATGACACATCCAATTTTGATTTAGCTGATGCCTATGATTCACCAGCTCTATTCGGACTGAATGAATCGACTTGCCAATATCCTAATTCTTTGTTCGAGAACTTCCGGGGTCGGTTGATCCGTGAGCAATCCGTCCAAAGCCAGCAGAAAAACCTCACTTGACTCTTGGTCTTTCAAAATTGCTGTCACACATTGGAGAGCTACAAGGCGATGGTGCGCGTCAATAGCTGGATCAAGCCGAGCACACACATCGAAAAACTCCCCCGCCATTGGAGCTCCAGCCATGTCGGACCATGGTTCAACTACCATTAGTTTGCAGACTTTCAGAAGTTGTTCCAATGGTCGGCCTGTGCCTTCTGCTGCCTGTCGCGCTGCTGGATGTCGCGAAATCAGCCAGTCCGCAAATACAGCGGTGAAGATGTCTTCCTTGTTCTTGAAAATACGGTAAAGTAAAGTCCGAGAAAGATTTGCGCGTCGGGCGATATCATCGAGCGAAGTCTTTGAATAACCGAAATTTAAGAAGCACCACCGCGCGGCCGACAAGATCGTGGCCTGACGAGACTGGCTTGTGCTGCGGGTTTCAGGTAACTTGTTCATCTTGATTGACAATGTAACAAAAAAAACTCTATTTGTCAATACGTAAATTGAGACTAGATTGCGAAGCCTGAGGTGAAAACCATCGATGGGCTTATCTCTTTCAATCGCTGGATGGTTTTCCAACTACCATCTCATCTTTCTATGTTAAATAGTTTGATATTGAAACGCATCATTTTTACCTTGCTATCCTGAGTAAAAACCTTATATTGACTGTTTCGGGCAGGTTCGTCAATTGCCCTGCAATTGGATTAGGATAAATTATTCAAATAAAGGGATTTGTCATGGCTACGGACACCAAGACGAAGAAGGTCGAGAAAACAAACGGACATGTCGCGGGCAAAAGCTCGTCCTCGCTGTTCGACGCGTTTGAGGCCAGCTCGGGCAAAAAGCTCGAAGTGCTGGACCCCAATGGTAAGGTGATTCACCCCGAATGGATGCCCGATATCGAGGATGAACTGCTTGTGGATGGCTACAAAATGATGAAGTTCGCGCGCATCGTGGACCTCAAGGCGGTCAACCTCCAACGGCAGGGCAAGCTCTACACGCTGCCCGTCAATCGTGGGCAAGAGGCCTGTGCGGTTGGCTCGGCGATGGCCCTGCGCAAAGACGACTGGCTCGTTCCGGCATTCCGCGAAATCGGAGCCTACATGTGGCACGGCTGGCCGGTCGAGACGCTCTACAAGTGGTATCTCGGTTTGGAAGCCGGAGCCGTCATGCCCGACGGCGTGAACAGCTTGCCGACCTCAGTGCCTATTTCGTCACAAATTCCTCACGCGGCGGGAATCGGCCACGCGATCAACTACAAAGGTCTGTCGCAAGTCGTGCTCTGCTACTTCGGTGACGGCGGCACGTCGGAAGGCGATTTCTCAGAAGGCTTGAATTGGGCCGCAGTGTTCAACTGCCCGTGTGTGTTCTTCTGCAACAACAACCAGTACGCCATCAGCGTCCCGCGCGAATTGCAGACGAAGGCTAACACCATTGCACAAAAGGCTGTCGGCTTCGGCCTGCCCGGTATTCAAGTAGATGGCAACGACCTGTTCGCAGTCTATCGCGCCACAAAGGAAGCCGTGGATTACGCGCGCGCAGGCAATGGCCCCGTGCTGATTGAAGGTTTGACCTACCGCATGGGCGCGCACACGACTTCCGACGATCCGACCAAGTACCGCACGAGCGAGGAAGAAAGAATCTGGGAGCCGCGCGATCCAATCATTCGCGTCAAGAAATATCTGCTCGACAAAGGTCTGTGGAGCGAGTCCAAAGAGACTTCATGGGAAGAAGAGTGCGCCGCCAAAGTAGATGAAGCCGTCCAACACGTCGTCGGCTTAGGCTCAAACCCCATCCCCGAACTCTTCGAGAATCAATACGAATCGCTAACCAACTCGCTTGAAGAGCAAAAAGCGGATTTAGAAGCGTTCTTGGCGTGGCAGAGTAGGAGAGGGTAGGAATCTCATTCCCCCTCGCTTTAGCGGGGGGGCAAGGGGGGGTGAGTTAGGAGCTTCAACAATGCCCAGATGGCAGAACATTCCCAAAGGAAAATTTTCAGCGCGCTCGTGCCATGCGGAACGAGCCGACTGCTACTGAAAAGAAACTCTGGTTGCATTTGCGCGCAGGCAAACTCGGAACGAAGGCTCGGCGACAGATGACAATCGGAACCTACATCGCCGACTTTGGTTTGCCCGAGCATAAAATTATCATTGAAGTTGATGGCCCAACTCACGCAAAGCCGGAGCAAATCGAGCTCGATGCGCGCCGCACCGCATGGTTTGAGGAGCAAGGTTTTAAGATTGTAAGGTTTGGTAATCACGCGGTGCTTCAAAATACCGAAGGAGTCATCCAACGTATTCTGGAGAACATCGCAGACACCCCCCCTAACCCCCCCCCGCTAAAGCGAGGGGGAATCAGAAGGAATCCTCGAGGTGAACCATGATACGATGGATTTACATTGCGGTCGGAATTCTCGCCTGCGCAAATGTGTTTGCGCAGGGTTGGGAATGGCAGAACCCGATGCCGCAAGGAGGTACGCTCTATGATTTGGTGTTCGCTGATGCAAACAACGGATGGGCTGTCGGGTATGGTGGAACTATTATTCATGTATCGAATGGAACTACATGGATAGAACAATCAAGCGGAACCCCAAACACTCTATGGGGAGTGTCATTCCCTGACGTGAATAATGGTTGGGCAGTCGGATATGAAGGAATCATTCTGCACTCATCAGACGGTGGTGACACATGGAGCCTTCAAAATAGCGGGACAATCGATTATCTCAATGGTGTAGCTTTTACAGACGCGAATAATGGCTGGGCCGTTGGGTCTAACGGAATGGTTTTGCACACTATGAACGGTGGCGGCACATGGGTAATGCAATCGAGCGGAACCACATCCGGATTGCTTGATGTGGCGTTTCCAGATGTGAACAACGGATGGTCAGTGGGATTTAATGGAACGATTTTGCACACAACAAATGGTGGCGAAAGCTGGACAGAGCAAACTAGTGGGACCACCGAAAATCTCAACAGTGTAGTTTTCATAGATCTGAACTATGGTTGGGTGGTTGGTGCGGGTGGGACGATCTTACATACTATGAACGGCGGTGACACTTGGATTTCTCAAACGAGTTTGACAACAAGGGTACTTACAACAATCGCGTTCTCTGATACGACCAACGGCTGGGCAGTTGGCGAGGATGGGATAATTCTTCACACGACGAACGGCGGGACGACATGGAGTCTGCAAACCAGCACCGCCTCAGGTTGGCTATCAGGAGTGTGGTTCACAGACTCGGAGAACGGTTGGGCGGTAGGGGAAGATGGAACGCTTGTCCGCACGACAGATAGTGGAAGCGACTGGATATCTCAAATAACAGGGACCAGAGCGAGGCTTGAGGATGTGACATTCACAGATGCAAATTCTGGTTGGGCAGTGGGGGATAGTGGTAAAATTCTGACCACAATTGGTGACGGTGCTACTCAGTGGTCGGAGCAAAACAGCGGGACCACGAATGATTTGTTTAGTGTGAAGTTCTTTGATAACCACAAAGGCTGGGCAGTTGGTGAGTTTGGGACTATTCTGCGCGCGACAAATGGAGGAGTTATTTGGACTGCTCAAAATAGCGGTGTCAATAGTAATCTCTATGATGTGTCAATTCCGGACGAACTCAACGCATGGGTCGTGGGAGAAAACGGGACGATTGTGCACACTGCGGACAACGGCGAAAATTGGGCGATGCAAACGAGTGGCACCTCCTATACTCTCTCGGGCGTTGCATTCACGGATTCAAATAACGGCTGGGCAGTCGGTGGACTTGCGGTAATTGTCCATACAACGAATGGCGGCGAAACGTGGACAGAGCAGTTCAGTGGGAGCGGCGAGTTCCTTAATGATGTGGATTTTACCGATGTGAATA